>NZ_JBIVRQ010000006.1:0-353608 GCF_044755745.1 Micromonospora sp. NPDC092111
AGGACACCGACACCAACGACCTACCAGCGCTCAGCGCCTAACAACAACGAGGAATCACGCTCAACCGCAAACACCACGTCCAAGGACTTGACCGTAGCTCACGGACCCTGCGCCGCGGCTCCGAGCGCGAGCAGGCACCGGTTCTACCTGAAGGGCACCGGGACCCCCGCTAAGTTCGTAGAGCCGTCATCCGCCCGAGGCTTCGTCGTCGCCGAAGAGGCTGGGCTGGGCGCTGCTGGTGAACAGGTTCATCGTCACTCCATCCATACTGAGGCTGGCCGGAGGCGCTGGCCCCGCCGAAGCGACCGTTCATGGCCGACCCGGCGGGGCTGGCGCGTGCAAGGCGGGGAGAGTGAACAGCCGCAGGCTGACCAGCGCTAAAGGGTTCCGCTGCTCAGGTGCCTGGTGAACGCCTTCCACGCCGTAGAGGCGAAAATCAGTGCGGGTCCGTTGGGGTCCTTGCTGTCTCGTACTGCGATCACGTCGGGCAGGTTGTCGGCCACCTCGACGCAGTTTCCCTGGTTGCCGCTCCGGGTGCTCTTGCGCCATCTGGCGGATGTCAGATTAACCATGAGTAGATTCTTCCAATACTGACGGTTCGGGGGAACCGCCCGTGATCGTCGCGGCTGTGCCGCTACCGGCAGTAGCCGGTGTCGGCCGGCTACCTCCGGTGGAACAGCCCTTCTGGTTACGGAGTCAGAGTGCCCTCCCGCAGGGCATCAGTGAAGGCCGTCCAACTCCGAGCCGTCACCGCGATCTGACCGCCCTGCGGGTCCTTGCTGTCCCGGACGAAGACCGCGTCCTGGCGGGCGAGCAAGTTCGTCGCCACCTCGACGCAGTCTCCTCCGTTGCCGCTGCGGGTGCTCTTGCGCCACCTGGCGCCAGTCGAGTCAGCCACTCGCGTATCCCTTCTGTGCTTCCCTGATCAATCTTGCCGACGCAGATCGGGTCTGGAGAAGGCCGGGGGATCAGCTCCGACTCGTCCTGAAGGATCGTCCCAGGCGCTGTCCTCAGGCCACCTAGAAACCTAACCAGATCGGCAGGTTGCCGGTCGATACTGCTCGCGCGGTAGTTTGCCGCCCTGTCAGACGCCCTCGGTCTTGAGCCGGCCGCTGCTGTACGGCTGAGCCGGCCGCTCGAAGCAGGCACCAGACACACGGGACTCCACCGTGCGGACGTGGCGGAAGCCCTGCCTGCGGTAGTAGTCGTGCAGCCGGGAGTGCCATACACCGACCCCTGATAGGGGAACTACTCGCCTAGGTTGCGGATCTCTTCGTACAGGTCGTCGGCCGCGCTCGACCCTCGGTATGGCTCGGCGCGAAGCATCGCAGCGAACCGGTCGAGCCGCTTGTTGATCCAGGAGATGTGGCGGTCCGCTGGCAGGTCGAGGATCGGCCGGATGGCGGCGTTAGCGGAGTCGAGGTCCCCGACTTGCAGGAAGGCGGTCCCTTGGTAGATGTGGGCCAGCGCCTCGTCGTCCAAGGACCTGCTCTCCGGAGGCTCCTCTGCCCACAGCGCGATCGCCCGCCCCGCCTCTCGGGCAGCTCGTTCCGCGTCCGCCCCACCCGCCAGCCAAATCAGGCTGCTCCCCGCGTAGTAGTGCTGTTTCGCAACGGAGAAGCCGAAAAGACCCTCCACCGAGTCCGTGCTGGCAAGCTCTTCCCGTTCCGCCAGAGCTAGGTCAAGGGTGTGGTTCGCGCCTGTGGAGTCGCCGAGGTTGGCATGGCACTGAGCTACGCCGCACAGCAGCCGTATCCGGCCGGTGCCCCTTGCCTTGTAGCGCAGTCCGTCGTGCACGTAGTCCAGGGCGTGGGCGTAGTCGCCACGAAAACGCGCGATCAGGCTTTGGGTGCCGCGCGTCCACGAGCGCAACTCGTTGTCTCCAGCGTGTTCCGCGCAGGTCCAAGCGGCCTCTGCGTGGGTCATGGCTGCGTCGGCACTCCCCAGGTCAAGGGCGGCGTATGCCAGGACGCCTTGCAACCTGCCCAGCAGGACGTAGAGATCCTTGAGTTCGTGCGGGGCGTAGTGGCGGTCGCGCAGCCGTTGCAGGATCTCGCCACGCAGCTCGACGGCATCTTGCAGCATCGGGCTGGGTGACGCTCCGAGGTAGGCGACCGCCAGTCCGTCCACGCCATCGCTGATCTGGGCTAGGTCGTGACGCTCTTCGGCGGCGGTGAGCAGCCGGAGTGAGTCCTTGACGGAGGCCGTCAGCAGTCTGCCCATCCGCTCGGTCTTGTGTCGCTCGTCGGCCTCATCCTGCCAAGCCTCGATGAGGTTGCCACGCGCGCCGAAAGCCTGATCGGCTCGCTCTGCGAACTGTCGGTCCGGGAACTTCTCGCTCTGCTCCACCTTGCCGATGTAACCACGGTTGTAGGTGATGCGCTCCGCGAGATCACGCAGTGACCAGGCGCGCTCGGCCCGCATGCGCCGTAGTTGAGCGCCGAACGACGGTAGTGCTCGACTCGGCATCTGACGGCCTGCCGGTACCGGTTGTGTGATGCTCGGCGAAGCTGCCACGTATAGCCTCATCCACTGTCGTCCACTCGCATTAGTTGATCTTGAACGGAGCCCAATCAGAACCGACGATTACACGATCAGCGTTCAAAGGCGAGGCGCTAGGTAGTTGAACAGGTCTTTCATGCTTCGGACGACGAGGTCTGCACCGGCATCGAGTAAAGAGGTTGGCGCTGCTAGGTAGCCGCTACGGGCGTACGTCTGAAGTGATCGTCGCGGCTGTGCAGCTACCGGAAGTAGCCGGTGTCGGCCAGCTACTTCCGGTAGGACAGCCCTTCTGGTTACGGAGTCAGAGTGCCCTCCCGCAGGGCATCAGTGAAGGCCGTCCAACTCCGAGCCGTCACGGCCTGCAACATCGGACTCTCGTCTAGGAGGTGCGCTGTGCCGTGACGAATTCGGCCACGGACGCCGCCTTGCAGGCATGGGGCTGCATACGGCGAGTCAGCCCGGCGAAGCGGAGCGAGAGTCTGCCGGAGCGGATGTCGCCGGCGGCTTCTGTCGCTGCGAGTGCGATGCGGCCGGCTTCGTCGAACTCACCGGCATACAGCAGCGCCTCGGCCAGGCTGAGTTGGTCGAGGGCCCGGTTGCGGGCCAGGGACACACCACGCAGGTCCAGGGCCTGGTTGAGTCGTTCGATTGCCGTCTCGGCGTACCGGTTGTTGGTACGCGCCAGGTCCGTGTAGGCAGCGCCGGTGAGGCTGTAAAGCTCTGCCTCCGTGACGTGCTGGGCTGCCCAGTTGGGTGCGCCGGTGCTGTCGACACGGGTGAACGCCTCCTCGGCGTCGCCCACGGCGCGGCGAACCATGTCGGCGTCACCGACCTGCGCGTACGCCCACGCGCGGATGCACGACTGGTTGGCGCAGTCACCGGGGGTGAACAGGTCACCGGCGCGCTTGGCGGCTGCGTCCAGCAGCGACAGTGTCTTTTCGGGACGGCGTAGCTCGATGTTGTGGCCAGCCATCCGGACCACGGTGTGGCCGCCCAGCGCCGTGTTGCCGGCGGCGGTGGCAGCGGACAGGGCGAGCCGGGCGTGCTCGTCTGCGCTGCGGTGGTCTCCGATGTCGCGGGCGATGTATGCGCCGAGCCCGGCGAGGTCGGCGATCGCGGCGAGCAGCGCGGTGCGAACCTTCGGCTCGGAGGCGGCACCATGCATCGCGGCGGCCCGCTCAAGTAACTGCGCGGCCGGTTGCTGTACCGCTGCACCGCCGTGTCGGGAGACCCAGCCACGGTACAACGCGGTGGTCTCGGCGATGTCGGTTACGTGATCCATGCCGATCCTGCGGGGAGTGGCCCCCGATGCGAGAGGCCAACCAGCCACTGCCATGCCGGCCACGCTGAGAGCCTGAAGTACCGTCCGCCGCCGCACGTCCTCACTACCCTCCTGGTCTTCGCCCATCAAGGCTGAGAGTGCACCGTCGACACAGAGGGCCTGGTCCAGGCCGGGCCGTACCTTGGTCATGCGTTACCGCTACCGCCGTCGGCCGGGGCCGCCGTTATTGTGGAGGCTGCACGCTGCCGCAAGTAGCCGGTTTCCGTCGGCTACTTGCGGCAGGAGCGCAGTCCGACGAGCGGCAGGTAGGACGAGCGTCGGCCGCCTACGGAGTGTTGCTGCTGCCCAGGCTTGCGGTGAACGCCTTCCACGACGCGGGCGCGAAGGCCAGGACCGGCCCGTTCGGGTCCTTGCTGTCTCGCACGGCTACAACGCTGTGCAGGTTGTCGGCCACCTCGACGCAGTCTCCCTGGTTGCCGCTGCGGGTGCTCTTGCGCCATATGGCGGATGTCAGATCAACCATGAGTTGATTTCTCCAATACTGACGGTGCGGCCCCAGGCGGACAGACCAGGTCTCGTGGGGGACCGCCCGTGATCGTCGTGGCTGTGCAGCTACCGGAAGTAGCCGGTGTCGGCCGGCTACTTCCGGTAGGACAGCCCTTCTGGTTACGGAGTCAGAGTGCCCTCCCGCAGGGCATCAGTGAAGGCCGTCCAACTCCGAGCCGTCACCGCGATCTGGCCGCCCTGCGGGTCCTTGCTGTCCCGGACGAAGACCGCGTCCTGGCGGGCGAGCAAGTTCGTCGCCACCTCGACGCAGTTTCCTCCGTTGCCGCTGCGGGTGCTCTTGCGCCACTTGGCGCCAGTCGAGTCAGCCACTCGCGTATCCCTTCTGTGCTTCCTTGATCAATCTTGTTGACGCGGCCTGGTTCAGGGCGCGTTTCTCCAGGTCAGCCCACGCCAACCGGTAGGCGTTGACCTCGTCGGGCTTGTTCAGGTACATCGCACCGGTCAGTGTCTCGGCGTAGGCGAGCGGGGGTTCGAGGGGGTCTCCGAAGTCGTTGGTCGGGAAGTCCAGGATGGTGAACGGGCCGCAGGCGGCCATGCCGCTGTGCACGCCCGCCGAGAACGGAACGACGCGGACCGTCACGTTCGCCTTGACCCCCACCTCCAGCAGGTGGGCCATCTGTGCGGCCATCGCCGTGTTGCCACCGACCGGGCGGTGTAGCACCGCCTGGTTGAGGACGACCTGGAGGTGCGGCGCACGGGGGCGGGTGAGCAGCGACTGTCGCTCGATGCGGACCTGGACGCGGCGGTTGATCTCGTCCTCTTCGAGATAGCCCGGTGGCACCCGAGCGACCTGTTCGGCGTAGGTGGGGGTCTGGAGCAGGCCGGGGATCAGCTCTGACTCGTACTGGAGAATCGTCTCGGCGCTGTCCTCCAACGTCACGTACAGCCCGAACCAGGTCGGCAGGGCAGTCTCCGTGTAGTCGTGCCACCAGCTCTTGCGTCGGCCGTTGCGGGTCTCGGCGGTCAGGGCGAGCAGGACCTTGGTGTCATGCTCCCCGGCCCCGTAGATGTCGAGCAACGCTTTGACGTCTACGTCGCGAAAGCGGACGTTCTCGTGGCCCTCTTCCCACCGGGCAATGGTCGTCCGGCCCTTCTGGAGTTGCTCTGCCGCTTGTTCTTGCGTCAGCCGTGCGTGCTTCCGCAGCGCCTCCAGACGACGGCCGATGTGGCGGCGCAGCAATGCCGAGCCCACTGTTTCAGACACCAGCCCACCCTCTCCTCACTTTGGGCGTGCGCTACGCCCAATTAAAACACCCATTCGGAGCGCAGTCGCGGTGGGCGTACCCCTCGTAGCCTGCCCAAACGCTGCGCCTTGCATCAGTGACAGCCCGTTAAATCTCTCCCTATTGGGTGGTTGTCTTTTGGGCATGCCCAAAGTGTAATGAACAGGCACGGGGGCCTGGTAGCCGCTGAACGGGTTGTAGATCGCCGGCTGTCGGATCAAGCGGAGGTAGCAGAGCCTTCCCGGATCGGCGACTGAGCGCGTGTGGGACGTGTCCCATCCACGAGCCGGGCGCAGGGGTCGTACCCGATCCCCCAATGGGGGACGGTCCCTGCGCCCTCTGGTCGGGAGTACAGGGCCGGCTTCCCGGACGGCCACCTTGTTGATTCCACATAGGAGGTGATGGCGTTGACCCGCATCAAGTGGTTCGTTCCTCGGGACGGGCATGCGTACCGGCCGTTCGGCATCGATCGGGAGGGCGCGGCCACGCTCTACGGCCACCGTGGCGGCTGGACCCGGCCCGACGAGGCGACCGCCCAGGACGTGGCGCGCGGCAACCGCCGTTTCTGGGCCAGTCTCGACCTCCCGGGGAAGGCCGCGAACAGTCTGCGGCCCCGCCGGTGGCGCTGGTGGCCGGGCGCATGACCGGCGGTCTTCCCGCGCCCCGGGTCGAACCCGGTACCCTGCTGCAACTCGACGGCGGCGACTGGTCCTTCGGCCGTGACCTCACGCCCGGAGTCCACGTCGATGTCGTCCTGGTCCGGCTCCGCACCGACCTCGCGCACCTCAGCGACGAGTGGATGTGGGTCCTCGGCCACCGGCCCCAGTGCGAGTACCCGCACGTGGAGCAGCACCCGCCCTGCATGGAACTGCGCGTCAGCGTCGCCGCGCTGCGTCGTTACGGCCGGAAACGATGACCGGCACCGACGAGAGCGACCACCCCGGCGACCGCTTCGACTCGGCCCGCAGGACGGTCCTGCGCCACCTCGCCGGCACCTGCTTCGAGTGCCGCGACGGCGGGTGCGCGCAGCACCGGTGGGCGGTGGCGGAGTTGCGTCAGCACCCTGCCGGCCGTGACCTCCTCCGCAGTCATGGCCTCCGCACTCCATCAGACGACTCGACCCAGGAAGGCCAGCAGCGGTGAACACCTCCCCTGCCGTCGGCGACGAGAGCACCCGACCCGCCCGTCACGAACCCGCCCCGTCCCACCGGCCGGCCCGTGCGGTCGTCGCCGCCACCCGTGCGCCGCTGCGGATCGCCGACGACTTCTATTTCCTGGCCCACCACGATCGGACCGGGCAGCCCCGCCTGTTCGGCACCGCGCTGTCCCTCGGGCTGGCGGCCGGGCTGCTGATGGAGCTGCACTACGCCGGCCGGATCAGCTTCTCGCAGGGCCGTGTGCACGTCTGGCGTGACGGCCCCACCCCGACGGACTGGCTGCAACACAGGATCCTCGACCGGATGCTCGCCGAGCCGCAGCACACCACGACCCGGGTGTGGCTGTCGTATCTCGCCACCACCGCCGGCGAGCAGGTCGCCCAACGCATGGCCCAGGCGGGCCTGCTCCAGGAGCAGACGCTCGGCCCGTGGTGGCGACGGCGCACCGGGTACGTGCCGACGGACATGAACACCGCCGCCTGGCCCTGGGCCCGGCTGTCCCAACAGCTACGCAACCACCGCGACCTCTACGAGCACGACGTCCTGCTGGCCGGGCTCGTGCTGCACACCCAACTGGACACGGCGCTACTCGACGGAGCCCCCTGGGCCGCCCGCGAGCGGCTGCGCTGTCTGGTCGAGCAACTGTGGCCGAAGTGGCACGGGCTGCTCGCCGAACTCGGCGCGGCCGTGGGCGCGGCGGTCCTGAGCCACCGCACCTCCTGAGCGCCCCCGGAACGTCCGGCCGCCCGGACATCCCCCACCCACCTGCTCGGAAAGAAGGCCCATGTCCCACCCGCAACCCGACAGCATCTCGGCGGCCCTGGCGCGCGGCCGACTCGGCATCCCCTCCGTCGTGTTCTTCGTGATCGCCGCCGCCGCGCCGCTGACCGTCGTCGCCGGTGGCGCGACCACCGGGTACGCCGTCACCGGCGTCACCGGCATTCCGGTGTCGTACCTTGTGGTCGCCGCCGTGCTCGCGCTGTTCGCGGTCGGCTATGTGGCGATGTCCCGGCGCATCGTCAACGCCGGCGCGTTCTACACCTACGTCACGCGGGGCCTCGGCCGCCCGGCCGGCGTCGCCGCCGCGATGGTCGCGCTGCTGGCCTACAACGCGATGCAGATCGGCCTGTACGGCGGCTTCGGCGCGGTCCTGGCCCAGTTCCTCCACGACCGGTACGGGTGGGACGTCGCCTGGTGGGTGTGCGCCCTGGCCGGCTGGGTGGCGGTGGCGGTCCTCGGGGTGCTGCGCGTCGACCTCAACGGCAGGGTCCTCGCCGTCATGCTGATCGCCGAGTGCGCCGTCGTGGTCGTCTTCGACGCCGTCCTGGTCGCCCACGCCGCCGCCGGCGGCGTCACCGTCGACACCCTCGCCCCGTCGCACGTCTTCGCCGCCGGTATCGGTGCCGCGCTGGTCACCGCGATCACCGGGTTCGTCGGATTCGAAGGCACCGTCGTGTTCTCCGAGGAGACCAGGGACCCCCGCCGTACCGTCGCCCGCGCCACGTACCTCGCGGTGGCGGTCACCGGCCTGCTGTACGGCCTGTCCGCGTGGGCGATGTCGGTGGCCACCGGCCCCGACCGGATCGTAGACGCCGCCCGCGCCGACGGCACGGACCTGATCTTCAACCTGGTGTCCCCGCACCTCGGCGCGGGCGTCGTGACCATCGGCCGGGTCCTGTTCATCACCAGCCTGTTCGCGGCCCTGCTCAGCTTCCACCACACCGTGGCCCGCTACCTGTTCGCCCTCGGCCGCGAACGGGTCGTCCCCGCCATGTTCGGCCGGACCAGCCGGCGCACCGGAGCGCCGAAGGTCGGCTCGATGACGCAGAGCGCCGTCGCGGTGGCCATCCTCGTCGGCTACGCCGCAGCCGACGCCGACCCCGTCGTCCACCTGTTCTTCTGGGTCACCGTCACCGGTGGGCTCGGCGTCCTGATCCTGATGACCGCCACCTCGGCCTCCGTCGTCGGCTTCTTCGCCCGGACCACCCACCGTGAGGGCCGGTGGCGGGCCACGGTCGCACCACTGACCGCCGCGCTGGCGCTGGGCGCGATCCTCGCCGCCACCATCCGCGAGTTCGACACCCTCCTCGGCGTCGCCCCCCACTCACCGCTGCGCTGGCTGTTCCCCGCCGCCTACGCCGTCACCGCGCTACTCGGCGCGGTCTGGGCGCTGACCCTGCGCGCCACGAAACCGGACGTCTACCAGGCGATCGGGCTCGGCGCGGACAGCCACACCCGACCCCTGCGAAGCCCCGACCCGATCCGCCAACCGGCCTGACCCGGCAGGAGACCCCATGACCCAGACCAGAAACCGGGTGACCGTACGCCCGGCAACCCACGACGACGCCGGCCCCCTGATCTCCGTGCTGGCCGAGGCGTTCGTCGACGGACCGGTCGCCGACTGGCTGATCCCCGACCCCGACGACCGGCGTGCCGTCTACCACCGCTACTTCAGGAAGGTGCTGCTCCACGGCCTGGCGCACGGCGAGGTCGACACCACCGCCGACCTCGCGGCCGTCGCGATCTGGTATCCCCGCCCCGAACGCCCGTCGGGCATCCCAGCCGAGCACCTGGCGGCCCTGGAACAGGCCACCGGGGTCTACGCGCCGAAGTTCACCCTCCTGGACGCGATGTTCGAGGCGTTCCACCCGCAGGAGCCGCACCACCACCTCGCCTACCTCGCCGTCTGTCCCGAGCGGCAGAACCGAGGCATCGGCACCGCCCTGCTGCGCCACCACCACCGGCAGCTCGACACCCTCGGCGTACCCGCCTACCTTGAGGCCAGCAACACCCGCAACCGCGAGCTGTACCGGCGACTCGGGTACCGGGCCGGCCCACCGCTGATCCTGCCCACGGCAGGGCCGACGATCTGGCGGATGTGGCGCGGCCAACCCAGCGCCGCCGGCCCGGCCGCCTTCCCGGCAACGGGACCACGACCGCGACGGCGGGCCCGGTGAGCGCCGCAGCGGCGACCGCCGCCATCCGGCCCGCGCAGTCCGGCGACGTCGCCACCATCGCGGCCCTGCTGACCGAGGCCGCCGCCGCCGACCCGGTCGCCGCGTGGCTGGTGCCGGACCCGGCCGAGCGGCAGTCCGTCTTCCACGCCCTGCTGGCCATGGAGATCGACCACGCCGTGGAGTGGGGCACCGTCGACGTGCTGCTGGACCTCAGCGGCATCGCCGTCTGGCGTCGGCACCCCGCCCCGGACGGCGCCCTGCTGACCGACCACCACCTGAGCGCCTTCACCGGCCGGGCGCTACCCAGGTTCCGGCAGCTCCACGCGGTGCTCGCCAGCTACACGTCCGCCGCGCCACACCACTGGCTGGCCTGGCTGTACGTCACCCCGGACAGCCGCCGGCAGGGCAGCGCCGGCCGGCTCCTCGCCCATCACCAGCACCGCGTCGACCAACTCGGCTGGCCGGTCTACACGGTGGTGACCACCGAGGCGGCCCGGGACTTCCTGCGCACCCACGGCTACCACGCCGGCCTGCCGCTGCACCTGCCGAGCGGGCCGCGACTCTGGTCGCTCACCCGCAACGGCCGCCCCGCCACCGCACGCCCCGCCCCGCCCGGCTGACCCCGCCGGAGATCGTCCGGCCCAGGTGTCGCCCCACCCGACGCCGCGGCACCTGGGCCGGACCCGGACCGACCCCACCTTCGCCGTACCCGGCTCGGCTCAGCTCACGCTGCCGCGCGGTCGGTGAGTGGGCGGCGACGCAGTGCGGTGTCGGTCAGTGAACGCGGCGGCAGCGGAGCGTTGGGGTTGTACAGGTTGGTTCCGGGCGGCACGATTTCGTCGATCCGGTCGAGGGTCGCTTCGTCCAGGGTGAGTGCGGTGCCCTTGAGGAGTTCCTCCAACTGCGGCATGGTCCGCGGTCCAATAATCGCCGAGGTGACGGCGGCGTGAGCCACAGTGAAGGCTAGGGCGAGCTGCGGGAGGGTGCAGCCGACGTTTTCCGCGAGTTCGACAAGCTGTTCGACGGCGTCGAGCTTGGCGGCGTTCTGCGCGTTCTCGGGATCGAATAGTGCCGGCCGGATGGTGGGGCGGCCGGTTGACAGGTCGATGGGTTGGTTCTTGCGGTACTTGCCGGTGAGGAACCCGAAGGCCAGTGGGCTCCAGACCAGTACCCCCATTCCGTAGCGTTGGCAGACGGGCAGGAGCGAGGTCTCGATTCCGCGGGCCAGTATCGAATATGGCGGCTGCTCGGTGCGGAAGCGTCCGAGGCCGCGACGCTCGGAGACGTGATGCGCTTCCACGATCTCTTCGGCGGGAAACGTCGAGCAGCCGAAGGCGCGGATTTTTCCCTGGTGCACGAGGTCGCTGAGCACCGCGAGGGTCTCCTCGATGTCCGTCGAGTCGTCGGGGCGGTGGACCTGGTAGAGGTCGATCCAGTCGGTGTTCAGCCGCCTGAGGCTGTCCTCGACCGCCTTGAGGATCCACCGCCGCGAGTTGCCGCTGCGATTGCGGCCCTCGCCCATCTTGAAGTGCACTTTGGTGGCGAGTACGACGTCGTCACGGCGTCCCCGCAGCGCCTTTCCCACGATTTCCTCGGACTCACCCTGGCCGTACATGTCGGCGGTGTCGACGAAGTTGATGCCCTGGTCCAGGGCGGCGTGGATGATCCGGACACAATCGTCGTGGTCGGAGTTGCAGCCATCCTGGAACATCATGGTCCCGAGGCAGTAGGTGCTGACTTCGATGCCGGTTCCGCCGAGGGTGCGATAGCGCATGGTGATGCTTCCCTTACTGGTTCAGCCGTGATTGCACAGAGCGACAGAAGCGTCGATCGCACGGGGAACCCTAGGATCTAGAGTCGACTCTAGGTCAAGCCGCTACCCTGAACGGCATGGCTGAGGTCACCACGAATCTGAGCATCGGCCAGGTCGCCGAACGCACCGGCCTGAGCGTGCACGCGTTGCGCTTTTATGAGCACGAGGGCCTTTTCGTCAATGCGGTGCGGCGCGGACCTGGCGGGCGCCGCGTCTTCAGCCACGATGACGTGGACTGGCTCACCGTCTGCATCATCCTGCGCGCCTCCGGCATGCCCCTGCCCGCGCTGCGCCGATACGCCGAACTCGTCAGGCAGGGAGCCGGAAACGAGGCGGAACGACTCGCGCTCATGCGCGAGCACCAAGCGAACGTCACCACCCAGATCGGCAAGCTGACCGAGTGCCTGGACCTGATCAGGTTCAAGGTCGGCGTGTACGAGGACCTTCTCGACCCTGGCAGCGCCGGCGACCACCAGTGTCACGCCCCGATCCCTTCGCCACCGCCGCACCCGACCGAGGTCCAGTCGAGGTAGCCGTCGGGGTCAGGAGTGCCGTCGGTCTCGCCGACGTGCGAAGGCGGTGATCACGGTGCCGGCGAGGACCAGCAGGGTGCCGAGGGCCAGCAGCCAGCCAGGTTCCGGGTCGTTTCCGGTCACCGGTAGGTGACCACCGGACGGACTCGGTTGGGGGGTCGGCGGGGCGGGTGGCTGCGTCGGCACCACCTCGAACGTGACGTCGGTGGATGCCGGCGGTGGGGTGGCGGCCTGGGCGACGCTCGGCCCGCCGGGAGGACCTGCCGTTACCGGCAGGACGCCGGAGATCGTTACGGCCACGGTCAGGGCCAGACCCACGACGGCCGGCCGGAGGAGACTCCTCGGGCCGGCCGTGCGACCGTTTTCGTCCTGCGCCATCATCTGGCCTCCATCCAGCCGGGGTGCCGGGTGTTGCCAACGCCGGATCCGCGCCCGCCGTCCGAGGCCGACAGGGCAGTCCGCTTACGCGCCGGCTCGACCAGCCGCACCAAGGGAACGTGAAAGTTACCCTATGTGGCTTTCAGGGCCTATGAAGGATTTTCAGGTGAAGTGACCGCTTTGGTGGGCATGCTCGTGGGGATGCCGAAGCCCCTGGATCAGGCGACCCGGGCGTTGATCCCGAATCGGCCGCGTCGGCGGACGAGGTACCAGACGAGGACCGCGACGAGCGCCACCAGTGCCGTGCCGACGCCCAGGGACCACGCCACCCAGCGTGACAGGGCGGACTTCACCGGCACCACCTCCGCCGCGACCGGGAGGGTGATCCTCCCGTCCGCGGTGCGCTCCACGGTCCCGCTGTGCAGCGTCAGCCGCGCGTCCCATCGGCCGGCCGGCAGGACCTGGTTGAGCTCCACGCCGACCCGACCACTCTCCCCGGGGAGGATGGTCACGCCCTTCGTCACGCTGAACGGGCCGCCCCGGAGCGCACCCGACTCATGGGTCAGGGACAGGGTGCCGCCCATGTCCAGCGCCCGTCCACCCGTGTTGGTGACCCGTGCCGTGACCATCGGCCACTGCCCGGTGCCCCGTTCCGCCGCCATGCCGTCGATCCGGAAGTCCGTCGGCGGCTCACCACCAGGCCCGATGTCGAGGTACATCCGGATGCCGACCCGGTGGACCTGGCTGATGTTGCCCCCCTCCGTCGGCCGGCTGGTGATCTGCGCCCAGATCGCCCCGTACCGCTCACCCTTCGACGCGGATTTCGGCACTTCGATGCTGAGCTGGACGGGCTCCTTCTCCCCGGGTGGCAGGTCGACGCTGGCCGTCTCCAAGGTCACCCAACTGCTGAGTTCGTTGCCGGCGCGACCCTCGGGGACGGTGAACGCGTTGTCCTTGACCGCCGCGGCCCCGGCGTACAGCTCGACGTGCTGGCGCTCGGCGGAGGTGTTGCGCACCTCGACCCGCCGGTGGATGGTCGCACCCGGCTTCAGGTGATCCACGATGTACGACCGCGCCCGAGGATCCTCGACCCGGGCGACCGGAATGTCCAGGAGTTGGAGACCCAGCCCCGCCACGTCGTCTTCCCGCTGGTGTCGCTCCCCGCGTACGGCGCCGGCTGGTGCCGCCGGCACTCCGAACGCCAGGACGGCGACGGAGGCCAGCAGCACCAGCCGACGGGCGGGGTCAGAGCACCGAATGTGTCACCGTCCCGGTGTAGACACCACCGACGGCACCCGAAGGAATCGCGACCTCCACGGTGGGATTCCAGGAAGCGAAGTTGCTGCCGGTGCCACCGGTGTGGCTGAACGCCGTACGGGGAACGTTGATGATCTGCGCGTCGGCTGCCGTCGGCTGGCCAGGCGTGAAGGTGCCGTCGCCCGAGGTGGCGGTGGCGGGCCCGGACCAGTAGGTGACGTTGATGCTCGGAATGGTCTCCGACGCGGTGCCGCCACCCGTGACGAAGTCGGTGGAGATGACGCTGGCGGTCCAGTTCGGGGTCAGCGACGCCCGCTGGTCCAACACGGTCACGGACCCCAACTGCCCGGACACCGTACTGCCCTCTGTCCCGGTACCCAGGTTGGCCGACGCGGGAACCGTGATCGTGAGACCACCCGCACCGACAACGGTGAGGGTGACGATCGTGTCTCCCGGGGCGGCAGCCGCCGGCGTGGCGAACCCCGCGGCCAACGCGACGCCGGCCAGGGCGACGGGGAGAAGCTTCTTCCTCACGGAACCTCCTGCAATGCGAGTAATGGTCACTACGTGCGCTTAAGAGACTACTGACCGGAATGGGAGGAGAAGCGAGGAATGAGGGGATTTGAGGTTTGGCTCGGTGAGGCCCTTGCCGCGTGGTATGCGGCGTCCGCCGCGCTGCCCCGAGATGCTGGTGGACCGCCGTAC
Source organism: Micromonospora sp. NPDC092111 (assembly GCF_044755745.1). Taxonomy (NCBI): domain Bacteria; kingdom Bacillati; phylum Actinomycetota; class Actinomycetes; order Micromonosporales; family Micromonosporaceae; genus Micromonospora; species Micromonospora sp. NPDC092111. Next base: position 14,375 of record NZ_JBIVRQ010000006.1, read on the forward strand.
CCTCACCCGTGATCGTCGAACGCCGGCCGTTGGCCGCACAGCGGTGCGATGCCGTCGAGCATGCGTTGCATCCCGAACTCGAACAGGGTGTCGAGGGTGAGATCCACGTCGTCGCGCGCGGACATGCGGGCCAGGATGGGGAAGGATCCGCTGCGTAGCGTGGCGGCGAGCGTGTCGCTCTGGGTGGGTAGCCATTCGTCGTCGGTGAGGCCGGTGTCCTGTTCGGCCTCGGCCTCCCGTTGCAGGTCGACGGCGGTGCCGCGGACGAAGTTGGCGACGGTGGCGGCCACGTGGATGAGTGCGGTGGGGTCCAGCCCCCGGTCGGCCACCGCCCGCATGGTCCATTCAGTGTGGGCGATGGCGTGCGGCGTCAGCAGGGGCCTGGTGAATGACACGACGTGGGCGAGCCACGGGTGTCGCCGGTACATCCTCCAGTGGGTACGGCAGAGCAGCTCCAACTTGGCGCGCCAGTCCCCGGTCGGCCGGGCGGGGAGGGGATGTTCCGCGAACGCCGCGTCGGCCATGAGCGTGACGAGGTGGTCTTTGCCGCGTACGTGGCGGTAGAGGGCCATGGTGGCGACATCCAGCTCGTTGGCGATGCGACGCATCGTGGTGGCCCCGAGGCCGTCAGTGCCGGCGATCGCGGTGGCGGTGCGCACGATCTGATCCTGGAAGGGCTCGGCGTCACTGGCGTCGCAATGCCCTACCGGCCGTGGGTTGCCGGTCCGGCGCGCGCGCCGTGCGGCGACGACCGTGCCGACGCCGGGTACGGCTTCGGTGAGCCCCTCGTGCCGGAGCGCGGCGAGCGCCTTGCTGGCGGTGGCCATCGCCACGCCCCACTCCCGGACGAGTTGCCGGGTGGAGGGCAGGCGGTCGCCCGGACGGAGTTCACCGGCGGCGATGCGGCTACGAAGTGCCGCGGTGATACGTGCGGACGCTGGCCCGGCCTCGCTCGATTTCACGCCGTCTCCGTCCAGTTGCACTAGTGCGCCAGAGCGCCGCCCAGCCTAGCGCCCCGGTGCACTAGTGCTGTGGTTGCGGACGTTGTTCGGTGTCCGGATGCTCGGTTCCGGAACGCGTACGGCGTTCACAACGAGATCGGAGGCGCACGTGGACAGGTCGAGAAAGCGGTGGTGGGCCGTCGCGGCCGTCGTCGTCGCGGCACTTGTTCCAGTGGGGACCGCGGTGGCCGGTACGAGTGGGGCGGCGCATCGGCCGGACGTGGTACGCACCACGGACGGGTTGGTGCGGGGCACAGTGGCGGTGGACCACCGGTCGTTCCTCGGCATCCCGTACGCGGCTGCGCCGGTCGGCGAGCTGCGCTGGCGGTCACCACGTCCGGCGGCGGCGTGGAGCGCCACCCGGGACGCCACCCGGCCGGGGCCGGGGTGTGCTCAACCGGCCGGCATGCCGATGGATCGGCCCAGCATCGCCGAGGACTGCCTGTACCTGAATGTCACCACCCCGCCCGTCCGCTCCGCCGGGGAATCGCTGCCGGTGCTGGTGTGGCTCCATGGTGGACACTTCTTCCTCGGTCAGGGTGACACCTGGGGTGGGCGCGGATTGGCGGCCCAGGGTGACGTCGTCGTGGTGACGCTGAACTACCGCCTCGGTGCGCTCGGTTTCCTGACCCACCCCGACGTGGGCGGGTCCGGCAACTTCGGGCTGGAGGACCAGCAAGCGGCGTTGCGGTGGGTGCGGGCCAACGTGGCCGCGTTCGGTGGTGATCCGCGCAACGTCACCCTGGCGGGGCAGTCGGCAGGTGCCACCAGCGTCTGCGCCCACCTGGCCGCGCCGGGCTCCGCCGGGCTGTTCCACCGCGCGATCCTGCAGAGCAACTCGTGCAGCACCCCGTTGCGTACCCGCGAAGAAGCGACGGCCGGCGCGGACGCGCTCATCGCGGCGGTCGGCTGCGACGGGGACGCCGCCTGCCTGCGCGACCGGTCGGCGCAGGAATTGGTCGAGGCGGCCGGCTATCCCAGCCAGTCGGCGTGGGAAGCCGGCCCGGTCGGTGGCGGGTCGGTGCTGCCGGTGGATCCGGCCGACGCGGTCGCCACGGGCCGGTTCCATCGGGTACCGGTACTCGTCGGCGTCACCCGGGACGAGTACCGCGCGCAGGTGTGGGGCATGGAGCGCACCGGCATGCTCTGCGCACCGGAACAGGCGATGCCCTGCCCCCTGACTGCCCGGCAGTACCGGGAGCAGATCGAGGCCGCGTTCGGGGCCCGCGCGCCCCGGGTGTTCGCCCGCTACCCGGTGGCCGCATCCGGGACGCCGTCGGAGGCGCTGTCCGCAGCCATGACCGACTTCCAGTACGCGCGGCCGGTGCTGGACACCGCAGCGGTGCTCAGCCGGTACGTGCCCACGTACATGTACGAGTTCGCCGACCAGGATGCCCCGTTCTTCACCGAGGCGGCTGCGGTGAGCTTCCCGACCGGCGCGTATCACACCGCCGAGTTGCCGTACCTGTTCACCGTCGGCTACGTGCGGCCGTTCACCGCCGCGCAGCAGCGACTGTCCGAGGTGATGGTCGGCTACTGGACCGGGTTCGCGCGGACCGGTGATCCCAACCGGCAGGGGTTGCCGTCCTGGACCCGGTTCGACGGCCGATCCGGCTACGTGCAGCGGCTCGTCACCGGGCAGGGCGGCATCGGCCGCACCGACTTCACCCGCGAGCACCACCTCGCGTTCTGGCGATCTGCGGCGTTTATGGCGTTATCGCAGATGTGACACCTGTGTCTGTTTTAGCCTTTCGGCGATTGGACGTGTTGAAGAACGCCTCTGCGACTTTCGCTCGCTTCTGAGGTGAATGCTGCGGAGGGTAAGGCGAGAACCGTGCGGATGGCTGGGCGAAACGCGCCGGGAGTGGTGCCTCGTTCCGATGGGACCCCGTGAACGCCGGGCGCGGGCAGGCGGGTCGGCGAGCGTGGCGGCGACGCATCGGGGCTGCGGTCGTCACCGTGTTGCTGGCGACCTTCGTGGCCGTCGTGAATCCGGTGGTGGCCTCGGCCGCCGGCTCGACGCTGTTCAACCAGCCGTTCCACGACAACACCGCCGACGGTACGGGGGCAGTGGTGCTGCCCGCGGTGCCCCTCGGCCGGACCAACGCCGCCTGCCTGACCGCCGCGGGGAACACGACCTCCGGTCCACTGCTCAGCTGCCTCAGCAACACCGACCCGCAGGGTTCGGGCAAGTTGCGGCTGACGGATGCCACCACATCCAAGGAAGGTGGAGCCTTCGGCGCGGTCAGCGTGCCGACCTCCCAGGGTCTGGATGTCACCTTCAACCTCTACCAGTACGGCGGCGCCAGCCCGGGGGCCGACGGGATCGCGTTCGTGCTGGCCGCGGTTGACCCGGCGAACCCGCTGTCACCCGCTCTCATCGGCCAATCCGGCGGAGCGCTCGGGTACTCGGCGGCCTCCGGCGGCGGCCTCGCCGGTCTGTCGAACGGGTACATGGGTATCGGCTTCGACGTTCACGGAAACTTCAGCAACAGCACCTACCAGGGCACGGGCTGTACGAATCCGCCGTACATCACGACGACCGGTCAGGTCCCCGGCCAGGTCGTGGTGCGTGGCCCGGGCAACAACGGGGTCGGCTACTGCGCGATCAACAGCACCGCCACGACCACCTCGTCGCCCGCCTTGACGCTACGCGCCACCACCCGGCCGGTCTCGGTGGTGCCGGTCGAGGTCGTGATCAACCCGACCACCTCGGCGTTCACCACCGCGTCGGGAATCACGGTTGCCGCCGGCCAGTACCAGGTCCGGTTCACGCCGGTAGGCGGGACGCAGCGGACCCTCTCCGGAACCCTCCCCGCGGTGTCTGCGGGCCTGTACCCGTCGTCGACCTGGCTGAACGCGAACGGTGTGCCGAAGCAGCTCGCGTACGGGTGGGTCGGGTCGACCGGCTCGGTGACCGATTTCCACGAGGTGGACAACACCGTCGCGGTCACCTTCAATCCGGTGCCGGGTCTGAATGTCTCGCAGACCAGCTACGTCGGGTCGTCGCCGCAACCCGGCACGCCGGTGACCTACACGGTGGTGGCCGGGGTGAACGCCGGCGCCGACGAGACCGCGCCGATCTCGGTGACCGAGACCGTGCCGACCGGGGTGGTGCCGGTGGGCGCGTTCGGCACCGGCTGGGTCTGCGCGGCCCCGGTAGGACAGACGATCACCTGCACGAACAGCAACGGGCCGTTCACCAACGGCACAGCCCTGTCGCCCATCACGGTGGTGGCCACGGTGACCGGCACGGGGGTGACACCTGCGTCGATCCAGACGGCGTCGGTGGTGACCTCGTCGTCCACCGACGCCAATCCGGGATTCTCCTCATCGGCACCGGCGGGAACCCTGCCCGCCGCGCCGAGTGGTGTGACGGTCAGCCCGACGTCGAGCCCGATCGCCGGCGGCATCCCGGTGACCGTCGGCGGCACGAATCTCGCCGCAGCGACGGCGATCGAGATCGGCACCACGGCGGAACAGCAGGCCGGTACGGCGGTGGTCCTGCTGCCGTGCCCGTCGGGCCCGGCGGCCGGGTGCTTCACCGTGAACGGCAACGGGACGCTCGCCATCTCGTCCATGCCGGCTCGATCCTCCGCGGCCACGGTGAACGTCACCGTGGTGACCCTGGGCGTCGCCGGTTCGGCCAGCTACGTCTACACCGACAAGCCGGCCGCGCCGGCCGCGCCGACCGCCACCGCCGGAGTGGCCAGTGCCACCGTCACCTGGACGGCACCGGCCAGCAACGGCAGCCCGATCACCGGCTACGTCGTCACGCCGATCAGAGGCGGAGTGCCCCAGACCCCGATCTCGTACGACGCGTCGGCCACCACCCGGGTGCTGACCGGACTCTCGGTCGGCGCCTCCTACACCTTCACGGTCGCGGCGGTGAACGCGCTCGGCACCGGTCCGGCCAGCCCGGCGTCGGCAGCGGTGGTGCCGTTCAGCCTGCCCGGGGCGCCGACGATCACGGCGGCGAGTGCCGGGGACTCGTCGGCCACCCTGACCTGGACCGCGCCCAGCACCGGGGGCAGCCCGATCACCTCCTATGTGGTCACCCCGTACGTCGCCGGCGTCGCGCAGACCCCGCGGACCTTCACCGGCACCGCGACCACGCAGACGGTGACCGGGTTGACGCCCGGCACGTCGTACACCTTCACCGTGACGGCGACGAATGCCGGGGGGAGCGGGCCACCGTCGGCACAGTCCGCGTCGGTGATCCCGAATGTCTCGCCCACGTTGTCGAACCCGCCGCCGCCCGCCGGTGAGGTGGGCGCGGCGTACAGCGACACGCTCGTGGTCACCGGCGGTACCGCGCCGTTCGTCTGGTCGGTGAGCGCGGGGGCACTGCCGGCCGGGGTGACCCTGAACGCGAGCACCGGCCTGCTGTCCGGCACCCCTACCGCATCGGGCAGCTTCGATTTCACCGTCAAGGTGCTCGATGCGAGCGGTCAGTCCGCCAGCCAGGCGCTGACGATGGTCATCGCACCGCCGCCGACGCTGACCTTCCCCGCCCCCGCGACCGGCCAGGTCGGCATCGGCTACAGCACGTCGCTCGCGGCGACCGGGGGCACCGCCCCGTTCACCTATTCGATCACCGCGGGTAGCCTGCCGCCGGGGTTGACCCTGAACACCGGCACCGGGCTGCTCGCCGGCACCCCGACCACGGCGGGCGGCTACTCCTTCACCCTGCGGGTGGTGGACGCCTTCGCGCAGAGCGCCACCCGGACGGTGTCCCTCAGCATCACCGCCTCACCCACCCTGACCTTCCCGCCCCCGCCCTCCGGTCAGGTGGGCGTCCCATACAGCGATCCGTTGACCGTCAACGGGGGCACCGGGCCGTTCGTCTGGTCGGTCTCGGCGGGTAGCCTGCCGCCCGGGTTGACCCTGAACACCAGCACCGGCCTGCTCGCCGGCACCCCGACCACGGTGGGCAGCTACCCCTTCACCATCCAGGTGGTCGACGCCGCCGGTCAGCAGGCGACCGAGCCGGTCAACCTGGTGATCACCGCCGGCCCGCTGATCGTGACGAAGAGCGCCAACGTCTCGACCGTGGCGTTGGGCGGGACGGTGAGCTACTCGATCAGCGTGACCAACACCTCGTCGGTCGCCTTCACCGGCGTAACGGTGACCGATCCGCTCGGCGGCGTGCTGGACGACGCGGTCTACAACGGTGACGCGACCGCGAGCGGCGGCACGGTCTCGTTCACCAGTCCCACCCTGAGCTGGACCGGCAACCTGGCCGCCGGGGCGGCAGTGACCATCACCTACTCGGTCACGGTGAACAGCACGGCCACCGGAAACCAGATCCTGACCAACACGGTGACGTCGGCGACGCTGGGCACCAACTGCGCCTCCGGCAGTGCGGACCTCCGGTGTACGGCCACCGTGCCGATCTCCGCCCTCGCCATCGTGAAGACGGCGGACGTGAGCACCACGACACCCGGTGGCGTCGTCCACTACACGATCACGGCGACCAACACCGGCCAGGCCGCGTACACGGGTGCGGCGTTCTCCGACGCGCTGACCGACGTGCTGGACGACGCGACGTACAACGCGGACGCGACGGCGACCGCCGGCACGCTCTCCTTCAGCTCGTCCACCCTCGCCTGGAGCGGCAACCTCGCCGTCGGCGCGAGCGTCACGATCACCTATTCGGTGACGGCCCGGAACCCGGACCCGGGCAACAAGGCCATGACGAATACCGTGGGCTCCACAAGCCTGGGCAACAACTGCCCCTCCGGTGGCAGTGACCCCCGTTGTACCGCCGTGGTCACCGTCCTCGTGCCGGGCCTGGTGCTGACCAACACCGCGAGTACGTCGAGCGCCACCCCGGGATCAACGGTGGGCTACACGGTGACCATCACGAACACCGGGCAGACGGCGTACACCGGGATCGGCGTCACCGACTCGCTGAGCGCGGTGCTCGACGACGCGGCCTGGAACGCCGACGCGACCACCACCAGCGGCACGCTCAGCTTCACCAGCCCGAACCTGACCTGGACCGGGAACCTCGCGGTCGGTGCCACGGTGACCGTCACCTTCAGCGTGACGCTCAACAGCCCGGTCGCCGGCGACCGGGTGATGACCAGCGTGGTCTCGTCCACGGCCGTCGGCAACAACTGCCCGAGCGGCAGCACCGATCCGCGCTGCACCGCGCGGGTGACCATCCTCGTACCAGGACTGACGCTGATCAAGACAGCGAACCTGCCGACCGCGACGCCCGGCACGGTGGTGACCTACCAGATCGTGGCGACCAACACCGGTCAGGCCGCCTACACCGGGGCGAGCTTCACCGACTCGCTGGCCGGGGTGCTCGACGACGCGGTCTACAACGCCGACGCCGCCACGACCTCCGGCGTGGTCGGCTACGGCGGCTCCACGCTGACCTGGACCGGCAACCTCGCCGTCGGGGCGACCGCCACCATCACCTACTCGGTGACGGTCGCCAACCCCGACAACGGGGACCGGACGTTGACCAACACGGTGCTCTCCCCGACGGCCGGGGCCAACTGCGCGACGGGCAGCGCCGACCCCCGCTGCACCGTGGCGGTCGCCGTGCTGCTGCCGGGAATGACCATCACCAACACCCCGAGCGCGGCCACCGCGACGCCCGGCGACACGATCACGTACACGATCACGGTCGCGAACAGCGGACAGGCCGCCTACCCGGCGACGAGCGTCACCGAGGCACTGGGCGACGTGCTCGATGACGCCAGCTACAACGGGGACGCCTCGGCGAACATCGGCACGGTCACCGTGGCCAACTCGGTGCTGACCTGGACGGGCGCGCTGGCGCCCGGCGCGACCGCCACCGTCCAGTTCTCCGTGACGGTGCTGACTCCCGACGCCACCGGCTCGCAGGTGCTGACCTCGACCGTCACCTCGACGGCCGCCAACAACAACTGCCCCTCGGGTGGCACCGACCCCACCTGCACGGCCACCGTCACCGTGCTCACCCCGGGCCTGACCATCGTCAAGACCGCCGACACCGCCACCACGACGCCGGGCAGCACGGTGACCTGGACGATCACCGTGACGAACAGCGGCCAGACCGCGTACGCGGCGGCCACTTTCGCCGACTCGTTGGCCAACCCGCTCAATGACGCCGTCTACAACAACGACGCGTTCGCCTCCGTCGGCACCGTCTCCTACTCGGCCCCCACCCTGAGCTGGGCCGGCCCGCTGGCGATCGGCGCCACCGCGACGGTCACCTACTCGATGACGGTGTTGGATCCGGACCCGGGCGACAAGGTCCTGGCCAACACCGTGGTCTCCACCACCCCCGGCAGCAACTGCGCCGCCAACAGCACCGACGCCCGCTGCACGGCGACCGTCCGGGTGCTGGTCCCCGGCCTGGTGATGGCGGTGGCGTCGAATGTCGCCAGCACCGCGCCGGGCGCGGTGGTCGGCTACACCGTCACCATCACCAACTCCGGCCAGACGGCCTACCCGACGGTGACCGTCACCGACGCGCTCTCCGGCGTGCTCGACGACGCGACCTACAACGGGGATGCCTCGCCTTCCGCCGGCACGGTCACCTTCACCAGCCCGAACCTGACCTGGACCGGTGCCCTGGCCCTCGGCGGGTCGGTGACGATCACCTATTCCGTGACGGTGAACAACCCCGACAACGGTGACCTGATCCTGGTCGACCAACTCGTCTCCCCGGCCGTGGGCGGCAACTGTCCCGCCGGCGGCAGCGACTCCCGGTGCGCGGTGAGCGTCCCGGTGGCCCGGTTGCAGATCAGCACCACCACCCCGGCGGCAACGGTCCTACCGGGGGGCGTCGTCCGGGTCGACGCGACCTACACCAACACCGGCAAGGTGCCCTACACCGGCATCAGCGTGGCATTCGACTCGACGGCCTTCGTCGACGACGTCATCGGCAACGGAGATCAGACGGCCTCGTCGGGAACGTTGACCGTCGGCGCGGCGGGCGCGGTCTGGACCGGTGACATTCCGATCGGGGCGACCATCACGCTGAGCGGCAGCGCGACCGTGCTGAATCCGGACACCGGGGACCACCTGATCACGGGAACCTCCTCGTCCACCGCGCCGGGGAACAACTGTCCGACCGGCAGCACCGACCCGCTCTGCACGATCACCGTCACCGTGCTCACCCAGGGGCTCACGATCAGCACGGTCGCCGACACGTCGACCGCCGTGCCCGGTGCGACGGTCGGCTACACCGTGTCGATCACCAACTCGGGTACCGCGGCGTACTCGGCGATCAGCGTGACCAACTCGCTGGCCGGTGTGCTGGACGACGCGATCTACAACAGCGACGCGGTGGCCAGCGCCGGCACGCTGAGCTTCGCCACCCCGATCCTGACCTGGAGCGGCGACCTGGCGGTCGGTGCGACGGTGACCGTCACCTACACGGTCACCGTGCGCAACCCCGACCCGGGGGACAAGGCCATGGTCAGCACGGTCAGCTCCACCTCGGCCGGCAGTTCCTGCTCGCCATCGGGGCAGACGACCGGCTGCACCTCGACCGTGGTGGTCCTGACCCCGGGGCTGACCATCGTCGCCGCGGCCAGTGCGCCGACCGGCACCCCGGGCAGCACGCTGACCTACACCGTGACGATCACCAACTCCGGCCAGATCGGCTACACCGCGATCACCGTGGCCGACGACCTCGGCGGGCTCGTCGACGACGCGACGTACAACGCCGACGCGGTCGTCACCGGCGGGGGAGCGGCGACGTACGCCGCACCGGTGCTCACCTGGACGGGAAACCTGGCCGTCGGGTCGACCGTGACGATCACCTTCACCGCGACCATCGACAACCCGGATGCGGGTGACCAGTCGCTGGTCAGCACGGTCAGTTCCGGCGCGGTGGGGAACAACTGCCCGGTGGGCGGCACCGATACCCGATGTGTGGTCACGGTCGCGGTCGTCGACGATGTCGCGCTCACCTACACCAAGACCGCGGACGTGGCCTCCACCGTTCCCGGCTCGGTGGTGCACTACACGATCACCGTGGCGAACTCCGCCGCCACCCCGTACCTGGGGGCGGACCTCGACGATGACCTGTCTGACGTCCTCGACCACGCCACCTACAACAACGACGCGTCGGCGAACGGCGGCGGCACCCTCGGCTACCTCGCGCCGGTGCTCACCTGGACCGGAGACGTCCCGGCGGCCGGGACCGTCGTCATCACCTACAGCGTGACGGTGACCGCTCTGGGTGGCGACAACACGCTGACCAACACCGTCGTCTCGGACTCACCGGACAGTAACTGCTCTGCCGGCAGCACCGACCCACGATGCACCGCGACGGTGACCATCGCGCAGTTGACCATCCTGAACACCGTCGACCGGAGCACCACCACCCCAGGCGGTCTGGTCACCTTCACGGCGACCTTCACCAACACCGGCGCCACCGCATACCACGGGGTCACCGTGTCGATCGGCGGTGGCGACCTGCTCGACGATGCCGATCCCACCGGGCAGCAGACTGTCTCCTCCGGCACCACGGTGGTCGGCCCGACCAGCCTGCTGTGGACCGGTGACATTCCGGTGGGCGGGGTCGTGACGGTGGTGGCGGGGTTCCAGGTGAAGAACCCGGATCCGGGAAACAAGGTGCTGTCGAGCACGATCAGCGCGACGATTCCGGGCAACAACTGCCCGCCCGCCGGCACCGACCCGCGCTGCACCGCCACCGTCGACGTCCTGGTGCCCACCATGAGCATCGTCAAGACGGCCGACACGCCCTTCACCGCCCCCGGCGGCACGGTGAACTACACCGTCACGATCACCAACACCGGCACCGCTCCGTACCTGGGGGCGGTGGTCGCGGACACCATGACCGGCGCGTTGGACGACGCGACCTATCTGGACGGCAGCGCGACCGCCACCAGCGGCTCGTTGGCCTACGCGGCGTCGACACTGACCTGGACCGGAGACCTTCCGGTGGGGGCGCAGGCCGTCGTCACCTATCCGATGACCGTGCTCGCCCCCGACCCGGGCGACAAGCTGCTGGTGAACAGGGTCTCCTCGACCGAGGTGGGCAACACCTGCCCACCGGCCAGCTCCACCCCGGGCTGCGCGTTGACGATCCCCGTCCTCACCCCCGCGCTGAGTATCGCCATCGCCGCCGACACGGCCAGCACGATCCACGGCGGCACGGTGAACTACACCATCAGCATCGTCAACACCGGCCAGACCGCACAGTCCGGGGTGACGGTGACGAACGCGCTGGCCGGGCTCCTGGACGACGCGACCTACAACAACGACGCCACCCCGAGCGTCGGATCCGTCGCGCTCACCGGCACGAACCTGATCTGGACGGGCACCCTCACCCCGGGCTCGGCGGCGACGATCAGCTACTCGGTCACCGCCAACCAGTCGGACACCGGCGACGAGATGCTGACCAGCGCGGTCACCTCCACGGCCGCCGGGAACACCTGCCCGGCCGGCACCACCAACCCCGCCTGTACGACGACCGTGACGGTTGCACAGTTGACCATCGTGAACTCGGCCGGTGCCGCCACCACGGTGCCCGGCGCGCAGGTGGTGTTCAGCACCCTGGTAACCAACACCGGAACGACGCCGTTCACCAACATCGTCATCGATGCGAGCTTCGCGGGTTCACTCGACGACGGCACGTACAACGGCGACGCGGCAGCGTCCACCGGCACCCTGGTTCTGCTGCCGCAAATTGCCTCGATCGAATGGACCGGCAACCTGGCCGTCGGTGCGAGCCTCACCGTCACCGGCTCGTTCACGGTGAACAATCCGGACCTGGGCGACAAGACCATGACTTCGGTGGTCAGCACGTCCGTGCCCGGCAGCAACTGTCCGGTCGGCGGTGCCGACCCGGCCTGCACCGCGGCGGTCACCGTGCTCGTCCCGGCGCTCGCCGTGGTCAAGACCGCGAGTGCCGGCACCACCGTGCCGGGCGGGACGGTCGGCTACACGATCACCGTCACCAACACCGGGCAGACGCCGTACACCGCCGCCACCGTCACCGACAGCCTCGCCGGTCTGTTGGAGAACGCGACCTACAACACCGACGCCGTCGCCGACGTCGGTGTGGTCAGCTACGCCGCGCCGGTCATCACCTGGGTCGGTGACCTGGCGACCGGCGCGTCGGCCACCATCACCTACACGGTCACGGTGAGCGCTTCCCGGGCCGGCGGACAGGTGCTCAGCAATGTGGTCACCTCCAGCACGCCGGGCAGCAACTGCCCGATCGGCGGCACCGACCCCGCCTGCTCGGCGACCGTCAACGTGCTCGTGCCGGCCCTGAGCATCGCCAAGCACGCCAGCTCGGCCACCACCACGCCGGGTAGCACGCTCGGTTACACCATCACCGTCACCAACAGCGGTCAGGCCCCCTACACCGCGGCCAGCCTGACCGACACCCTCGCCGGTGTGCTCGACGACGCCACCTACAACGTGGACGCCGCGACGACCCTGGGCGCGCTGTCGTACGCGCAACCGGTGCTCACCTGGACCGGTGACCTCGCGGTGGGTGCCGTTGCCACCATCACCTACTCGGTCACGGTGAACAATCCCCCTGGCGGCGACCAGAGTCTGACCAACGCGGTCACCTCCAGCGCCGAGGGCAGCAACTGCCCGCCCGGCGGCGTCGACCCCGCCTGTGCGGTCACCGTCGCCCTGCTCGTCCCGGCGCTCACCATCACCAACGGGGCCGACGTCAGCACCGCCGTCCCGGGGCAGGTCATCCGGCGTACCGTCACGGCCACCAACGTCGGGCAGGCCCCCTACACCGGCATCCAGATCACCACGAGTCTGGTGGGGTTGCTTGACGACGCCGTGCCGAACGACGACCAGGTGGCCAGTTCCGGCACGCTCAGTGTGGTCGGCACCACGGCGATCTGGACCGGTGACATCCCGGTCGGCGGAGTCGTCACGATCACCGGCACGATCACCGTCAGGAAGCCGGACCCCGGCGACAAGATCATCACGAACACCATCGGCACCGCCGCTCCGGGCAGCAACTGCCCCGCCGGATCACCGGCACCGGCCTGCACCTTCACCGTCGACGTGCTCGTCCCCGGACTCACCATCGTGAAGACCGCCGACGCGCCGAGCACCACGCCGGGTGGCACGGTCACCTACACCGTCACCGCGACGAACACCGGCCAGACACCGTACGTCGGCACCACGCTCACCGACTCGCTCAGTGGTCTGCTCGCCGACGCCACCTACAACGCCGACGCCACCGCAACCAGCGGCACCCTGCTCTACACCGCCCCGAACCTGGTCTGGTCCGGTGACCTGGCGGTCGGTGCCCTGGTCAGCATCACCTACACCGTGACGGTCGGCGGATCGCAGGCCGGCGGTCGGAACCTCACCAACACGGTCACCTCCGATGCCCAGGACAACAACTGCCCGGTGGGCGGCACGGACCCGCGTTGCACGGTGACGCTGGCCATCCTCATCCCCGGCCTGACCATCACCAAGAGCGCCGACACCAGTACCGCCACCGTCGGCGACACGGTCACCTACACGGTCACGGTGGCCAACACCGGGCAGACCGCGTACGTCGGGGCCACCTTCGACGATCCGCTCAGCGACGTTCTCGACGGCGCCGACTACAACAGCGACGCGACCACGAGCATCGGCACGATCAGCTACGTCGCGCCGGTGCTGACCTGGACCGGGGACCTGCCGGTCGGCGGCACGGCCGTCATCACCTACTCGGTCACGGTCGGGTTCCCGCCGCCCGGCGACGTGACGCTGGTGAACACCGTCAGCTCGGACACCGTGGGTGCCGACTGCCCCGGCGGCCCGGCCTGCTCCGTCACCGTGGACGTCGCCGTCCCGGCGCTGGTCATCACCAAGACGGCCAACACCGCCACGGTCGTGGCGGGCGGAACGGTCAGCTACTCGATCCTGATCCGCAACGCCGGCCAGACGCCGTACACCGGAGCCACGGTGGCCGACTCCCTCGTCGGGGTGCTCGACGATGCCCGCTACAACGCGGACGCCACGACCACCACCGGAACGGTGAGTTACACCGCGCCCAACCTGACCTGGGTCGGCGACCTGCCCGTCGGCGCGACCGCGACCGTCGCCTACACCGTCACGGTCAACGAGCCGGTCAGCGGCGACGGCCAGTTGGTCAATACCGTCACCTCCGCCGTCATCGGCAACAACTGCCCCGCCGGTTCGACTGACGCCCGGTGCGGCACCGACACGGGAGTGACGCCGCAGACGATAACCCTGTCCTCGCTAACGTCCGGGTTCACGCTCACCGGTCCGGTGCAAACCACGGCCAGCCTTCCGGAGGCGGTCACCATGACCGTCACCACCAACAGCCCGACCGGCTACCTGGTCTCGGTCCAGGCGCTGGCGTCCGAGCTCACGCCGGCACTGTCCGGCAACCCGGACACCATTCCGATCGGAAACCTGCTCGTCCGGGAGACCGGTACAGATACCTTCCAGCCACTGTCCGACGAATTCGGCGTCACCGTGCACCGCCAATCGGGGCCGTCCGCAGCCGGGGGAGACGCGATCAGCAACGACTACGAAGTTCTCATTCCGAATGTCGTAGCCGACGAGTACTCCGCCACGTTGGAGTATGTGGCGATCACTCAGTAACAGCCGTTAGGAGCATCATGCCGAGCAGCCCCGCCCTCGCAATCACGATGGCCGCCTGGACGATCGTGGCACCGGCCATTGTCCTGCCGGCGTCCACGTCGAGCGCGGCGCCCAAGCCATCCGCTTCGGTGGACGCGAAGCAGCCACTCCTCAGCATCGGGGTGGACAACGGCCGCACCGAGGTGACCGTGGGCGATCAGTTGACCTATCAGACCAAGATCCGGAACGTCGGTGCGACCGATGCCAAGCAGCTCGAGATATCCCAGAGTCTGCCGGTCGGTCTCAGGCTGGTCACCGCCAAGGATCACGGCAAGGCCACGGATGGCAGCGTCACCTGGCGGATCGACCTCAAGGCCGGCCAGGAATCCACGCTCACCACCGTTGCCGAGGTGACAGAAACCCCCGACGAACTGCTTCGTCTCGCCACGGTCGCCTGCGCCACGGCGAAGGGTGGCGAAAAGCCACTCGTCTGCGCGACCCATTCCGACCTGCTGCCGGCCGGTGCCGCCGCCGCCCGGGTCGCCCAGCCCACCACGAACCGGATCTGGTACGGACTGGCCGGCGGCATCGCGGCGCTGGTCGCCCTCGGGCTGGTCGCGGCCTTCCGCATCCGACGCAGACTCCAAAAGCGCTCGGCGCTCCCGTCGATTCCCGGCACCAGCGCTCCTACGCCAAACGCCCTGGCCGTCGACTGACGGATTTCAAATGGCATCAGACTTCAGCGGCTCGGGTTATGGTGGCTGGCAAGATTCGGTGCCTTATCAATCGGATGTGATCTATGGCAGTAGTCCTGGTGCGGACCATCCTCTCGGTCGGACTCGTGTCGATGCCGGCCGCCCTGGTGGCTCCTCAGCCGCCGGCACAATCGGACTTCGCGTTGACGGTCAGCCCGAGTCGAATGTCCGTGCCAGCCGACCAGATCGCGCGGCCACGACAGTTCACGGTGACCAACCAGGGTCGGTCCCCGGTCGACGTGACGATTCGGCCGGCGAGTTTCGCGGTGGAGGACGGCCAGCCACTCCTCCGGTCTGACGCGCCCTATTCAGCCGTCGAGTGGGTCGACCTGCGTCCGAGCCGCCTGCGGCTCGACGGCGGCGCGTCCCGGCAGGTGAGTCTGCGGATCGCACCACCGGCCACCGCCGAACCCGGCGAGCACCAGGTGGCGGTGATCTTCACGGTGCCCCCTCCGGCCGGCAAGACCGGTATCGGCGTGAGCCGGAGCATCGGCGCGCCGGTGTACGTGACGGTGCCCGGCGATGCCGTCGACTCGGTCGAGGTCACCAGGCTTCGCGCGCCGGGCTTCGCGTGGGGTGGTCCGCTCGCGCTGACCGCCACGATACGTAACGCGGGCACGGTACACCGCGACTTCGTCGACAGTGATCGGCTCGAAGCGCGGGTGGCGGGTGACACGGTGGCATTCCCAGACTTCACCTTGTCGCGTAACGGCACCCGGGACATTCGCGCCAGTTGGCCCGACCCGCCGCTGCTCTGCATCTGCCGGGCCGAGGTCTCCGTGGCAAATCCGGATGGCGGGTCCCGCAGCGCGACGGCCACCGTCGTCATCCTGCCGCTGCATCTGATCGGACCCGGAGTGGCGATCGTCCTGGCGCTGTTGCTGGGATGGCTGCTCTGGCGCCGGAGCCGGGGCCGTCGGTCTGCCGCCGTGGAGCCGACGGACGCCGCCCGCGAGCATGCGTGGCCTTTCGGGTAGCCCGTGGGAGGGGTAGCCCGCCGTCCCAGGGGGAGTTATTGCAGGTCATTGGCAGTTGCGGCATTGTCGCGTGCGCACCTGGGCACATATTGTCGCCGCTGTCACGGGGACCGACCATCCGTGCGGACCGGCAGACCTGGGAGAACGGGTGAACGACCACGAGCACGGTCACGACCACGCGCATGGCCAGCACCCCGTGCGTGACCACGGCGGGCGACTCGCCGCCTGGTGGCATCGGCTGACCCACGCCGTGGTCCCGCATTCCCACGACTCCCGCGCGAAGATCGACCCGGCGTTGGAGTCGTCCCGTGACGGGCTGCGCGCCCTGTGGATCTCGCTGGTCGGGCTGGGCGTGACCGCGCTCGCCCAGGCGGTCATCGTGGTGCTCTCCAGTTCGGTCGCCCTGCTCGGCGACACCCTGCACAACGTCGCCGACGCCCTGACCGCTGTACCGCTGGGCATCGCGTTCCTGCTCGGCCGCCGGGCCGCGACCCGCGCCTACACCTACGGCTTCGGCCGTGCCGAAGACCTCGCCGGCATCGTCATCGTCGTCGTCATCGCCGGCTCCGCCGTCGCCGCCGCCTGGACCGCCATCGACCGATTCCTGCACCCCGCCGAAGTGACCCACCTGCCCTGGGTCGCCGCCGCCGGCCTCGTCGGCTTCATCGGCAACGAACTGGTCGCCCGGTACCGCATCCGTGTCGGCCGGCGCATCGGCTCCGCCGCGCTGGTCGCCGACGGTCTGCACGCCCGCACCGACGGCTACACCTCCCTGGCCGTCCTCGCCGCCGCCGGCGGCGGCGCCCTCGGCTGGCGCTGGGCCGACCCGGTGGTCGGCCTGGTGATCGCGGTCGCCATCACGATCGTGCTCAAGGACGCTGCCCGTGAGGTCTACCGACGCCTCATGGACGCCGTCGACCCCGCCATCGTCGACCAGGCCGAGGGCACCCTGCGGGCCGTCCCCGGAGTCCGGGACGTCGCCACGGTACGGCTCCGCTGGATCGGCCACCGCCTGCACGCCGAAGCCGACCTCGTCGTCGACGCCAGCCTCAGCCTCGTCGCCGCCCACGAGATCGCCGCTGACGCCGAACACCAACTCACCCACGTCGTACCCCGACTCACCAGCGCCACCGTGCACACCGACCCGGACAGCCACCCCGGCGGACACCACCACACCAGCCTGTCCCACCAGCGGCGACACCCCGATCACTAGCCCGGCCGCCGGTGGCGTCTCAGTGGACGGCCAGCGCCCGACGTCGGGACCGGCGGGCCAGCATGGCCAGGCCGGTGAAGACCAGTAGGCCCACCGCCGCCGCCCCCACCGTCCATCCGGTGGCGATCCGGGAGAGACCCGTTCCGGGTGTGCCGGTCCCGCCCGGGTCGGGGAAGGTGAGTTTCGCGGATGCGCTCCGCTTTACCATCCCGCTTTCCAGGTTGACCTCGATCCGCCACGGGCCGTTCGGCAGTTCGTTCGGGAACCGGGCGGTGACCTGGCCGGACTGCCCCGGCGCCAGGGTGGTGCCCTGGGTCACCTCGAACGGGCCGGCCCGGGTCCCGGCGGGGCCCTCGGTGAGGGTGACCTTTCCGGTCAGGTCGATGGCCCGCCCGCCGGTGTTGGCCACCTCGACGGTGACCGACGGTTCGCCCTGCGGACTCCGGGCCGGGAGCAGCTTGCCGATGGTGAAGTCGGACGCCGGTTCGCCTCCGGGGCCGATGTCGAGATACACCCGGACCCCGACCCGGTGGATCTGCGTGACGTTGCCGGCGGTTTTCCCGGCAGAGGTCGCGGACGCCCAGACCACCCCGTACCGCTCGCCGGCCGAGGCGGCCGGCGGCACCCGGATGGTCGCCCGGACCCGCGCCTCCCCCCGGGGCTCCAGGTCCAGCTTGGTGCGGTCGAGGGTGATCCATGAGGTCAGCTCGTTGGTGGTGCGTCCCTCGGCGAAGGTGAATTTCTGCTTCTCCAGGGTTGCGGCGCCTGGGTAGACCTCGATCCTGCGCTGCTCGTCGGTGCGGTTGGTGATCAGGAGCTGCCGCTTGACGGTGGTGCCGGGCGGCAGGTGGTCGACGACGTACCGCAGCGCGCGGGGGTCGTCGCGCCGGTTGACCGGTGCCTCCAGCAGGCGGATGCCGATACTGCCCTCGTCCGGGTCCGGCTCGGCCGCGCCGGCCCGGGTCGACAGACCCGGGCCGGCGAGGCTGAGCAGTGCCAGTGCGACCGCGACGGTCGACCGGCCCCGGCGGCTATGCCACCGAATGCGTCACCGTGCCGGAGTAGATGCCCGCGATGCTGTCGAGCGGAACGTTGACGATCAGGGTCGGATTCCAGCTCGCCGTGTTGTCACCGGTGCCGCCGGAGTGGGTGAAGGCGGTGAGCGGGGTGACGCTGTCCAACGGAGCGGCGGCGGCCGCGGTGGACTGCCCCGGGGTGAACGTGCCGTTGCCGGTGGTGGCCGTCGCCGGCCCTGACCAGTAGTCGACCTCCGACGGGAGGATCGTCTCGGGTGGGGTGCCGCCACCGGTCTGGAAGACCGTGGAGGTCACCGAGGCCACCCAGGAGGCATCCGCCGAGGCCCGTGAGTCGGTCACGGTGACGACGCCGAGGGGGCCGGTGATGGTCCCGCCGGGCGCGCCGGTGCCCAGGTTGGCACTGACGGGCGTGGTGATGTCGAGCGTTCCCACGAGCACCTGGAAGGTGACGGTCGTGGTGTCGGTCGGCGCCGCTACGGCCGGCGCGGCGACGAGCCCGACCATCGCGGTCGCTGCCGCTCCCACGAGATAGATCTTGGCATTGCGCACTGTGTTACCCCGTTTTCTTCCGTGTGTCCGGCGTCCTTGGAGTGCGGGGTGCTGCCGGCTACCTCGCAAGATAGGAGATTATGTACCTAGTTGCGGCCAAAGCGGCAAATAGCCTGGTTTGACGGATTGGGCCGTCGGGGCCATCCATCGCGTACGGGGCCCGGCCTGGTCGGTGGGCCCCTTGTCCCCGCCCGGGTGATTCCTCTGCGGATCGGGAGACAGTCGCTCTCATTCCATAGGATCGACGCGTCGGATCCCGATATCAAGCAGTTCCGGCCTAATCCAAAAATAATTCAGATTCGAAGAATGGCGGCATGGACATGAATGGACACCATACGGGCGAGCGTGGCCGAGCCGACGGCGTAGCGGTCGACAGTTCCCGGCATCCCTACCAACCTCCGACGATCCAACGACTCGGCACGCTGGCCGAGCTGACGCGAGGGGGGACCGCCGGCCCGGACGACGGCCTCGGCGGCGCCGGAGGCGACGGCTCGCTGTGACATCCGTGCCTGGTCGGACGGGTCCTCGACGTTTTTCTGTCGGCGCGGGTTCGACCACTGGCGGCGCTTCCCGAGTCGCCTTGTCGGGGCATATAGTCGGCTCCGGACAGTCAGTGTGACATTCGTGCAATAGCGAAACATATTCGTTTCGCCTCGTCCTGGGTGGGCGACGAAATAAATGAAACCGTCGCGGGTCCCGCAGTGCGCCGTCGGGGCCCCGGACGAAGGTGAGAAACCGTCATGCCGTTCCTTCGCCGCCCCCGGGCGCTGACCGCCGTCGCGACGGCGGCAGTTCTCGTCGCCGGAGCCCTGACCGTCGGCTCGGTGCCGGCGCTGGCCGTCGGATCGGCGCTGTTCAACCAGCCATTCCACAACAACACCGCCGACGGCATCGGCCCGGTGGTGCTGCCCGGCGTGCCGGCGGGACAGGGCACCAACACCGCCTGCCTGACCGCCGCCGGCAACTCGACGTCCGGCCCGCTGCTGAGCTGCCCGGCGCCCACGGATCCGCAGGGCTCGGGGAAGCTCCGGTTGACCGATGTCGCCACCAACCAGCTCGGTGGGGTGTTCTCGGCGGCGAGCGTGCCCACCTCGGAGGGCCTCGACATCACCTTCGACTCCTACCAGTACGGCGGCAGCGCCCCCGGGGCGGACGGGCTGGCCTTCGTCCTGGCCGCAGTCGATCCGGCGAACCCGCTCTCCCCGGCGGTCACCGGCAACCGCGGCGGATCACTCGGCTACTCCGCCGCGTTCAACGGTGGCAGCGCCGGGCTGTCGAACGGCTACCTGGGCATCGGCATCGACGTCTTCGGCAACTACAGCAACAGCACCTACCAGGGGTCGGGCTGCACCAACCCGCCCTACATCGCTACCACCGGACGGGTTCCCGGCCAGGTCGTCGTCCGGGGACCCGGTCGCAACGGGGTCGGCTACTGCGCGATCAACAGCACCGCGACCACCACCTCGTCGCCCGCCCTCGCCCTGCGCGCGGCGACCCGCCCCGCGTCGGTGGTGCCCGTCGAGGTCGTCATCAACAGCACCGGCGTGGCCTTCACCACCACCTCCGGCATCACCGTCCCCGCCGGCGAGTACCGGGTCCGCTTCACTCCGGTGGGCGGGGCGGCGATCACCCTCCATGGCACCCTGCCCACCGTCTCCACGTCGTTCTATCCCTCGCCGAACTGGGTCAACGCCAACGGGATCCCCAAGCAGTTGGCCTTCGGCTGGGTCGGCTCGACCGGCTCGGTCACCGACTTCCACGAGGTGGACAACACCGCCGCCGTCACCTTCAACCCGGTCCCCGACCTGAACGTCTCGCAGACGAGCTACAACCTGTCGACGCTGAACCCCGGCGACCCGGTCACCTACGCGGTCACCGCGGGGGTCGACGCGGGGGTGGCCGAGACGGCGCCGATCTCGGTCACCCAGACGTTGCCGGCCGGCGTGACGCCGGTGGGAGCGTTCGGATCGGGCTGGACCTGTGGCACGGCGGTGGGGCAGACCATCACCTGCCTGAACAGCAACGGGCCGTTCGCCGGGGGCACGTCGTTACCACCGATCACGGTGGTGGCGATCGTGACCGCGAGTGGCGTGACCCCCACGTTGGTCCAGACCGCGACGATGGTGACCTCCTCGTCGAACGATGCCAACCCGGGCTTCGCCTCGTCCACCACCCCGGTCACCCCGCCGACCGCACCCAGCGGCATCACCGTGACCCCCGCGCTGAGTTCGACCGCCGGCGGCATAGCGGTGACCGTCGGCGGCAGCAACATCTCGGGGGCGACGGCCATCGAGATCGGTACGCCTGCGGAACAGCAGGCCGGTACGCCGGTGGTCCTGCTGCCCTGCCCGTCCGGTCCCGCACCGGGCTGCTTCACCGTCAACGGCGACGGCACCCTCGCCATCTCCTCCATGCCGGCGCGGGCCTCGGCGGCCACCGTCACCGTCACCGTCGTCACCCGTGGGGTGGCGGCGTCGGCGCCGTACGTGTACGCCGCCGCGCCGGCCGCGCCCACCGCGCCCACCGCGACCGCGGGGATCACCAGCGCCACCGTCTCCTGGACCGCGCCGGCCAACAACGGCAGCCCGATCACCGGTTACGTGGTCACTCCCATCCGCAACGGGGTGACCCAGCCGACCCAGTCGTTCGACGCCTCCACGACCAGCCGCACCCTGACCGGGCTGACCGCGGGCGCGTCGTACACCTTCCAGGTGGCGGCGGTCAACGCCTTCGGGACCGGTGCGAACAGCCCGGCCTCGACGGCGGTCGTGCCCTACGCCGTGCCGGCGGCCCCGACCATCACGGCGGTCAGCGCCGGCAGCAACGCCGCGACCCTGAGTTGGACCGCGCCGGCCAGCAACGGCTCGGCCATCACCAGCTACGTCGTGACCCCGTACATCGGCGGGGTGGCCCAGGCCGCGCAGACCTTCTCCAGCGCCGCCACGACCCGGACGATCACCGGGTTGACCGCCGGCACCACGTACACCTTCCGGGTGGCCGCGACCAACGCCGCGGGCACCGGTCCGGCCTCCGCCGCGTCCACGGCCGTCACCATCAACGCCTCGCCCAGCCTGAACTTCCCGCCCCCGCCGGCGGGCGAGGTCGGCGTCGGCTACTCCGACCAGTTGACGGTCACCGGCGGCACCGCGCCGTTCACCTGGTCGGTCAGCGTCGGATCGCTGCCTCCCGGGCTCACCCTGAACCCGGGCACCGGGCTGCTCTCCGGGACGCCCACCCAGGCCGGGAGCTTCCCGTTCACCGTGCAGGTGACCGACGCCAGCGCGCTGACCGCCAGCAAGGCGGTGACCCTGGCCGTCGCGGCGGCACCCACGTTGAACTTCCCGCCCCCGCCGCCGGGCGACGTCAACGTGGTCTACTCCGACCAGTTGACGGTCACCGGCGGCACCGGCCCGTTCACCTGGTCGGTCAGCGCCGGGTCGCTGCCTCCCGGGCTCACCCTGAACCCGAGCACCGGTGTGCTCTCCGGCATTCCCAGCACCGCGGGCAGCTTCGGCTTCACCGTGCAGGTCACCGACTCCTTCGGGCGTACCGCCACCGAGCCGGTCACCCTGCTGATCCGCCAGACCAGCACCGTCGGACTGACCTCGTCGACGACGGCCACCACCTTCGGCACCACGGTGACCTTCACCGCCACCCCCGGACCGGTACCGGTGACCGGGTCGGTCACCTTCACCTCGACGTCCGCCCTGGGGGTCGTCACCCTGGGCACCGTGCCGCTGTCCGGTAACACCGCGAGCCTGAGCGTCGCGCTGCCGGCGTTCAACACCAACACGGTGACAGCCACCTACAGCGGCGACACCACCCACGGCACCGCCACCTCCGGCCCGGTCGCCGTGCAGGTCTCCGCCACGGTCGGCGAGCTGATCATCAACCAGCTCCGGTTCTCCGGACCCGGCGGCGGCAGCGACCAGTACGTCCAGCTCTACAACACCGGCCCCACCCTTCCCCTCGCCGGGTTCACCATCGCCGCCGCCTCCGGCGCCTCCCTCACGCTGCCGTCGACCGCACCCACCCTGCCCACCGGGCACTCCTACCTCGCGGCGGCGGCCGGCTACTCGCTGGACGCGGTGACCGCGCCGGACATCAGCACCACCAGCCTGGGCACCGGCGGACTCAAGGTCGTCGCGCCCGACGCCGCCGCCACCGCCACCGACGCCGTCGGCTCCAGCGGCGCCGGCTACTTCAGCGGTACGCCGCTGCCGACCCTCACCGGCACCCCCACCAACCAGTACGCGTTCACCCGGCTCAGCCTCGCCGGCCTGCCGCAGAACACCCAGAACAACAACGCCGACTTCAAGCTGGTCTCCACCACCGGTGGCCTGGTCGGAGGCAGCCAGTCGGCGCTCGGCACCCCCTCGCCGCAGGGCACCGCCTCGCCGTACCAGCAGAACGGCATCCTGCAGTCCACGCTGCTGGCCCCCACCGTCGCCGCCACGACGGCACCCAACCAGGTCTACGTCCCCGGCGTCGGTGCCGCCCCGGGAACCCTCACCGTCCGGCGGATGATCACCAACCGTTCGCTGACCGCGACCATCACCACCGCACAGCTCAGGGTGACCAGCCTCAGCGAGGCCAACGGCGCGCCCAGGCCCGGGGTGCCGGTCCAACCGGCCCGTCCGGCCCGGCTGCGGATCGTCAACCCGGCCGCGCCGACCAGCAGCGTGACCCTGCCCGGCGGGGCCGTCGTCACCGTGCAGAACCTGTCGGTGAACTCGCCGGCCACGGCCACCCCCGGCGGTGGCCTGGCCACCACCCTCACGATTCCGCTGCCCGGCGGCGAACTGGCACCGGGCGAATCCGTCAACATCGCCCTGACCTTCGCCGTCGACGCGCCCGGAACCTTCTGGTTCGGCTACAACGTGGACGCCCTCGGCGCCAGCTCCGCCGCCGCCCGCAAGCGCACCGCCCAGCCGGCCCCGGAACACCCGCGTGCGGCCCGGCCAGCCCTGATCGTTGGGCAACTCGGCCGGCGCTGACGCCCGCCGTCGGGCTTGGGTGACCGGAGGAATCCGCCAGGGCGACCTCGGCGGATCCCGCTGGGCAGGTCGGGGTCAGGCGTCCGCTGCTGGTGTCCCTCCACGCCTACCGCGCCGGAGCGGGCCTCGGTGTCGTCGAGGCCCGGCTCCGGCGCGGGTCGCCGTGCGGACCGAGCCGGTCGTCGGCGTCGACGGTGGTGCCGAGGTCGAGGGGCTCGGCGGCGGTGACGGGGCGGCGACCGCACTGCCGCAGCTCGGTGCACTGTGTCCTTCCGTGAAGGGTGCCCATCCGGGGCGCGAAACCGTGGTTCCGGTACGCGCACCCGCCTGCTGTCAGGTTCCCGACGCCGGGCGCGGGGCACCCGTGTCCCAGGTGATTTCGAAACCACTCTCATGCCATCTGAGCTGGGAAGACTGGTAGGAATGGATCGAGATTCGTCGCCCTGGAACGGGGGGCGGGTCGAGTTTGTCGCCGGTCATTCGCGCGGTTAGGGGTACGCAGTCCGGGCAGGAGTCGAGCGGCTGCCACTTCCTCCCTCCGCAGTGGCCCACCGTCCCCGGACAGGGAGAAGCTTCTATGTTCCTGGTGCATCGCGTCCACCCACGGGCGGCCTTCGCCGCCGCCCTGGTCATCCTCCTCAGTCTGCTCGTCGCCCCCACCTCCGCCTCGGCCCGTGACCCCGGGCGGTCCGCCGCGCCAGCGTCGTCCCAGGTGGCCCACCGCCGGCTGCTGAACACACCGACCGCCACGGCGGCAGCCCCCGACACGCCAGCACCGCGACCGAAGCCCCCGGCGGCGTTGGCCGCCCCCACCGCCACCCGCTTCGGTGCCACTGCCACGGTCACCTGGAAGGCGCCGGCCTCGGCCGGCAACGCCGTCACCGGGTACGTGGTGACCACCTACCGTGACGGCAGGAAGGGCCGGTCGTCGGCCTTCGACGCCTCGAAGACCAGCCGGACCATCTCCGGGCTGGCGGCGAAGGGCACCTACACCTTCACCGTGGCCGCGAAGAACGTCGCCGGCACCGGCCCGGCCAGCCCACGCTCGAAGGCCGCGAAGCTGCTCGCGCTGCCGGCCGCGCCGACCATCATCGCGGTCACCGCGGACACCGCCTCGGCGCTGCTGAGCTGGACCCCCGGCCCTGACGGCGGGTCGCCGATCACCGGCTACGAGATCCACCCGTACATCGGTGGGGTACGCCAGGCCGCCCAGACGTTCGGCCCGGCCACCACGAACACGGTGACCGGTCTGGTTCCGACCACCACCTACACCTTCACGGTGGCCGCCCGCACCGCCGTCGGGACCGGCCCCGAATCCGCGCCGTCGTCGGCGGTGATCGCCAACGTGTCGCCGACGTTGCTGTTCGACGCGCCCACCGAGGCCACCCTCGGGATCGCCTACACGGCCACTTTGAACGTCACCCACGGCACCCCGCCGTCCACCTGGTCGATAGCGTCGGGAAGCCTCCCGCCGGGGCTGATCCTCAACCCGACCACCAACGGCATCTCGGGCGTGCCGACCCTCGCCGGCCAGTACCCGGCGGTGATCCGGGTCGTGGACGCGGCGGCCCGCTCCGGCACCCGGCTGATCGTGCTGACCGTCAACAAGGCGCCCACCCTGGTCTTCCCGCCGCCGCCACTGGCCGAGGTCGACGCGATCTACTCCGACCTGCTCACCGTCGTCGGTGGTACCGCACCCTTCACCTGGGGGTTGGCCGACGGCGCGTTGCCACCGGGCCTGACCTTCGAGCCGGCCACCGGCCTGATCTCCGGACGGCCGACCACCGTCGGCGCCTACCCGTCCACCATCCGGGTCACCGACGCCAACGGGTTCAGCGCCACCCAGGCGATCCGCCTGGTGGTGCAGCCGAAGAGCGTGGTCACCCTGACCGCCTCCACCACCGCGACCACCTTCGGATCGTCGGTGCACTTCCAGGTGCTCATCGGGCCGGGGCAGGCCGACGGAACGGTGACGCTGATCGACGAGCAGCCCAACGGCGTCGAGACGCGGCTCGGGACCTTCCCGGTGGCGCTCAACCGGTCGGTCTTCGACCTGCAGTTGCCGGCCTTCGGCCTGAACGCGTTCCGGGTGCAGTACGACGGGGTCTCCCCGCACGCCGAGGCGGTCTCCAACGTGATCGAGGTCGAGGTGTCGGCGGTGCCGGGTCAGGTGCTGATCAACCAGTTCGCCCAGTCCGGGATCAGCGGAATCACCGACCAGTTCGTTTCCCTGGTCAACATGACCAGCCTCGCCCTGCCGATCGCCGGGTTCCGGATCGAGGATCCGGGCGGCGTGGCGCTCGTCGTTCCGGGCGCCGCCCGGGCACTGCCGCCCGGCCACGCCTTCCTGATGGCGTCGCCCGGCTACTCACTGGTCAACATCCAGCCTGACCTGGTGGTGTCCAACCTGGGGCAGAACGGCCTGCGGCTGCGCGCCTCGGACACCGCACACACCGTCGTCGACGCCGCCGGGTCCGCTCCCGGCTACTTCGAGGGCACCCCGTTGCCGGCCTTCGGCAGCCCGCCGTTCGTGCCCCACGCCTGGAACCGGCTGGGCGTCGGCGGCCAGCCGCAGGACACCAACAACAACGCGGCCGACTTCCGGCTGGTGGCCAGCGTGCACGGCCCGGTCAACGGGGTGCCGTCCGCGCTGGGCTCCCCGTCGCCGCAGAACAGCCTGGGCACCTACCAGCAGAATGCCGCGATGCAGTCGACGCTGCTCGACCCGGGTGTCGCCCAGGGCGTCGCGCCCAACCGGGTCCGCGTCCTGGGCAGCCCGGGGACGCTGACCATCCGGCGGACCATCACCAACCGGTCCAGCGCGCCGATCACCCAGGCCCGGGTCAGGATCACCAGCCTGAGTCAGGTGAACGGGGCGCCGCTCCCCGGCGGGACGACCCCGGCCGTCTACTCCCACCTGCGCCTGGTCAACCCGGTCAACCCGACCAGTTCGATAACGATCAGCACCGGGCAGACGCTGCTGGTGCGCAACCTGTCGATGGACGCCCCGGCGACCGATCCGCCGGGCGGCGGGCTGGCCACCACCCTGACGATCCCGCTCGAACTCGGTGGTCTGCGGCCGGGCGGGCAGGTGAACATCGCCATGACGTTCGCGGTCGACACGCCGGGAACGTTCTGGATCGCGTACGACATCGACGCGCTCGGCGGTGGTGCCGTGCCGACGGTGGCCAAGACCAGCAAGGCAGCCAAGTCCGCCACGTCGGCGAAGCAGCGGGCGCTCGACGCCCACCGGCTGGCCGAGTCGAAGAAACTGAGTCTGATCACCGGCACGCTGCGCTGACGCGCGGTTGCCGACGAGGTGCGGGTGGCGCGTCAGGAGGAGCGTCACCCGCACCGGGTCAGCGGTGCCGGTCGTTGATCGGAACATGAACGGGGCGATGATGGGGACGACCGGACGGTCGGTCTACGGACTGTGCGTGCACGGGCTCGACGAGGTCGAGGAACTCCCGCCGGCGGACGTCCTCCGGCCGGGATCGCCGTCGGTGTTCGTCCGGCAGACCACCGCCGAGGCGCCGCCGCTGGTGCGGACCGACCTCGACGGCGGGGTACGGGTGCTCGCCGACGGGCGGACCCTCGCCGTCGACCGGCGACGGGGCACCGCCACCTTCCACGGTCCGCCGCTCGCCCCCGACGTGCTGGCGCATCCCTACCTCGCCCCGGTGGCGACCATCTTCAACCGGTGGGCCGGGCGGGAGACCTTCCACAGTGGCGCGTTCGTGCACGCCGGCCGGGCCTGGGCGGTGCTCGGCCCGCGTACCGCCGGCAAGAGCAGCCTGCTCACCGCGCTGGCCGCCCGGGACGTCCCGGTGGTCGCCGACGACATCCTGGTCGTCGACGGCACCGACGTGTACGCCGGCCCGCGCTGCATCGACCTGCGGCAGCCCGTGCCGGGGGCGGCGCTGCCCACCCGTACCGCCCGGGCCGGTGACCGGCTGCGGGTCGGGTTGCCCCCGATCGCCGCGCGGACCCCGCTTGGCGGCTGGCTCTTCCTCGGCTGGGGCCCGACGCCCGCCATGACCCGGGTGACCGGCCCGGACCTGCTGGCCCGGCTCGCCGGCTGCCGGTCCTGGCACCACCTGCCCACCGATCCGACGGCCCTGCTGAGCCTCGCCGCCCTGCCGGCGTGGGACCTCGCCCGGCCGCGCGACTGGACGGCGCTCGGGCCGACGCTGCGGCTGGTGGCGGAGACCCTCACCGCCGCACGGGCCGTGGCGGTGTCCCGGTGACCGCGCCGCCGACCGCCGCCGCAGCCGCCTGGCACCTCGCGCTCGACGCGACCGCCGTGACGACCTGCGCCCGACTGGCCGACCGGGGGGTGCCGGCCATCCTGCTCAAGGGCGCCGGGCTGGCCCGTCGGCTCGGCACCGAGGGACGCCGGGTCTACACCGACGTCGACCTGCTGGTCGCGCCCGACACCTTCGACCGCGCGGAGCGGGTGCTCACCGAGATGGGCTTCCGCAGCGCGTTGCCCGAGGGCCGTCAGGACCCCCGGCTGGTCTGGTACGAGCGGCCGTGGCGGGCGCCCGGCCCGGTGCCGCTCGTCGTCGACCTGCACCGGGCCTTCCACGGGGTGGCCGACCCGGCGGCGTTCTGGGCCGTGCTGTCCGGGTCGGCGCAACGGCTGCCGCTGGCCGGCGGGACGGTGCTCGTCCCGGACGCCGGTGCGGCGGCCCTGCTGGTCGCGCTGCACGCCGCCGCCCCGGCCCGCTCCGACCGGCCGTACGCCGATCTGCTGCGCGCGCTGGAGGTCCTTCCGGTCGAGGTGTGGCAGGCCGCGGCGGTGCTCGCCGAGCGGGTCGGGGCGGTGCCGCTGTTCGGCTTCGGGCTGCGGCTGGCCCCGGGCGGGGTGGCACTGGCGGACCGCCTCGGGCTGCCCCAGCGGTCGACGTCGGAACAGTGGACCCGGGTGCGTCGGGTGTCCGGCCCGGCGCACGTGCTGGCCCAGCTCGCCGAGCTGCCCACCGGCCGGGACCGGCTGCGGCACCTGGTGCCGCACCTCTTCCCGCCGCCGGCGGCGATGCGGCACGCCAGTCCGCTGGCCCGGCGCGGCCCGGCGGGTCTGCTGGCGGCGTACCTGTGGCGGCTCGCCCGGCACGTCGTCGGACTGTCCCGGGTGCTGGGGGAGTTGCGGACGGCGGCCCGGCTCGTCCGACGGTCCGGTCGTGCCTGACCGGCCCCGGTCGGTGCCGGCTGCCGTGGTCCGGGCGTTCCGGCGCGGTGGTGTCCCGGCGGTGCGGACGGCCCTCTGGGCGGGCTGGGCGGTACGTCGGGTACGCGCGCAGTTGGTCCGGCGCAGCATCGACGACATCCGGCTGCCGGTCCCGCCGTCCGGGGCCGGCGCGCACCGAGACGTGGTGCTCGGTGTGCTGCGCCGGACGGGGGCCAACTGCCTGGAGCGCGCGCTGGTGCTGCAACGCTGGTACGGCGGTCAACTGATCGCCCGGACGGTCGTGATCGGGGTCACCGCCCCCAGCGCCGGTTTCCACGCCCACGCCTGGCTCGACGGCGACACCGACGCCGAGCGGGAGGCCATGGTGGAGATCCTCCGCCGGCCCGCCCCGCCGGCCTGGCTGGGCGAGAGGACCTGAGGCCGGTCAGGGCCCCGGCAACAGGCCGTGTCGGCGCAGGTCGTCGAGGAAGGCGGCGACGTCGGCGGCGGCCCGGTCCCGACCCTCGGGAGCGTCGTCCAGCAGCGCCGCGACCAGGTCGGCGTGGGTGGCGCCGTCGACCAGGCGGCGCCACAGCAACGCCCCGGGGCGGTCCAGCCCGAAGTAGACCGACCGGCTGGTGTCCAGGACGACCACCTCGTCACCGGCCACCCGCCAGGCCACCCGGGCCGGATCCACCCGGTGCACTGTCTCCTGCTGTTTCACCAGGTCACCTCCGCGTTGGAGTCAGCTCTTGTCGGCGCGGCATCCGGGGCCGGCGCCGGTTCGGCCGCGAGCCAGAGTTGCTGCACCAGGGCGGCCGTGCCGCCGGGGATCGGCCAGCGGGACCAGATGTCCCGGAGCCGGGCCACGTCGATGAGGTCCGGGTCCGCGCCCGTACCGTCCCAGGACCGGACGAACTCCCGGGTCGGGGTCCGGAGGAAGACCTCGAGAAACCGGGCCTTGCGGCGGGGGGCGGTGACCTCGGCCGGCAGCGCGCCGCCGGCGATCTCGGCGAGCAGGCCGTCCCGGGAGGTTCGTCGGCGGTGCCCGGCCAGCGCCGTCAGCGCGGCCAGGAAGCCGTGGTCGAGCAGCGGGTGGCCCAGCTCGACGGCGTGGTCGTCGGCGACGGCGGTGAAGGCCGACCGGGTCATCAGCAGGTCCCGGCGGCGGGCGTGCCAGGCGGTACGCGGGCCGAGCCGACGCGGTTCGGCCCGCTGCTCCGCCCGCAGCGCCCGGTGGACCTGCCGCGCCACGTCCGCCCGCAGCCAGGGGAAGAGTCGGCCCGGCCGGTGTCGTCGGGGCAGCTCGCGGGCGAGCGTGTGGGCCCGCGCCAGCCGGGCTCGCGCCGTCGGGGGCGGCGGCCGGCGCCAGCCCGACAGGATCTGGTCGCCGCCCAGGCCGGTGAGCAGGCTTCCGCCGGTGGCCAGCTCCACCACGGGCAGGTGCAGGTGCAGGTTCACCGGATGCCGTACCCCGTAGCGGCGCAGGAACCGCCGGGCCACCGGGCCGATCAGGTCCAGGTCGTCGTCGGCCCGCAACACCTGCCACGATCCGCCCAGGTGCAGTGCCGCGACGACCCGGGCCTGCCAGGCGGACTCGTCGGCCCGGGGGGCGCCGGTGAACCGCCAGGTGACCGGGACGGGGTCGGGCAGCCCTTCCCGTCTGGCCACCCGGGCGGCCACGGCGAGGACCAACGACGAGTCCAGGCCGCCGGAGAAGCTCACCACGCAGGGCGGCCGGCGCAGCGCGGGCAGCACCGCCCGGTCCAGCGCGGCGAGTGGATCCGGTCCGGCCGGCGGACCGGACCGGTGGATCGGCGGACCCACGCCCAGCACCGTGCCGGACGCGATGTCGAAGGGGGTCGGACGGAGCATGGCACCTCAATCGCGGGTCAGGTTTCCGCGGGCGGCGGCGATCCGCAGCGCGTGCCCGAAGGCCCAGATCGACAGCGGCAGCAGCAGCGCGGTGGCGGCCAGCAGGGCGAGCGCCGAGGCGGCCCAGGCGCCGCCGGACAACGCGGCGCGCAGGCCGTCCAGCGCGATCCGGCTGGGCAGCACGGCGGTCAGCGCGGGTAGGACGCCGGGCAGCGCGGCCACCGGGAAGTACGTGCCGGACAGGAAGGACAGGCCGACGACCAGCAGCCGGGCGGCGGCGTCGCCGTGGCCGGCGGCGACGGCGAAGGCGGTCAGCGCGATGCCGACGCCCATCATCGCCGTGCTGCCCGCCACCAGGACGGCGGCCACCCCCCACCAGTCGGCCCGTTCGGTGTGCAGGCCGAGCAGCGTGTGGAGCAGCAGCAGGTAGACACCGGAGCGCAGCAGCGCGAAGAGGAACGGGTGTGCGGCCGTGCCCACGGCGAGGGCGGACACCGGCACCGGCTGGGCGGCCAGCATCTCCAGCGTGCCGCTGCGTTGTTCCCGGGTGATCCGGGAGGTCAACTGGGTGCTGGCGGCCTGGAGGACGAGCATGAAGGTGATGCCGACCGCGACGAAGTCGAAGTAGCTCGCCGAGTGCAGCGGGTGGGTTGACCCCGGTGGCGTCAACACCCGGGAGATGAGCAGGAAGACGAGCAGGTTCACCACCCCGAACGCCAGGTCGAGCAGCAGTGGCAGCCGGAGCAGGTGCCACTCGCCCAGGTCCCGCCGGACCAGCGCGAGCACGGCCCAGCCCCCGCCGCCCCGCTCGTTGTGTCGGGTGGCCCGGCGGATCGGGGTGGGACCGGCCGGCGCGGGGGTGGGGTGGGGGCGGGTCAGCGGGGTCATCCGGTCGTCGCCAGGGTGAGTTGCTGCTGGCACCGGCTCCGGTCGTCGGCGTGGTGGGAGGCGACGACGCAGGTCAGCTCCGCCCGCCGGTCGATGGCCTGCCAGAGCTGCTGCCGGGCCTGGCCGTCGAGGGACCGACCCGGCTCGTCGAGGAGCAACAGCGCGGGTTCGGCGACGAGGGCGCGGGCGATGCTGACCCGGGCGCGCATCCCGGCCGAGCAGCGGGCGACCGGGACGGTGGCGTAGTGGGCGATGTCGAGTTCCTCCTCGATTCCCGCGACGGCGGCACGGACGGCCCGCCTCGGGAGCCGGAGTCGGGCGACGAGCGCGATGTTCTCGTGTGCCGAGAGCTTCTCGTAGAGGCCCTGTTCCGGGGCCAGGCACACGCCGGTCGCCCGTCGGGCGGCCGGCGAGCCGACCGGGTGGCCGGCGACGGTGGCGTGCCCGGCGCTCAGGGTGAGCGTCCCGGACAGGCACCGCAGCAGGGTGGTCTTGCCGGATCCGTTGGGACCGCCCAGGAACAGCCGGTCGCCGGCCGCGACGTCGAGGTCGAGAGCGGTGAAGACGGCCCGTCGACCGAACCGCCGGGTGGCCTGCCGCAGGTGCAGCATCAGACTCCGGCTCTCGCCGCCGGGTCAGGTCAGCGAACTGTCGCCCTGGCCGCCCAGACCGTCGTCGGGGCCGACCGTGCCGCCCTGGGTCAGTTCGGCGAGGGTGCCCAGTCGGGTGATGGTCGGGGACCGGTAGCCCGTGACGTCCGGTGTGGTCGGCGCATCGTCGAGGTCGCGAATCGCATCCATGTCGGCTCCTTACTCAGGGTAGGTGTTTGTCCAGCCTGCGCCCATTATGGAGCTGACTGGGTGATCGTTGCTGATGATAATGGTAAAAAAAGGTATTCATGCCGTTTCCGCGCCGGCCGTGGTGGGCGGGGCATGGTCGTCGTCGGCACAACGTCTCGGCAGCGCAGGAGGTTATCCCCGCTGCGGGCCTGGTCGCCCCGCCTCCTGCGGCGGGCGGCGCGGACCGGTGGACTTCGCCTGCCACAACCTTGCTGCGCGGGTCGGAAGGGTCGGTGGTGTCCCGGTGCGCCGCGAGCTGCGCGGCTCTGGTTCCCCCGCGATCAATTCGCCTATAGTGCCGCATTACGGGACATCGGATGGTCGGCGAGTGACCGGGTGTCGTGACTGCGGGAGGCACGGATGGCGCAGTACCGGCCGCCGGGACCACGGCGATCACCAGCGACCCCCGACCCGGACGCCGGCACCACCCTCGGGCCGGGGCCGTCGCCGTGGCGGCGGTACGCCATGACCGACGCCGACGAGGTGTTCGCCTTCGTCCGGGCCACCTTCGCCGACATCACCGTCAAGACGTCCGCCGCCGGTGCCGAGGGCGTGGAGCTGCGGGGCATCGGCGCCATGCTCGGCGACGTCGCGTTGAACGGGCTGCGGTGCACGGCCCGGACCCGGCTGGAGCGCCGGTCGCCCGACCTGGTCAACGTCGTCTTCGTACGCGGTGGACGGTTCGTCGTCGCCAACCGGCGCGACGTCGACCAGGTGGCACCCGGCCACGTGGTGCTCCTGCCGCCGGACCTCACCCTCGAACTCGACCTCGACGCGGTCGAGTCGTTCACCGTCGGACTACCCCGGGCGCTGGTCGACGAGGTCGCCGACAGCCGACCCGGAGACACCGGCGGGCGGGTGCGCTTCGAGGCGACCTGCCCGGTGTCGGCCGGCCTGGAGCGGCACTGGCTGGGGACGCTGTCGTACGTGCGGCAGGTGGTGCTGGCCGACGCGGAGCTGGCCGCCAACCCGCTGATCGTCGGGCAGACCCGGCACCTGCTCGCCTCGGCGGCGCTCGCCGCCTTCCCGAACACCGCCGCCGTCCCCGGCCGCAGCGACCCGGGGCACGTCTCGCCGGCGGTGGTACGCCGCGCGATGGGGTACGTGGAAGCCCACGCCGACCGGTACGTGTCGCTGGCGGAGATGGCGGAGGCCGCCGGGGTGTCCCCCCGGGCGTTGCAGTACGCGTTCCGCCGCCACCAGGGCACCACCCCCGCCCGGTACGCCCGCCGGATCCGGCTGGACGGTGCCCACCGGGATCTACGGGCCGGCGACCCGGGGGCCGGTGACACGGTCACGGCGATCGCCGCCCGGTGGGGCTTCGTGGACGCGAAGCGGTTCGCCACCGACTACCACGCCGTCTACGGCCAGCCGCCGAGCCGTACGCTGCGTGCCTGAGCGGCGGGCGACGCCAGCGGTGGGGTGGCCGACCGGGTCACGCTCGGCCACCCGCCGCGCCACCGGCCGCCGCGTCCGGACCGAGGATGGCCGGCAGTCCGAACGCCGGGAACACGGTGACGTCCAGGAACGACGTCACCTGCGCGATCCGCCCGTCCCGCAGGGTCAGCACGTTGACCGACCAGGGCAGGTACGGGCCGGTGTCGCCCCGGCGCAGGTAGCCGGCCACCGCCACCTGGCCGTTGGCGGTGGTCGACCGGTGCCGCCAGGTGCCGCAGGTGGTCAACGGCAGGGCCCGGGCGAACTTCAGCACCGCGTCGACCCCCGCGTACCAGTGCGGTATCGGCGGCATCGACCAGGTGACGTCCTCGGTGAGCAGGGCGACCAGGGCATCGGCGTCGCCGTTCTCCAGGGCGGTGGCGTAGCCGGTGGCGACCTCACGCAGCCGGGCGTCGCCGAGCGCGCGCAGCGTCCGCTGCTGGCTGCGGGCGGGCACCCGCTCGGCGACGATCCGGCGGGCCCGGGCCAGGGCCGAGTTGACCGAGGTGGTGGAGGTGCCCATCATGGCCGCGATCTCCGCGGCGGAGAAGCCCAGCACGTCGAACAGGAGCAGCGCGGCCCGCTGGTTGCCGGGCAGATGCTGGAGCGCCGCGACGAACGCGAGCTCCACGGCCTCGCGCTGCTCGTAGCGGGCGTCGGGGGCGGCCGGAGCGGCGGTCAGGGCGGCGTCCGGATAGGGGCCGAGCCACCGGACGTGCTCGGCGGCGGGGACCTCCGCGACGACCTGCTCGCTGGCCGGCCCGAGGTCGACCGGAAGCGCCCGCCGGCCCCGCCCGGTGGCGAGGTCGAGGCAGGTGCGGGTGGCGACGGTGTAGAGCCAGGACCGCAGCGAGCTGCGTCCCTCGAACCGGGGCAGGCCACGCCAGGCCCGCAGCAGCGCCTCCTGGAGTGCGTCGTCGGCGTCGTGCGGCGAGCCGAGCATCCGGTAGCAGTGCGCGTGCAGCTCCGGGCGCAGCGGCGCGACGAGCGTGGTGAACGCGGCGTCGTCCCCGGCCCGGGCCCGGGCCAGCGCCGCCTCGTGGTCGTCGGTCGCGGCGTCGACGGAAATCACCCTCACGAGCGACGATTCTGCCCCACGCCGGCAGTCTGCATCGTGTACGCGCCAATGCGCCACGACCCGGAGGACCCGAATGAGCAGCACACCCACCACGCCGGTCAGCACCGCCACCCTGGAGGTGCCGGACGGCACCCTCCACTACGAGGTACGGGGGCAGGGCCCGGTGGTGGCGTTGGTGGCCGCCCCGATGGACGCCCGGGCCTTCGCGCCGCTGGCCGATCTGCTGGCCGTCGACCACACCGTGCTCACCACCGATCCGCGCGGCATCCTCCGCAGCCGGCTGCACGACCCAAAGCAGGACTCCACGCCCGAGCTGCGGGCCGACGACCTGGCCCGGCTGCTCGCCCACCTCGACGCCGGCCCGGCGGCCGTGCTCGGCTCCAGCGGCGGCGCGGTAACCGTGCTGGCCCTCGCCGAGGCGCACCCCGAGTGGGCGCACACCGTGGTCGCCCACGAGCCACCGCTGCTCGGCCTCCTCGACGACCGGGACGACCTCTTCGCCCGGGAGGACGACATGATCGGGACCTATCTCGCCGGGGACCGGCTGGGCGCGGGGCGCAAGTTCCTCGCCCTCGCCAACATCCGGCTGCCGGAGGAGATGGTGGTGGGCATGTTCGGCGGTGAGCCCGACCCGCAGGCCGCCGCCGACGAGCGCTTCCAGTACGTCCACATGATCCGTGGGACGACCCGCTTCCGGCCCGACGTGGCGGCGCTGCGTGCCGGGCCGACCCGGGTGGTGGTCGGCCTCGGCGAGGAGTCGACCGGGGAGATCTGCGAGCGCACCTCCCACGCGCTGGCCAGCGCGCTGGGGACCACGCCCACGCTGTTCCCCGGCGGGCACATCGGCTTCGTCGACGATCCGGCGGTCTTCGCCGACCGGCTGCGCAAGGTTCTCGCCGGGTAGCCGTCGGCAGTCAGGCGGGCAGCCCGGCCGCCACCTGCGCGCGCAGGTCGGCGAACTCACCGGCGGCGGCTGCCACCCGTCGGAACCGACCGGGCCGGCGGTGCTGGTCGAGAGACACGGGGCACTCGACCAGCACCGCCGACCCGGTCGGTCGACGGGGTGGGCTCCGGCGGCCGGTCACCCGGCCGCCGGGCCCACTGCTCAGGATCCGGACATCCGGCGTCGGTAGAGGAGCATCAGCAGGGCCGCGCCGGTGGCCACGGCGATGCTGCCGACTCCGGTCAGCACGGGAACCAGCCCACCGCCGCCGCTGCCGCCGGTGACCGGCAGCTCGCTGTGGGTGTGGGTGGGTCGGCCGGTCGGGCGGCCCGTGGGCTGGCCGGTCGGAGTGCCCGTGGGCTGGCCGGTCGGAGTACCGGTCGGCTGGCCGGTCGGAGTGCTGGTGGGGGTGCTGGTGGGGGTGCCCGTCGGGGTGCCGGTCGGCTGGAGGCAGACAGGTTCGGTGATGGTGTTGGTGTCGAGGGTGACCGCGCCGGTCTCGGCCAGCGCACGACCCTGGAGGGTGGCGCCGGTGGTCATGGTGATCGAGGCCTGGGCCAGGATGTTGCCCATGAACCGGGTGCCGGTGCCGATCGTCGCCGAGCTGCCGACCTGCCAGTAGACGTTGCAGGGTGAGCTGCCGTTGATGAACACGACGCTGCTGTTCGAGGCCGTGGTCAGGGTCGAGTCGATCTGGAAGATGAACACCGCCGCCGGGTCGCCCTGACTGTTGAGGATGAGCTGCCCGGTGAGCTGCGCGGCGCCGATCCGGTAGACCCCGGGCGTGAGGGTGGTGCCGCCGAGTTCGGCGGGGAGGCTGGTGAACGGGGTCCGTCCGGCGGCGTCGTTGTACGCGGTGGTCAGGTCGTTCTTGGCCTGTAGGGCGACGGCGTCGCCGAGGTGGGTCTCACCGCCGACGATCCCCGGCGGGAAGCCGGGCGCGGTGTTGCCGGGGGAGACGCCGAGGCTCTGTCCCAGGAAGCTGGGGCCGGTGTTGGTGACGGTGGAACCGGCCAGCACGGAGAAGTTCGCCGCCGTTCCCAGGTTGACCGGTGCCTCGGCGGCGCTCGCGCCGGTGCCACTGACGATCAGTACGGCGACGGCTGCGGCGCAGGCGGTGGTGGCCGCCAGTGCCGACAGTGCGGCGCGTCGAAGGCGGCGCAATGGGTTGACTGTCACGGTGTGCCCTTTCGCGAATGCATCCCGCCGGACGCCGGCAGAGCGGCGTGGGAGACCGCACCGGATTCGGAGGTGCGTAATCGGACTTTGACACACTTAGGGCTATAAAGTTTGCATAACGGTTAGATGTGGGGTGGCCACGGGCCGGCCGAGGTGGCGTACCCGCAGGTGCACGTGGTGCGGATCATCCAGACGGCGGACGCCGCCCACCCGCGACTGTGAAAGGCTTGCGCCGTGCGGCACTCGACCACGACCGGCCTGCTGGTGCTCGTCGGCGTGCTCGCCCTCGCCACCGCCCTCGGCTGGTGGTGGCAGCGCCGCGACGGCCGGATCCGCCCGACCGCCGGCGCGCCCGCCGGCCCCGACACCGCCCCGCCGCCGGCCCTCGCCGCGCTGGGCGTCCGCACCGGAGTCGTCACCCTGGTGCAGTTCTCGTCGGCCCGCTGCGCGCCCTGCCGGGCCACCCGCCGCGTCCTGGCCGACGTCGAGGCCCGGGTCGACGGGGTCCACCTGCGGGAGGTCGACGCCGAGCGGCACCTCGACGCCGTCCGCGAGCTGGCCGTCTGGCGCACCCCGACGGTGCTGGTGGTGGACACCACCGGCCGGGTCGTCCAGCGCGCCACCGGCGTGCCGGACCGGGACGAGCTGGTCGCCGCGCTCCGGCCGCTGCTCGTCGGGGCCACCCGGTGACCGGCGCCGCGTTGACCCGCAGGCGGACCGTGGACCACGGCCGGTTGTCGGCGAGCCTCTGTCCGCCGGCCCCGGCCGCCTGAACCCCGCCCACCCGCGCCGGCCCCGTCCCCGGGGCACCGGCGTCGCCCGCGTTGAACGGAACCCCCATGCTGCTCGACCCCCGTGCGCCGCGATTCGCCGCCGCCGTCACCACCGTCGTCCTCGCCGCCGCCCTCGTCACCGGATCGCCCGTGCTGCTGATCGCGCAGGCGGTGGTCTTCGCGGTGACCGCGGCCAACCCCCGCCTCGGCCCCTACGGCCTGCTCTACCGGGCCGTCGTCGCGCCCCGGATCGCCCCGCCCACCGAACTCGAACCCGCCGCGCCGGTGCGCTTCGCGCAGCTCGTCGGGCTGGTCTTCGTGGTGGTCGCGGCGGTCGGCCAGCTCGCCGGCGTACCGGTGGTCGGGCTCGCCGCGACCGGCGCGGCGCTGGCCGCGGCGTTCCTCAACGCGGCCTTCGACCTCTGCCTCGGCTGTGCCGGATACCTCGCCCTGCGCCGGCTGGCCGGCCGGCCGATGGCCGCCCGGGTGCCGACCGGCCTGTCCTGACTGCCCGGTTCAGGCGTCGAGGAACTCGTCGACCATCGGGGCCAGCCAGTGCGCCCGCTGCGGCACCGTGCCGTGGGTCGTGCCGGGCAGGACCGCCAGCCGGCACCCGGGCAGGCCGACCAGGTCACCGGCCACCCCACCACCGAGCAGCCGGAACATCTCCACCGCGTGTTCGGGCCGGACGATGTCGGAGTCGGCGAGCACGATCATCGTCGGGGCGGCGAGGGCCCGGATGGCCGACGCCGGCCACTGCGGCAGATCGGCGTCCAGGCGCCTGACCTTGGCGACCAGCGCCGGCCAGCCCGCCGGGTCGGGCGCGGTACGCAGGTACGCCTCGTGCAACTCCGAGCCGTGCAGATGTTCGGGTTCCAGGTCCCCGATGCCGTCCAGCAGACCCGGGTGCAGCCCACCCGGGTGGAACGTCACCGAGGCGAGCACGAGCCGGCCGACCCGCGCCGCGTGGTCGGTGCCCAGCCGCAGCGCCACCGCCGCACCCATGCTCCAGCCGAACACGTCCGCGACCGCCACGCCCAGGTGGTCGAGCAGCCCGACGACGTCGGCGGCGAGGGCGTCGACGGTGAGCGGACGGTCGACGTCCGGCGTGTGGCCGTGGGCCTGGAGTTCGACCGCGATGACCGGGCGGTGCTGCGCCAGCAGCGGCAGGATCGTGCCGAACGACGTGCCGATGCCGGAGAGCGCGCCGTGGATCAGCACCACCGGACGGCCGGCCGCGACGCCGTGCGACTCGTAGTAGAGGGACAGGCCGTTGACGGGTGCGTAGCTCATGGCAGCACCGTGCGCCGCGACCCTTACGGATCCCTTCCGGTGCGCTTACCGCTTGTAGGGTGACGCGCATGCGATTCGGCGTCCTCGGGCCACTCGCCGTCAGCACCGACGCCGGCGAGCCCGTCACCGTCCCGGGCGTCAAGGTCCGTGCCCTCCTCGCCGACCTGCTCGCCCACCGGAACCGGGTGGTGGCGACGGACCGGCTGATCGACGACCTGTGGGGCGACGACCCGCCCGCCAACGCCGCCGCCGCGTTGCAGGTGCGCGTGTCGCAGCTACGCAAGGCCCTCAACGACGCCGAGCCGGGGGCGCGGGACCTGGTCGAGTCCCGCCCACCGGGGTACGCGCTGCGCACCGACGCCGTCGACGCGGACCGGTTCACCGAACTCGCCGCCGCACCCGACGCGGCGAGCCTCACCGAGGCGCTGCGGCTGTGGCGCGGTGAGCCGTACGCGGACGTCGCCGACGCGGAGTGGGTCCGCGCCGAGGCCACCCGCCTCGCCGAGGCCCGGCTGGTGGTGCTGGAGAAGCTGGCCGACGCCCGGCTCGCCCGGGGCGAGCACGCGCTCGTCGCCACGGAGCTGGCCGAGCTGGTGGCACGGCACCCGCTGCGCGAGAGCCTGCGCGCGTTGCAGCTACGCGCCCTGTACGCGGCCGGCCGGCAGGCCGAGGCGCTGGACAGCTACGCGGACCTGCGTCGGCGACTCGCCGACGAGCTGGGCCTGGACCCCGGGCCGGAGCTGGTCGCGCTGCACCGGCGGATCCTGGAGCAGGACGCCGGCCTGAGCCGCCCGCCGAACGCCGCGCTGATCCGCAACAGCCTGCCCGCCCGGCTCGACGAGCTGGTCGGCCGGGCGGAGGCGCTGGCCGAACTGCGTACGCTGGTGCCGCGGCGGCGACTGGTCACGCTGACCGGCCCGGGTGGGATCGGCAAGACCCGGCTCGCCACCGAGGTCGCCCGTGAACAGTCCTACCCGGACGGCGTGCACCTGGTCGAGCTGACCGCGCTGCGGCCCGGTGGGACCGCCGTCGCCGAGCTGGTGCTGGCCGCCCTCGACGCGCGGGAGACCACCGGCGCGGGGGTGGCCCCGGACGACCAGCTCGTCGCCCTGCTGCGGCACCGGCGGATGCTGCTGCTGCTGGACAACTGCGAGCACGTGATCGAGCCGGCCGCCGCGCTGGTCGGCCGGCTGCTGCGCGAGGCCGCCGACCTCACCGTGCTGGCGACCAGCCGGGAGCCGCTCGGGCTGGCCGGAGAGCTGCTGTGGGAGGTGCCACCGCTGCCGGTGCCCGCCGACGGGCGGGACCTGGACGCGGTCCGGCGGTCGGCGGCGGCCCGGCTCTTCGCCGCCCGGGCCGCCGCCCAGCAGCGCAGCTTCCGCCTGGACGAGCGGACCGGACCGGACGTCGCGCAGCTCTGCCGCCGGCTGGACGGGCTGCCGCTCGCCCTGGAACTGGCCGCGACCCGGGTCCGCGCGCTCGGCCTCGCCGGGGTGGTCGAGCGGCTGGACGACCGGTTCCGGCTGCTCAGCACCGGCCAGCGGGACGTGCCGGAGCGGCAGCGCACGCTGACCGCGGTGATCGGCTGGAGCTGGGACCTGCTGGCCGACGAGGAACGGGCGGTGCTCGCCCGGCTGGCCGTGCACAGCGACGGCTGCACGCTGGAGGCGGCCGAGATGGTCTGCGACGCCACCGTGGACGTACTGGCCCGGCTCGTCGACCGGTCGCTGGTGGTGCTGGACGAGTCCGGTGCCGCCCCGCGCTACCGGC
The DNA here is from genome assembly GCF_044755745.1 of Micromonospora sp. NPDC092111. Classification (NCBI taxonomy): domain Bacteria; kingdom Bacillati; phylum Actinomycetota; class Actinomycetes; order Micromonosporales; family Micromonosporaceae; genus Micromonospora; species Micromonospora sp. NPDC092111. The sequence goes on from NZ_JBIVRQ010000006.1 coordinate 55,706, forward strand.
TGCTGGAGTCGGTCGCCGCGTTCGCCCTGGACCGCCTCGCCGACGCCGACCCGGTCCGGGCCCGGCACGCGGCCTACTACACCGGGCTCGCCGAGCAGGCCGATCCGCTGCTGCGCGGTCCCCACCAGCGGCAGTGGCTGACCCGGCTCGACGCGGAGGCCGGCAACCTGCGGGCTGCGCTCACGTACGGCGCCGGACTGCGGCTGGCCAACGCCCTCACCTGGTACTGGTTCCTGCGCGGCCGGCTCACCGAGGCCCGGCGGGCGCTGGCGCTCGACGGTGACGCCGCGGCCCGCGCCCGGGCCGCCGGGTGGCGGGCCGGGTTCGCGCTGTTGCAGGGCGACCCGGTCCCACCGGCCGAGATCGAGGCGGCCCTGGCGGGGTACGCCGACGGCCGGGTCACCTGGTTCGTGGCGGCGGCGCTCGTCGACCGCAGCGAGCTGACGTGGGCAGCGGAGCTGCTGGCCCGGGCGCGGACCGCCGGTGCCGACGACCCGTGGGTGGAGGCGGCGGTGTGCGTGACCCGCGCCATGCTCGCCCACGCCGCGAGTGATCTCATCGCGCTGGAGCGGGAGGGCGCGCGGGCCGCCGCCCTCTTCGCCGACCTGGGCGACGCGTGGGGCCGGTTGCAGGCCACCGACTGGGTCGGCGGGCTGGCCGAGCTGACCGGCGAGTACGAGCGGGCCGCCGGCCTGCACCGCGAGGGTCTGCGCTGGGCGCAGGAGTTGGCGTTGTGGCCCGAGGTCGGCAGCAAACTGTCCTGGCTGGCCTGGATCGCGGTGCAGACCCGCGACTACCGGCAGGCGCGCGAGTTGGCCGGCCGCGCCCACCGGCTGGCCGTCGAGCAGAATTCCCCCACCGCGCAGGTCTTCGCCGAGCTGAGCCTCGGTATCGCCGCCCGCCGTGCCGGCCAGCGCGACGTCGCCGTGGCACACCTGGAACACCTGGTCGAGGTGGGCGGCGACGACGCGCTGTTCCTGCCGATGGTGCTGATCGAACTGGGGTACGCCGTCGCGGACCGTGACCGGGCGCGGGCGCTGACGTTGCACGCCCGCGCGTTCGACGTCGCCGTGGCGATCGGCGCCCCGCGCGACGCGGTCGCGGCGTTGGCGGGGCTGGCCTCGGCCGTACCGGAGCCGGCGGTGGCGGCCCGGCTCCTCGGTGCGGCGGCGGCGGCGCGGACCGCCGCGCGGGTGCCGGCCACGCCGGGGGAGCGCGACGAGATCGACCGGGCGGCCGCGTGGTGCGAGGCGGCGCTCGGCGCTGCGGAGTTCGCCACCATGTACCGGGCCGGGCACGACCTGGACCCGGGGGAGGCCCGGGCCCAGGTCGAGTCGGGCCTCGCTACGCGGTGACCGGCCGGTAGGACGCGATGATCACGCCGCTCTTCGTCACCTTGGTGTCGACCAGGGCGAGCGTCGTCGGGAGTTCGCCCAGCGGGGCGCTGACCGAGGGGCCGCCCTGGAGCACCGGGTGGATCCAGAACCGGACCTCGTCCACCAGCCCGGCCCGGACCAGGGCGTGGGTGACCACGCCGTAGCCGTACATCAGGATGTCCTTGCCGTCGCGGGCCTTCAGCTTGTTGACCTCCTCGATCAGGTCGCCCTGCAACACCTCGGTGTTGTTCCACTCCGGGTCGGTCAGGGTGGTCGAGGCGACGTACTTCTTGACGTTGTTGAAGTAGGCCGCGCCGGTGGTCGGGTCGTTCTCGTCCCGGGTCGGCCAGGCGGCGGCGAAGCCGTCGTAGGTGTGCCGGCCCATCAGCAGCGCGTCGGCCGCGTCGGTCTGCATGCCGGCGAAGGCGGCGGCCTCGTCGTCGAAGTACGGCATGGTCCACGCCGGGTTCTCGATGACGCCGTCGAGGGCGAGGTAGGTCGAGTTGATGATCCTGCGCATGGTGCACTCCTGAATTCGCCGGTCGCTGTCGTTGCACCACGGACATTGCCAGGCCCCGCTTACGGTTTCCTTCAGGTGCGCTTGTGCGACCGCAGGCGGTCGTCGGCTTCGGCGCGTTGCCCAGCCCCTGGCGAGCCGACGAAGAGCAGTGGCCACCCCTTCGCTCACTATGGGTTATATTGACGATATTCGTTGAATGAGGTGGAGGTGTTCGCCGTGAGAGTCCGTTCGATGCTCGTGGCCGCGGTCGTGATGGGGGTCGCGGCGACCGGTGCCGGCACCGTGGCGCTCGCCGGCGCCGTACCGGCCGGTCCCGCTCCGGTCGCCGCCCAGGCCGTCGGTGACTTCGACTTCACCAGTCCGCAGGTGGTCGCCAGCGGCCTCCAGGTGCCCTGGGGGATGGACTTCCTGCCGGACGGCAGCGCCCTGGTGGCGCTGCGCAACTCCGCCCAGGTGGTTCGGGTACGTCCCGGCCAGACCCCCGAGCCGGTGGCACAGATCTCCGGCGTGACCCCGGACGGCGAGGGGGGCCTGCTCGGCCTCGCGGTCTCCCCGGGCTACGTCCAGGACGGCTACGTCTACGTCTACCTCACCACCGCCACGGACAACCGGATCGTCCGGTTCCGGCTCACCGCCCCACAGAACCAGGAGCCGATTCTCACCGGCCTGGCCCGGGCCTCCATCCACAACGGTGGCCGGATCGCCTTCGGGCCGGACGGCATGCTGTACGCCGGGGTCGGCGACGCGGGACAGACGGCCAACGCGCAGAATCCGCAGAGCCGCAACGGCAAGATCCTGCGGATCCGGCCGGACGGTTCGGTCCCGCCGGACAACCCGTCCGCCGGATCCCTGGTCTACAGCCTCGGACACCGCAACGTGCAGGGGCTGACCTGGGACGCCCAGGGGCGGCTCTACGCCAGCGAGTTCGGGCAGAACACCTGGGACGAGGTCAACCTCATCGTCGCCGGCGGCAACTACGGCTGGCCGACGGTCGAGGGTCGGGGCAACGACCCCCGGTTCCGTGATCCGCTGATCGTCTGGGCGACCGCCCAGGCGTCCCCGAGCGGCGCGGCGATCGCCGGCAACCGGCTCTTCGTGGCCGCCCTTCGCGGCAGCCGACTGTGGAACGTACCGCTCGACGGCGCCGGCGGGGTGGGCACCCCGGTGGCCGAACTGGTCGGGACGTACGGACGCCTGCGCACCGTCGAGTACGGCCCGGACGGCTGGCTCTGGGTCACCACCAGCAACCGCGACGGGCGTGGGTCCCCGGCGGCGGCCGACGACCGCATCCTGCGCTTCCCGCCGCGCGACGGTTCGACGCCCCAGCCCACGACGGCACCGCCCACCACGGCACCGCCCACCACCACCCCGCCCACCACGGCACCGCCCACGACCGCCCCGCCCACCACGGCACCGCCGACCTCGTGCCTGGTCTCCTGGACCCCCAACCAGTGGAGCGGCGGGTTCACCGCGGACGTGCGGATCACCAACCGTGGGCCGGCCCTGACCGGCTGGGCGTTGACCTGGTCGTTCGGCGCCGACCAGCGGATCACCAGTGCCTGGAACGCGCAGGTGACCCAGACCGGCGTCAACGTCACCGCCCGCAACGTCGCCTGGAACGGCAACCTGCCGCAGGGTGGCACGGTGAGCTTCGGCTTCCAGGCCAGCTACGGCACGAGCAACCCGCGTCCCGACGGATTCCAGCTCAACGGGGCCGGATGCCAGGTGGCCCAGTCGGCCCAACCCCTGGACTGACGGCGTCGGGCGGCCGGCTCACGATGGCCTGCCGCGGACCGGTGCCGGCCCGCCACCGCCGTGGCGGACCGGCACCGGCTGGGTGCCGAGCGGGGGCAGGGATCAGCCCTTGACGGCTCCGATGAGTACGCCCTTGACGAAGTGCCGCTGGATGAAGGGGTAGACGGCGACGATGGGCGCGACGGTGAGGACGACCACGGCCATCTTGATCGCCTCGGTGGGCGGCATGTTGACCCCCGCGGTCCCGCCCGCGGTGTGTGGCGCCTGACCGGCCAGCAGATAGCTCTGCAACACCCGCTGGATCGGGTACATGTCGTTGCGGTCGATGAACAGCAGCGCGTCGAACCAGACGTTCCAGTAGCTGACCGCGTAGAACAGGCCGACGACGGCGATGACCGCTCTGGCCAGCGGCAGGACGATGCGGGTCAGGGTACGGAAGTCGTTGGCCCCGTCGATCCGGGCGCTGTCCAGGAGTTCGGCGGGGATGCCCTGGAAGAAGCCACGGACGACGACCAGGTTGAAGACGCTGATCGCGGGCGGCAGGACGAGCGCCCAGATGGTGTCCTTGAGGCCCAGGCCGGTGACCACCAGATACTTCGGCACCAGCGGCGGGTAGACCAGGAAGGGGATCAGGAAGTAGGCGAGCAGCCACCGGTACCCGAGTGAGCCGGGTCGGGACAGGCCGTACGCGGCGAGGACGGTGACGGTCAGCGCCACCGCGGTGCCGATGACCGTGACCAGCGTGCTGATCCACAGCGCCCGGGTGACGGCGCCGCCGGCGAAGATGGTCTCGTAGGCCGACGTGTCGATCCCCCTGGGGATGACGACGATGCCGCCGGCCTGGGCGAGGGTCTCGCGCGAGGACAGGCTGGTCACCAGGATCACCCAGAGCGGGAACAGCACACTGAGCACCAGCAGGGTGAGCAGGACGGCCTTGACGCCCTGGCCGACCGCGGTCGGCTGCTCCTCCCACACCGGTCGGCGGTTGCGCCCCGGGCGCGGCTTCACCACGACGGTCTCGGTCATGACTGTGAGTAGATCCCTCGTTCGCCGAGCAGGTGCGCGACTCGGTTGGCGGCCAGGATCAGGCAGAGCCCGACCGCGGCCTTGAACAGCCCGGCCGCGGCACCGTAGCCGTAGTTACCGGTGGCGATGGAGAAGTGGTAGACGAAGGTGTCGAGGACCTCGGAGGCCTGCCGGCCCACGGCATCGCGTTGCAGGAGGAACTGCTCGAAGCCGACCGAGAGCGCGTCACCCAGGCGCAGGATGAGCAGCAGCACGATCACCGGGCGCAGGCCGGGCAGGGTGATGTGCCACAGCCGTCGCCATCGCCCGGCGCCGTCGGCGGCGGCCGCCTCGTAGAGGTTCTGGTCGATGGTCGACAGCGCGGCGAGGAAGACGATGGTGCCCCAGCCGACGTCCTTCCAGACCGCCTCGGCGGTCACCAGGAGGATGAACGTGTCCGGGTTGGTCATCACGTTCCACGGTTCGAGCCCCGCCTCGCGCATGGTCTGCGACAGCAGGCCGGCACCACCGAGCATGGCGACGAAGAAGCTGACCACCAGCACCCAGCTGAAGAAGTGCGGCAGGTACACGACGGTCTGGATGAAGCCGCGCAGTCTGCTGGAGAGCAGGTTGTGCAGCATGATCGCCAGGACGACCGGCACGGGGAAGAAGAAGACGAGCTGGAACGCGGTGATCGCGAGGGTGTTGCGGAACGCGTCCCAGAACGCCGGGTCCTCGAAGAGGAGCTGGAACTGGCCGAACCCGATCCAGTTGCTGTGCAGGAACGCCTCCAGCGGGTCGCCGCCCAGGTACGGGTTGTAGTCCTGGAAGGCGATGACGTTGCCGAGGATCGGTACGTAGCTGAAGATCAGCAGGATCACGAAGCCCGGCGCCACCATGGCCAGCAGTTGCCAGTCGCGCCGCAGCCGGGCCCGCAGCGGCGGGCGTCCGCGCCGGCCGGGCGGGCGGGCGGTGCCGGCCGGTGGTGTCGACCCGCCGGGCCGGGTCCGTGGGGACCCGGCCGCGACGGTTGTCTCGGGTGAACTCATCGCCCAGCCTCGGACAGCGCCGTGGCGAGCAGTTGCCTCGCCTCGTCGCCTCCGTTGGCCTTCCACTCCTGCACGATGCTGTCCAGGTCGGACAGCGGGCGACGCCCCCGCAGGACGTCGGTGAACTTGTCCTCCGTCGGCACCTGGTTGGCCTTGTACGTGGCCGGCATCTCCAGCTTCAGCCCGTCCCAGGGGTCCTTTTCCAGGTGCTTGACCATCTCGTTGGAGTACGCCACGGCGTCCCGCACGAAGTTGGGGGTGTCCGGGAACGGCCCGATCGTGGGGTTGCGGCCGCTGATGAAGAAGTACTGGTTCGCGATCTCCTTGAACGCCAGGTCGGTCTTGACCGGGCCGTTCGGCGTCCTGGTGTGGTGCTTGCCCTCGACCCCGTAGTCCCGTAGCTGCGCCTCCTGGGAGCCCAGCGGCGCGGAGCACCAGTTGATGATCCGCAGCAGCTCCTCGACCCGGTCCTTGCCGAGGCCCTTCTTGACGAAGGTGTAGGAGATCGGTTCGTCGTCACCCCACACCAGGGGGTCACCGCCGGTGGCGGAGAAGACGGGCACCGGCTGGATGTTGAGGCTGGGGTTGACCTTCTGGTGCTCGGCCTGGGCGCCCTGCCAGAAGCCGACGCCGTTCTGGGTGAAGACGATGGCGCCGTTCTTGGCGAACAGTTGGACGGAGTCCGCGCCCTTGCTGGCGACGAGGTCCGGATGCACCAGGCCGTCCCGGTAGATCTTGGCCATCACCTCCAGTGCCTGCCGGAACTCCGGGGTCTCGTACTTGAACTCGGGCGTGCCGTCGGACTTCAGCCGCCACCCGCCCTTGGAGCCGGGCACCTTGTGGTACATCTGGATCATGGCGAAGATGTCGCTGAACGCCCAGACGTTCTTGGCCGGGTCGGTGACCTGCCTGCCGATGGTCAGCAACTCGTCGAGCGAGGTGGGGGTGGCCAGGCTACGCGCGTCCAGCAGGTCCTTGCGGCTGAACAGCGCGTACGGGAACGGCCCGTCGGTGGGGTTGGGCACGGCCGCCAACCGCTCGTTCCAGATCGCGTTGCGCCAGGACCCGGTCGGGAACGTGGCCAGCATCGGGTAGGCGTTGACCGCGTCGCCCCGGAGGTGGTCGGTCAGGTCCTCGAAGAGGACCTTGATGGCCTCGGAGAAGCGCGGGATCTTCTCCACCTCCCAGCCCGGGATGCACAGCAGGTCGGGGACGTCCCGCGCGCCGAGCATGGCGTTGAGCTTGTCGGCATAGGTGTTGCCGTCCTGGATGGTGAAGTTGACCGGCGTGCCCAGCTCCGCGTTCACCGCCTGGAGGTAGGCGCTCTGGGCGATCCCGGGTGGGGCCGGACCCCACGCCGGGGTCATCGCGGTGATCTGCTTGCCGCTGGTGCCCGGCCGTTCGGTGATCGCGTCGACGAGCGTGCCGGGGTATGTGGTGTAACCGTCGGGCACGGGACGCGTGCCGAGGACGTCCGGCTTGATGCTCTGGGCCAGGTCCTTGTGCGTCGGCAACAGGTTCGCGAGCTTGTCGAGGTTCTGCGCGGCGCCGGTGCCGGCCGGCTTCTCGCTGCATCCGGCGAGCAGTGGCCCGCCGGCGGCGGCCGCCGTGCCCAGGCCCACCAGGCCGAGGAAGTGCCGGCGCGAGGCTTTCGCGCCGGGATTCTGGGGTGTCATCGGTCCCCCTTCGAGAAGGGCTGTCTAGAGAGGAGTCGCACGCTGGGTGAACTAGTTGGTCTGGATACTAAACAAACTAATGGACGGCGGGAGGCTCCTACAAGAGGGATCGATGCCCCGGACGGAACGGCGTCCCGAGGGGTTGCCCTGGCCACCAGAAGGCTCCACGCCGGACGCTCGACGTCCGCGGCCGTCGACAGGCGCTCCGGCGCTCCAGCGCGGTGCCGACCGGCCCTCGGTCGGCGGCGGCCCACCCGTCGTGCCCGATTCGGGGGTCCCCCTGTGCCGAGCCGGTCACCAGAACAGCCCTTGGCTGTTGATGGTCTTCCCTGGACAGGAAGGCCATCAGCCAAGGGCTGTTTCCGTGACCGGTCGGGTCCCCGCCGGACCTCGAAGGTCAACGAGCGCGCGAGGACTTCACCCTTCTAGCGGCTCCGCCGCCGCGTCGTGCTCTGCTCCGGAAGCGCCTGGTAGTGCCCCACCCCGGCGGCCGGGGCGGACCGGAAGGTACGCACCGAGCTGGTCGATGCCCCGATCGCCGACCTGGCCGACTCCACTTCGGCCCGGAGCGTGCTCACCTCCGCGGCCAACCCGTCGTATTCCATGCCCTTGGCCTTCTTGGCCGACGGCTTGGTTCCCCACTTGGCGATCTGGGTCGCCATCTGCGCCACGTCGATGGCGAACTTGGCGGTCTCCTTGTTGTTGCCTTCCTCCATCGCCAGGTCGACGGCCGTCCGGCCGACCGAGATCGCAAAGCTCGCGACGTTGGCCGCGATGTAGTAGGGATTCTTCACCTCCCCGGTCTGGTAGGACCGGATGCCTTCGGCTGCCGTCGTTCCCAACGAGGTGACGGCGTTGGTGATCTCGATGCCTAGCTGCGCCTTCTCGTTCTGGAACGCGTAACTGTTGATCGAGGACCCGAAGGTGGTGATGGTGGTGGAGATGGCGCTGAGATCCGCGATCACGCTGTCGGCATCCGGATGGGATCTCTTGCCCAGCCCGGAGAGTGAATCCTTCAACCACTTCGACAGGTCCCGGGCCGGTGGCGCCTGCTGCGACTCAAGATCGTATTCTGGCACTGATCTCCCCTTCTGCTGGAACGATTCCTTGCTCGGTCAACGGATGCGTCGGCAGCCCGACCGCGTAGCCGGGCGGGATCTGCGCCCGGTTGTCGGCGTCTCGTGCGGACGGCGCACGACAAGGGCCATCAGTCATCGATGTACGGGACCTCCTGCTCCCGGTGGGATCCCCGCCGGCACCCCGCGAACGGGCCGGACGGGTCACGGAGCGACTGCATGACCGGAGCGAGAAAGTCCCGATGCCACAGCGCCGGACCCGACAGGGGGGCCTTCGGCCCGGTGTTTTCCTGCCAGGCCAGCCACAGTCCATGGAACTGGGCGACCGCCTCCGGGTGCTGCGACCATTCCGGACACCACGGAGAACCGGAGGTCACCTCACGGCCGTACACCGGGACCAGAAGATTGTTCACCCACGTGGTCAGCTCATCCAATTCCTCCTGGTAGTCGCGGCCACTGAGATACAGGATGAAGAACGGTTTTCCGGACTCCTGGCCGCCGGGCGGCCCCGACTGCGACGAAGCCCCTGGCGAACCGGTGACCGTACGTTCGGCCTCCTGCACGACCTGCGTCATGGTGCTGCTCCGATCCGGCTCCGCATGCCGACTGTTCCCGCCCCGACGGATGCGGGACCGTCCCGGTTCACCGACCTGCCATCCTTTTTCGGCGAATGACCGGTGGCGTGCTCGCCTCGGCAGGGCGCCGGTCCTGCCCGCGTTGAACCGCCGGCACCCCGGTTCGTAGAAGGGGGCCGGGACGGGAGGATGGGGAGGACCGGGGGTGTGGAGGGCGATGGTGGTGATGCGGCGAGCCTTGGCGGCGGTGCTGCTGGCCGGGATGGCGCTGTTGGTACCGGCCGGGCCGGCGCGGGCGGCACCCGCCGAGACCGGCCGGTACTACGTGGTCGGCCCGCCGGTCGACGGGCAGCGGGAGTACCTCTACGCCATCGCGCTGCGTACCCTCGGCAACGGCAACCGGTTCCGGGAGATCGTCCAGCTCAACGAGGGCAGGACGCAGCCCGACGGTGAGACGTTCACCGACGGGCTGGTGCTCCGGCCCGGCTGGCTGCTCGTGCTGCCCAGGGACGCGAAGGGCCAGGGGGTACGGATCGGCCGGTTGCCGACGACCGGCGCGCGGACGCCACGACCACCGGGTCCGAGCACGCCGACGCCCAGCCCCACCCGGTCCAGCCCGGCTCCCCGCACCGCGGCACCTACCTCGGCGGCCCCGACCAGCCCGGACGCCATCCCTGCCGAACGGGCGACCCGGGCGGTCGCCCCACCGCCCGGGAACACCGACCGGACCGGTCCCGTCGACCCCCTGCTGATCCGGGGCGGCGCCGGTGCGCTGGCGGTGCTGTTCGCCATCGGGGCAGTCGTCCTGCTCCGGCGGGGCGGGGGGCGGCGGCTGGCGCTGGAGGACGACGGCCCGTGGCCGCCGCAGCGGCACCACACCCCGACCCCCGCCGAACCCACCGCCGGACCCGAGGCGGGTGACGCGACCGCTCCGCCGCCCCCGTCACCCGCTCCGCCGCCTCCGTCGCCCGCTCCGCCGCCCCCGTCACCCGCTCCGCCGACGCCGGCCCCCGGTCGGCCGAGGCCGGCACCCGCTTCGCCGACGCCGGCACCGCCCCCGCCCGCTCTGGCCGGCGTACCGGGGACGGCACCGACGGCACCGCCGGCCGCCGGCCGCACGGATGCGCCGGTCGGGCCGCAGCCGGCGCGGGAGGTGCCCAGGCCGGCGGTGCCGGCCGGGGACGAGGTCCCGTACCTGAGCACCGAACTGGACACCGAACTCGGGCCGATCCAGGTCCGGCTGGTCGGGGTGGCGGCGGGACGCGGTGCCCCCGCGTACGCCTGGCTCGGCCCGGACGAGCCCGTGCCGCCGGCCACCCTGCCGCTGGTGCTGGGACGCAAGGGGCCCTGGCGGCTGCACGTCGACCTGGGCCGGGCTCCGGACGTGCTCACCCTCGTCGGCGACCCCGAGGACTGCCGGCGAACGGCCGTCCGGTACGCCCGGGGGCTGCGCGCCGCCGGGATCGGCGTGGCCGAGGTGGGCGGCGCGCTCGGCGCGGACGCCCCCGACGGCTGTCGGCCGCTGCCGGAACTGCCGGCGCCGCCGGCACCGGGGGAGGACCCGGTGGAACCGTACGTGGTGTTCACCGCCGGCCTGCCCGCCGCTTCGATGGTCGGCGCGCGCCGCCTCGCCACGACGACCGGGGGACGCCGCGTGCCGGTGGTGCTCGGTCCGGTGCCCGGCGGCCGGTGGTCGGTTCAGGTGGGTCCGGTGGACGCGCCGGAGTCGGCGGTCCGAACGGGCCGGCCGGTCTGAAGCCCGCCGACCGCGACCGGCAGCGGCCCGGACGTGACGTTCGGGAGCCGCTGCCACACCCCGGCCTGGACCCGGTACGCGCGCTGCACCCGGACCCGGTCGTACGAGCGGCTGCCGAGGATCAGCTCCACCCCGGCGCGGTGCAGCCGTTGCACCCGGGTCTGCACCAGGGTCAACCCGGACAACATGGCGTCGGTGGCGGCGACGTCGACGGTACGGCCCCGGGGCACCCGCACCTCCACCAGCAGCCGGCCGGGCCGTACCTCGGGCCGTTGCCGGTAGAGCGGCAGCCAGCGCCGGGGCAGCCCCCGTGACCTCGCCGGCAGCAGGGCGTACGCCTTCCGGGTGCCGAACCCCGGCCAGCGGCGGACGTCGTTCGGCAGTCCGGCCACCGACCGGGCGGCCGGCGCGGACCTGATCCGCAGTGGTTCGCCGTCCGCGTCCACGCAGGGCAGGAGCCGGCCGAAGCCCTCGGCCCGGAAGCCGCCCCGCACACGTACCCGGTCCAGCCGGGCCGCCGGCAGCAGGTAGGTGTCGGGCGTGCCCAGGAGGTACTTGAAGCGGGCGGGGACGTGTGCGCGGAGCACCGCCATCGGGATCGCCCCGCCCGGCCCGATCCGGACCCGCAGCAGGTCGCTGCCGGTCGGCGCCGAGCGGGGGTCGAGGAAGGCGGCCAGGAACAGCTCGGTGCCGGGCACGCCGTCGGCGACCGTCCGCGCGAGGTCGCCCGAGGTGAGCACGAACGCCTCGAACTCCTCGACGTTGACCTGCTGCCCCCGGCGCAGCCACGGCGGGCCGTAGCCCGGCGCGCGGCGGTTCTCGGTGACCAGCGCGGGCCGTGGGAGGGGCGGGACCAGCACCGCCACCGCCGGGTCGGCTGCCGGTGCCGAGGGCGGAGCCGTCGCCGCGCCGAGGCCCACCCGGTCCGCCGCCGACGTGGTGCCGGCGGCGGCGTCCGGTGTCGACGGTGCGGTGTCGACCCGGTCCGCTGCCGGTGATCGGGTGTCGACCCGGTCCGGTGTCGAGGTGGTGTCGACCCGGTCCGGTGTCGAGATGGCGTCGGCCCGGTGCGGTGTCGAGGTGACGTCGGCCGGGGCCGGGCCGGTGACCGTGCCGCCGGGGGCGGCGGACGCCACCACGATCCGTTGGCGGGTCAGCCGGGACACCAGCCGGCCGTCGGCGGTCGCGTCGAGGGTCGCCGGGCCGGCGGCGTACCGGGGCCGGTGGGCCTGCCACGGCGCGACCGTGCCGGCCGGATCGAGCGCGCGCAGGTCGCGCTGGTCGTCGACCAGCTCGGCGCGTCCGCCCGGTGGTGGCGTCCACACCGTGGCCCCGGTCGTCTCGGCCAGCTCGACGGCCTGCGCGACGAGCGCGGCCTGCTCGTCGGGGTCGGACGGCCAGGTCAGCCAGAGTCGCAGGTCGGCGCCGTAGAGGGGAAGGTCGCCGAGCAGGGCGGCGAGCTGCCCGCCCCGGTGGACCTGCTGGGTGCCGCTGTAGTTCCCGACCAGGAATCCCCCGGACCGGGCGGTGACCGCGACGGTGACCAGTCCCTCCGAGGTGACGCCGAGCCGGTGCGCGGTGGCCCGCCTGGTCACGAAGTCCGCCCGGGTGGCGAGGGCGAGGCCGTCCGGGAGCGGCAGGCCCACCACCCCGGTACGGGGCCGGACCAGTCCGTCGTCCATCGCGAACCAGCCGGGCAGCGGGGTGGCGAGATCCGGCGGTTGGAGCACCAGCCAGTCCATCGGCTGGCGGGTCACCCGGTGCAGTGGCACCGCGTGCAGCGGGCCGTCCCCGGTGGTGTCCCCGGGAACCGTCCCCGTCGGCCGGCCGGTGGCGTGCCGGATGTCGGCGCCCTCCGGGCTGATCAGCACGTCGTGCCCGAGCAGCCCGGCCACCTCGGTGAAGAGGTCCAGGTGCCGGGCCCCGTCGTCGGCGAGGATCCGGACGTCCGCCGCGGCGTCCCCGGCGCGGCGGACCAGACCGGCGACCGCCCGCGCGTCGAGCGGCCGGTCCGGATCGGTCGGTACCACCAGCCGACCCGCCGGGCCGGGTGCCAGCCAGAGGTCGAACAGGCCGGCGATCCGCCGGTGCCGGCGGGGATCGAAGCGTCGGGTCGCCGGCACCCGGTCGATGCCGTTGCCGTTCACCGCCCCGGCGGACTGCCTGAGCCCGGTCACCACCGCCCCCGCCCCCATCTCCACCGGTACGTGCCCGCCCGGCCCACCGATCGATCGGCACCACTGTCCGTGGTGGACGACCACGCGGGTCGTTCCGTCGCCGGATCACGCCCCGCTGGTCGTCCCGAGGAGGTCGCCCCACCATCGGGTGCCGGTACCCTCGGCTGACCCCACGACGAGGATCATGGAATTCTGGTTCAGATTGATTTGAACGAACTCGGCGCTGATCCGCAATAGACGGTGGCGGCCGGTGACGCTCGGCCGTGGTGACTGAAGGAGGACACCCAGTGCTGGCGAAGCGCTCAATCCTTGCCCGTCTGCTCGTGGCGGTGCTGGCCGGCTGCGCGATCCTGGCCGCAGCGTCGCCGCCGGTGGCGTACGCCGCCCCCGACGCCCAGCCGTACGTGAAGTACTACGTGGTCGCGGCGCAGTACCAGGGCCAGCCGGAGAGCCTCACCGAGATCGCGCGACGGTTCCTCGGCAGCGGCGAACGGTCCGCGGAGATCTACCAACTGAACACCGGGCGGGTCCAGCCGGACGGCTCCCGGCTGACCGACCCGGGCCGGCTGAAGGCCGGCTGGCACCTGGTGCTGCCCTGGGACGCCGCCGGCGAGGGCGTCGAGTACGGTCAGCTCCCGACCGGGCCGACCCGCACCCCGAGCGCCCGCCCCAGCGGTACGGCGCGCCCCGGACCCAGCGCCGGAAGCCCCACGCCCAGCCCGAGCCGGCCGGGCGGCAGCCCCCGGCCGGGCGCCGGCACCGGTGAGAAGTGCACCGCCACCACCGCGTCGAGCAGCCGGTCGGACTGGGCGCAGCTACGGATGGCCGCGGACAGCGCCTGGACGCTGACCCGGGGCAACGGGGTCAAGGTGGCCGTGGTCGACACCGGTGTCGACGCGACCATCCAGCAGCTCAGCGGCCGGGTCGCGGTCGGCGCGGACGTGACCGTCGGCAACGGGCGGGGCGACACCGACTGCCTCGGCAGCGGCACCGCGATGGCGGGCATCATCGCCGCCGACAGCAGCGTCGACGGCAGCCCGGTCGGCATCGCCCCGGACGCCACCATCCTGCCCGTCCGGATGGTGCGCGGCTCGGGCGCCGCCCGGGCCGCCGACGCGGCGAACGCCATCGAGGTGGCGGTCAGCGCGGGAGCGTCGGTCGTCGCGGTCGGCTCCCACGTCGACCTGGGTGACGCGGCGGTGGCCGCCTCGGTGGCCACCGCCCTCAACCACGACGTGCTGGTGGTGGCCGGAGCGCCGACCAGGCCGGCCCCGACGCCGTCCCCCGGCGAACGGTCGGGCGGCGGGGCGCTGCTGCTCACCGGCGGGGTCGGGGCCGGCGACCAGCTCGCCGAGGAGTACCTGGCAGGCACGGTCGAGGTCGTCGCGCCCGGCGTCGAGGTGGCGAGTCTCGGCGTCGGCGGTGGCAAGGCGGTCAGCAACACCGGCACCGAGTTCGCGGTGGCCTTCGTGGCCGGTCAGGCGGCCCTGATCCGGGCGGCCCAGCCCGACCTGACCGCTGCCCAGGTGAAGCAGCGGATCCAGAGCACCGCCGACGCGATCGGCGGGCAGGCCCCGAACCCCCGGTACGGCGCCGGCATGATCAATCCCACCGCCTCGGTGGCGCGGTCCCTCGACGACCAGAACCAGGTGGCCAGCGAGCAGGGCGGCAGAGGTGGGGCGATGCTCGCCGTCCTGCTCGGCATCGCGCTGGTCTGCGGCGCCGGGGTGTTCTTCGCGATCCGGCTCCGCCGCCGGGGCTACCCAGGCTGACCACGACGGTGCGATGCCGACGCCCGGTGGCCCACCCCTCGAAGGGGCGGGCCACCGGACGCCCTGGCGTGCCGGGGCCGGCTACCGCAACGTGAAGGTCTGCTTCGGGTTGAACACGCAGATCCACGACATCATGGGCGCACCCACCCCGTGGCCGTTGACGTCCAGGCACCGGTCGGTCTCCCGGTTGAACAGGGACCGGATGCCGGTGTACTCGATCCACTCCCACTTCTGCGCGGGATTGCCGCTGCACCGGGCGACCTGTACCGGGGTGCCGTCCTGCTTCTCACCCCAGGCCACGTCCAGGCAGAGGCCGTTCGCCCGGACGGTGCCGTCGGCCCGGAAGTCCCACCACTGCGACCGTTCCTCCTGGCACTTGCGCAGGGTGGCCGGTACGCCGTCGCTGCCGCCGGCGCTGACACACAGCCCGGTCTCCTTGCCGACGAGCTGCTTCGTGCCCGCCGGCCGGGTCGGTGCCGCCGGCTTGCTCGGCGGGTCCGCCACCGGCGGCGGCGGGGGTGCCGAGCTGCTCCGGGCGCTCGGGGACGGCGACACCGGCGGCGTCGGCGACGGGCTGACCGACGGGCCCGTCGTCGGCGTCGCCGCCCTGAGCCGGCCGTCGAGGGCGTAGAACTCGGTGTTCTCCCGTACCGTCCGCAGGAACGTCTCGGTCCGGGCGTCCAGCGTGCCGCCGGTCTGCCGCACCGCGGTCGGGCCGTTGCGGTAGGCGGCCAGCGCCAGCAGGTACGGGTCGCCCTCCAGACCGGACAGTTCCCGGTGCATCGCGCACATCGCGGTGCCCACCGCCGGGATCGCCACCAGCGGGTCCCACACCGAGACGCCGGTCGGCCCGTACGCCTGCCACACCTCGGGCAGGAACTGCGCGATCCCGCGTTGGCCCTCGGGGCCGAGCAGGTTCGGGTCGAAGCCGGACAGCGCCATCACCTGCCCGGCGACCGCTGCGGGCGGCACCTGCGGGCAGACCGAGCCGGCCCGGACGACGAGCGGGACATAGCCGGCGGGCACCGCCCTGGGCTGCTGCCGCTCGTCGCTCGGCCGGTCCGGGCCGGAGCCGCCGAACGGCACCAGCTTGCCGTAGTACGCGGCGTACCCGCTCGCCCGGTCGACGTACCCGACCGCGTCGGACGGCACGCCCCGGGCCTCGCGTACCTGGTCGAGCCCGGTGTGGAACGCGGCCAACGAGAGCCGCCACTCGTCGCCGGTGACCTTGGCGAGCCGCACCTGCCCGCTGAGGTCACACATCTGGTGGGCCAGGGCGAGGATGTTGGCGGCGGGGTCCGAGCGTTCCGCGCCGGGCCACGGCGCCCAGGCCTTCCATGCCTTGTCGTCGAGGCCGGCGATGCCCCGGCCGCCCGAGGTGGCCCGGTCCGTCCGGCCGTCCAGCCCCGACTCGGCCATGAGCTGTCCGGCCAGTCGGGCGGGGGTGAGCGTCGGGCAGGAGCGGGCGGCGGCCCGGATGGCGGTGAGCTGCCCGGCGGAGACGGTACGACCGGTCAGGTCGTCGTCCCGCGCCGTCGCGACACCCCAGCCGGCGGCGGCCACCACCATGGACAGCACCGCCAGCCCGGCGAGCCCGCCGGCGGCGGTGCGGCGCGAGATCGGGCTCAGTCGGGATCGGACGGAGAGGCGATCGGGTTTCACGGGAGGTGTCCCTTCCGGCGTGGCGACATCGCTGTGGTGACGGGCGGGCGATGTCCTCGGTTCACCGGGCTCGAATCGGATCAGGTGAATTTCGGTCCGATCGACATTGAACCGAGGGGGATGCCGGGCCGTCAACGTGGCTACCCCCCCCGGCCACGCCGTTGCGCACGCGCGCCGGGGCGTTGGCCGTACCGTCGATCGGAGCTGTGATGCTGACTCGCCGCAGGGCAATCGGGATGGGACTCGCCGGTGCCGCCGTGGTCGGGGCGCCGCTGGTGGCGGCCCCGCTCATCTCCCGGGCGCGGGCCTCGGGCGGCCTGCCGTTGAACGTGGTGAACAGCACCGGCCGCTTCGCCAACTCGGCGATCCGGATGTACGTGGTCGGCACCGACCTGGACACCGGCCAGATGGGGTACGTCCGGGAGAGCGGACGTTTCACCCCGGCGGACCCGGCGCACAACGGCCCGGACGGTGCCGCCGACATCGGGGTGCCGCTGGCCGGCTCGGGGGTGACCCGGTTCGTGCTGCCGATGATGTCGGGCCGGATCTACTTCGCCATCGACGGCCGGCTGCGGTTCACCGTCGTCACCGACGGCAACGGGCGGCCCGCGCTCCAGTACCCGGTCGGCTGGGCGGAGGGCGACCCGAGCTTCGGGGTGCTGCACGACTGCTGCGAGTTCACGTACAACTCCGCCGGGATGTTCTGCAACACCACGACCGTGGACATGTTCAGCATTCCGCTGTCGATCCGGCTGCACGGTGACATCGAGCAGTCGACCGGCAAGCTGGTCGACGGCGGTCGGGACGCGATCTTCGCCGAGCTGTCCCGTCAGCCCGGGTTCGAGCGGCTCGTCGTCGGGGACGGGCTGCGGGTCATCGCGCCGGGCAAGGGCATCGAGACGGGCCGCTTCGACCCGCGCTACTACGACGCCTACATCGCCGAGACGTGGAACCGGTACAGCCGTACCGACCTGCGGGTGCACGCGCTGGCCGGGACCCACCGGGGCCGGGTGGTCGACGGGCGGCTGACCTTCGACGGCGGGGTACGGGCCTTCGACCGGCCCTCGACGCTGAACGTCTTCCACTGCGACGGGGCGCTCGCCGCACCGAACGACGGGCTGACCGGCCCGGTGGCGGCGATCCTCGGCGCCGGACTCAACCGGTCGGTGCTCGACCAGCCGGACCAGCCGACCACCAACCGGGACGCCTACTACCAGCACCCGGTGACCAACCACTACTCCCGGGTGCTGCACCGGCACTCCGCCGACGGTCGGGCGTACGGCTTCCCCTTCGACGACGTGGCGGACGACGCCTCGTACATCCAGGACACCGCGCCGAGCGAGATGACCATCACCCTGACGCCGTTCGGCGCCGGACCGGTGGACGCCCCACCGGCCGTCGCCGAGCCGCCGGTCGCCGTGGTTCCGCCGCCGGTCGTCCCGCCGGGCGACGGGGCGGGCCACCGGGGCGTGGGTCAGGAGATCGCCGCGGCGAGTTTCGACCGGCAGCAGGGCGTCCGCACGGAACCGTCCAGCGAGGGCGGGGAGCACATCGGCTTCCTCGCCCACGGCGACTGGGCCGGCTACCGGGGGGTCGACTTCGGCGGCCAGCCGGCGACGCAGTTCCAGGTCCGGGTGGCCTCCGGCGCCCCGCAGGGGATCTCCGGCCTGATCGAGGTACGGCTCGACGCCCCGGGCCTCCCGCCGGTGGGCACGATCGCGGTGGCCAGCACCGGTGGCTGGCAGAGCTGGCAGACCGTGCCCGGGAACCTCGACCCGGTGACCGGCGTGCATGACGTCTACCTGACCTTCGCCAGCGGGCAGCCCGAGGAGTTCGTCAACGTCCGCTGGCTGCGATTCACCCGATGAGCCCGGCCACCCTCGTCGTCGGTCGCCGCCGACCCACTCCGTCCGATCCGGACGACCGTCGGTGGCCCGATCCGGCGGCCCGTGGCGTCGCCGGGCCGTGCCGCCGCGGTGCGGCCGGACGACGGACCGAGCCACCGTCCGAAGAGTACGGTTATCCTCTCCCCCTAGCGGGGTTCGGCGTCGAGGCGACGCCGCGTCCGTACGGGCCCGACCCGTACGTCAGGGGGAGGCGTTCTGTGTCGGCGGTGCCCAACGAAGCACTCGAACCTCGGGCCGCGGCCGACGCCGTGCCCGAGTGGGCCTCCCCCGAGGCGTTGATGCGATGGATCCACGAGCAGTACCGGACGCCGCTGCTGCGCTTCCTCACCCGACTCCTGCTCGGCCGCCAGGAGCTCGCCGAGGACCTGGTGCAGGAGACCTTCCTGCGCACCTGGCGGAACGTGGAGACGCTCGCCGCCGATCCCCGACGGATCGCCCCGTGGCTCTACACGGTCGCCCGGCACGTGGCCATCGACGCGCTGCGCGCGCGACAGGCCCGCCCGTCCGAGGTCGCCATCCCCGACCTCAACCGGCTGTCCTCGGCCGAGGACGAGATGGACCGGGTGGTCAGCGTCCACACGGTCCGGCTGGCGATGCAGCAGATCACCCCGGAGCACCGCGCGGTGCTGGTCGAGATGTACTACAAGGGAGCCTCCGTCGCGGAAGCCGCAGCGAGACTCGGGATACCGGAGGGTACGGTAAAGTCCAGGACGTACTATGCGGTGCGCGCTCTGCACGCAGCGATCGGTCCGACCGAGTCGTCCTGATGTCTCGTCGGTGCGGTTCATCGCTCGATCTCCAGCACGGTCGCCGTCCCGGAGATCACCACACCGTCAGCGGTGTCGTCGGGTGGAAGGGGAGGGCGTGATGCGCACCGGCGGTGAGAGTCCGACCGCTGAGCACGCCGCGCTGGCTCTCTACCTGCTCGGTACCCTCGACGAGACCGAACGCGTCGCGTTCGAGGAGCACCTCGCCGGCTGCTGGGAGTGCCTGTCGGCGGCGGGTGACATGGGCAGTGTGACCAGCGCCTTCGCCGGGCTGGACGCCGCCGACTGGGAGGCGCTCGCCGCCCCGCCGCCCGGGTCGGTCACCCCGACCCCGGATCCCGTCCCGAACCCCGATCCCGTCCCAACCCCGGATCCCGCCCCGGCTCCGGACGGTGCCGCGCCGACCCCGGACGCGCCGGTGGGTGGGGTGGGGGACACCCCGTCCACTCCCGTCGGGGCGGAGGGGACCACGCCCGGACCGGGCGCGGCACCGGTCGGCGAGTCGGGTGACGCCGGCCTGGCCGTGGCCGTCCCGCCTGCTGCGGCCCGGGGCACCGGGCCGCGTACCGTCGGTTCGATCCGGCCGGACGGGAGCCGGCCGGGAGCGGCGTCCGAGTCGGGCACCCGACCGGCGCGGGGCCGAGGTCGCCCGCCCGGCAGCCCGCGGCGTCGCCGGTTCCTGCTCTGGGGCGGGGTGGCCGCCGTGGTGGTGGCCGTCGTCCTCGCCGGTGGCGTCGTGCTCGGCGTCGGCCTGGGCGGCCGGGAGGGGCTGGTGCTGACCGCGACCGGCGAGGCGCCGGCCCAGGGGGTGAGCCTCTCCGTTGCCATCACCACCGACGAGGAGCGCGGTTCCACCATCCGGATCACCGCCACCGGCCTGCGCCAGGGCCTGCGGTACCGGCTCTTCGCGGTGACCCGGGACGGCACCACCCACGTGGTACGGGACTGGACCGCCTCGACCGGGCCACAGGAGGTGACCGGCGAGCTGTCGCTGCCCATCGACGACCTCGCCTTCGTCACGGTGGGGCTGGTCGACGGCACCGCGATCGTCACCGCACCGATCTCCCGCTGACCGCCGCTTCGCCCCACCGGACGGCCGGGACCGCTCAATCGCCGGTCGGGTCCGGGCTGGGCTGCTCCGTCGGCGGAAAGGAGGGCGGTGGTCCGCCGAGCCCCTCGTACTTGGCGAAGAGCGAGCGGACCTGCGCCAGGTAGAGCTGGGCCTCGTCGGTGGCGGGGACGCCGCCGGCCTTCCGTACCGCGTCGATGCCCACCGCGTACGCGGCCAACGTCAGGTCGAGCACCTCGCCGATCGCCTGGCCGTTGTCGAGCAGGGCCTGGGCCTCCCTGGCCAGGGCGCAGACGTACCGGGCCTGCGCCATGATCGAGTCTTCCTCGTCGGCCGGGTCGGTCTTCCCGTTGTCGTCGGCATCCTCGCCGTACTGCGCGAAGATCGTGGGCGGTAGCTGGGCGATGCCCTGCTCGCCGTCCGCGCCCACCTTCGCGGGGTCCCACCCCGACGCCACCTCGATCTGCGCGGCGATCACCACCGGACCGATCTGGGTGCAGGTAGCGCCGGCGTCCTCGACGGTGTCGGCCAGCGCCTCGGGCACCTGATCGCGGTCGAGCCGGCCCTTCCCGTCGCCCTGTGCCGCGGCGAGCGCGTCGTCGGCGGAGCTGATCGGGTCGGCCGAGCTGCCGCCGCCGGTGAACAGCAGGATGAGCGCGATCAGCGGGGCCAGCAGCACGCCCAGCGCGCCGAGCACGAAGACGGCGGCAGCACCCAGGACGCCGGCCACCGGAGTGGCCAGGCAGGTCAGCCCGGCCGCGATCGCCGCGCCGATCAGGGCGGTGTGGCTCTTCCGGGGCTCCTCAGCCGATTCCGCCCCGTCCTTCTCGGACCGTGCCATGTCGCCTCCCACCTGGGCCGCCATCGTCGGCGAAAAAGTCTGGACTCGTCGTGAACCGGGGGTCGGGGTCCGCCGTAGTGGCGTCCGTCGACTTCCCGGGAGCCGACGTACCAGACGGGACCGGACCCGGGTCGGTTCAACCGGGACGCCGACAACCGCGACGAGTTTCGGAGGAGGAGGTGGGTGGCATGGAAACTGCGACGGTGCCCGGCCCCGGATCGCGGGTGCCAGCGGGCCCGGGGCCGGCGTACGGCCGCACGGCGCCGCCCCGGCGGTCCCTGTCCGAGCAGGGGCTGGGCTGGATCGCGGCGCACGGCGGAGCCGGTACGACCACGCTCACCCGGCTACTCGGCGGCACGGACCTCGGCTGCCGGTGGCCGGATGCCGCGCTGGCGGAGCCGGCCACGGTGATGCTGGTCGGCCGGACCAACGCCGAGGGCATGCGGGCGGTGTCCCGGGCGCTCAACACGCTCCGGGAGGGACGCCACCCGCCGGGTTTGCGGCTGGTGGGTCTGGTGCTGCTGGCCGACGCCCCGGGCCGGCTCCCGCTGGCGCTGGCCCGCCGGATCCGGGTACTGCGGTCGGTGGCGCCGGTGCACCGGGTGCCGTGGATTCCGTCCTGGCGCCTGGGACAGCAGCCGGCGCGGCTGCCCCGGGCACTGCTGGGTCTCCAGGCGGCGGCCGGCACCCGCCAGTCCACCGGCGGGGGACCGTCGTGACCGCCGCTGCCTTCGTCGCCGGGCTGAGCCGGCTGCTCTGGGCGATCTCCCGACCGGGGGAGATCGGGGCGGCGCCCTCCCCGTTGCCGCCGTTCCGACCGCTGCCGGCCTACAACCCGACCGGTGGTGCGGCCGATGACCTGCTGAACCTGCTCGCCTGGTGTGTCAGCGCGGCCGGGGTGGCCGGGCTGCTCGTCGTCGGGATGCTGTTGACCATCCAGCTCAACCGGGGGACGCCGGGCGAGTCGAGCGACCACTTCCGTGGGCTGGTGTT
The DNA here is from genome assembly GCF_044755745.1 of Micromonospora sp. NPDC092111. Taxonomy (NCBI): domain Bacteria; kingdom Bacillati; phylum Actinomycetota; class Actinomycetes; order Micromonosporales; family Micromonosporaceae; genus Micromonospora; species Micromonospora sp. NPDC092111. The sequence goes on from NZ_JBIVRQ010000006.1 coordinate 77,682, forward strand.
CGTCGCGCTCGGCTGTGTGCTCGGCGCGTCCGCCGGCCCGCTGGTCACGTTCTTCGGCGATCTCGGTCTCTGACCCGGATCGTCGCCGGTCGGTCACGGGATGTCCGTGACGCGGACCGAACCTCATCCGTCGCCCGCTCGGGCGTGGTCGATGCGCGCCGCGATGGCGCCTGCCCGCAAGGAGATGTCCCGATGTCGTTCACGAGCCTTTCCCAGTACGCCGGGGCCTATCTGTTCGCCCGGCTCCCGATGGCCCCCGAACCCGCTGGCGGCATCAACCCGGAGCCGGACGCGCCGGGTCAGCTGACCAACCTGGTGAACAAGCTGCTGGGTCTGATCGCCTGGGCGGGCACCGCCGCCGGGGTGGCCGGGGTGCTGATCACCGGCACGATGATGGCGGTCTCGGTGAAGCGGGGCGAGAGTTCCGAGCACATGTCCCGGCTCGGCCTCGTGCTCTGCGGCTGCATCCTGGTCGCCGTCGCGGGCCCGTTGGCGAACTTCTTCCTCGGTGGCGGTGGCGACACTCCCGCCCAGACGCAGTGACTGGCGGCGAGCGTCGGCGGTCCACGACGCAGCGGCCGTACTGGAGCGAGCGGAGCTGGATCCTCTCCGTCGCCTTCCTCGGTGGCATGGTGCTGCTGGCCGGGGTGCTCTGGCTGGCCCGGTCGGCCGGGGGCCCGGCGGCCGACCCCGTCGCCCGGACCGCCGTCGGGCAGGTGGCGCAGTGCCGGCCCGGCCCGGTGGTGGCGTCTGGGCCGGCGGTGCCGCCGGACGACGTGACGTGGCGGACCCTCGACGGCGGTGACCGGGTGCCGGTCTCCGCCGCGCAGGGCCCGTCCCGCACGGCCGACGGGGCGCTGAGCTGCTTCGCGCAGACCCCGATCGGCGCGGTGCTGGCGGCGCACGCCGTCCCCACCCAGTTGGCCGGGCCGAACTGGCGTGCCGTGGCGGACCGGCAGGTGCTGCCGGGGCCGGGACGCGACGTGCTGGTGGCCCGCCTCGACGCCGCCTCGGGCACCGTCACCAGTCGGGGCGGCGGCAGCTACGCCGGCTTCGCGGTCGTCCGGTACTCGGTCGAGGCGGCGCGGGTGCAGTTGCTCGTCAAGACCGGTGCCGGCGGCTACGTGGCGACCCTGGTCGACCTGCGCTGGGACGGTGGGGACTGGAAGGTCGCGCCGTCCCGGGCGGGTGCGGTGTACGCCTCGATCGGCGCGGTCACCGGTAGCGCCGGCTACACCCTCTGGAGGAAGTAGATGGGCGGGTGCTCACCTCCCAGTCCCCTCGACATCATCACCGGCTTCTTCTCGTTCCTCGGTGACCCGATCGGCACCCTGGTCCGGATGGTGGCCAACCTGATCCTCGCCGCGGCAATCTCGATCTTCGCCGAGCTGAGTGTCTCGGTGCCCACCCTCGGGGCCGGGGCGGGCACCGATCCGAACGACGTGACCAACCGGATCAGCGACCAGATCGAGTGGATCGTCACCTATCTCGCGATCGGGTCGGTGCTCTTCGCCGGCGCGCGGATGGCGATGGAACGCAAGGGCGATGCCGGCCGGACCGCGTTGCAGGGCTTCCTGCGGGTCATCCTGGTCGCCGGGGCCGGCTCCTACGTGGTGAGCCGCGCCGCCACCCTCTCCGACGACTTCTCCGACCATCTCCTCAGGTCGGCGGCGATGGAGATCGTGATGGGGGTGCCGTGCGTGGACAACGGCTCCACCATCGAGTCGATCCTGCTGCTGGTCCTGGCCTTCCTGCTGTTGATCGCGGCGATCGTGCACGTGCTGATGCTCTACCTCCGGCTGGGGGTGATGACCATCATGCTGGGCACCCTGCCGCTGGCCGCCGCCGCGTCGATGACGAACTGGGGGACCGGCTGGTGGCGCAAGCACATCGGGTGGACGGTGGCCTGGCTGCTCTACAAGCCCTCGGTCGGGCTGATCATGTTCTCCGGGGCCGCGATGATCTCGGCGGGGGAGCGTACCCAGGATTCGTCGCACATCCGGATCGCCGGCATCGGCGTCCTGTTGCTGTCGGCGATCGCGTTGCCGGCGCTGCTCAAGATCGTGGTGCCGGCCACGGCGGCGCTGGGCAACGGCAACCCGACCGGGACCGCCGTCTCCGCCGTGGGCGGCGCGGTCGCCTCCGGCGCGAAGCGGGTCGCCGGGTCCGCCCTCTCCCCGGGCGGTGGCGGCGGCAGCGCCCCGTCCGGAGCCCGGGGACCGGAGGGCCGCCGGGGCGACACCGGTGGGCGGGGAGCCGCCGGCAGTTCCGGCCGGGACGGCAGCTCGGGCCGGGACGGCAGCGCCGGCCGGGACGGCGGGGCAGGCCGGACCGGCGGCACCGGCAGCGGTGGTGGTGGCACCGCCGCCGCGAGTTCGGCGGCCCGCGCCGCCGGTCCGGCCGTGGCCGCGGTCGACGCCGCGCACCGGGCGGCCCGGGTCGGCCGGTCCATGGCCGCCGGCACGGTGGACGGCGCGGACGGCGACGCCGGCCACAACTGACGGGTGGGCGACGGCCGACCGGCAGCACCGGCCGGCCGTCGCCCGGTGAGGCAAGGGAGAGGCAATGTCGACGGAAGCTGTCATCGAACCGACGTACGGCAACTGGCGTCGACCCCGCCGGGCGGGACTGGGCCCGTTCGGGCTGGTCGGCACCGTGGGGGTGTTCGGCGGGCTGGTCGTGGTGCTGCTGGCGTCGCTGGCGTCGTTGCAGGCGGCGCTGGTGGTCGGCGTCCCGTTCGTGGTGGGACTGCTCCCGATGGCGGTACGCACCCCGGACGGCCGCAACCTCTACCAGCTCCTGACGCTGCGCATCGGGTGGTCCCGGCGGCGGTCCCGGGGCGAGCACCTGTACGTGTCGGGGCCGCTCTCACCCCGCCCCGAGGGCCGGTTCCAGCCGCCCGGACTGCTCAGCGGGGTGACCGCCCGGGAGGGACGGGACGCCTACGACCGGCCGTTCGGGGTGCTGCACCACCGCAGCCGCAACCTCTACACGATCGTGCTGCGCTGCGAGCCCGACGGCGGCTCGCTGGTCGACCCCGACCAGGTGGACACCTGGGTGGCGCTGTGGGGCGAGTGGCTGTCCCGGCTCGCCCACGAGCCGGGACTGCGCGGCGCGTCGGTGGTGGTGGAGACCGCCCCGGACCCGGGCACCCGGCTGGCGACCGAGGTGCTGCCCCGGCTCGACAACGCCGCCCCGGCCGCCGCCCGCGCGGTAATGGAGGAGGTGGTGCACGACTACCCGTCCGCCTCGTCGGAGATGAACTCGTACATCACCCTCACCTACGCCCCGGTCGGCGGCGCGCGGCGCGACCCCGACGACGTCGTCACCGACCTGTCCATCCGGGTGCCGAGCCTGCTGACCGGCCTGATCAGTGCCGGTGGCGGGGTCGCCGAGCCGCTCACCGCCGAGCAGATCGCCGAGGTGGTCCGGGTGGCGTACGACCCGGCCAGCGCGGCCGAGGTGCTCAGCGTCCGCGCCGAGCACGGGCACACCGGGTTGGAGTGGGCCGACTCCGGCCCGGTCGCCGCCGTGGAGACCGTCGACGCGTACCAGCACGACTCGGGGGTGTCCCGGACCTGGCTGCTCACCCTCGCGCCCCGGGGCACGGTCCGCGCCAGCGTGCTGCGGACCATGCTGGACGCCTCCGCCGGCACCCGCCGCAAGCGGGTCGCGCTGCTCTACCGGCCGATCGACCCGGCGACCTCCGCCCGGATCGTCGAGGGGGACCGCCGCACCGCCCAGTTCATGGCCACCTCCGGGCGCGGCATGGTGCAGGCCCGGGCCGTCGCCGAGGTACGCGCTGCCGAGCAGGCCGCCGCCGAGGAGGCCACCGGGGCCGGGCTGGTGGAGTTCTCGCTGATGCTCACCCTCACCGTCGACACCCGGGACCAGCTCGACGACGCGTCGGTGCTGGTCCGCAACATGACCGGGGCGACCCGGGTCGCGATGCGCCCGGCCCACCGGATGCAGGCGGCCGCGTTCAGTTGCACGCTGCCGGCCGGGATCCTGCCGTGGGAGCAGACCATGCTCCCGCACGAACTCCAGGAGGCGATGTGACCAGGGCAGACGGCCATGCGGGTGGCCTCGGGGCGGGCTGGCCGGCCGGCCACTCGGGGGTGCGGACCGCGTTGACGGGGCTCGCCGGCGACCCGGACGACGCGCCGCCCAAGCCGGCGAAGGCCGGCCGGCCGGCCCGACCCCGCCGCGCCTTTCCCGCCTCCGTACGGGGCTGGGAGGGCCCGGGTGGCGGCAAGGTCGGCTACCTCGACGCGCCGACGATGTGGCGGGCCACCACCGTGCAGGCGTGCGGGTTGTGGCCGTTCTCGGCCGGCTCGGGGGCCCCGATGTCCGGGGTGCCACTCGGCCAGCACCTCTTCACCGGGGCCACGGTCTGCGGTGACCCGATCTCCTGGTTCACCCGGGCCCGGTACATCTCCAACCCGTCGCTGTTCATGCTCGGCATGCCCGGCCTGGGCAAGTCGACCCTGATCAACCGGATGGCGGTGGGCCTGGCCGCGACGGGTGTGGTGCCGCTGGTGCTCGGCGACCTCAAACCGGACTACGCGGACACCGTCCGCGCGCTGGGTGGCCAGGTCATCCCGATCGGACGCGGGGTCGGTGGGATCAACGTGCTGGACCCGGGGGCGATGGGGCTGGCCGCCGAGCGCATCGGCGGCCGGGCCGGCCGGGCGCTGGCCGCCGAGACCCACGGCCGGGTGCTGAACATGGTGGCGGCGCTGCTGACCATCGTGCGCGGGCGGGCCCTGGACGACCACGAGCAGGCGGTGCTCTCGGCCTGCCTGCGGCACCTGCGGGAACACACTCCGGGCCACCGCGCCCCGCTCCTGCCCGACCTGCTGAGGGTGCTGGAGGAGGGGCCGGACCGGGTCCGCGCGGTGACCCTGGACCGGGGCCAGGAGACCCGCTACCGGGACGCGGTGGACCCGCTGCACCGCTCCCTGCTCGGCATCCTCGACGGCGCGCTCGGCGACACCTTCGGCTCGTCCACCTCCACCCGGATCGACCTGGACGCTCCCGCCGTCTGCATCGACATCTCCCGGATCGGCGAGTCGGACACCCAGCTCACCGCGGCGGCGATGCTCGCGGCCTGGTCCGACGGCCTCGGTACGGTGGCCGCCGCGCACGCCCTGGCCGACGCCGGGCTGGCCCCGCGCCGCTGGTTCTTCACCATCCTGGACGAGCTGTGGCGGCCACTGCGGGCCGCCTCCGGCATCGTCGACCGGATCGACGCGCTGACCCGACTCAACCGGTCGCTCGGTCTCGGCGACGCGAAGATCACCCACACCCTGAAGGACGCCGAGGCCCTGGGCACCGACGCCGACCGGGCCAAGGCCCGTGGCTTCGTCGAGCGGGCCGGGATCGTGGCCTGTGCCGGCCTGCCGGCGGCGGAGATGACCGACCTGGGCCGGGTGATCGGGCTGTCCAAACGGGAGAGCGAACTGGTCTCCTCCTGGTCGTCCCCGCCGGGCTGGGCGAGCACCGGCAGCAACGAGGAACCCCCCGGCCGGGGCCGGTTCCTGATCAAGGTGGGCGGTCGGCCGGGCATCCCGATCCGGGTCTCCATCACCGACACCGAACGCCGGCTGCACGACACCAACCAGCGTTGGGTGCAGAACGGGTACGCCGCCCAGCAGGCCGCCGAGCGGGCGGCGGCCCGGCAGGCGGCCTTCGAGGCCGAGGCGGAACTGGGCAACCTGACCACCCGGCCGGAGTACGCCCACCCGGCCGACGAGGCCGGGGCGGGCGGGCGGGGGTGGCGGGCGTGAGCCGGATGTCGTCGGGGCCACCTCGCGGGGCGGACCTGTTCTTCTGGGCGTTCTGCCTGGTGGTCCTCGCCAACACCGGGTTGTTCACGGTCGCCTGGCTGGGCGGCACGCTCGGTGCCGGGGTGACCGGGCACGGCTGGCGTCCACCGCCGTTCACGCTGGGCTCGTACCTGGCCGTGATCTCCGGCGACACCGGCGCGCTCTGGCCCGGGGCCTCCCCGTACGCGGTCTACGCCGGGATGCTGGTGGTGGCGCTGTCGGTCGTCGTGCCGGCCGTGCTCGTCGGACGCCGGCTGCTCGACCTGCGCGGCCGGAGCGTCGGGCTGGCCCGGCTGGGGGACCTGGCCGCCCTGGCGCCCGCCGGGATCGCGGCCCGCGCCCGCGAACTGCGCCCCTCGCTGGCCGGGATGAGGCACCTACCGCCGGACGAGACCGGCAACCTCCTCGGTGACCTCGCCCCGAACGGCCCGGAGCTGCGGTCCTCCTTCGAGGACGTGGAGCTGGACATGATGGCCCCCCGGGCCGGCAAGTCCACCGGCATCGCCATCCCCCGGGTGCTGCGCGCCCGGGGCGCGGTCCTGCTCACCTCCAACAAGTCCGACGTGTACGCGGTGACCCGGGCCGAGCGGGAACGCGTCGGCACGGTCTGGACCTTCGACCCGCAGGGCATCGCGCACACCCCCCGGGAGATGTGGTGGGACCTGCTCGCCGACTGCGTCACCATCGAGGGCGCCCGGCGGTTGGCCGGGCACTTCGTGGCCTCGGTCAACGACGACACCGCGAAGAAGGACTTCTGGATCTCGGCGGCGCAGAACACGCTGACCGCGCTCTTCCTGGCCGCCGCCCGGGGCCGGGCATCCGTCGCCGAGCTGCTCGGTTGGCTGGCCGACCCAGCCGACCGTACCCCGATCGACCTGCTGCGCGACGCGGGCCTGCCGGCGATGGCCGAGCAGTTGCAGGGCACCGTACGCGGCGCGGTGGAGACCCGGGACGGCATCTACGAGACGGCCCGGCAGTGCGTGGCGTGCCTGCTGGATCCGGAGATCCTCGCCTGGGTCTGCCCGGATCCGTGCCTGCCGCAGTTCCGGCCGGACCGGCACGTACTCGGCCGGGACACCCTCTACCTGCTCTCCAAGGACGGTGGCGGCTCGGCCGCCGGGGTGATCGCCGGGCTCGCCGACGCGACGCTGCGCGCCGGGGTGGTCGCCGCCGAGCGGATGGGTGGCCGGCTGGACCCGCCGATGACGGCGGTGCTGGACGAGGCGGCGAACGTGTGCCGGATCTCCGACCTGCCCGACCTCTATTCGCACCTCGGCTCCCGGGGGATCAACGTGGTCACCCTGTTGCAGAGCTACCGGCAGGGCTCCCGGGTCTGGGGCGAGGCCGGCATGGACGCGATGTGGGGTGCCGCCACCATCAAGCTGCTCGGTGCCGGCCTGGACGACGCCGACTTCGTGGAGAAGGTCTCCAAGCTGGTCGGCCAGCACGACGTGAGCACGGTGAGCGTCTCACGCGGTCGGGACGGTTCGTCCCGGTCCACCTCGTACCGGCAGGAGTCGGTGCTGCCGCCGGACCGGATCCGGGCCCTGCCGAAGGGGACCGCCCTGCTGCTGGCCACCGGCACCCGCCCGGCGGTGATCAAGCTGCGCCCCTGGTACCAGGAGCCGGACGCCGGACGGATCTCGGCGCAGGCCCGGCAGGAGGTCGCGGCGATCACCGATCGGGCCGCCCGCAGGGCGGGGCGGTGAGACGACGGCGTCGCCTCACTGGGCGCGGGCGTAGACCGAAACGTGCATCTCGCGTCCCGTGTAGGGCTGCTTGTGCCACCCGCCCCACCGGTCCACCAGGCGCAGGCCGGCCAGCCTGGCCATGAGGTCGAGCTCCGACGGCCAGGCGAGCCGGCACGAGATCGGTCCGAAACGGATGCCGTCCGTCCCGATCCGCACGTGGTTCTCGTCGAGGATCTGCGTCACCGGGTGGTAGGTGCAGATGTCGAGAGTGACGGCCGACGCGTCCACCCGCTCGGGTCGCGCGTACGACTCGCTGGGCAGCCAGGCGGAGGGCACCGCCGCCTCGATGACGAACACGCCGTCGTCTTCGAGATGCCGCGCCGCGTTCTCGAAACAGGCGACCTGACCGTCCTGCGTCAGGATGTTGAAGATGGTGTTGTAGACGAGGTAGACGAGCCCGTACGTGCGGCCGGTGTGGCTGGTCGTCATATCACCGGTCCACACGTCCATGCCTCGACCGAGCGGCTTGCGGCGCAGCACCTCGATCATCGCCTCGGACAACTCGATGCCGTCGACGGGTGTGCCGCGGGTGGCCAACGGCACGGCGATGCGTCCAGTCCCGATGGCGAACTCCAGCGCGCGTCGCCCTGCCGCCAGGTCCGCGAGGAAGGCGCTTGCCGCCTCCTCATCCCCGCGGCGGGTCTCGTCGTAGCGAGCCGCGACGTCGGCACCGAAACTGCCCTCGGGCGTGAACCCCCGCATCCGCCACCTCCGCTGCCACCGCACGGGACCGGCTCGGCCCACGTCGAGACGGAGTATGCCGCCACGGTGGTCGTCGCGCGACCACATTAACGACGCACGTGAGTACGTCCACCGCCGACACGTCCGCACCCGCACCGAGGCAGGCCGTTGGTGACGAGCCGATGGAGTGCTCGGTGCGCGCCTTGTCGCTGATGCCGCCGATATTCGCCCGGAGCGCGCGGCGGACGCCTCGACCTCGGCACCGGGTACGTACGGGCCCCGTCGCGGGGACGTGCCGGGGCCCGCACGCCGATCAGCAGTACAGGTTGCCTCCGGCGGGCACACCGAGAATGCCCACGAACTGCTGGTACCTGGTGACGCGGCTCTGCACCTGAGCGGGATTCCCGCCATTGCACTCGATCGAGCCGTTGATGCTGCGGATGGTCTCGCCGAACCCGGCGCTGTTGACCATCGCGTTGTGCGGGGTCATGGTGCCCGGCCCATTCTGCGTCATCCAATACCAGATGGCGGTCTTCCAGGCCACCGCGGCATCATTCTGCACCAGCCACGGATTGGTCAGCAGAGGCAGACCGAGGGCGTTTCCGGCGGCGTTGTAGTTGAAGTTCCAACTTAGCTGGATCGGCCCGCGTCCGTAGTATGCGGCCTGCCCGGCAGGGCAGCCGTAGGGCTGGCCGTAGTCGCAGTAGTGCGGGTAGTTGGCGGTGTTCTGCTCCACGATGTACACGAGTCCACCGGTCTCGTGATACACGTTCGCCAGGAAGGCCGCGGCTTCCTGACGCTGGATGGTGGCGCTGCCGGACTTGGTGAATGCCGGGTAGGCGCTGAGGGCGGCGACGAGTCCCGAGTAGGTGTAGAAGGAATTGCGGCCCGGGAACATCTGGTTGAACTGTGCCTCGCCGACGACGAAGCCGCCGGGGTCGGTCGGGGGCGGGCTGGTGGGCGGTTGGCCGCCGCAGGTGTATGGCTCCCAGTACCAGGTGCTGATGATGGGGTCGTAGCCCGGGTTGTCGTGCTCGGCGATGTAGTACAGGCCGTCGGTGTACCGCACGATGGACCCGGCGGCATACCAGGTGCCGGCGACCCAGTTCGGGTAGTTGCAGCTCCCCCCGGGCGGCGGTGTGCTGCCGCCTCCGCAGGCGCCCAGGTCCTGCCAGACGCCGGTGGTGCCCGGCGGTGCCTCGTTCTGGGTCCACCACTTCGCCTGGTAGTTGCGCCCGCCGTAGGAGATCTGGGCACCTCCCGTGTATACGGCTGCGGCCTGCCACGGTGCCGCGCAGGCCGCAGCCGATGCCGCAGTCGACGGGATGATTGCCGCCAGTCCGCTGGTGACAACTACTGCCGCGAGCGCGACCAGGGCGCGCAGTCTCGACATGTGACCAACTCCTTCCTTGATACCTGGGCCGATGATCGGGGCTGGGCATCGACCGTTGTCACTGTAACACCTTCTGTTCACAATCTTTACTATTGCGGTGAGAGTGAGGCCGGCGGCGTGGGCCCCGATCCCCGTCGACGGACCGATCCTCGACGCGCTCTGGGTGTGCGGCGCGGTGCATCCGTGGCCGGCCAGTACGACGGCCCGGGCTGGACGGCGGCGTCCGTCCCGTGGCGAACGCCGGCCCGGGGTCCCTTGTGGACGTGCCCGCGCAGTTGATGATCTAATTCAAACCTGGTTCGCCCGATGTAGCCGGGAATGCCGGACTACGTGCAGAAGGAGTGTTCATGCCCGTCACCGCCGACCTCACCAAGCTGGTCGACAAGGCATACCAGGACAAGACCCTCACCGAGCTGGTCGACGCCCCGGTGTCCGCCCTCGCCGGGGTCAGCGACGGTGGTGCCAAGCTCCTCAAGGAGGCGCTCGGCATCGTCACCATTGGTGACCTCGGCCGCAACCCGTACTTCCGCACCGCCGCCGCCCTGGTCACCCTGGCCAAGTAACACGCCCTCCCAGGCAATGCCCGGACGGCCAGGTTCCGTGGCCGCCCGGGCATCCGCCTGTGCGTACACCCTCTCCGGCGCGGTGGGGCACCACCCGCTGACCCCGACGGCACCTGCTACGTCGGCAGCGGCAGGGACGACCGGCCCCACGAACATCCGCGACCTGCGATGGAGACTCGTCCGGCAGGGCCGCTCCGCTCGCCCTCCCTGGCGGAAAGCCGGACGGTCTGGCGACGACGGCCCGACGAGACGATCCGCTAGTTTTGCCGGTCAGCGTCCCCGATACTCACCCCGTGATCAACAAAGACCCTCACGCCGCACGGCTGACTCGCGTTCCCCACCCCTGCGACAGTCCGGCGCTGCCCATCTACATGGTCATCTTCTTCGTCTTCGGTCTCGCCGGATTCGCCACCCACGGGCTGGCTGACGGCAAGGAGGCACTCGTCATCGCGAGCATCGTCTCGGTGGTGTTCTTCATCTGCTTCCTGATCCTCTTCGCGATCTACTGGACCGGATACCTGCTGAAGGGACACGCCACCTGGCACGCCGACCGCCAGGCTGAGCCCGACGAGCCAACCACGGGCCAATAGGTCGGAGGCCAGGCGGTCACGGGCGGGAATCCATGCCGCGACCGCCCCCTTGCGCAAAGGACGCTCACTCCGTTCAGCTACCAGCGCCACCGCAGCACGCGGCGAACCCCCACGAATCGCTGCATGCGTAGCTGTCCGTGCGGCCCGCCCATGCCCGCTGACACGGGCGCTCGGATGCCTTCGAGAGTTCCTCACGGCGGGAGCTCAGCCGATGGAGGCGCTGGTGGCCGAGCGCCGCCCCGACCGGCCGGTACGGCCGAGGTCGGGGCGGTTGTGCATCTGCCGGCCACCGCCATCGAGGAGGGCCGGAACCCGTCCTCGATGAGCGGCACCTGGCCGACAGCTCCTATCGTCTGCCGCCGGCCTGACGGCCCGGCCTCACTTCAGGTGCCGGGCGAAGAACCGGTTCCCGGCGTCCCCCTCGAACTGCGGGACGCCGGTGTGCCCGCCCATATTGGCGTGCAGTGTCTTCTCCTTGGAGCCGAAGGCGTCGAACAGGTCCAGGGCCAACTGCCGGTCGTTTCCTTCGTCGTCCCACTGCAGCAGGACCTGCAGCGGAATGGTGACCTGCCGGGCCTCCTCGAACATGGTGCGGGGCACGAAGCTCCCGGCGAACAGAAGGGCAGCCGAGATGCGCGGCTCGACCACCGCCAACCGGACGCCGATGGCGATCACCCCTCCCGCGAACCCGACCGGGCCGCCGATTCCGGGCAGCGAAAGGAGGGCGTCCAGGGCGGCCCGCCATTCGGGGACCGCCTGCTCGACCAGGGGAAGGACGAGCCGGTCGACGATCTCGTCGTCGACCGGCTCGCCGGCCGCCAGTGCCCGGCGCAGGTCGGCGCGGGCCTCCTCGGCGGCGGCGGAACGGGGCCGGTCACCGCTCCCGGGGAGTTCGATGGTGGCCGCGGCGTAGCCCTCGGCCACGGATTGCCGGGCCCGGGCCACCAGGCGGGGGTACATCCCGTGCAGTCCGCCGGGGTGGCCGAGCAGGATCAGCGGGGCCGGTGCGGTTGCGGATCCGGGCGTCCACAGGATGCCGGGGATCTCGCCGAGGGTGAATTCGCGTTCGAGGACGCCGTCGTCGAGGCGCTGTTCAGCGGTGAATTCCATGGTCGTGCCTTTCGGGAGTGCTCGTGAACGGCGCTCCCGGACGACCTATCGCCCGACCGTGACCCCGGAGGGGAGCACCCATGTCGAAACGTTCACGGGTACCACCTCCTCGTTCTCTCGCACGGCCGCCGGAAAAGTAGCAGTGGTGGCCGTGATCCGCCAAACGGGTTTCCTGCGGAGGCTCGGTGACCGGATGTCGCGGACAGACCGCACCGCGGTTACGGTGCGACGTGGGGGTGAGACCGAAGGCATCGACCTCACCCTCACCTTCCTGCCCGCCAAGCGAGAGCAGGCACAGCGACCCGGCTGGTGGTGGCGAGGCCCCTCTCGGCCCGAGGTGAATCCTTCGGCCACAGCGGAGGGCATCAGCACGGATGGCCGCCTTCGTGGCCGTACGTGCGCAGGCGTCCCGTGCGTGAACCAGGTCAGGCTGCCGGCGTCCGCACCGTAGCGGCGACGATTGTGCCCTCGCGGGCGGCGCGCCGGGCGTGCTCGTCGAAATCGGGTGCCGTGCAGATGAACAGGGTCCGTCCGGTCTCGCCTCCGAGGGCGCAGGCGTACGCGTTCGCGCCTGGCCGGATCTCGTCGGTGATCTGCCCGCCCTCGACGACCCGGATCACACGTCCGCCGATGGCGTCAGCCACCCACAGCCCTCCGTCGGCGTCCAGGCACGAGCCGTCCGGGGCGACGTCGAGTTGGTCCAGCGCACCGGCGACCGCACGGTCGGTGGGAACCGGTCCGAACCGGGCCCACACCCGCTGGTTGGTGAGCTGACCATCCTCGGTGAGATCGAACGCGGTGATCCGATTGCCGAAGGTCTCATTGACCAGCACGACGCCGCCCGCAGTGAGGGCGATGGCGTTCGGGAACCAGAGACCGGAGGCTATTTCGGTCACCGTGCCGTCGGGATCGGCGCGATGAAGGGCCGCCGTTTCGAGCGGCGCCCCGTTCATCAGGTCGAACCCGAAGTTGCCGACATAGGCGCGGCCTTCGGCGTCCACCGACATGTCGTTGAGATGGCCGGTCGCGTGCTGACCCAGGTCAGCGTGAGCGACAAGACGTCCATCGGCCTCGCGGCGCAGGATCCGCCGGTCATGCATGGACACGACGAGCAGCCGCCCGTCCGGCAGCCAGCCGATGCCGGACGGCTGCTGCTCCACGACGGCTTCGACCCGGCGATCGGTGCCGTCCTCACGAAAGGACATCACCCGGCCGGTGTAGAAGTCGGAGAACCAGAGCCGGCCGTCATGCCAGCGAGGCGCTTCGGTGAACGTGAATCCGTCGAGGATGGTGGTGACACGGTGCGACATTCTCAGGCCCTCCTCAGGCGGCGGACCCCCGATGATCGACCGGAACACCCTCTCCCGCAACCACCCGGTCCCCGACCGCTCTCCCGATCCACGTGACGGCTCGTCGCTCGGCCACTGCACCGCCGCCATGGTGGGCCGCAGCCTATCCGGTGCCCGAGCCTTCCTGTCGAAACCGCGATACCCATGGTGCTTCACCTTCGGGAAATGGTGCGCGCTGATACAGCGAACCACCGGGGTTCTGTCGATTCAGCATCCGGGCCGGGTGAGGACCAAGGGGTCGTCCTCACCCGGCCCGGGTTCCGCCGCGACGGCGGCGGCCGGACGGCTGAGCTATGAGGGAATGGCACCGATCTGCTGCTTGATGGTCATCCGGTCCGGCGACACCCAGAACTCGGCGATCTTGCCATCCGCGACGCGCATGACGCCGATCCCGACCGCGGACACCTGCCGCCCGGTGGCCGGCACGCCCATCAGTTCCCCGTCGTGGGTGCCCTCATAGCGGCAACGCAGCGCCACGAGGTCACCGTCGGCGATCAGCTCATCGAGCGGGTGCCGCAGGTCGGTCATGCCGGCGAAGAACGCGTCGCCGAACGCTTTCACCCCGTCGATGTCCAATGTCGGCAGTCCAGCCGGGTGGAACCGGAAGTCCTCCGTGCACAGGTGCACCGGGGTGGTCCGACCGCGGTCGAGCTCCTCGAAGTAGTTGCGGACGATCTGCTTGTTCTCCTCGGCCATCGGGGCGCTCCTCTCACTTGGCCTGGTCGAGCTGCACCGCGTCGGGTCCGGCGGGGAAGCGGAGCTGGCCGGTCGTGTCGTGCACGGCACGCCACACCGTCTCGGCGACCTCGCTCTCCCGCGTGAACAGGTCCTGATCGACGAACCGGCCGAGGGTCCGCTTCGCGAACGGCTCGTAGACCGCTGGGACCAACTGGTCCAGCGGGCCGGTCAGGTCGGTGTTGCCGGTCGCCTTGGCAGCGAAGCTGGTCGTCAGGCAGGTGCCCGGCTCGACGGTCTTGGCGCGTACGCCGAACTCGGCGAGCTCGAGGGCGAGCGACGCGGTGAAACCCTCGATGGCGGTCTTGCTGGCCTTGTACACGGCCGAGAGCGGCATGTGCCCGAGCACGACGCTGGAGGTCACGTTGACCACGACGCCGGCGCCGCGCTCACGGAACTGGGTCAGCACCGCCTGAGTGGTGGCCATGACGCCGAAGGTGTTGGTCTCGAAGACCTCCCGCACCCGGCTCATGGGGGTGCCTTCGTACACGCCGATCAGCCCGATGCCGGCGTTGTTGACCAGGGCGTCGATGGGGCCCGCCGCAGCGAACGCGGCAGCGATGGAGTCGGGGTCGGTGACATCGAGTTGGAGGATGCGGAGCCGGTCGGACTCGGGCAGGACATCCGCGCGGGGTGTCCGCATGGTGGCGATGACGGTCCACCCTTGCGCGAGGAAGAGCCGTGCGGTCTCCCGTCCGTAGCCGGACGAGGCGCCGGTGATCAGTACGGTGTTCATGGTGGAGAGAGACTCCTGTCGATCGTTCGGAGGTGTGCCGAACCCACTGTGCGTAGTGACCGATGCGAGCCACATCTGTCATCTGACTCCCCAGGTCGAGTCAATTCGAGCGCCCATGACTTAAGTCCGGCCCGGCACCGCGCGGCCCAGGGCATCCGCAGCACGGTGCAGCGCCGTCCAGTGGCGACCCGTCATGATCTCGCCCTCTGTCTCGTCAACCCAGTACGGCCAGTCTCGCTCCGGCTGGTCGCGTGGTCAGCTCACCGCCCGCGTTCAGCGCGCCATCGACGTGCTGGGCAATCTGCGGGCCTGGCTTCTTCACACCGGTCCCGGCTCGTGCAGGCAAGAACCGCCGCCAATTGGCGTTGCATTGACCAACGCCGGGTGCACAGTCGACCACAGCGGACGACTCGACGTGGCGTCATATCTGCTGTGACGCCTGGCATTGATGGTCAGCAGTGGAAAGTGCGGATTCCTCTCCGGCGGTCTCGGGCACCCGTCTCGGTGCGGCGGCGAGAAGATTATTTCCGTAAACGCGCTTCATGCATTTTAGGGGGAGGGTGGAGCCCTGGGGTCTGCGATTAGCTACGTGCGGCCAGTCGGGTCCTGGCGGATGCCTCCAGATGACTCCACCACGTCGTGGTTACACCCGGGGGGACTCGGTGGCCTGATCGGACGGAGGTGGTCGTTGCTGGAGCAGTTTCCCCTGGACCGACCAGCAAAACCGCTGGTCAAGACGTGTTTATCGATCTGTTACCAAGGGTGGGCTTCGCAGCCACCGCGGCACCTCTACGGTTCCACTCAGAACACCTCAAAATATGGAGGAATTCATGGGGAAAGCAACGAAGAAGCGACTCGCAGCGGCGGGTGGAGCACTCGCGCTCGCCCTTTACGGCAGCCTTGCTGGCGCGGCACCGGCATCTGCGGCGGTCGAACCCATCCTGAGCGCGACGGCGATCGAGATGGACGTCGCGCCCATGGCGACATGCGCGAACTGGACGCCGCATATGAGGCGAGTCATCGTCGGCTCGGCTGCGGTGCACACCAGCTACAAGGGGTCATCCCCGGTGATAGCTACGTGGAAGTCCAAGACGCTTTTCCGCGTCGACAAGCGGTGCGTGAACGATGCCGGAAACCTGTGGTGGCACTCGGACTGCTGCACCGGAGTGCAGGGCTACATCTGGAACGACTATACGGAGTTCGCCCACTACAACTAACGGTTCCCGCCTAAACAGGCGGTGATCAAGCAATAGCGCACGCAGTCATCTGGGCGACCAGCTCCGCGCCCTGGCGGTGAGTGGCTGGGGTGACAAGGTGCAGGCCCTAACGGACATGCAACCTTGTCGCCCTAGTACGACAGCCCGTGATCGTTATTTAGATGCCGGTTGATGGACGAGCTGTCTCGCGTCGGCGGTAGCGGCTGGCCCGTCGCGCATGACGTGGATGCTGTCCCGCGCCTTCCGCCGGATGGGCTTGCCGGCCGCGTCGATCCACTACGAGGAGTTCAACTTCAGCTGATCCCGGCTGTGGGCATCCGTGCGATAGCGTGTGGCCCCATGGGATCCGTGGACTTGGTCTTGGCCGTCGTGGTCGCCGCAGCCAACCTGGCCCTCGCTGCCGTGTTGCTCGCCAGGAGCCGTGGCGGCACGGCGGTGCCCCGGATCTTCGGCCGTCCGCAGCCCTTCCCGCGCCTGCGGGCCGCGATGCACGCCTGCCTGGGGCTGGGGATGGGCGTCGGCTGGCTCGTCAAGGACATCTTCCCGCCCCACTCCACGGGCGACACAGTGCTGTTCAACGTGATAAGGATCCTGCTGGTGGCTGGCCTCGTCGCCGCCCTGTTGGTCGCCTTCCAGCACGCGCGACCCATTCGTGACAAGGCGGCCCGCTAAGGCGTGCCGGGGGGTGGGACCGGGGCAGCGGGGCGCTGCCAGGACGCCGGCACGGGGTCGGCCGGCGTCCGGTCTCATCCGGTAGGTGCAGCGGGGGTCAGGCCGGGGTGCAGGAGGTGATCTGCGGTCGGGCGCTGGAGTTGCCGTTGGTCATGGTGGTGAAGCCGAAGGTGTTGCCGCTGCCGTCGGGTTTGACGGTCATGGTGTTTCCGCCGCCGCTCCAGCTGAAGGTCCCACTCCAGGTGGTGGACACCTTCTGAGGTGCGGTGATGGCGATGACGACCGTCCAGGTGCTCGAACCGCTGACGGTGACCGAGGTGTTGTAGCGGTCGCCCCAGACCGTGCCGGGGGTGACCGTCGCGGTGCAGCTACCACCGGTCGGCGGAGTGGTGGGCGGCGTCGTGGGCGGAGTGGTGGGCGGGGTCGTCGTCGGCGTCGGGCCGCTGGTCAGGGTCGGCGTCGACCAGGTCCGCCAGTCGGCGAGGTTGCCCGTCGCCTTGCTGGCGATGTGGAACGACCCGGCGGCGGTGCCCGTCCCCACCAGGAACTTCTGAATGTTCTGCGTCAGCGGGGTGGTCCACTCCGGCCGTACGGCACAGTGCGTCCCGCTCGCGACGTCGGACCAGTAGGTGATGTTGCTGCCCGAGCCCAGAGCCTTGTACACCTCCGCGCCACCCAGAGCCGCCACGCTGCCGGACTTCGGACCCAGGTTGGCGATGTGCGGGTTGTCCATGATGAACAATCCCCGCGGTGCCACCATGGCGACCATGTCGTGGGTGTCCACCGGCAACTTGCCCGGGGCGCTGGTGAACGAACTGAACGCGTCACCCAGCCACGGCTGTTCGTTGTAGGCGCTGCTCAGGCTCTGCGCGCCCTCGCCGGGGATGCCCCGGAAGATCGGCACACCGGCGCTGCCCGACTCGACCGGCATCGTCAGCGCGATCCGCTGGTCGAACACCCCGGCTACGAACGCGCCCTTGCCGAACCGGGAACATCCCGTCACACCGGTCGAGTCGGCCTTCAGGATGGTGCCGTTCGACTTCGCGATCACATCGATGATCCGGCTCACCCCCCAGCCCCAGGCTTGCAACAGTCCGGTCGTGCTGGTCGAGCCATAGAGCGTGTAGAACGCGCCCTGCTTGTTCGCCCGGCCGGTGCCTTCCTTGCCCACCGAGTACGGGTCGTAGTTGATGACTGCTGCGCCGGCGTTCCTGATCGTGGTCGTGTCGGCGATCCCGCCGTAGACCACGACAGCCGGGAACGGCCCGGTACCACTCGGCAACGACACCGACGCCGAGAAGCTGGAACTCCTGCCGTTGTCGGTCACGTTCACCGTGATGTTGGTGGACGTGACCGTGCCCGTGACAGTCGCGGGCGGGGCCGGCTTCGTCCCGTAGACGTACTTCTCCGCCTGCTTCTTGATCTCTTCCCGCCGGCACCGCCAATCCGAGACGGACGAGATACGCGTGCCGTCGATCCTGGTGAAGGGATCGGGAAGCTTGGCGATGGTGGGCAACGCGCCGGCGTCGGGCAGAGCCGGCACCGCGCAGTCGGCACCCTCGTCCTCGACCGGCGCGGCGGCCGTAAGGGCGGTAGCAGCCTGAGCGGTGGGGGTAGTCGCTATGGCGGTGACCGTTCCGGCGATCGCAAGCGCCGACACCACCAGCGCGACGACCGCCGGACGGATCCGGGAGCGGCTTGAGCGGATAATCACCGGTGCTCTCCTTCCAGGGGAGATGGAAACGACGACCGCGATCGGGGAATCACGACCGTTGTATCGGGCCGGGCATGTCGCGGATATCTTCCGGCGACAGCCACAATGGGCGGGTCGAAGCGGCCAAGCAGTTGGACGACCGAAACTTCCGGAGACCTATCGGAGACTTTTGGAGCGGTGAAGCGCACGTTACGACGCTGTGTCCGGCCGGTCAATAGCAGTGACGAATCTGAATTTCCGGAAACTCGGTTAATACTGAATGATTGTCGGTTCATCAATTTCCGGGCAGGCTGAAGCTCTTTCTGATCGAGTTGACCGGCGGCGCGGGCAGGTTCCCGTCACCTCCGATGACGTCAATGCTTCGATCCGGCGTACGTGGCGTCGTCCGGAACGGGGATCCACTCGGTCTGTGACGACCCCGCCGACCACCTCTCTGCTAGCTCCACGCCGGGCCCTGCGGCCGGGCGTCAGGGCAGGGGCGGCGAGAACAGCGATTAGGTGGAGCTATGTGAGGTTGACGTGGAGCTATGTCTCACTACTGTGGGTGTATGGCGTTGCAGTCGGGTCGGCGGGTGGCGCGTGGTGAGATTGAGCGGCTTCCCAGTGGGTCGTTGCGGGTGCGGGTGTATGTGGGTATCGATCCTTTGACCAGAAGGCGGCGTTACCTGGTGGAGACGGTTCCTGCTGGGGTCGGTGCGGAGCGGGATGCTGAGGTGGTGCGTGCTCGTCTGCTTCGTGAGGTCGACCGGCAGCGTGGTGCGCGGCGCGGCCCGGCTGATCGGCAGTCCGTGGAGGAGTTGCGGGTTCGGGACGGCGGCCCGGCCGGCCCAGCACCGGCACCCGCACCGGCATCGGCACCCGTACCCGCATCGGCATCGGCATCGGCCCCGACACCCGCACCCGTACCTGCACCCGGGCCGGCATTGGCACCCGCGTCGGCAGCGGTGCTGGTCGGTCCGGTGGCGGGGCGTCCGCGTGGGCGTCGGCGGGGTGAGGTCACGGTTGCTGCGGTCGCTCGTCTTGCGGGGGTGTCGGCTCCGACGGTGTCGAAGGTGCTCAATGGTCGTTCCGGGGTGGCGTTGGAAACTCGGCGTCGGGTCGAGTTGGCGTTGCGGGAGCATGGCTACCGTCGTCCCGGTAGTCCGCATCAGGCTGCTCACGTGGAGGTGGTCTTCTACGGGATGCAGAGCAGCATGGCGATCAGGGTGTTGCACGGTGTGGAGCAGGTAGCGGGTGCGCACTCGTTGGCGGTGGGTTTCACCGATGCCCTGCATCAGGCGTCCACGGGTCGGAACTGGGCGCGTGAGTTGCTCGCCCGTCGTCCGGTGGCGGTGATCGCCGTTCATCTCGGCTTCAGTTCGGATCAGCACTCCCTGCTGGCGGCCAGCGGGATTCCGTTGGTGGCGCTGGACCCTGATGGTGAGCCGGAGCCGTCGGTTCCGTCGGTGACGGCGTCCAACCGGAGTGGCGGGATGGCCGCTGCCCGGCATCTGCTCGACTTCGGTCACCGTCGGATCGCGGTGCTCAGCGGACCGGCCGACCGGCTGTGTGCGCGGGCCCGGCTGGAGGGTGTTCGGGCGGCGATGGACGCTGCCGGTACGCCGTTGGACGAGGGGCTGGTGCGTACCGGTCAGTGGTTCGCGTTCGAGGACGGGTTGAGTTGCGGTCGTGAGTTGCTGCGTCTGCCTGATCCGCCTACCGGGGTGCTGTGCGGCAACGATCTGCAGGCGCTCGGCGTCTACGAGGCGGCCCGCCAGGCCGGCCTGCGCATTCCGTACGACCTCAGCGTCGTCGGCTTCGACGACATCACCTACAGCCGGTGGTGCGGACCACCGATGACCACCGTCCGCCAACCCCTGGTCGAGATGGGATCCGCCGCGGCCGAACTCGCACTCAGCGTGGCGCCCCCGCACACGCGCATCGAGCTGGCGACCACCCTCATCGCCCGCGACAGCACAGCCGCCCCTCGCAGGAGCGACGCCATGGACGCCCCGGCTCGATAGCCGGAGGGCTTGCCAGAAGGTCTCCACCCACCTGGAGCGGCACCTTCAGCGGGAGCGACGGCGGAAACACCATGACCGTCAAACCCGACGGCAGATCGTGGGGAGGTGGCGTGAGCACAGTCGGGGAGGCCGACGGACGGACGGCCGCCCGCCGTCGCACCCAGCCGACTGCCGGCGGGGTACCCGGTCGAGCGTGAGCCACCCTCGCTCCCGTCACGTCACCCGATCCGGGCACGCGCGGTACCGCCCTCGCCCCGCAGGTCATCGTGCCGTGCTGACCCGAACGGATGGAAACGCCCGCCCGACGAACTTACGGTGATCCAGCCCTCGTTTCGCCGGCCTACCGGTGGTCTTACTGCAACGATGGAGGACGTGGGAACTGCGAAAACTACGACGCCTGCCATCTCGCCCCTTGCCGGCGAGCCGATAAAGCGTGCCGATGCCGAGCGGCTGGCGGGAGTGCTGAAGGCCTTCGCCGACCCGGCTCGGCTGCGACTGCTCAGCCTGATCCAGTCGGCCCCGGAGGGGGAGGCGTCGGTGAGTGACCTGACCGCGCCGCTCGGGCTCTCCCAGCCGACCGTGAGTCACCATCTGCGGATCCTCACCGAGGCCGGCCTGCTTGAGCGTGAGAAGCGCGGCGTCTGGGCGTACTACCGCCTGGTGCCGTCCGCTATCGCCGCGATCGCCGACCTGTTGACCCCGCCGCGCAAGAGGGCAACGAAGAAGACCCGCTGAGGCAGCGCTCGGGCCGGGGTGCCGGCCGGCTCTCCGCTCTGGCCTGCCGCGAGCCCGGCCAGCGTCCTCGGTAGCCGCCCGACACCCAGCGCACTACCTGCTTCGACCTGCTCGCTGGGGCCGGAGGGCAACCGCTCCTGGGCTCCCCGATTCCCGGCCCCGCCCTCGACGACACCGGAGCAGCGGCGTGCGGTGCGGTCCAGCGCGCCGGAACAGCAGCCCCGCCGCTGCCGCTGCCGGTGGCGGTGCCGGGGAGGCTGCGGCGTGAGCGGCCAGCCGTTCGGCCCGGACGTGGTCGGTGCGGTCAGCCGGCACATGAACGAGGACCACGCCGCGGACGCCCTGCTGATCTGCCGTACCCTCGGCGGCTGCCCGACAGCGACCCGGGCCCGGACCACCGGCCTGGACGGCGACGGGATGGATTTCGTCGTGACCGTGGACGGCGTCGACGTGCCGATCCGGGTTCCATTCGCCCACCGGCTCACCGAACGCGCTGAGATCCGCCGCGAGGTGGTCCGGATGTACCGGGAAGCCTGCCGGCACCTTGGCATCGAACCCCGTCCCGCCGATGCGTAGGGCCAGGGGCTTCGTCGCAGTGGGGTTCTGTCAGTACCAGGACGGGCCGTACTGCTGGTAGGGCCTTTCGAGGGCGGCGGCTTCGTCGTCGGTGAGGTGGATGTCGAGGGCGGCGACGGCGTCGGTGAGGTGGTTCGGCTTGGTCGCCCCGACGATGGAGACGGAGACCAGGGGGTTGCGCAGGACCCAGGCCAGGGCAATGTGGGCCATGGTGACGCCGCGGGTCTGGGCGAGCTGCTGGACCGCGTTGATGACTGGCTCGTCGTACGGGGAGTCGAAGGCCTGCACGACCTTGTCCGTTTCGGAGCGGGTGGTCTGTTCGCCGGCTGGGCGGGCGAGGCGTCCCTTGCCGTTCGGGGAGTAGGGCACCAGGCCGACGCCCATGTCGCCGCACATGGCCATGAGTTCGCGTTCGTCGTGGCGGCGCAGCAGGTTGTACTGGTTCTGCATGGACACGAATCTGGTCCAGCCGCCGAGGGCCGCGGCGTGTTGGAGTTTGGCGAACTGCCACGCGTACATCGAGGACGCGCCGATGTAGCGCACCTTGCCTGCCTTGATGATGTCGTGCAGGGCTTCCATGGTTTCTTCGACGGGGGTGTAGTCGTCGAAGCGGTGGATTTGGTAGAGGTCGATGTAGTCGGTGCCGAGCCGGGTCAGGGAGGCGTCGACCTGTTCGAGGATGGCCTTGCGGGACAGGCCGGACCCGCCGGGGCCGTCGTGCATTCTTCCGCGGACTTTGGTGGCGAGCACGATGTTCTCGCGGCGGGAGTAGCGGGTGATGGCGCGGCCGACGTATTCCTCGGAGGTGCCGTGCTGGTAGACGTTGGCGGTGTCCCAGAAGGTGACGCCGAGTTCGACCGCCTGGCGGAAGTAGGGCTGGGCGGCGTCCTCGGTGAGGGCCCAGGGGTGGGCGTCGGGTGTGGTGGGGTCGCCGTAGCTCATGCAGCCGAGCGCAAGTCGACTGACGCTCAGGCCGGTGGTGCCGAGGCGGGTGTGTTCCACGGGATGCTCCTGTTCATGCTGACGGGCGTGCCAGCCGTGCTGGGACGTACCGGCCGATGTACCAGAGCGTGCCCCAGTCGAACGCCGGTGACCAGCAGCGGCAACCGGGTCGAAACTATCGCTTGATAAACCCGCAACTTTCTGAAAGTCTAGAGACGTCCATGAATGTGATCGTTAACATCCGCCGGACCAACCTCAAGAGCTGCCACGCAACGGCCCAAGGTCAATCGCGGTACGGACTCGACTCCTGGCAACTGCCCTGGGTGAGGCGGTCTGTGCCGGCAAGCGATCAACCCACCACCGAAGGAGGTGCGCGCGTCGACCAGGCGGGGAGAGTCCAACGCCCGTAGCCACCACCCCTGTCGGTCGGGCGGCTGGGCCACTCACCGCACACTCGCTGGTCACACGGACCAAGGCGAACCGCATCTTGGTGGGTGCGCCTGGCGGCGGGAAGTGCCACCGGCGCTGCCGTGCGGCGACAGTGCCCTGACCGACGTCGGCGTCCAGGCGAGCCTTAGCCCGAGTCATGCCTAGAAGTGCAGCTATCTCACCTGTAGGAGGATCAGTATGGTCTCCCGGACCCGTCCCACCGGGCGTCGGCTTCGAACGCTCTCGGTCTCCGGAATCGCCGCGGTCGTCGCGGCGCTCGTCGTGTCCCTGCTACCCAATCTCGCCCAGGCTGCCGAGACCACCCTGGCCGCGGCTGCGGCCCAGTCGGGTCGGTACTTCGGTGCCGCTGTTGCCGCTGGCAAGCTCAGCGACGGCGCGTATACGACGATCCTGAACCGGGAGTTCAACAGTGTGACTCCCGAGAACGAGATGAAGATCGACGCGACCGAGCCGCAGCAGAACAACTTCACCTTCACCAATGCCGACCGGATCGTCAACCACGCCCTCAGCCGGGGCTGGCAGGTGCGCGGCCACACCCTGGCCTGGCATTCGCAGCAGCCGAGCTGGATGCAGAACATGAGCGGCAGCGCCCTGCGCCAGGCGATGCTCAACCACGTCACCCGGGTGGCCACGTACTACCGGGGCAAGGTCGTGGCCTGGGACGTGGTGAACGAGGCGTACGCCGACGGCAGCAGTGGCGCGCGGCGTGACTCGAACCTGCAGCGCACCGGCAACGACTGGATCGAGGCCGCCTTCCGGGCCGCGGACGCCGCCGACCCCAACGCCAAGCTCTGCTACAACGACTACAACACCGACAACTGGACGGATGCGAAGACGCAGGCCGTCTACAACATGGTGCGCGACTTCAAGCAGCGCGGCGTGCCGATCGACTGCGTCGGGTTCCAGTCGCACTTCAATGCCAACTCGCCGTACCCGAGCAACTACCGCACCACCCTGTCCAGCTTCGCGGCCCTCGGCGTGGACGTGCAGATCACCGAGCTGGACATCGAGGGTTCCGGCAGCACCCAGGCCACCGCCTTCCGCAACGTGGTCAACGACTGTCTGGCGGTGGCCCGCTGCAACGGTGTCACGGCGTGGGGGGTGCGGGACTGCGACTCGTGGCGGTCCAGTGGTACCCCGCTGCTCTTCGACTGCAACGGCAACAAGAAGGCCGCCTACACCTCGACCCTGGACGCGCTGAACAGCGTGACTCCTGGTCCCACCCCGTCGGCCACGACCCCACCGCCGTCGGGGACCGTCGACCCGAGCGCGTGGTACGAGCTGTTGAACCGCAACAGCGGCAAGGCACTGGACGTGTGTGGGGTGTCCACGGCGGACAATGCCTGCGTCCAGCAGTACACCCGTTCGGGCGGGCAGAACCAGCAGTGGCAGTTCGTCGACTCCGGTGGCGGCTACTACCGGATCCGGGCGCGGCATTCGGGCAAGGTGCTGGACGTGTCCAACTACTCGACCGCGGATGGCGCCGCGATCGTGCAGTACGCCGAACACGGCGGGACGAACCAGCAGTTCCGGCTGGTCGACTCGGGCGGCTATTTCCGTCTGATCAACCAGGGCAGCGGTAAGGCGGTGGAGGTCCAGAACGCGTCGACCGCCGACGGTGCCCCCATCGTGCAGTACGCCGACTGGAACGGGACGAACCAGCAGTGGCAACTTGTCCAGGTCGGTGGTCCCACCACGCCGCCGACGACGCCGCCGCCGTCCGGGAACTGCACGCTGCCGTCGTCGTACCGGTGGTCGTCGACGGGTTCGTTGGCGAATCCGAAGTCGGGGTGGGTGTCGTTGAAGGACTTCACCGTCGCTCCGTACAACGGTAAGCAGCTCGTGTACGCCACGACGCATGACTTCGGGTCGTCGTGGGGGTCGATGAACTTCGGTTTGTTCACGAACTGGTCGGAGATGGCCTCGGCCAGTCAGAACGGCATGAACTCGGGCACGGTGGCGCCGTCGTTGTTCTACTTCGCGCCGAAGAACATCTGGGTGTTGACCTACCAGTGGGGGGCGACGGCGTTCTCCTACCGGACGTCGAGCGATCCGACCAATGCCAACGGTTGGTCGGCGGCGCAGCCGTTGTTCTCGGGGAGCATCACCGGTTCCGGGACGGGCCCGATCGATCAGACGGTGATCGGTGACGGTACGAACATGTACCTGTTCTTCGCCGGGGACAACGGCAAGATCTACCGGGCCAGCATGCCGATCGGGAACTTCCCGGGCAACTTCGGCTCCAGCTACACGACCATCATGAGTGACACCACGAACAACCTGTTCGAGGCGCCTCAGGTCTACAAGGTCCAGGGCCAGAACCAGTACCTGATGATCGTCGAGGCGATCGGCGTGCAGGGTCGCTACTTCCGGTCGTTCACGGCCACCAGCCTGAGCGGCAACTGGACCCCGCAGGCCGCCACCGAGAGCAACCCGTTCGCCGGCAAGGCCAACAGCGGCGCCACCTGGACCAACGACATCAGCCACGGCGAACTGCTGCGCACCAACGCCGACCAGACCATGACCATCGACCCCTGCAACCTGCAACTGCTCTACCAGGGGCGTTCCCCCAGCTCCGACGGCGTCGACTACGGGCTCCTGCCCTACCGGCCGGGCCTGCTGACCCGGCAGCGCTGACCACCTGAGGCAGGTCAGGCTCGGCAACCCCACGCCCGGTCACCGACCAGTACCTGCACATCCGGCCGCACTGCCCGCAGAGCGGCGGACCCACATCGAGCGCCAACCACACTGTTCGGCGTGGGTCCGCCGCACCTTGGGCACCTGACGACCAATGGCAAGGAGTAAGCAATGGCGAAACACAGGTACCTCCTGTCATCCATCGCGGCGGCGGTGGTTCTCCTCGCGGCCACCGCCGGTGGCGCGCTGAGCGGCGGCCTTCCCGAGGCTGCGGTGGCCGCGACGAACGGCACCCTCGCGTCGACCGCCGGCTGCGGCAAGGCCCCCACGCTGACCAACGGGACACGCACGATTCAGAGCAGTGGACAGAGCCGTAGCTACCTCCTGCGGATCCCGGACGGGTACGACAGGAACCGCCCCTACCGGCTGATCTTCGCCTTCCACTGGCTGAACGGCTCGGCCAACAACGTCGCCTCGGCCGGCTACTACGGGCTTCAACCGCTGTCGAACAACAGCACCATCTTCGTCGCGCCCCAGGGCATCGATGCCGGTTGGGCCAACACCAACGGTCGGGACCTGACCCTGTTCGACGACATCTCCCGGCAGGTCGAGAACGACCTCTGCGTCGACACCACCCAGCGTTTCGCGCTGGGCTGGAGCTACGGCGGGGCCATGAGCTACGCGGTGGCCTGCGCCCGGCCCACCATCGTCCGCGCGGTCACCGTCCTGTCCGGTGCCAACCTCAGCGGGTGTAACGGCGGTACCCAACCCGTCGCCTACTTCGGCATCCACGGCATCTACGACAGCGTCCTGAACATCTCCCTGGGCCGGTCACTGCGCGACACGTTCGTCAGGAACAACGGCTGCACCGCGCAGAGCCCCCGCGAGCCCAGCCGAGGCAGCCTCACGCACGTCACCACCGTCTACGCCGGATGCCGAGCCGACTACCCCGTGCAGTGGGCCGCCTTCGACGGCGATCACACCCCCAGCCCGGTGGACGGGTCCGCCAGCCCCAACGACTCCCGGACCTGGACGTCGGGTGAGATCTGGAGGTTCTTCAGCCAGTTCCAGTCCACCACGCCTCCCACCACCGCTCCGCCGACCACCGCCCCGCCGACGACGGCTCCGCCGACGACGGCTCCGCCGACCACCGCTCCGCCGACCACCCCGCCGCCGACCGGTGGGCCGGGTACCTGTGCTGCCACGTACCACGCGGTCAACAGCTGGCCGGGCGGCTTCCAGGGCGAGGTCACCGTGGCCAACACCACCACCACCACGATCAACGGCTGGACCGTACGCCTGACCCTGGGCAGCGGCCAGGCCATCAGCAGCGTCTGGAACGGCACCAACACGGGCACCACCGGCAACGTCACCGTGAAGAACGCCGCCTACAACGGCACGTTGGGCGCGAACGCCTCGACCACCTTCGGGTTCACCGCCACCGGCGACGGTGCCATCCCGCCCAGCAACATCACCTGCACCAGCCCCTGAACCGGCAGACCTGGAGGTCCGGAGCCGGGCGGCAGCACCAGCGTCGGTCCCACCGTGCCCGGCTCACCCGGCAGCGATCCGACGCTGACCTGTACGAGTCGTACCGCAACGATCGTGGCGGCCGTCCCGGCCTGGCGGGGACGGCCGCCGTGGCAGGCGAACCCGGCCCCGGACGGTCGTCACGGCGGTGGGGCGACGCTGTCCCGTCTGACCAGGGTGGGGGAGACGGTCCGCCGCAACGTGTGATCTACGCCGGCTTCGATCTGCGCCAGGAGCAGGGTGAGGCTGGCCTCCGCCACGGTGTCGAAGTCAGGCCGGACGGTGGTCAACGGCGGGATGAAGTACGCGGCGTCCGGAACGTCGTCGAAGCCGACCACGCTGACCTCCTCCGGCACCTGCCGGCCGTACTCGTGCAGCGCGTGCAGCACGCCCAGGGCGAGATCGTCGTTGGCGGTGAAGATCGCGGTCACCCCCGGTGTCCGGGCCAACATCTGCCCGCAGCGGTAGCCCGAGGCGGCGGACCAGTCGGCCTGCAACACCGGGGGCACCTCCGCCCCGGCCGCCTGCAAGGTCTCCCGCCAGCCGGCGATCCGTCCGGCGCTGTCGAACCAGTCGGCCGGGCCGGACACGTGCCAGACCGTCTGGTGACCAGCGTCGAGAAGGTGCCGGGTGGCGAGCCGCCCGCCCTCCACCTGGTCGACGGTGACCAGGGGCACCCGTCGGCGGGGGTCACCATCGACAGTCACGAGGGGGATGTCGGTGGGAAGGCACTCCAGTGCCTCGCCGGCGGACTCCACGGGCGCGATCACCACTATGCCGGCCACCCGGTGCGCCAGGTGCCGCTCGACGACGGCGGTGATGGAGGTGCGGTCCAGATTGCGGACGCTACCCACGCTGACGGCGAAGCCCGCCTCGGCCGCGGCGAGTTCGAAGGCGGAGAGCAGGGATGCCGGGCCGTAGAGGGTGGTGTTGAGCGCGACCACACCGAGCACCTGTGATCGTCCGGTGACCAGTGCGCGAGCGGCGCGGTTCGGACGGTAGCCGAGTTCGGTGATCGCGGCCTGCACCCGCAGCCGGGTCTGTTCGCGAACGTGTGGGTGTCCGTTGAGGACGCGGGACACCGTCTGGTGGGACACTCCGGCGAGGCGGGCCACATCTCTCATCGCAGGACCACGCGCGGTCATCCCACCCACCTCTCCGTCCGCCCGGCAGCCCGTTGGCGACGAAGCGACCCGGTCCGCAGCCCCGGAACGGGTGCCAGACACAGCGGCATGGGCGCCCACGCCGTGGACAACGCTGGATCAGCGCGAGTCTACGCGGCGTGTCGCCCCGGTTGGGCCGACGCTACGGCCGAGTGCCTTCTGCGTACCGTGAGATTGGTCATCGTGGATCGCCGAGCGGTGCGTGGGCCACTGCGGTGCGTGGCACGGGGCAGGGCTCGGTCGGCCGACGGTGTCGTCCCTGCTGTCGACGTCGGCCGCCGGGCTGAGGCGGTTGCCCGGCCCCCCAGGTATGGAAGTAGTTGAATATGACGAAACGCTTGCCTAGCATGGGGTAGTCGTTGTGAGCGTTCACAACCTGGATGAGTTCACCGGGCTTCCGCTCACCGGTCCAGCGACGTGCGGGACGGCGTCCCTGATTGGAGACTCTCGTGAAGCGGTTCGTTCGAGCCCGTCGTTGGGGGCGGGCGCTGGCGGCCGGGGTGCTCCTGGCCGGCGTGCTGACGGGCGTACGCGCCCCGGTGGCGCAGGCGCTGGAGAACGGGGTGGCCCGGACGCCACCCATGGGGTGGAACAGTTGGAACTCCTTCGGTTGCAACATCAACGAGACGTTGATCCGCCAGACCGCCGACGCGATCGTCAGCAGCGGGATGCGCGATCTGGGGTACCAGTACGTCGTGGTCGACGACTGCTGGTTCAACCCCAACCGGGACTCGGTCGGCAACCTGCAGGGCGACCCGACCCGTTTTCCCAGCGGGATGAGGGCACTCGGCGACTACCTGCACGCCCGGGGGCTGAAGTTCGGTATCTACCAGGTGCCGGTCGACAGGACCTGCGCCCAGTACTTCGGCGGGTATCCGGGCGCGACCGGCAGCCAGGGCCACGAGGCGCAGGACGCCCGGCAGTTCGCCGCCTGGGGCGTCGACTATCTCAAGTACGACTGGTGTTCGCCGAACGGGTCCATCGACGAGCAGGTCACCACGTTCGCCAGGATGCGGGACGCCCTGGCCGCGACCGGCCGGCAGATCGTCTACAGCATCAACCCGAACAGCATCCACGCCAAGACCGGCCCGCAACGCGACTGGGGCGACGTGGCGAACATGTGGCGTACCACCGAGGACATCACCAACGCCTGGAACACCGGCCAGACCAACGGCTACCCGATGGGTATCCAGAACATCATCGATGTCAACGTCCCGCTGGCCCCGTACGCCAGGCCCGGTGCCTTCGCCGACCCCGACATGATGGAGGTCGGCCGGGGCGGGATGACCGACACGGAGATGCGCAGCCACTTCGCGATGTGGGCGGTCATGGCCTCGCCGCTGATCGCCGGCAACGACGTCCGGTCGATGACGTCGGCCACCCAGACCATCCTCAAGAACGCGAACCTGATCGCCATCAACCAGGACCCGCTCGGGTTGCAGGGCGCCCAGGTCTCGTTCGACGGCACCCGGCGGGTGCTCGCCAAGCGGCTGGCCAACGGTGACGTGGCCGTCGTCCTGTTCAACCAGGGCGGTACGACGACGACGATCTCCACCACCGCCGCGGCCATCGGCAAGTCCGGCTCGTCCTTCACGCTGGTGGACGCCTGGACCAATGCCGGCACCAGCAGCAGCGGCACCATCTCGGCCAGCGTGCCATCGCACGGCACGGTGGTGTTCCGGGTCAGTGGGGGCGGGACGACGACCCCACCGCCGTCCACGGCGAGCGCCCTGGTGAGCGCCTCCTCCGGCCGCTGCCTGGACGTGCCGCAGAGCAACACCACCAATGGCACCCAGCCGGTGATCTGGGACTGCAACGGGGCCGCCAACCAGCGGTGGACGGCGTTCGGCCAGACCCTCCAGTCCCTCGGCAAGTGTCTGGACGCCCCGCTCAACGCCACGGCCGGCAGCAAGGTTCAGCTCTGGGACTGTAACGGCGGGGCCAACCAGCGGTGGATGCTCAACGCCAACGGCACCATCACTGGCGCGCAGTCCGGCCTGTGCCTCGACGTGTCCGAGAACGGGACCGCCAACGGCAGTGCCGTGATCCTCTGGCCGTGCACCGCTGCCGTGAACCAGCGGTGGACCCAGCGCTAGGCGGGCGGCCCCGCCGCCCCCGGCGGTGAGAGGGCGGGGGAGGCCGGGTCCGGACGGTGTGGTGCCGACACCGTCCGGACCCGGCCGTCCACCGTCCACCGTCGGCGCAACGGTGGACGTCGCGCCGCCGCTCGGGGCGTGGGCGGGGCGGCGATCGACAACCTGTCAGCCGGTGGCGATGGCCGGCGGTTCGGCCACCGTCAGCCCGGCCGAGGCCCGGTGGTGGACCGGGATCGGGTCGGTCAGTTCCCCGACGAACTCCCCGTCGACATGGTCGAGGAACCCGATGAGGGACCAGTCTTCCGCCGGCCCGTGGACCAGCCGGGGCGCGTAGAGGTGCGGGTGCGGGAAGGGGCGGGCGGACGCGATGTCCCACGGGCCGTGCACGCTGGGACCCTCCACCACCCAGATTCGGTGGCGGTCGCGGTGGACGCCGGTGGCGTCGGTGGAGAACAGCAGCAGGGGCTGTCCGTCGACGACCGCGACCTGGGGAACCTCCAGATGCCCGAAACCAGCCGGTGTGGACAGCGGCGGCCGGACGGTCCAGTTGACCAGGTCCGGTGAGGTGGCGTGGCCGACGACGCCACGGCCGTCCGCCGGCCCGGTGTTGGCGCGCGCGGTGATCAGCATGTGCCAGCCGTGGCCGTCGGGGTCGGGAAACACCCATGGATCCCGCCAGGCCTGTTCGTACCACAGGGTCCGGTCGAGTAGCTCGTACCAGGTGGGGTCGGCTTCGACGAGCGGTTCGGCGCTGTGTCGACGCCACGTGATCAGGTCGTCGGAGACGGCCAGGCCGATGCGTTGGACCAGTCCGTCCTCGGCGCGCCCGACCCCCGTGTAGAACAGTACCACCGTCCGTCCGGGCCGCGCACCGTGCAGCCCGTCCAGGTGGCGAGGTCGTCCCAGCCAGGCGCGTCGGCGGGGACGAGCGCGTCGGCGACCAGTTGCCAGGAACGTAGGTCGGTCGAGACGGCGTGACCGATCGTGGCGCGGCGGTGACGGCGGTGTGGGTCGTGCAGGGCGCGGGAGGCGCGTAGGAAGAACGCGTGCCAACGGTCGTTGTCGTCCCGCGCGTACCAACTGTCCCAGACCCAGTGGTCGGGTAGACGTAGCATGGCGGGGAACCTAGCACTAAACCGTTTTAGCGGCTAGAAACGTCGGCCCGTCGTGGTGGCTTGTGTGCTACCCGGCCGGGGCGGCGACGGACCGGCGCCGACGCAGCGGCATGGGCACGAACAGCGGCTCGACGCCGCCACCGTCCAGGAGCAGTTCGACCGCGCGTCGCCCCATCTGCTCGTGCGGCAGTGCGGTGGTGGACAGCCCGGGACGTAGCCAGGCGGCGATCGGGTCGTCGTCGAACGAGACCACGGAGATGTCGCCGGGGACGGTCAGTCCGGCCTCGGCGAGCGCCTGGTAGGCGCCGAAGGCCAGCCTGTCGTTCATGCAGATGATCGCGGTGGGCCGTACCGGCCTGCTCAGCAGCCCGCGCATGGCGGCGTAGCCGTGCTCGGGTAGCCACTCGGCGCAGAAGCACTCGGTCAGCAGGTCGACGCTGGCGTCACCGAGCGCCTGGCGGATGCCGCGCAAGCGCGCCTGCGCGGCGAGGGAGACCTCGGCGTCGTCCTCCTTGAGCCGGTTGCGGCCGATGAGGGCGATCCGGTGGCGGTGGCCCTGGTCGAGGAGGGCGGCGGCGACGGTGCGTCCGGCCCGCTCGTCGTCGGGGAGTACGGAGGGCGGGCCGTCCGGGCTGGTGGCGTTGAGCAGCACCACCGGGCCGCCGAGGATGGCCGGGGGCACCGTCAGTCGGCGGGTCGCCATCGCGGCGTAGATCACGCCGTCGACCTGCCGGTCGAGCATGGCCTCGATGGCGTACTGCTCAAACGTGGCGTCGCCCTGCGTCTCGGTGATGAGCAGCACGTGGTCCCGTTCCCGGGCCGCGTCGAGCGCGCCGCGGATGAGGCCGCCGGCGAACCGGGTGGTGGCGACGATGTCGGAGACGAAGGCGATGGTGGCGGTCTTGCGGGTGCGCAGGCTGCGGGCGGCCAGGTTGGGTCGGTAGCCGAGTTCCTCGGCGGCGGCAAAGACCCGCTGGTGCGCCTCGGCCGAGAGGCGGGTGCCCTCCCTGCCGTTGAGGACCATCGACGCGGCGGTCTTGGACAGCCCGGCCAGCCGCGCGACGTCGGCCAGGGTTGCTCTGTTGCGGCCCATCAGTCCTCCGAATCAGGGCGGTGCCACGGACGCCGCTCCTGCCCATCATCATGCGTCGGCCTCCGAGAGCGGGTGCCGGCGGCCGTCCCGACCGGGGGCAGTCGGGTGTGAACCAGACGTTTCCGGGCCGTTGCAATTTGGTCCTTGACAGCTCCACATGCCACGCGCATGCTCTGCTAAATCAGTTTAGCGCCTACTTTTGGCAGGTCGATCGGTGGCTCCGGTCGAGCCATGAGGGGCGGTATCGCGTGCTGCGGCGGCACGCCGGTCGCGACGTACTGTTGTGGCCGGTCAACCCGCCGTGACGGCCCGATGGGACCGTCACGACCAGCGGCCGTGGGACGTGCGGAACAGTCAAGGAGTCCTCAATTGGCCACATCGTTGACAAATCTCTCCCGGCGGCGGACGGTGCTCCTCGCCCCGCTGCTGGTGCTGGGACTCGCCGCGACGGCGTGCAGCGCACCGGGCGCGGGCGAGTCGACCACCACCGAGCCCGACGCCGCCGTCAGCACCGACCTGGGCGCCGCGCCGATCACCCTGGAAATGTACGCCGAGACCGGCTTCCCGCTGGCCAAGGCGCTGGCCGACGAGTTCACCAAGCAGCACCCGAACGTCACGTTCAATATCCGCGAGGACCAGTTCACGGTGATCGTGGAGAACGCGCCCCGGGTGATGGCTTCGGACAATTCGCCCGACATCATCCGGCTTCCCACCATGGTCGACCTGGTCAAGGACGGCCTGCTCAAGAACCTCGACCCCTACTTCACCGCGTACGGCTGGGACAGGTTCCCCGCCTCCCAGCTCGTGCAGCTCCGCGTTGGCGACGGCGGCACCACCCGGGGCACCGGGTCGCTGTACGGCATGGGACTCGGCTACAGCGTGACCGGCGTCTTCTACAACAAGAAGCTCGCCGCCCAGGTCGGCATGGCCCAGCCGCCGACCACCGTCGCCGAGTTCGAGCAACTCCTGGCCAAGGCCAAGACCGCCGGAGTCCAGCCGATCGTGCAGTTCAACAAGAACACCGCGGGGATCAACTTCCCGCACCAGGCGTTGCAGAACCAGTTCGGCGACCCGGCACAGGTGGCCGACTGGATCTTCCAGAAGCCCGGCGCCACGTTCGACACACCGGCCGCGTTGAAGGCCACCCAGACCATCCAGAAGTGGGCGCGGGCCGGCTACTTCACGAAGGACGCCAACGCCCTGGACTACGCGACCATGGTGGGCGAGTTCCAGAAGAACAACGGCCTGTTCATGTTCAACGGCGACTGGGAGTCGGCCAATCTCGACAAGACGATGCCCGGCAACGTGGGCTTCTTCCTGTTCCCGACCGAGTCGGCCGGCGGGAAGCATGTGGCGATGTCCGCTCCGAACACCTTCGGCATCGGCGCCAAGGCCAAGAACCCGGACGCCGCGGCATTCTTCCTGAACTGGGTCCACACCAACGCCACGGCACGCGAGATCGCGGTCAAGGTCGGCGGGTCCAGCCCCGGCGGCCCGAGCGACCTGGCCGTACCGACCGCCGCCCCGAACACCGTGCTGGCCGAGACGCTCACGGCATCGCAGCAGCTCGGGGAGGAGAACGGCGCGGTGGACTTCACCGCGAACGCCACCGGCGGCATCTTCGCCGCCGCGATCACGCCGGAGATGCAGAAGCTGATCGCCGGTCAGCAGACGCCCGAGGGGTACGTGAAGGCGGTCCAGGCCGAGTACGCGAAGGAACTGTCCCGATGACGTCTGCCCTCGGCAGCGTACCGACCGGGCGGGGCGACGCGGTGCCGTCGCCGGATCGTCCCGCCCGTCCCTCGTCCGCGCGGGCCCGCCGCCGTCGGTGGGCCCGCGCGGCCGGGACGGGCTGGCTCTACGTCCTGCCCGCCGTGGTGATGTACGCCGTCTTCGTCCTGCGCCCGCTCGCCTTGACCATCCAGTACTCGCTGTACGACTGGAACGGCATCGGGGTGGCCCACTGGGCGGGGTTGGACAACTACCTCACCGTGTTCACCGACGGCGACCTGTTGAAGATCATCGCCAACGCGCTCGTCCTGATCGTCTTCTTCAGCTTCGTCCCGGTCGCGCTCGGGCTGTTGGTGGCCAGCCTGGTCCGCCGGATCACCACCGGCGCGTTCGGCACGGTCGTCCGGACGATCCTGTTCCTGCCCCAGGTCATCCCCCTGGTGGCAGCGGGCATCGCGTGGAGCTGGCTGCTGTCGTCGAACGGGCTGGTCAACCAGGTGCTCCACGCGGTCGGCCTGGGCGGGGTGGCCCGTGCCTGGCTCGGTGACTTCGACACGGCGCTGCCCGCCGTCGGCGTCATCGGCGCCTGGGTCCTGCTCGGCCTCTGCACGATCCTGCTGGTCACCGGCATGAGCAAGATCGATCCCGCGCTGTACGAGGCGGCCCGGCTCGACGGCGCCGGGCCGATCCGGGAGTTCTTCGCGGTGACCCTGCCCAGTCTGCGCCAGGAGATCGGGGTCTGCCTCACCGTGACCATCATCGCCGCCCTGGCCAGCTTCGACATCGTCTACATCTCCACCAGCGGCGGCCCGGGCCGGCAGACCACCGTGCCCGGCCTGGAGATCTACCGGCTCGCCTTCTCGCAGCGGCAGGTCGGGCTCGCCTCGGCGTTGGCCGTCGTGCTGATGGTGCTGGTGCTGGTGTGCGTGTTGCCGATCCAGCGGCTGACCCGGGAGGACAAGCCATGAACCTGAGCCGCCGCGAGCAGGTGACCGGTCGGGTCTTCCTGATCCTCCTGGTCCTGGTCACCCTGCTGCCGTTCGTCAGCATGCTCTCCGCGGCGTTGCAGCCGCGCGGCACGGTGCCCAGCGGCCTCGCCTGGCCGTCCGACCCGCAGTGGGGGAACTTCGTCGACGCCTTCACGGTGGCGAACATGGGCGCGCTGCTGCGCTCCAGCCTGCTCATCGTGGCCGGGGTCGTGCCGGTCTCGGTGCTGATCGCCACCATGGCCGGCTTCGGGCTCGGCCAGCTCCGGGTACCCGGCGGCCGGGTCGTCTTCGGCCTGCTCCTGCTCGGCCTGACCCTGCCGTTCGAGGCCGTGGTCACCCCGCTCTACTACCAGATGCAGGACCTCGGCCTGCTCAACACCCGATGGGCGATCATCCTGCCGTTGATCGGTCTGTACATGCCCTTCGCGGTGTTCTGGATGCGGGCGCACTTCACCAACGTGCCGGTCGAGCTGTCCGAGGCGGCCCGGGTGGACGGCAGCAGCACCTGGCAGCTCTTCTGGCGGGTCCAGGTGCCGCTGGCCCGGCCGGCCCTCGCGTCCCTGACCATCCTGATGTTCCTCTGGACGTGGAACCAGTTCCTGCTCGCCATCGTCCTGGTCGACGACGCCGCCAAGCGCACGATGGCGGGCGCGCTCGGCGCCTTCCAGGGCCAGTGGGGCACCGACCTGGTGCTGCTGTGCGCCGGGTCGCTGCTGATCCTCACCCCCACCCTGGTCGTGTTCCTGATCTTCCAGCGACAGTTCATCAAGGCCCTGATCCAGGGCTCAGTGAAGGGATAGGCAGTGGTCACGCAGCCGCACATCCACGGCGCCGCCGACGAATGCTACGGGCGGGTGGCCGACGTCTTCCGCGACAACTTCGTCTCCCGGGGGGAGGTCGGTGCGGCGGTCGCCGTCTACGTACGGGGCCGCAAGGTCGTCGACCTGTACGGCGGGACGGCCGATCCCCGTACCGGCCGGCCCTGGACGGCGCACACCCCGGTCGTCGTCTTCTCCTGCACCAAGGGCGTCCTGGCGATCTGCGCCTACCTGCTGGTGCAGCAGGGTCGACTGGACCTCGACGCGCCGGTCACCCGCTACTGGCCGGAGTTCGGCCAGCACGGCAAGGAGCACATCCCGGTGCGCTGGCTGCTCACCCACCAGTCCGGCCTGGCCGCGCTCGACCGGTCGCTGACCCTCGACGAGGTCCTCGCCTGGGACCCGGTGGTCAAGGCGATCGAGGCCCAGCCCCCGCTGTGGCGGCCGGGTACGGCGCACAGCTACCACGCGATGACCTACGGCTGGCTGATCGGCGAGGTGATCCACCGGATCACCGGCCAACTGCCCGGCGCGTTCTTCCGGGACGCCGTCGCGGTGCCGCTCGGCCTGCGCACCTGGCTCGGCCTGCCCGCCGCCGAACGCGACGCGGTCGCCTGGAACCTCGCCCCGCCGCCCGACCCGGAGCCGTTCGTCGACCCGGTCGCCGACCGGGGGATCACGATGGGCGGCGCGTTCGCGTTCCCCGCCGACCCCGCCGGCCTGGTCAGCTTCAACGATCCCGCCATCCAGGCCGCCGGCATCCCGGGCGCGGGGGCGGTGAGCACGGCAGACGGTCTGGCCCGCCTGTACGCGGCCTGTGTGTCGGAGGTGTCGGGCCCGCCCCTGCTCGACAGCGCGTCGGTGGACGACGCGACCGTCGTACGGGTCCAGGGCCAGCAGCGGCACGGCCCGCCGGACACCGGCCAGCGCTGGGGCAGCGGCTTCCTGCTGCACTCGCCGCCGGCCCGGCCGCTGCTCGGCGGGCGCAGCTTCGGCCACGACGGGGCCGGCGGGAACCTGGCCTTCGGTGACGACGCCCGCCAGGTCGGGTTCGGTTACGTGGTCAACCAGATGCGGGGCGCGGCCGACGAGCGGGCCAACCTGCTGACCGCCGCTGTCCGGGACTGTCTGGACGCTTGAGCGTCGCCTGTTACCGATCACTTGCTCAGTTGATCCTGGCGCGCCGGGCGGGGCGCCGAGCCCTCCCGGCGGACCGCCGCGCCCCGGGGAATCCGGGCAGTGGGGCTGGCCTGCTGGCGACCGCGGTCGCGGACCACGCCGGCCACCCGGGTGGGTGGCCGGCGTCGGGGTGGGCCGGTCAGGGGGTGGTGAGCTGGAACTGCCGGACGGTGGCGGTGCCGCCGAGGCTCTGGGTGGCGTGGTTGAAGATGGCGTACCGATAGCCCATGAAGAACTGCCAGTTGCTGTCGAGCGTCAGGGCGTTGCCGAGCGCAGTGAAGGTGGTGCCGTCGGTGCTGTAGGAGAAGCGGGCCTGCCGGCCCGCGCCGGGCCGGATGTCGGCGGTGGCGCGGAGCCAGATCCGACCCCCGCTGACCGGGGCGGACGCCACCTCGGTGCCGGTGTTGGTGGTGTTCCAGCTACCGTCCATGGTGAGGCTGTTGGTCATCGAGACGCGGGTGGCCCCGTTGTCGCGCCGGATGCCGATCCAGGCAGAGGAGTTGCGCAGTACGGCCAGACCGGTGCGGTCGCCGTCTCTCAGGGCGCTGTAGTCGAGCTCGACGGTGGCGGTGGAAGTGGGACCCTGGATGCGGTGGGTCACGGTGTTGCGGGCGCTGTAGAGGTCGTTGGTGACGGTGGCGGTCTGCAGGCGTAGCCCGTTGTTGACCGACCACCTGGCGTTGTCTGGGTTGTGGTTCCACTCCCACTGCGGGCCGAGGGTGGTGCCGGCGAAGCTGTCGTTGCCGGTCAGCGGCTTGACCGTGCGGGTGGGTAGCGGGTTGGGGTACGAGGCGCCCCAGGCGCCGTTGACGGTCTGGATCTGGGGCCAGCCGTCACCGGTCCAGGTGATCGGGGCCAGCGCGGGGACCCGGCCGCCGGGGTAGGCGTCGACGAAGGACATGTAGTACCACTGCCCGGCGGCGGTCTGCACCAGCCCGCCCTGGTGCGGCACTCCGCCACCGGAGATGGGGCCGGGCATGTTGAGCAGCACCTGGCGCATCTCGTACGGTCCGAACGGGCCGTTGGTCGACTTCAGGATGTACTGCCCGTTGGCCGGCCGGGTCAGGAAGACGTAGTAGCTGCCGTTGCGCTTGTAGAAGCGGGCGCCCTCCAGGGTGCCCACGCTCGACGGGGTGGAGAACACCTGCTGGGAGCGCACCTCGCTCTTCCCGTCCGCCGACAACTGCGCCACGCTGATCTGGGTGTTGCCGTAGGCGACGTACATGGTGCCGTCGTCGTCGATCAGCGAGCCCGCGTCGTAGTAGCACTTGTCGATCGTCGAGCGCCGCTGCCACGGCCCCTCCACGGTCGAGGCGGAGTACACGTAGGACTTGCTGAAGTCGACGCAGCCGATCCAGTAGAACTGGCCGTCGCTGCGCCGGTAGTTCAACGTCGAGGCCCAGATTCCGTTCACGTACGCCCGGCCGCCGGACATGTTGTACTTGGTGCCGAAATCGAGGCTCGGCACCGAGTGGCCGGCGAACTCCCAGTTCACCAGGTCGTACGATCGCAGGATCGGCGCGCCCGGCGAGTAGTGCATGGTCGACGCTGACAGGTAGTAGGCGTCGTTCACCCGGATCACGTCGACATCCGCGAAGTCCTGCCACACCACCGGGTTGGCGAAGACACCACTCGCCGGTGGGGGCGACGTCGGCGGCGGCGTGGTGGTCGGCGGGGTGGTGGGCGGCGGCGTGCTGGGGCTGGGTGGCGGGGTGGTGGTGACCGCGCCGGTGCAGACGGTGCCGTTGAGCGTGAAGCTTGTCGGCGCCGGGTTCGACGTGGTCCAGGCGCCGTTGAAGCCGAAGCTGGTACTGCCCCCGGCAGGGAGTTGACCGTTGTAGCCGACGCTGGTCACGGTCACCTGGGCGCCGGTCTGCGAGACGGTGCCGTTCCATAGCTGCGTCACCGTCTGCCCGGCGGCGTATGACCAGCTCAGCCGCCATCCGTCGATGGGGTCGCCGAGATTCTTGATCTCCACGTTGGCGCCGAATCCGCCGGCCCACTGGTTCGTCACCGAGTAGGTGACCTGGCATCCGGCCGCGGCCTGGGCGTCGACGACGTCGAGTCCGGTGGCCGCCAGCACCGTGGTGGCGGCGACCGCCAACGCGGTGGCGGATCTTCTCCTGTTCATGCCTTCCTCCATCTACCGCCGAAGACGGCGAAGCGAGAGCTGGGATCTGCCCGGATCGGGTACGGGGCACCGCCGCCGCCCACGCCGACGTGGGTCCGTGGGTGCTCCGGTCACGGTTGGTGATCCGGCGGGGGAAGCCCGCAGGGGTGGCCCGGCTGGCCGGTGCGCCTCGTGCCGGATGCTGCCCGACGGGAACGTGGGACAGCACCGTGTCGGGGTGGGACCCGGACTCTCGCCACCTGACGGTGGGGGCTGCCCATGCTGCGGCTGACGGCACTATTGGTGCCGCCTTCTCCGGGGTGGAGCGTGCCCTCCGCTCCACCCCGGAGAGTAGTTGTGATCGTTCACATTCACAAGAGCCGGCGGACCGGACTGGGCGAAACCGCAGCGGACGAGGGGGCCGTCCGCACCGCCACCTGCAACGGTGTGACTTCCGGTTCGTCGGCGACGTGGTCTGTCCTGATCATCGCGCTCGGCGGGACGTCCGGGGCGGTGGCTGGTGCCGGCGACCGCCCGCCCGGTCCGGTGACCCCGCAGTGAGCGGGATCGGTGCTGCGGATTGTCCGTCCGGGGCTTGACATCATCTGGAAATATTCGGACCCTTTCTTCGGCCTCGGAATTTACTGGCGGAAGGAAGTGCCTCATGGGGGCGACCTCGGGTCCTCGGCTGCGGGACGTCAACCGGGTCGCGGTGCTGGCCCTGATCGGCCGCTGCGGCCCG
Organism: Micromonospora sp. NPDC092111; assembly: GCF_044755745.1. NCBI lineage: Bacteria > Bacillati > Actinomycetota > Actinomycetes > Micromonosporales > Micromonosporaceae > Micromonospora > Micromonospora sp. NPDC092111. Next base: position 117,930 of record NZ_JBIVRQ010000006.1, read on the forward strand.
ATCTCCCGGGCAGACATCGCCCGGCAGCTCGGGCTCAGCCCGCCGACCGTCACCGCGGTGAGCCGGGCCCTGATGGAGGCCGGCGTGATCCGCAAGGTCGACGACGACTCGCCGCGCGGCGGCCGACCCGGCGAACTGCTGGCCGTCGTCGGCCGGGCCGCCGTCGCGATCGGTGCCAAGGTCGCCGCCGGGCGGGTCACCGGCGTCCGCGCCTACCTCGACGGCACCGTGCTGGAGCGGTTCTCCGCCCCGTTCGACGACATCGCCGGCAACCCGTTCGCGGCGCTCGCCCAGCTACTCACCCCGCACGTCGAGGCGGTCGGCGACGCGCCGCTGCTCGGGGTCGGGCTGGGCGTACCCGGGTTCGTGGACAACCGGACCGGCCTGGTCGAGGCGCCGCTGCTCGGCTGGCGGCACATGCCGCTGCGCGACTACCTGACCCAGCTACTCGCGGTGCCGGTCGTGGTGGACAACGACGTCAACACCCTCGCCGCGTACGAGCACCTCTACGGGCTCGGCCGGCCGTACGACGACTTCCTCACCATCACCCTCGGGCAGGGCGTCGGCGCGGCCGTGGTCTCCGGCGGTGACCTGCGGCGCGGTGGGCACGGGGCGGCCGGTGAACTCGGCCACCTGACGATCGACCCGACCGGCCCGAGCTGCCACTGCGGCAAGCGGGGCTGCCTGGAGACGTACATCTGCGACAACGCGCTGCTCGACCAGGCCCGGGCCCGGGGCGTCGTCGCCGCAGACGCCGGCCCGACCGACCTGCTCTCCGCCGCGGACGCCGGCGACGAGCAGGCCCGGGCGATCTACCGGACGGCCGGCGAACGGCTGGGCACGGTGGCCGCCGCCCTGGCCACCGTGCTGGACCCGCAGGCCGTGGTGGTCAGCGGCGAGGGCACCCTCGGCTGGCCCCACCTGGAGGAGGGCTTCACCGCCGCGCTGCGGGCCGGCATCCTCCCGGCGATGGCCGACGGGGTCAGCGTGCACGTCGATCCCTGGGACGACAACAAGTGGGCGCTCGGCGCGGCGACCCTGGTGCTGCGCGCCCCGTTCCTGATGACCTCGGAGCCGCACACCGACGCGATCCGGGCCCGGCTGGCCGCCTTTCCCGGCGCGGAGGTGACCCGATGACCACGGGAGTCCCCGCGGACGTCCCCACCGGCGCTCCGACGGCCGGCGACCGGTGGCCCACGCCAGCGGCCCGGTCCGCCACCCCGCCGCCCCGACGGCGACGCAGCCGCCAGCGACGGCGTACGGCGGTCGCGGCGGTCGCCTTCCTCGCCCCCAGCCTGGTGCTGCTGCTGGCCTTCTGGATCGGGCCGATGATCGGCACCGCCTGGGTGAGCCTGCAGGACTGGAACCTCATCGGCGAGCCGAGCTTCGTCGGGCTGGACAACTACACCGAGCTGTGGGGCGACGCGGAGTTCCACGCCGCCCTCGGTCACACCCTGCTCTACCTCGTCGGGTACCTGCCGCTGGTGTTCTGTCTCGGCCTGGGCGTCGCCCTGCTGCTGGACGCCCGGCTGCCGGCGATGACGCTCTACCGGGCGACCTTCTTCCTGCCGGTGATCAGTAGCTGGGTGGCGGTGTCCCTGCTGTGGAAGTGGCTGCTCAACCCGGCCGACGGTCTGGTCAACCGGCTGCTCGGCATGGTCGGGGTGACCGGCCCGGGCTGGTGGACCGACCCGGACTGGGCGATGCCCTCGGTGATCCTCGCCTCGGTCTGGAAGGACGCCGGCTTCGTCGCGGTGATCCTGCTGGCCGGGCTCCAGGCCATCCCCGGCGACGTGCTGGAGGCCGCCGCCATCGACGGCGCCGGCTGGTGGCGCCGGCTGCGCAGCGTCACGCTGCCGATGCTCTCCCCGTCGATCTTCTTCGTTCTGGTGGTCAGCCTGATCAACGGTTTCCAGGTGTTCGACCAGGTGTGGGTGATGACCGAGGGCGGCCCCGGTGGCGCCTCCAGCGTCGTGGTCGAGCAGATCGTCAAGTACGCCTTCTCGTACGGCCGGGTCGGCTACGCCTCGGCCATGAGCATCGTCCTCTTCGCGGTGATCCTGCTGGTCACCCTGGTCCAGATCCGGCTTCAGCGCAGGTGGGTGCACTATGAGTGAACAGAACGACATGATGGACGCGTCCGACGCCGCGCCGGCCCGCCCCCGCTGGCGGCCCCGCCGCGACATCCCGCGCTACCTGGTGCTGACCCTCGGCGCGATCGCCATGGTGGGACCGTTCGTCTGGATGGTCGCGACCTCGCTGACCGGCGACGCCCAACTCGGCCAGGCCGACGCGCCACTGCTGCCCGATCCGGTCACCACCGACCCGTACGCGCGGCTCGACGAGGCGTTCCCGTTCTGGCGGTTCACCGCGAACAGCATCGCCGTCGCGGTCGTCTCGACCCTGCTGCAACTGGTCACCAGCGCGACCGCCGCCTACGCCTTCAGCCGGCTGCGGTTCCGGGGCAGCAACGCGGTGTTCGTGCTCTACCTGGTCACCATGATGATCCCGATGCAGGTGATCATCGTGCCGCTCTTCATCGAGATGCGTTACCTGCGGCTGGTCGACAGCTACGCCGGCCTGCTGCTGCCCACGCTGGTCTCCAGCTTCGGGGTGTTCATGCTCCGGCAGGCGTTCCTGGCCCTGCCACGCGAGCTGGACGAGGCGGCGTACGTGGACGGCGCGGGTCACCTGCGGGTGTTCGCCCAGGTGCTGCTGCCGCTGGTGACCCCGGCGCTGGCCACCTTCTCCGTGTTCGGCTTCATGTCGAGCTGGAACGCGTTCCTCTGGCCGCTGGTCATCGCCCAGACCGAGGCGCACATGCCCCTGCCGGTCGGGCTGTCGCTGCTGCGCGGCGGCTACAGCACCGCCTGGAACGTGGTGATGGCCGGCTCGACCACCTCGGTCCTGCCGATCCTCGCCCTCTACGTCTTCGCGCAGCGCTATGTCATCCGTGGCATCGCGTTCACCGGGATCAAGTCCTGACCCCGGTCTGATGTTCACCCCCCACCACCTCAACCCAGGGAGAAGTTCGATGGGCACAACGAGACGCGTCCTCGCGGTCGCGGTCGCGGCCGTCGCCGTCGCCGGCCTGCTCGGCGGCTGCGCCGGGGACAGCGCCGACGGCGGGAGCGCCGACGGCGGCGCCACCGGCAAGATCACCTACTTCACCTTCACGGCCGCGCCGGACCACCTCAAGGAACTCGACGCCATCAAGGCCGAGTTCGAGAAGCAGAACCCGGGCATCACGGTCGAGGTGCAGACCGCCGCCTACGCCGACTACTTCACCAAGTTGCAGACCGCGATGGCCGGCGGCACCGCGCCGGACACCTTCGAGGTCAACTACGAGAACTTCGTGACGTACGCCCGCTCCGGGGCGCTGCGGACGCTCGACGACGTGGCGAAGGCCGACAAGGACTACGACGCCGGCCGCGTCTACCCCAAGGCGCTGGCGGCGTTCCAGCAGGACGGCAAGCAGTACGCCCTGCCGTCGACCTTCGCCAACGTGGTGCTCTTCTACAACAGGAAGCTCTTCGACGACGCCGGCGTGGCGTACCCGACCGCCGACTGGACCTGGGCCGACGAGAAGGCCGCGGCGGAGAAGCTCACCCACAAGGCCAAGGGCGTCTACGGCGACTACCAGCCGGTGTCGTTCTACGAGTTCTACAAGGCCCTCGCGCAGACCGGCGGCTCGTTCTTCTCCGCCGACGGCAAGCAGGCCACCTTCAACGACGCCAAGGGCATCGAGGCGGCGAACTGGCTGCTCGGCAAGCCGGGCACCGTGCAACCCACGGTGGCCGAGATCGGCGGCAAGGCCGACTACGACACGGCCCTGTTCAAGTCGAACAAGCTGGCGATGTGGCACAACGGCATCTGGCAGATCAGCGCGCTGGCCGGCACGAAGGACCTCGACTTCGACATCGCCGTCGAGCCGGGCAACACCACCAAGGCCAGCGCCGCCTTCTTCAACGCGACCGCAGTGTCGGCGAAGACCAAGAAGGCGACGGCGGCGTGGAAGTGGGCCCGCTTCCTGAGCACCTCACCGGCCGTCGTGCAGACCCGACTCGCGTCGAGTTGGGAGCTGCCGGCGGTCAACGACCAGGCCGCCTTCGACTCGTACCTCAAGCAGAACCCGCCGGCCAACCGTCAGGCGGTGTTCGACTCGCTCGGCAGCGTGGCGCTGCCGCCGGTGATCGACGCCCAGCAGGCCAAGATGCAGGACCTGGTGACCAAGGCGCTGGAGCAGGCCGCCTCCGGCCAGTCCAGCCCGCAGCAGGCCCTCGACCAGGCCGCCACGGCGGTCACCGCCCTGCTCAAGTAGCCCGACCGCCACGATCTGAGTGGGGTGCGGCCGTTCCGCACTCGGCCGCACCCCACGCACGACCATACTCAACACCCCTGGAGGATGCCGTGCCGCTCGCCGGACGGTCCGACCTGCGCCGGCTCGCCCGGTCGAGCCTCGACCTCATCGAAGGTCATCAGCACTCGTCGGGTGCCTACCCGGCCAGCCCCGACTACCCCGTCTACCGCTACAGCTGGCTGCGCGACGGCGCCTTCATCGCCGACGCGATGAGCCGGGCCGGACGGCCCGACAGCGCCGAGCGGTTCTTCGGTTGGTGCGCCCGCGTCCTCGACGCCCGGGCCGACCGGATCGCCGACCTGGTCGACCGCGTCGGGCGGGGCGAGGACGTCCCCGCGGAGCAGATGCTGCCCACCCGCTACACCCTCGACGGCGGCGACGGCGACGAACCCTGGTGGGACTTCCAACTCGACGGCTACGGGACCTGGCTCTGGGCGCTGGTCGCCCACGCGACCCGGCACGGACGGTCGCTGGAGCCGTACCGGTCGGCCGTCGCGTCCACCGTCGACTACCTGGTCGCCTTCGGTGACCGCCCCTGCTACGACTGGTGGGAGGAGCACGCCGAGCACCGGCACGTCGCCACCCTCGGCGCCGTGGTGGCCGGGCTGCGCGCGGTGACCGACGTACCGGCCGGGGACGGCGGGCCGCTGCTCGACCCCGCCCGCGCGTCGACCGCCCGGCTCCGGACCGCGGGCGTCGAAGGGCTGATCCACATCGAGACGACCCGAGCCGGCCACCTGACCAAGTGGCTGGGCGCCCCGGCGGTCGACGGCAGCCTGCTCGCCTGTCTCACCCCGTTCGAGGTGGTCGACCCGCACGGCCCGGTCGCCGAACGGACCTACCAGCAGGTACGCGACCAGCTACTGCGCGGCGGCGTCTACCGCTACCTCGGGGACACCTTCTACGGCGGCGGGGAGTGGCTGATCCTCACCGCCTGGCTCGGCTGGCACGAAGCCCGTACCGGTCGGGTCGAACTCGCCGCCGAGCGGCTGCGGTGGATCGCCGCCCAGGCCACCCCGGCGGGACACCTGCCGGAACAGGTCAGCGGGAACCCGCAGGACCCGAGCCGGATCGACGAGTGGGTCCACCGGTGGGGGCCGGTGGCCACGCCGCTGCTCTGGTCGCACGCCATGTTCGTGACGTTGGCCCTGGAGGTCGAACAATGATCAGTCACCGTCCGCACGGTACGGAACACCCCTACCGGTACGACCTGGACCAGCGGGTGCCGGTCCACCCGGCCCGGGGTGAGCCCTACGAGATCCGGGTGCTCGCCGAACCCGAGGTGACCGAGGTCCGGGTGGTGTTCGGCGACGGGCCGGTCGTCCCGGCGCACCGGGTCGACCCCGCCGCGGTGACCCTCGACTTCGGTGCCCCGGCCGCCCCGGCCAGTCAGGTGGACGGTCACCTGGCCGCCGCGGCGGCGGCCCCGCCCGACACCGGCGGGCGTACCGTCTGGATCGCCCGGGCCACGGCGGCCGGCGACACCACGTACGCGATCCACGGGACGACCGCGACGGGCAACGCGGTGACCAGTGCCGAGTTCCCGGTACGCCCGCTGCAGTGGCGGCCGGACGGTGGCCGGCTGGAGGTGGTCGACCCGGACGGGGTCGGCGTGCTCGATCCGGCCAGCGTCCAGTGGCTGACCGGCACCGACGGCGCGCGGCGGGTCCGCTTCGCGCTGCGCCTGGCCGAGGCCGAGCACGTGGTCGGGTTCGGCGAGCGCTTCCACGCCGTGGACCAGCGCGGCGAGGTCCTCGACGCGACCGTGTTCGAGCAGTACAAGCGGCAGGGCCACCGCAGCTACCTGCCGATGCCGTACGCGGTGGTGACCGGCGGTCGGGGCTGGGGATTCCACCTGGTCACCAGCCGACGCACCTGGTACGACGTCGGCGCCTCCCGGCCGGACCGGATCCTCGTCGAGGCCGACCTGGGCGGGGCCGAGCCGGCCGACGCCGGGGCGGACGGGGCGCCCGCCGAGCGGACGCTGCGGGTGCGGCTCTACGGCGGCGACCCGGCGAGCGTGCTGCGCGGGTTCCTGGCCGAGACCGGCCGGCCGGCGGTCCCGCCCGCCTGGGTGTTCCGGCCCTGGATGAGCGGCAACGAGTGGAACACCCAGGACCGGGTGCTGGCCGAGGTGCGGCGCAGCCTCGCCGAGGGTGTCCCGGTGGGCGCGGTGGTGATCGAGGCGTGGAGCGACGAGTCGACCTTCGTGGCGTTCCGGGACGCCCGGTACCCGGTGCACGCCGACGGTGCCCCGCACCGCCTGGCCGACTTCACCTTCCCCGCCGACGGGGCCTGGCCCGACCCGCGGGCGATGGTCGACGAGCTGCACGCGGCCGGCGTCAAGGTGCTGCTGTGGCAGATCCCGCTGGTCCCCACCGACCGGGGCGAGAGCGGTCAGGTCGCCGCCGACCTGGCCACCATGGCCGAACGCGGGTACGCGGTGCGCGAGGCGGACGGCTCGCCGCACCGCAACCGGGGCTGGTGGTTCCCGGGCGCCCTGCTACCCGACTGGACCAACCCGGAGGCCCGGCAGTGGTGGCTGGCGAAGCGCCGGTACCTGGTCGAGGACCTGGGCATCGACGGCTTCAAGACCGACGGCGGCGAGCACGCCTGGGGCCACGACCTGCGCTACTTCGACGGGTCGCGGGGCGACGAGGGCAACAACCTCTTCCCCGTCCAGTACGCCGCCGCGTACCACGAGCTGCTGCGCTCGGCGGGCGTGGACGGGATCACCTTCAGCCGGGCCGGCTTCACCGGGTCGGCGGCCCACCCGGCGCACTGGGCCGGCGACGAGGACTCCACCTGGGCGGCGTACCGGGCGTCGATCACCGCCGGCCTGACCGCCGGGGTGAGCGGGCTCTTCTTCTGGGGCTGGGACCTGGCCGGCTTCTCCGGGCCGGTCCCGGACGCGGAGCTGTACCTGCGGTCGGCCGCGGCGGCCTGCTTCGCCCCGATCATGCAGTACCACTCGGAGTTCAACCACCATCGCGAGCCGTCCATCGACCGCACGCCGTGGAACATCGCCGAGCGGTCCGGGGATCCGGAGGTCCTGGCGACGTTCCGGCGCTTCGCCCAGCTCCGCGAGGAGTTGGTGCCGTACCTGGTGGAGCAGGCGAAGCGGTCGGTGGCGACCGGCCGGCCGCTGATGCGTCCCCTCTTCTTCGACCACCCCGGTGACCGGCGGGTGTGGGACTGGCCGGCGCAGTGGCAGCTCGGCGACGACCTGCTGGTCGCGCCGGTCACCGAGCCCGGGGCGACCCGGTGGCGGGTGTACCTGCCGGCCGGCGAGTGGACGGACTTCTTCACCGGCGAGCGGCACACCGGTCCGGTCGAGGTGGACCGTCCGGTACCGCTGGACGAGATACCGGTCTACCGCCGGGTGGGCTGACGACCCGCGACAGGAAGCTGCGGCAGGCCACAACCCCCGGTAACGCCCCTGATTCACGCCTCGCGGCGGGCCGTGGGTCAGGAGGCGGTGGCGGGCTTCCTGGTGGGATCGGCCGGGGTCGCGCCGTGAGCGGGGCGGCGGGTCAGGACCTGGGGGCCGGCGGCCGTGATGGCGACGGTGTGTTCGGAGTGGGCGGTCCGGGAGCCATCGGCGGACCGGATCGTCCAGCCGTCGTTGTCGAACTTGATTTTGTCGGTGGAGCGGCAGAACCAGGGCTCGATGGCGATGGTGAGGCCGGGTTGGAGTTTCACGCCGCGGCGGGCGCGGCCGTCGTTGGCGACGTGCGGAGCCTCGTGCATGGTGCGGCCGATGCCGTGGCCGCCGAACTCGGCGTTGACGCCGTAGCCGTAGGAGCGGGCGACCTCGCCGATCGCGGCGGAGATGTCGCCGAGGCGGCCGCCGGGCTGGGCGGCGGCGATGCCGGCCTCCAGGGCGACCTCGGTGGCCTCGATCAGCGTCAGGTCGGCCGGGTCGGGGGTGCCGACGACGACGGAGAGCGCGGAGTCGGCGACCCAGCCGTCGATGCCGGCCGCCATGTCGATGCTGAGCAGGTCACCGTCCCGCAGGACATAGTCGTGCGGCAGGCCGTGCAGCACCGCGTCGTTGACCGACAGGCACAGCACGTTGCGGAACGGGCCGCGGCCGAACGAGGGGGCGTAGTCCCAGTAGCAGGATTCGGCACCGCGTTCGGTGATCCGGCGGCGGGCATGATGTTCGAGATCCATCAGGTTGACGCCGACGGCGGCGACACCGCTCAGCTCGGCGAGCAGCTCGCCGACGAACTGGCCGGTCACCGCCATCCGGCCGATCTCCTCGGCGGACTTGAGCTCGATCACGACAGCCTCCCTCTCCGTCTGCGGTATTTTTATACCACGCCAGGTCGGGGACACTCCGGAGGGCTATCCTGCTGGCATGGTTCGCCAACCACTCACCGCCGAACAGATCGCCGCGGGCCAGCGACTCGGAGTCGCCCTCCGGGCCGCCCGGGCCGCCCGCAGCCTCGTCGAGGTGGCCCTGGCGGCCGGCATCTCCCCCGAGACGCTGCGCAAGATCGAGGCGGGCCGCCTGCCCGCACCGGCGTTCGGCACCGTGGTCTGCCTCAGTCAGGCCCTCGACGTCCCCCTCAGCGACCTGGCCGACGTCTGGCTGGCCGCCACGCCCGTCCGCCAGGCGTCCTAGACCGGCCGGCCAGGTCCGAACGTCGGCCACTGCCGGATCGCCTTCCACGGGCCGCGCTGACGTCAGACGACGCAGAACTCGTTGCCTTCGGGATCGGCCATCACGACGTGGCTGGGGACGCCGCCCACCACATCCTCGCGGACCACCGCGGCACCTGCCCTGAGCAACCGCTGCACCGTCTCGGTCACCCGAGGCCAGCGGACGTCCTGTGGCTGGTCCCGGCCGCCCACCTTGAGGTCGATGTGCAGCCGGTTCTTGACCACCTTCGGTTCCGGCACCTTCAAGAACGTCAGGCTCGGCCGGGTCCCTCGTGGATCGACCAGGTAGGCGCCGTCGTTCCACTCCTCGGGCGGCACCTCCCACCGGATCAGCCACTCCTCCCAGCTCGCGAAGCCCTCCGGCACCGGCGCCTCCACGTAGCCGAGGGCCTCGCGCCAGAACGCGGCCAGGCGGGCCGGGTCGGCGCAGTCGACGGTGATTCCCCATGCGACGGTCATGGGCCATGTATACCCGTTCCGGTTCCCGGCGGGGTGGCGAGGACCGCTGCGAGCGGGCGAGTCGACCGCCCGCCGGGTTAGCGATAACACCGGGCGGGTCAAGCGGACCGGTTCGTGGTGGGTCGTGGCCCGGCTCGCGGGCCGGGTGCTCAGCCGGGCCGGGTCGCTCGTCGGCGTAGCAGCGCGCGCCAGTCGGACGCAAGCTGTACGCCATCTCTTTACAGGTATGTCTGTCGATCGACATGATCGTCGGGGACGGTTGCCGTCCACCCCCCGACGAGGAGTCCGCTATGCCGACCATCCGATCCTCCCTTCGCTTCCCCCGTGCCACGCGGCAGGTCGCCGCAGCCGCGGTCGCCGTGCTCGCCTGGGCCGGCCTGGCTGTGGTGACCGCGCAGCCGGCTCTGGCCACGCCCCCCGGTATTCCGTCCAAGGCGACGGCGCAGTCCCAGCTCAACGCCCTGACGGTGGCGACGGAGGGCTCGTCGAGCGGCTACTCGCGGGACCTGTTCCCGCACTGGATCACCATCAGTGGGAGCTGCAACACCCGCGAGCAGGTCCTCAAGCGCGACGGCACGTCCGTGGTGACCGACAGCTCCTGCGCCGCCACCTCCGGCCGCTGGTACAGCCCGTACGACGGGGCCACCTGGACGGCGGCGTCCGACGTCGACATCGACCACGTCGTGCCGCTGGCCGAGGCGTGGCGGTCCGGTGCCAGCTCCTGGACGACCAGCAAGCGGCAGAGCTTCGCCAACGACCTCACCCGGCCGCAGCTCATCGCCGTCACGGACAACGTCAACCAGTCCAAGAGCGACCAGGACCCGTCCACCTGGCAGCCGCCGCTGTCGTCGTACCGGTGCACCTACAGCAAGATGTGGATCACCGTGAAGTACTACTGGGGCCTGACCCTGCAGTCCTCGGAGAAGACCGCGCTGCAGACCATGCTCAACACCTGCAGCTCCTGATCCGCGTACGGCCGGCGGCGCTTCTCGGGGCGACCGCCGGCCGGCTCGTCAGCCGGCACCGGGAGGGAGCGGTCGTGAGCAGCACATTCGGGCGTCGGCCATCGAGGCCGTAGAGTCTCACGCCGTGATCGAGATCGGCACGCAGATCGACCTGTCCCATCCCGCCGGCCGAGTCTGGCGCGCGGTGACGGATCCGGGGATGCTCGCCCGGTGGTTCACCGAGGCCGAGGCGGTCGCCGACCGGCCGGGTCGGCTGCTGCTGCACACGGCGGGGCTGCCCGGCTTCGACGCCGCCGTCGAGGTGGAGGTGACCGACCGGCGGGAGCCGGAGTTGATCGCCGTGCGCTGCCACGAGGCCGATCGGCGTACCCGGCTGAGCTGCGTCATCACCCCCACCGCTGAGGGGTGCCGGCTGTCGGTCAGCGAGACCGTGGAGCACGGTGGCTGGTCCGCCGAGCAGGGCGTACACCGTGAGCAGTGCTACCAGCAGGCACTTGCCGGACGTCTGCCGGCCCTGCTGGACTGGCTCGCCTTCCAGCAGGTCGACCTGCGGCGCGACGATGCCGCGCCGACCGCCGAGCTGCCGGTGACCCTGCTGGCCGGCGATGGTTGGGCGCCGCCCGGCCGGCGCCGCAGGACCGCGCTGGTCGCGGTGCTGGGCGGCGCGGTGCTGGCCACCGGGCTGGCGGCGTGGGCCCTGGTGCCGGCCGATCCGCCGCACCGCGCGGCACCGGATCCGGTCCCGCTGCCGGCCGACCCGACCGCGACGGGCAGCCCGTCCCGGGCGACCCCGACCGCCCGCCGGACGCCGACTGTCGCGCCGAGCAGCGCCCGACCGAGCGGTACCCCCACGGCCTCGCCCTCGCGCTCGGCCTCGCCCTCGCCCTCCCTGCCCCCGTCGTCGACCGCCGAGCTGAGCGCCCGCTACGAGACCGTGTCGACCCGGGTCTTCGGCTACACCGGCGAGGTGGTGGTCGACAACGCGGCGGGCACGCCGGCCCGGGGCTGGACGGTGGTGGTCACCCTGCCGCAGGGCAGCTCGGTCGCCGACGTGCGCGGGGCCGACTGGCGGCAGGACGGGCAGTCCGTCGTCTTCACCGGATCGACCGTCGCACCTGGACGGTCGCAGGCCATCCGGTTCGACGTCCGCGCTTCCGACCCGCTGACCAAGGCTCCCGAGGGCTGCACCGTGGACGGGACTCCGTGCGCCGGCCTGTGACGCCGCGACCCGCGCGGTAACCACCTCATGGACCGTCGGGCCATGAACCGCGCTCTATGTTAACGACCACATGGGCCGGTGTCCGTGCGATCGCCGGCCCCGCCCGGGCCGGCTCTCGGGAAGCACCGCTAGGCTTGGCTGGTGAGTGTCCCCTGCGCCCCGGGCGACGGGTAGCCGCTGCGTTGCCGAGCGATTTCATCACGACGGCGATGGCCGAGTTCCGGGTGACCGCACGGGAGTCGGCAACCCGGCTCGAATCCCGGTCCGGCGCCGGCGTCCGTGCCGTGCGCACGGCCGACGGGCAGGCCGCATACCTCAAGGTCACGCCAGCCGCGCTGGGTGCGCAGGCAGTCACCGCCGCCCGCCGGGAGCTGCGCTTCTACCAGGACCTCGCGCCGATCGCCCCGGTGCGCACACCGGAGCTTCTCACCTGCGCGGACACCCGCGACGGGGTGGCCCTGTTGCTCGCGGCGGCCGGCGAGCCCCGGGACGCCGCGTCGTGGACGGCGGGCAGGTGGGCGCAGCTCGGTCGGGAACTCGCCTGTCTGCACAGCATGCCGCTGCCGACCGGACCGGACTGGCACCGACCCGATGCCCTGCGGCAGGCCCTCGTCGATCCGGACCTGGCCGGAATCAACGCGTTCTGGGCCGCCACGCTCCCGGAGCTGGCCGCGCTCATCTCCCGGCGGGTGGAGCTGGCGGATCAGATCGAAGCCCTGCCGTCGGTCTTCACCCACGGTGACTGTCATCCGGGCAACATCGTCCATGCCGCCGGTTCCTTGGTCTTCTGCGACTGGCAGGCGGCCGGGGTCGGTCGGCCCGGCTCCGATCTGGCCTTCCTCAGCGTCCGCGCCGCGCCCGCAGGCGTGACGGTCCCACCAGCGCTACTCGATGCCTATCTGGACGGTCGCCCGGGTGAGCGCCATGCGCTGCGACGGGCACTGGTGGCTGAAGAACTCGCCATCCTCGTCTTCCTGTGGCCGCCGTACGCCGCCTTCAACAGTTCCTCGGGGATCGCCCGCGTCCGCCGACGGGGACGCGATCTGGCGGGGCAGTGGTTCGACCCACCATCGCCGCACTGATGCGGGTCCGCCGGCGTCCCGCTGAACTGAACGTCCTGTCGTGGCGGCCCGACGCCGGCACCTGTGCCCGGGGACGGGCGGTGTCGCCGGGAGGCCGGGGGTGGAGCGGGACCGGTCCGCAGTCGGTTACCCGACCGCGGACCGGTTGATCAGCTACCGACTACAACCGTGCGCACTGACCCGTCGCCGGGCCCTTCACCGTGTTCGGCCGGCTCTCGTTGACCGGTGCCGGGTTGTTACCCGAGCAGGTCAGCGGCCCGCTGATGGTGTTCGCCGCGACCACCGCCGGCTGGCTGCCGGTGTTGCCGGTCAGGGTGACCGGACCACTGATCGCGACCTGCTCCAGGCGTACCCCACCGGTGTTGGCGGTGACCGACACCGGGCCGCTCACCTTGCCCTGGCTGATCTTCACCTCGCCGGTCGCGCCGGTGACCGTGACCGGGCCGGACACCGTCGCGCCCGCGAGGGTGACCAGTACCGGACGGGTGGCCGACACCGGGCCGGCGATGCTGCCGCCGGTGACCACCAGCGAGGCGCCGGGGTTGACCGTGACCGGGCCGGCGACGGTGGCGTTCTCCAGGCAGGTCAGGCCGGCGGTGACGACCAGCGGCTTGCTGTACCTGCCGGTGATCGTCGTGGTGCACGAGGGCCCGGCCTTGCCGACCGTGGCCCGCGGCTGGGTGTCCGCGGTGACCGGCGAGTTCGCGGCGAAGTAGTTCACCAGCATGGTGAGGTCGTTGTCGCCGGTGGTGACCGGGTCCACCCGCTTCGCCAGGGTCAGGAAGTTGTCACCGCCGGCGGCGAGGAACGCGTTCACCGTGACCCGGTAGGTGGCCGTCGGGCTGAGCGGCGTGCCGTTCAGCTTCATCGAGATGATCCGCGAGCCCTTCGGCGCCTCCGGGTTGTAGGTGTAGGTGAAACCCTTGGAAACGCCGAGCCACAGCACCGGCCGGGACGCGCCGTCCGGTTGCCACTGCTCCTCCAGCACCTGCTTGATGTCGGCACCGGTGTAGCTCTTGGTGACCACATCGTTGGAGAACGGCTGGACGGCGAAGGCGTCGGCGTACGTCACCGTGCCGTCGGCCCGGTAGAGCAGGTCGGCCCGCAGGCCACCGGGGTTCATGAACGCGATCTGCGCACCGCCCCGGCCGGCGTCCTTGGTCCCGGCGAGCTGTACGTCGGCGATGAGGTTGCCGAGCGCGGACTCCTTGCCCCGGTCCTCGTTGCCGTTGGTGTAGGCCCGCTGGACATCCGCGGTGACCGCCCCGAGCCGCTGCTTGCCCAGCTCGGTGGCCTTCACCTTGGCGGCGGCCACGATGCCGGCAACCGCCGGGTCCTGCGGCGCCCCGACCACATCGACCAACTGCGCGTCACCGGTGGTCACCGCGCCCGTGTTCGGGTCGAAGGTGAGCGTCACCTTGCCCAGCCGCTTGCCGTAGTCCTCGGCCTGCACCACCGGACGCAGCTTGTCCGTTCCCGGCACCGGGACCTTGAAGGCGTACGGCTGGTGGGTGTGACCGCTGAAGATGGCGTCGATCGCCGCGTCGGCCCGGGTGAACTTGCCGAAGACCGGGTCGTTCGCCAGCGCGTCGGCGGAGGTGATGTTCTCCGTCGCCGCGCCCTCGTGGGTGAGCAGCACCACCACGTCGGCCTCACCGTTGTTCGGGTCGCCGTCCTTGAGCTGACGGGCCACCAGGTTGGCCTCGGCCACCGGGTCGCGGAAGGTGAGGCCGGCGATGCCGCCCGGGTTGACCAGCGAACCGGTCTGCTCGGTCACCACGCCGACGAAGCCGACCTGTACGCCACCCACGGTGCTGACGGAGTACGCCGGCAACGCCCGGGTGCCGCCCCGGTAGACGTTGGCGCCCAGGTACGGGAACGCGGCGCGACCGGACACCCGGCCGGTGAGGTCGTCCACGCCCTGGTCGAACTCGTGGTTGCCGACCGCCGAGGCGACCAGCCCGGCGGTGTTCAGCGCGTCGATCGTCGGGTTGTCCCCGTCGATCGCCGAGATGAACGTGGACGCGCCGATGTTGTCACCGGCGGAGACGAACGCGGTGTTCGGGTTCTGCGCCCGGAGCTGACCCACCAGGCCGGCGAGCTGGGCGGCACCGCCGACCGGCTGACCGCCCACGGTGGCCGGGGACTCCAGCCGGCCGTGGAAGTCGTTGATGCTCAGCAACTGCAGGTTGACCGGCTTCGCGCTGGTGCTGATGCCCACCACGAGCGGGTTGTGGTCGCTGGCCCGGTACGGGTTCGGCGCGTAGAAGGGGGCCAGCCCGTCGTACTGGAAGGCGAACGACTCGACCGCGTTGATCTGCCACACGTCGACCCCGGTCACCCGCGACGCCAGGGACGGCGAGGCGAGGGCGTGGTCGAGCGAGCCGGACTCGCCACCGAACACGTAGGTGGCCTTGCCGGTGTCGTTCAGGTCGCGGTACTGCTTGCCGTAGAGGACCTGCATCGGGTCCTCCTGGGTGTAGGCGTTGAAGTCACCGAGCAGCAGCACGTCGTCGGTGCCGCTGTCGGCCTTGACCTGGTCGACGAACGCGGTCAGCGCCTTGGCCTGCCGGATCCGGTCGCCGTTCCAGTTGCCCTGCCCGTCACCGGTGTCGGCGTTGTCGCCGGTCCCCACGCCGCTCTTGGACTTGAGGTGGTTGGCGACCACGACGAACGAGATCTTGCCGGCGGTGAAGGCCTGCGCGATCGGCTCGCGGGCGTTGGACCAGACGCTCTCGTCGTTGACCGAGCGACCCGGACCCTTGGGCTGGACCTTCGCGGGCTTGAAGATGATCGCCGTGGTGATGAAGTCCTGCTGGGCCGGGCCCGGCAGCTCGGCCGGGGTGCGCACGTAGTCCCAGGTCCCCGCGCCGTCCTTGGCGTTGAGCGCGTTGACCAGGCGCTTGAGCGCCTGCTGCGGGTCGTTCGCGTCGAACCGGACCGAGTTCTCGATCTCCTCAAGCGCCACCACGTCGGCCCCCAGGGCGCTGATCGCCGCGACGATCTTCGCTTCCTGCTTGGCCAGCCCGGCCTCGTCGGCCGCGCCACGGGCGTCGCCACCGAAGTGGACGAAGTAGTTGAGCACGTTGAAGCTGGCCACCCGCACGTCGCCGCCGACGTTGACGGGTCCGGCGGTACGCGGGTTGGTGGCCTTAAAGGTGGTCCGGCCGACGGTCGTGTCGGCGCTGACCGGAGCGGTCGGCTGCAACCGCCACTCGCTGAAACCGTACGACAGCACGGCCGGCCCGAACGCCTCGACCGAGTCGCCGACCCGCAGCGGGTTGTCCTTGGACAGGTACGGCGGCAGCAGCCCGGCGGTGGCCAGGTTGGTGGTCCGGCCGTCGTCGACCAGGATCCGGCCGGCCTTGTTCGCGGCGGCCACCTGGGTGGCGGCGGCCGAGCCCGGGCGGGCCACGTCGGTCACGTTCGGAGCCGGACGGTCACCGGCGGCGAGCACGACCTCGCCGTACCGGTTGGTGTTGTACACGTCGGAGACGGTGAACTGGCCGACTGGCGCGACCAGCATCGACTCGACCGACTCGCGGACGTCGTCGCCCATCGGCAGGCTGACCGGGACCGGAGCGGGCAGCGTCACGCTGTGCTCGCAGACCTGCACGTCGCCCTTGGCGGCGATGTTGAGCTGGGTCAGGCCGTTGAATTCGCTGGCGGTGCCGCTGACCCGCACCCGGTCGCCGACCGCCACCGCCGGGTGGTTGGCGCTGTTCGTGGTGAGGAAGACGAAGATGCCGTCGGACGCGGTGCCGGCGGCGACCGCACGGTCCCCGCCGCTGCCGACGCTCTGCACGTAGACGCCGTTGTAGCCGCCGGTGCGGTGGTCGGCGGTCACCACGCCTTCGACGGTGACCCGGGTGCCCGACAGCGGCGTCGCGCTTCCGGTGCCCTGCACCTCGGCGATGCTGCGGTCCACGGTGACGGTGCAGCCGGGGGCCGGTTCGGGGTCGGGTCCGGGGTCGCTGGCGACGTTGCGGACGCCGAAGGTGTGCGGCGCCGGCGGGTTCCAGGTGCCGTTGATCTTCTGCAGCGACTGACCGACCGGGGTGGTGGTGGTCTCCTCGACGCCGATGTCGGTCCCGGTCAGCCCGTTGGCCGGGCCGCCGACGGCGGTGAAGGTGCCCTCGTAGGTGAGGAACTCCGCCACCGTGCCGGTGGGGGAGACCAGCGCGACGCCGTCGGGGGCGCCGTTCTGGATGCCGTCCGGTGGGTAGCTGGCGACGACCACGCCGGCCGCCGGCACCGCGCCGCTCAGCGTCCTCGTGTTGTACGCCGCGCCGTTGGCGCCGTTGTAGAGGACGATCTGCCAGCCGGTCAGGTCGAAGCCCGCCGGCGCTTCGATCTCGATCGCCTCGCCGGTGTCGGTGCCGGCGTTGTCGTAATGAATCTCACTGACCGTGGGTACCGCGGGCGCTGGCTCGGCGTGGGCGACAGCGCCACTGGCCAGGGCAAGCGCACCGCTCGCCAGGAGTACGCCGAACACGTTCCGTGTCCGTGCGCGTCTTTTCCGTTCCATCAGCTATTCCTCCGGGTGGGGTTGGAGCGGATGGAGGGTAGACGCCCTTGGTGGCCGAGCAGGATCCACCAGATGTACAAAGAGTCGGAGCGGTGCGGCCGGCGTGTCGGTGTGGTTCCGGTCTGGCGATCGGGCAGGTGGGCAGGTGGGACGCGCGGCTGACGCCGGTCGGCGGGACCGGGACCGGCCCGGTACCCGGCTGGCTGCTGCCCCTCGGCGCCCTGCTGCTGCTCGGCGGAGGGTACGGCCATCGCCGGTCGCGGTACGTCGATCGGCGTGGGGTGTCCTGGCCGGATCCGGCCACCGGGGATGTCTTCACAGGACGAAAACCAGCACATAGCCTGCCTGAAACGATTCATGCAAGACGGAGGCAGGCGTGCCACCGCAGGCCCCCGATCCCCGCCCGCCGCGCCGCACCGGCCGGCGGTGACCGTGGCCGCCGGCCCACGACGGCCCCGCCACCCGGCTGCCGACCCGCTCGGGCCACCCCGCTGACCCCACGTCCGGGCCGCCCACCGGCCCGCGCGCCGCCCAGGAACGTCGGTGCGGACCGCCGCACAGAAGGGTGAGGAACAGGTATGCAGCGCACGAGGCGACTCCGACCCGCACTCTCCGTGGTTCTCGCGCTGGTCCTCGGGCTGCCGCCGACGGTGGCGACGGCGGCCCCGGCGGCTGCCACCACACCGAAGGCACCCCAGCTCGCGGTGGCCGGCCTGACCACCGAGCGGGCGACCGACCCGATCGGCCTGGACGTGGCGCAGCCCCGCCTCGGCTGGCGGATCGAGTCCACCGACCGGGGCGTGCTCCAGCAGTCCTACCAGATACGCGTCGCCACCAGCCCGGCCCGCCTCGCCGACGCCGACGTCTGGGACAGCGGCCGGATCACCTCCCGGCAGAGCACCCTCGTGCCCTACGCCGGCCCGGCGCTGCGACCGCGCACCCGCTACGCCTGGCAGGTCCGGGTGTGGGACACCGCCGGTCGCGCCTCCGGATGGAGCGTCCCCGCCTCCTGGGAGGTCGGCGTACGGGGTGCCGACGGCTGGCGGGCCGACTGGATCGGGCTGCCGTCGCCCACCGAGTCCTGGACCGACTACACGGTGCAGACGACGGTGCGGCTGGAACGGGACGCGGCCGGGATCTACCTGCGCGCCCGCGGCCCGGCCAACGCCTACCTGTGGCAGTTCTCCATCACCGGCGGGACCGCGAAACTGCGCCCGCACGCACGGGTCGACGGCGCCTGGACCGTACTCAAGGAGGTGCCGCTCGGCGCGGTCGTGCCGGCCGACAAGCTGACCGCCCCGCACACCCTGCGCATCACCGCCGCCGGCGACACCATCACCACCTGGGTCGACGGCACCCAGGTCGACGTCACCCGGGACACCGCGCACCGGGCCGGCTCGGTGGGTCTGCGCACCAGCGACGCCGAGACCGGCGTCTTCTCCGCCTTCTCCGTGACCCGCGGCGACGACCAGCTCTTCGCGGCCGGGCTCACCGACGGCGAGAACCCGTTCACCGGGGGCACCCCCACCGCGGCTGGACTCCGGGTCACCGGGAACACCGAGGCCATGCTCGCCGCGCTGGACGCGAACCCGCTGCTGCGCCGGGGCTTCCGGGTCGACGGGGAGGTCGCCCGCGCCCGGATCCACGCCACCGCGCTCGGCGTCTACCAGCTCTCGCTCAACGGCCAGCGGGTCGGCGACCACGAGCTGGCGCCCGGCTGGACCGACTACGCCAAGCGGGTGCAGTACCAGACGTACGACGTCACCCGGCAGCTCCGCCGGGGCGACAACGCCGTCGGGGCGATGCTCGGCGACGGCTGGTACGCCGGCAGCATCGCCTGGTTGGGCACCGACAACTACGGCCCCCGGCCGCACCTGAGCGCGCAACTGCTCATCGACTACACCGACGGGCGCACCGAGACGGTCCGCACCGATGCCGACTGGCGCGCCACCCCCGGCCCGCTGCTGCAGAGCGACCTGATCCACGGCGAGACCTACGACGCGCGCCGACTGCCGGCCGGCTGGGACACCCCCGGCTTCGACGACTCGGGCTGGTCACCCGCCACCGTCGACGCCACCGACGCCACCGGCCGGATCGTCGCCCAGGTGGACCCGCCCGTGCGGGTCGTCCAGGAGATGCCGGCCCGGACGCTGACCCAACCCACCCCCGGCACCTGGATCTTCGACCTCGGCCAGAACATGGTGGGCAAGGTACGGCTGAAGGTCGCCGGCCCGGCCGGCACCCGGGTGCGCATCCGGCACGCCGAGGTGCTCAACCCCGACGGCACCGCCTACACCGCCAACCTGCGTTCGGCCAGGGCCACCGACCAGTACACGCTGCGCGGCGGCGGAGCCGAGGTCTACCAGCCGACCTTCACCTTCCACGGTTTCCGCTACGTCGAGCTGACCGGCTTCCCGGGCACCCCCGACCTGTCCACCGTCACCGGCCTGGTCATGCACACCGACGGGGAACTCACCAGCGAGTTCGAGACCTCCAACGCGATGGTGAACCGGTTGCACAGCAACATCACCTGGGGTCAGCGGGGCAACTTCCTGTCCATCCCGACCGACACCCCGGCGCGCGACGAGCGCCTCGGCTGGACCGGTGACATCAACGTCTTCGCCGAGACCGCGACCTTCAACATGGACAGCCTGACCTTCCTCGGCAAGTGGTTGCAGGACCTGCGCGACGCGCAGTCGGCCAACGGCGCGTACCCCGACGTCGCGCCCCGGGTCTGCTGCGGCGACGGCGCGACCGGCTGGGCCGACGCCGGCATCACCGTGGCGCACACGCTCTGGCAACGCTACGGGGACACCCGGGTGGTCGAGGAGCACTACCCGTCGATGGTGCGGTACGCGTCCTGGCTGCAGAGCACCAGTTCGGGCAACCGGCGTACCAACGCCGGCCCGTACCTCGACTGGCTCAACCTCGACGATCCGACGCCCGCCGGGGTCGTCGGCACCGCCTACTACGCGTACAGCATCCGCCTGCTGGCGGAGCTGGCCGACGCCATCGGCAGGGACGCCGACGCGGCCCGGTACGCGGCGCTGGCCAGGGACATCACCCAGGCGTTCGTCGACACGTACGTCTCGGCCGACGGCACCGTCCAGGGCGACAGCCAGACCGGGTACGTGCTGGCCATCGGGATGGGTCTGCTGGCCGAGCCGCTGCGGGCCAAGGCCGCCGACCGGCTGGTCGCCAACGTGCGACGGCACGACTGGCACCTCTCCACCGGCTTCCTCGGCACCCCGGACCTGCTGCCGGCGCTGACCGACACCGGGCACCTCGACGTCGCCTACCGGCTGCTGGTCAACGACACGTACCCGTCCTGGGGCTACGAGATCGCCAAGGGCGCGACCACGGTCTGGGAGCGCTGGAACTCGATCATGCCGGACGGCAGCTTCGGCGACGTGTCGATGAACTCCTTCAACCACTACGCCTACGGGGCGGTGGGGGACTGGATGTACCGGACGGTCGCCGGCATCCAACCCGACGCCGACAACCCCGGCTACACCCATCTCACTTTCGCGCCCCAGCCGGGTGGCGGCCTCACCTCGGCCCGGGCGGCGTACGGGGCGGCGCAGGGGGTGATCGGCAGCGACTGGACCCTCGATGCCCGCGGTGACATGCGGCTGCGGCTCACCGTTCCGGGCAACACCACCGCGACCGTGCGCCTGCCGGCACCCGGCCGGTACGCGGTCACCGAGGGCGGCCGGCCGGCGGAGCAGGCGACCGGCGTGCGGTTCGTCCGGATGGACGGCGCCGTCGCCGTCTACGAGATCGGATCCGGGTCCTACTCTTTCGCCGTCGACCGGGTGCTGGGCGACCTCGGCGACGCCGACGACGCGGTGCGGGCGCTCCGGACGCTGACCGACGAGCTCTCCGGTGACCTGGGCGCGCCGTCGGTCGCGTACCTGCGGGTCCGGATCGGCCAACTCGCCGCCGAGACGACGGCGGCGCGGACGGCGTACCTCGCGGGTGACACCCGCATCGCCGGGGCCGGCGTGCACCGGGCCCTGGCCACCGCGGCCGACCTGGACCGGTGGGTACGCACCCAGGTCACCGTGGGGCGGGTCACCCCGGCCCAGGCCGACCGGTTCACCGGGCTGCTCACCCGGGTCGACCAGCGACTGTCCGCGGCGTCGTCGACGCTGGTCGCGGCGGTGGTCAGGCTCGACCTGCCGGTGGGCGAGCGACTGCCCGGCGACGTCGTACGCGCGACCGTCGTCCTCGCCAACAGCGGCACCCGACCGCTGACCGGGGTGACCTCCGACCTGCGGGGGCCGGCGGGCTGGACGGTGACCCGGGTCGGCGGCCAGGCCACCACGGTCGCCCCGCGCGCCACCGTGAGCCACCGCTACGACCTGCGGATCCCCGCCGGACAGTCGCCGACGACCGGGTCCCTCGACGGGTCCGTCAGCTACCGCCACCTGGGCGGCACCGCCACCCTGCCCGTCGCGGGAACGATCACCACCGCGCCGGCGGTGGTGATCGTGTCGACGTCCGTGACCCCCGCCGCCGTGCCGCCCGGGGCCGCGACGACGGTCGGCGCCGTGCTGCGCAACCGGGCCGGCGTGCCGATGACCGGGCGGCTCACCACCAGCGCGCCGGACGGCTGGCGGGTGGCGGCGGACAGCAGCGGGTACGACCTCGCACCCGGCGCGGAGACCACCGTGTCGACCGTCCTCACCGCGCCGGTGTCGGTGACCGAGGGGCCGGCGGAGGTAACGGTGGCCACCGGCGACACGGCGGCCGAACGGCGGACCCTCGCCGTCCCGGTCCGGTTCGACGGCCCGCCGTCGGGCGCGTACGACCACGCCGACCTCGGCGATCCGGCGTCGGAGCAGGCGCACCGGCTCGCCGCCTCGACCCACTCGGGCACCAGCACCGAGGCCGGGCTGACCCGCCGCTACAGCGGCGTCGACTTCCCCGGCGGCTGGTACGAGTTCGACCTCGCCGTCCGCCCCGGCGAGCCGTTCGTGCTGCGTGCGGTCGAGACGTACGACAAGGCGCAGCTCAAGGATTACGCGGTCGTCGTGGACGGGGTGCTGGCGCACGCCCGGTCCTGGCGGCGCACCGCCGGCGGGGCCGGCACGGTCGGCTACCAGTTCGTCGTCGACCTGCCGGACGCCACCCGCGACAGTGTGGTGCGGGTGCGGTTCCAGGACACCGGCGACGGCTACGACCCGTCGATCGCCGACGTCTGGTCCGCGCCCCTGCCGGCCGGGGGGACGTCCTGACCCGGCGCGCGGATCGCGCCGGAGGCCCACCCGCCGGGTCGCTGCCGGCGTACCCGGCGGGTGGGTCAGCGCCGGGTACGCCGGGGCTGGTCGCTGGAGCGGCGGACGACCAGCTCCGGCTGGAAGACCACGTGCCGGTGCCGGTGCGTCTCGCCGGACTCGGCCTCCTCCAGCAGTAGCTGCGCCGCGGTCCGGCCGAGCTGCTCGCGGGGTTGGCGTACCGACGACAGCGGCACCGCCGCCGCGCCGGCGAACTCGATGTCGTCGTAGCCGACGATCGCCACGTCCGCGGGCACCCGCAGGCCGCGCGAGGTCACCTCCTGCAGCACGCCGAGCGCGACCAGGTCGTTGGCGCAGAAGACGGCGGTGGGGCGCTGCCGGGCGGGCCCGGCCAGCAGCTCCTCGGCGGCGCGTCGCCCGGCGGCGACGGTCAGGCTGGTGGTGGTGGCCAGCCGCAGTTCGGCACCGGTGTCGCGGTCGGCCAGCGCGGCCACCGCCCCGGCGTGTCGCTCGGCGACCTGGGCGATGGTGAGCGGGCCACCGAGGTACGCGATGCGGCGGTGGCCCTGGTCCAGGAGGTGCTCCATGGCCAGCCGGCCGCCCAGCACGTCGTCGACGGCCACCGAGCAGCGGCTGGCCCGGCCGGAGCCCCGGTCGACGAGCACCACCGGGATGCCCCGGTCGATGACTCTCTCCAGGTGGGGCTGGGGGCCGTGGGCGACCGGGGTGATGAGCACGCCACGGACCCGCTGCTCCTCCAGCACCTCCAGGTGTCGGCGTTCCCGGGCGCTGTCCTCGCCGCTGTTGCAGACGACCAGCATCGCCCCGGCCGCCTCGACCACCTGCTCTGCCCCGCGCACCACGTCGGTGAAGAACGGGTTGGCCACGTCCAGGACGACGATGGCGACGGTGCGGCTGTGCCCGGCGCGCAGTTGGCGGGCGGAGTCGTTGCGGACGTAGCCGAGTTCGGTGATCGCGTCGAGCACCCGCTGGCGGGTGGCGGGGGCGACCATGTCGGGTCGGTTGAGCACGTTGCTCACCGTGCCGAGGGAAACGCCGGCGTGCCGGGCCACCTCCTTGATGTTCGACGCTGCCATGGCTCCCTCGACGCTCGGTGGTGGCGGTCCGCTCCGCGGTGGAGGGCGCGGCGGACGCGGTGCGGCCCGGTGGCCGTACGGGCGCGCCGGTCCGACCGGGTGACGACCGGCAGTCTACAACGCCTAAAAACGTTTCATCCAAACCCCGGGCCGTCAGTGCCGACCACGCTCCGACCGTCAGTGGGGGAGGGTTTCCGAGGTGCAGCGGGTGGGCCCGCTTCGGCAACAGGGTGGAAATCGCGGGAAAACCTTGACGCTCGTGAATCCGTACCCCTACGGTCCATGCAACAACCTGTGAAACGATTCAGGAGGGGGTCGGATGAGCCCCGACGCGCCGGACGCGGACCACGCCCCGCTGCTGGTACTGGACGACGTGACGAAGTCCTTCGGGGCCGTCGCCGCGCTGCGCGGGGTACGCCTCGCGCTGCGCCCCGGCGAGGCCCACGCCCTGGTCGGTGAGAACGGGGCGGGCAAGTCCACCCTGGTGAAGATCCTCGCCGGCGCCCACCCGCCGGACTCCGGCCGGCTGACGCTCGACGGCCAGCCGGTGGTGCTGCGCGGACCCGCCGACGCCCGCTCCGCCGGGATCGCCGTCATCCACCAGGAACCCACCCTCTTCCCGGACCTGTCGATCGCCGAGAACATCTTCATGGGTCGGCAGCCGGTGCGCGGCCTGCGCCGCATCGACGGCAGGGCGATGATCCGCGACGCCGAGCGGCTGTTCCAGCGGCTGGGCGTCCGGATCGATCCGCGCCGACCCGCCCGGGGGCTCTCGATCGCCGACCAGCAGCTCGTCGAGATCGCCAAGGCGCTCTCCTTCGACGCCCGCGTCCTGGTCATGGACGAGCCGACCGCCGCGCTGTCCGGGGTCGAGGTGGAACGGCTCTTCGGCGTGGCCCGGTCGCTGTGCGGGCGCGGCGCGGCGGTGCTGTTCATCTCGCACCGCTTCGACGAGGTGTTCGACCTCTGCCAGCGCGTCACCGTGCTGCGCGACGGCGCCTGGGTCTCCACCGACCCGGTGGCCGACCTCACCGTCGACGAGGTCGTACGGCGGATGGTCGGCCGCGACGTCTCCTCGCTGTACCCCAAGCAGGACGCCCTGGTGCGCGACACCGTGCTGGAGGTCAGCGGCCTGACCCGGGCCGGCGTCTTCGCCGACGTGTCCTTCTCCGTCGGGGGCGGCGAGATCGTCGCGTTGGCCGGGCTTGTCGGCGCCGGCCGCAGCGAGGTCGCCCGCGCCGTCTTCGGCGTCGACCGCTACGACGCCGGGGAGGTACGGGTGAACGGCCGGGTCCTCCCGCCCGGCAGTCCGGGCCGGGCGATCGCCGCCGGCCTGGCGCTGGTGCCCGAGGACCGCCGCCAGCAGGGGCTGGTCATGGAGTTGTCGGTGGAGCGCAACGCCACCCTGGCCCGGCGGCGGGCGTTGAGCCGACTCGGCATCCTGCTCGGCTCCGCCGAACGCGCCGAGGCCCGCCGCTGGACCAACCGGCTCCAGGTCAAGACCGCCCGGCTCGCCGTACCCGTGGCGACGCTCTCCGGCGGCAACCAGCAGAAGGTCGTCCTCGCCAAGTGGCTGTCCACCGCGCCACGGGTCCTGCTCGTCGACGAACCCACCCGGGGCATCGACGTCGGCACCAAGGCCGAGGTCCACCGGCTGCTGTCGGAGCTGGCCGGGCAGGGCCTGGCCATCGTCATGATCAGCAGCGAACTCCCCGAGGTGCTCGGCATGGCGGACCGGGTGCTGGTCATGCACGAGGGACGGCTGGTCCGCGAGCTGTCCCGGGCCGAAGCCGACGAGACCTCGGTGATGTTCGCCGCCACCGGTCAGGGAGCGACGGCATGAGCCGCACCGACACGACCGCACCGGAGCGGACCGGGTCCGGTCCGCTGCGGCAGCGCCGAAGCCTGGCCGCGCGGCTGCTCGCCGTACGCGAGCTGAGCCTGCTGATCGCGCTCGGTGTCCTGATCCTGGTGACCACCGTCCGCAACGACCGTTTCCTGACCGGCCAGAGCGTGAAGGACCTGCTGCTGGGCTGCGCGATCCTGGTGATCCTGGCGGTCGGCCAGACCCTGGTCATCATCACCCGCAACGTCGACCTCTCCGTCGGTTCGATCCTCGGACTGGTCGCGTTCGGCACCGGGGAACTGTTCCTCGCCGCGCCCGGCACACCGTGGCCCCTCGCCCTCCTGCTGGGCGTCGCGTTGGGCGGGCTGTGCGGCATGGTCAACGGTGGCCTGATCGCGGTCGCCAAGGTGCCGGCCCTCGTCATCACCCTGGGCACCCTGTACGCCTTCCGCGGCATCGACTACTACTGGGCGTCCGGCCGGCAGATCAACGCCGCCGACATGCCCCGGTCCTTCCTGCGGCTGGGCAACCAGGCGGTGCTCGGCGTACCCGTGCTGTTCCTGGTCGCGCTGGCCGTCGTCGGCGCCGTCGGTTTCCACCTGCGCTCCTACCGCAGCGGACGGGAGCTCTACGCCATCGGCTCGGAACCCACCGCGGCCCGGTTGTCCGGCATCCCGGTGGGTCGACGGGTGTTCACGGTGTTCGTCGCCAACGGCGCGCTCGCCGGCCTCGCCGGCGTGCTGTACGCGGCCCGGTTCGGCACCCTCGACGCCGCCGCCGGCACCGGCCTGGAACTACAGGTCGTCGCGGCGGCCGTGGTCGGCGGCGTGGCGATCTTCGGGGGCAGCGGCAGCGCGTACGGGGCGGCGCTCGGTGCCGTGCTGCTCACCACGATCGGCAGCGCGCTCGCCGTCCTGCGCATCGACCCGTTCTGGCAGCAGGCCGTGGTCGGCGCGCTCATCCTCGCCGCCATCGGCCTGGACCGGCTCCTGGCCCTCCGGACGGCGACCCGGCTCAGAGGGAGAAGCACCCATGGCGCATGACAGCCTCTACGCCGCCCCGCCGACCGGCGCGGACACCGAGGCCGAGCCGGCGGCCGGGGTGCGGCGCGGGGCAGCGGGTCGTGGTGCCGTGCTGCGCGGCGTGCTCGTGTCCTGGGACGCGGCGATCGTGGCCGTCCTGGTGGTGACCGTCCTGCTCGCCGCCCTGTCGGTGGAGAACTTCGCCACCGGCCGCAACGCCCAGTTCCTCCTCCTCGACCTGGTGCCGCTCGCCCTCATCGCGTTGCCGATGACCCTGATCGTCGTCACCGGCGAGATCGACCTCTCGGTGGCCAGCATGGCCGGGCTGTGCAGCACCCTGATGGGCCAGTTGTGGCTCTCCAGTGGGCTGTCGCTCGAACTGATCTGCGTCCTGGTGGTGCTGCTGGGTGCCCTGCTCGGCGCGGTGAACGGGCTCTTCGTCACCGGGTTCGGCCTGCCGTCGCTGGCCGTGACCATCGGCACGCTCGCCCTGTACCGGGGGCTGTCGTTCGTCGTCCTCGGCGACCAGGCGGTGGCCGACTTCCCGGCCGGCTGGACCGCCGCCGTGGTGCGGAGCATCCCCGGCACGTCGGTACCCGGGGCGGTCGTCCCGGTGCTCCTGCTGGCGTTGCTGTGCGGCGTCGTGCTGCACGCCACGCCCACCGGCCGGGCGCTGTACGCGATGGGCAACAACGACGAGGCCGCCACCTTCGCCGGCGTGTCGGTGGCCCGGACGAAGTTCTGGCTGTTCGTGGTCTCCGGGGCGGTCTGCGGGCTGGTCGGCGTCTTCTGGACGCTGCGCTACGCCAGCGCCCGTGGCGACAACGCCACCGGCCTCGAACTCACCGTGGTCACCGCCGTGCTGCTCGGCGGGGTGTCCATCTTCGGAGGCCGGGGCGCGCTGCTCGGGGTGCTGGCCGGCGTCCTGCTCCTCGGTGTCCTCCGCAACGCGCTGCAACTCGCCGACGTCGACGCCAACGCGCTGACCATCGTCACCGGGACCCTGCTCATCGCCTCCGTCGTGCTGCCCAACGCCGTCGCCGAGATCCGCGCCCGGCTGTACCGCCGACGGCGACGGGCGCACACCACCGCGCCGTGACCGTCCCGCTCCCACCACCTCTTCCGGAAGGATATCGATGTCCAGGTACCGCAGGGGCCTCCGCGTCGGGGCCACCACCGTCACCCTCGCCGCGCTGCTGCTCGGCTCCGCCGCCTGCGGCGGCACCACCCGGGACAACGCCGGCAAGGACACCGGCGCCGGCGCGCCGGCGAGCGGCGCCGCCAACCCGGACGCCGCGATCAGGGCAGGGCTCAAGATCGCCTTCCTGCCCAAGCAGGTGAACAACCCCTACTTCACCACCTCCGACAACGGCGGCAAGGAGGCGGTGACCGAGATCAAGGGCGAGTTCAAGGAGGTCGGTCCGTCCGAGGCCAGCGCCTCCTCCCAGGTGAGCTACCTCAACACCCTGTCGCAGCAGGGCATGGACGTGATCGTGACCTCGGCCAACGACCCCAACGCCATCTGCGGCGCGCTGAACCAGGCGAAGGCCGCCGGTGCCAAGATCGTGACGTTCGACTCCGACACCAAGCCGGAGTGCCGGCAGATCTTCGTCAACCAGGTGACCGCCCAGGGCATCGCGGAGAACCAGGTCAAGCTCATCTCGCAGCAGATCGGCGGCGCGGGCGAGATCGCCATCCTGTCCGCCACCGCCAACGCGACCAACCAGAACGCCTGGATCGGGCTGATGAGGGAAGAGCTGAAGAAGCCCGAGTACAGCAGGATCAAGCTGGTCACGGTGGCGTACGGCAACGACGACGACCAGAAGTCCTTCCAGGAGATGCAGGGCCTGCTGCAGTCGTACCCGAACCTGAAGGGCGTCATCTCGCCGACCACCGTCGGTGTGGCCGCCGCCGCCCGTTACCTCAGCGGGTCGCAGTACAAGGGCAAGGTCAAGCTGACCGGTCTGGGCACCCCGAACCAGATGCGCGCGTACGTCAAGGACGGCACCGTCGACGCGTTCGCCCTGTGGAACCCCGCCGACCTCGGCTACCTCGCCGCGTACGCCGGCGCGGCGCTGGCCTCGGGCCAGATCACCGGCGCCGAGGGCGACACGTTCAAGGCCGGCAAGCTCGGCGGGTTCACCGTCGGCAAGGACGGGGTGGTCGTGCTCGGCCCGCCCACCGTCTTCGACAAGACCAACATCGACCAGTTCAACTTCTGACCGCGTCCCGGGTGCCGGCGCCGCGTCGCGCCGGCACCCGCCCACCGGCCGGCGCGGCAGGCGTCCTTCGTCCCCCACCTCGACCAGGGGGTGCCGCCGACCGCGCCACCCGGCCGTCGGACGAGGTCCTCAACCTGGCGGCGCAGCATGCCGCCGAGACGGGAGAAACACCATGACGCAGCCCGACGCGCGCACCCGCGACCGGGTCACGCGGGCCCTGCGCGCCCAGCGCATCGAGACCCCGTCGTGGGCGTACGCCAACTCCGGCACCCGGTTCCGGGTCTTCCCCCAGCAGGGCGTGCCGCGCGACCCGTACGAGAAGGTCGCCGACGCGGCGGTCGTGCACCGGCTCACCGGCGTCGCGCCGACGGTGGCCCTGCACATCCCGTGGGACCGCGTCGACGACTACGCCGACCTGGCCAGGTACGCGGGGGAGCAGGGCGTCGACCTGGGCGCGATCAACGCCAACGTCTTCCAGGACGACGACTACAAGCTGGGCAGCGTCACCAACCCGGATCCGGGGGTGCGGCGCAAGGCGATCGACCACCTGCTCGAATGCGTGGACATCATGGACCGCACCGGCTCCCGCGACCTGAAGCTGTGGTTCTCCGACGGCACCAACTACCCGGGCCAGGACGACATCCGCGCCCGGCAGGACCGGCTGGCGAGCGCGCTGCGCGAGACGTACGACCGGCTCGGCGACGGCCAGCGGCTGCTGCTGGAGTACAAGCTGTTCGAGCCGGCCTTCTACGCCACCGACGTGCCGGACTGGGGCACCGCGTACGCGCACTGCCTGGAGTTGGGCCCGAAGGCGCAGGTGGTCATCGACACCGGGCACCACGCGCCGGGCACCAACATCGAGTTCATCGTGGCGTTCCTGCTGCGCGCCGGGAAGCTCGGCGCCTTCGACTTCAACTCCCGCTTCTACGCCGACGACGACCTGATGGTCGGCGCGGCGGACCCGTTCCAGTTGTTCCGGATCATGTACGAGATCGTCCGTGCCGACGCGCTGGCGCCGGAGGCCGGCATCGCCTTCATGCTCGACCAGTGCCACAACATCGAGCCGAAGATCCCGGCGATCATCCGTTCGGTGCTCAACGTGCAGGAGGCGACGGCCAAGGCGCTGCTCGTCGACCCGGACGCGCTCGCCGCCGCGCAGCGCGACGGTGACGTGCTCGGCGCCAACGCGGTGCTGATGGACGCGTACAACACCGACGTCCGGCCGCTGCTCGCCGAGCTCCGTGCCGACCTGGGCCTGGACCCGGACCCGGTCGCCGCGTACGCCCGCTCTGGCTACTTCGACCGGATCCGCGCCGAGCGTGCCGGCGGCCAGCAGGCCGGCTGGGGCGCCTGACCACCACCAGAACGCAGACAGGGGACGTGAGGACGATGCATTCCGAGGCTCAGGCGCTGATCTCCCGCAGCAACCGGCTCGGTGCCGACCCGACCACGACGAACTACGCCGGGGGCAACACCTCGGCCAAGGGCGAGGCCACGGACCCGGTGACCGGCGGACCGGTCGAGCTGCTGTGGGTCAAGGGCTCCGGCGGTGACCTGGGCACGCTGACCGGGGCGGGCCTCGCCGTGCTGCGACTGGACCGGCTGCGCGCCCTCGTCGACGGCTACCCCGGTGTCGAGCGGGAGGACGAGATGGTCGCCGCGTTCGACTACTGCCTGCACGGCCGGGGCGGGGCCGCGCCGTCCATCGACACCGCGATGCACGCCCTGGTCGACGCGGCGCACGTCGACCACCTGCACCCCGACGCCGGCATCGCCATCGCCACCGCCGCCGACGGCCCCGAGCTGACCAAGGAGGTCTTCGGCGAACGGGTGCTGTGGGTGCCGTGGCGGCGCCCCGGCTTCCAACTCGGCCTCGACATCGCCGCCGTGGCGCGGGCCAACCCGCAGGCGATCGGGGTCGTCCTCGGCGGGCACGGCATCACCGCGTGGGGCGCGACGAGTCAGGAGTGCGAACGCCACTCGTTGGAGATCATCCGGACCGCCCAGGCATTCCTCGACCAGCGGGGCCGGGCCGAGCCGTTCGGCCCCGTCGTCGCGGGCTACGAGCCGCTGCCGCCGGAGCAGCGGCGGCTCCGGGCGGCGGCGCTGTTCCCGGTGCTGCGCGGCCTGGCCTCCACCGACCGGGCGCAGGTCGGGCACTTCACCGACAGCCCGGTGCTGCTCGACTTCCTCGCCCGGCAGAAACACCCCGCTCTCGCCGCCCTCGGCACCTCCTGCCCGGACCACTTCCTGCGCACCAAGGTCCGCCCGATGGTGCTCGACATGCCACCCACCGCCCCGGTCGAGGACACCGTCGCCCGGCTGAGGGAGCTGCACGCGGCCTACCGCGACGACTACCGCGCCTACTACGAGCGGCACGCCACGGTGGACAGCCCGCCGATGCGCGGCGCCGACCCGGCCGTCGTCCTGGTGCCGGGGGTGGGCATGTTCAGCTTCGGGGCCGACAAGCAGACCGCCCGGGTCGCCGGGGAGTTCTACCTCAACGCGATCAACGTGATGCGCGGCGCCGAATCCGTGTCGCGCTACGCGCCGATCGACGAGGGGGAGAAGTTCCGCATCGAGTACTGGGCCCTCGAAGAGGCGAAGCTGGCCCGGATGCCCAGGCCGAAGCCGCTGGCCACCCGGATCGCCCTGGTCACCGGCGCCGGTTCGGGCATCGGCCGGGCGATCGCCCACCGGCTGGCCGCCGAGGGCGCCTGCGTCGTCGTCACCGACCGGGACGCCACGGCGGCCGAGACCGTCGCCGGTGAGCTGGGCGGCCCGGACGTCGCGGTGGCCGTACCGCTGGATGTCACCGACGCGGCGGCGGTGGCCGCCGCGGTCCGCGCGGCCGTGCTCGCCTACGGCGGCCTGGACCTGGTGGTCAACAACGCCGGGCTGTCGCTGTCCAGGTCGTTGCTGGAGACCACCGAGGCGGACTGGGACGTGCAGCACGACGTGATGGCCAAGGGCTCCTTCCTGGTCTCGCGCGAGACCGCCCGGATCCTCCTCGACCAGGCGATGGGCGGCGACATCGTCTACATCTCCAGCAAGAACTCCGTGTTCGCCGGCCCGAACAACGTTGCCTACGGCGCGGCGAAGGCCGACCAGGCGCACCAGGTCCGGCTGCTCGCCGCCGAACTCGGCGGCCACGGCATCCGGGTCAACGGCATCAACCCGGACGGGGTGGTACGCGGCTCCGGCATCTTCGCCGGCGGGTGGGGCGCCCAGCGCGCCGCCGTCTACGGCGTGCCCGAGGAGAAGCTCGGTGAGTTCTACGCCCAACGCACCCTGCTCAAGCGGGAGGTGCTGCCCGAGCACGTCGCCAACGCGGTCGTCGCGCTCACCGGCGGCGACCTGTCGCACACCACGGGGCTGCACATTCCGGTGGACGCCGGCGTCGCCGCGGCCTTCCTCCGCTGAGCCCGGTCGCTGCGAGATGAGGACGACGATGCTCGTGGACGATCCGGTGCTCGGCGAGGCGGACCTGCGGTTGCTGCGGTTGCTGGCCGCGGGTCTGCCGCTGGAGACGGTGGCGCGCCGGTCGGGCCTGTCCGAGCGGACCGTCCGGCGGCGGGTCCGGGCCATCTGCGACCGGCTCGGCGTGACCGCGCCGATCCAGGCCGTGGTCTGGGCGGCCCGGCGGGGAATGCTGTGACCGGGGTCGTCCACCTCGCCGCGGTGGACCTGGGCGGGTCCACCGGTCGGGTCATGGTCGCCCGCGCCGGACCCGGGCGGCTGGACCTGGCCGAGGCGCACCGGTTCCGCAACGAGCCGGTGCGGGTGGCCGGCACCCTGCACTGGGACATCCTGGCGCTGTACCGTGGCGTCCTCGACGGCCTGCGCGCCGCCGGCCCGGTCGCCAGCATCGGCATCGACACCTGGGCGGTGGACTACGGGCTGCTCGACGCCACGGGCGCGTTGCTCGGCAACCCGGTGCACTACCGCGACGGGCGCACCGACGGTGTCGGCGACCGGGTGGCGACGCAGTTGGGCGCGGAACGGCTCTACGCCACCACCGGGCTGCAACACCTGCCGTTCAACACCCTCTACCAGCTCGCCGCCGCCGCCGGTACGCCGCAGCTCGACCTCGCGCACCGGCTGCTGCTGATCCCGGACCTCATCGCGTACTGGCTCACCGGCGAGATCGGCGCCGAGGTCACCAACGCCTCCACCACCCAGCTCTACGACCTGCGCCGCCGGGCCTGGGCCGTCGACCTGATGGCCGACGCGGGGATCCGCGGCGCGCTGTTCCCGCCACTGCGTGAGCCGGGCACCCGGATCGGCCCGGTCCGGGCCGCGCTGGGCCTGCCCGGCGAACCCGACGTGGTGACGGTCGGCTCGCACGACACCGCGTCCGCCGTGGTCGGCGTGCCGGCGACGGACGAGCACTTCGCCTACATCTCCTGCGGCACCTGGTCGCTGGTCGGGGTCGAGCTCGACGCCCCGGTGCTCACCGAGCCGAGCCGGCGGGCCAACTTCACCAACGAGGCCGGCGTCGACGGCACGATCCGCTACCTGCGCAACGTGATGGGCCTGTGGCTGCTCCAGGAATCCCTGCGCACCTGGGGCACCACCGACCTGCCCGCGCTGCTCCGGCAGGCGGCCCGGGAACCGGCCTTCCGATCCGTCGTGGACCCGGACGACCCGGCTTTCCTGCCCCCCGGGGACCTGCCGGCGCGCATCGCCGCGGCCTGCCGCCGCGCCGGCGAGCCGGTGCCGGCCAGCCCGGCCGCCACCGTCCGGTGCGTCCTGGACAGCCTCGCCCTGGCCCACCGCCGCGCCGTGCGTCAGGTGCAGCAGTTGTCGGGCCGGCACGTCGACGCCGTGCACGTCGTCGGTGGCGGCGCGCGCAACGAGCTGCTGTGCCAGCTCACCGCCGACGCCTGCGGACTGCCCGTGCTCGCCGGGCCGGTCGAGGCCACCGCGCTGGGCAACGTCCTGGTGCAGGCCCGCGCCATCGGTGCCCTCGGCGGCGACCTGGCGGCGCTGCGGGCCGTGTTGCGCGAGACTCGACACATCGCGCGGTACGAGCCACGCGGTGACGGCACGGCGTGGCGGGCGGCTGCCCGGCGTCTCGGCGGGGAGGACTGAGCGTGCGGGTGGCTCTGTTCGTCACGTGTCTGGCCGACACTTTGTTCCCCGAGGCGGCCAAGGCGACGGTACGGCTGCTGGAGCGCCTCGGTCACGAGGTCGTCTTCCCGCAGGACCAGACCTGTTGCGGGCAGATGCACCTGAACACCGGCTACCGGGCGGAGGCGGTGCCGCTGGTCCGCCGGCACGTGCGCGCCTTCGCCCCGTACGACGTGGTGGTCGCGCCCTCCGGCTCCTGCGTCGGGTCGGTCCGTCACCAGCACGCCACCGTCGCCCGCCGGGCCGGCGACGAGCGGCTGGCGAGCCAGGCCGAGGGGGTCGCCCGACGCACGTACGAGCTGTCGGAGCTGCTCGTCGACGTGCTCGGGGTGACCGACGTGGGGGCGTACTACCCGCACCGGGTCACCTACCATCCGACCTGCCACTCGCTGCGGATGCTCCGGGTGGGGGACCGGCCGCTGCGGTTGCTGCGCGAGGTCCGTGGCCTGGACCTGGTGGAGCTGCCGCAGGCCGAGCAGTGCTGCGGCTTCGGCGGCACCTTCGCGGTGAAGAACGCGGACACCTCGACGGCGATGCTGGCCGACAAGATGCGCCACGTGCTGGCCACCCGGGCCGACGTCTGCACCGCCGGGGACGCCTCCTGCCTGATGCACATCGGCGGTGGGCTGTCCCGGCTCCGAGCGGGCGTCCGGACCGTGCACCTGGCGGAGATCCTGGCGAGCACCGAGGCCGCCGGCAACCCGGCGGACCGGTCGCCGCTGCGCACCGGCGGGGTGACCGGGTGAGTCAGGTCTTCCTCGGCATGCCGGCCACCGCACCGCGCGGCGTCGGGCACCTGCGCGGCGAGGAGCCCTTTCCCACCGCGGCCCGGCGCGGCCTCGCCGACGCCCAACTGCGCCGCAACCTCGGCCACGCCACCACCACGATCCGGGCCAAGTCGGCCGCCGTCATCGACGAGGTCCCCGACTGGCAGGAGCTGCGCGAGGCCGGGCGGGCGATCAAGAAGGACGCCATGGCCCGGCTGCCCGAGCTGCTCGAACGGCTGGAGGCGGCGGTCACCGCCGCCGGTGGCACCGTGCACTGGGCCGCCGACGCCGTCGAGGCCAACCGGATCGTCACCGAGCTGGTCCGGGCCACCGGCAGCGACCGGGTCATGAAGGTCAAGTCGATGGCGACCCAGGAGATCGGGCTCAACGAGGCGCTGGCGGCCGCCGGCATCGAGCCGGTGGAGACCGACCTCGCCGAGTTGATCGTCCAGCTCGGCCGGGACCGGCCGAGTCACCTCCTGGTACCCGCGATCCACCGCAACCGTGCGGAGATCCGGGAGATCTTCCTGCGGGAGATGCCCGGCGTCGACCCGGCGCTGACCGACGAGCCGGCGGTCCTGGCGGCGGCGGCCCGCCGCCACCTGCGGCGCACGTTCCTCAGCACCCGGGTGGCGGTGTCCGGCGCGAACTTCGCCGTCGCCGAGACCGGCGCCCTGGCGGTGGTGGAGTCCGAGGGCAACGGGCGGATGTGCCTCACCCTCCCGGAGACGCTGATCACGGTCATGGGCGTCGAGAAGGTGGTGCCCACCTGGCGGGACCTGGAGGTCTTCCTGCAACTGCTGCCCCGGGCGTCGACCGGGGAGCGGATGAATCCGTACACCTCGATGTGGACCGGCGTCACCCCCGGCGACGGCCCGCAGGCGTTCCACCTGGTGCTGCTGGACAACGGCCGTAGCGCGGTGCTCGCCGACGAGGTGGGCCGGGAGGCGTTGCACTGCATCCGCTGCTCCGCCTGCCTCAACGTCTGTCCCGTCTACGAGCGGGTCGGCGGGCACGCCTACGGGTCGGTCTATCCGGGCCCCATCGGGGCGGTGCTGTCTCCGCAGCTCACCGGCGTCGAGGACAACGCGTCCCTGCCGTACGCCTCCACGCTCTGCGGCGCGTGCTTCGACGCCTGCCCGGTGATGATCGACATCCCGTCGATCCTGGTGCACCTGCGGGCGCGGCACGTCGAGGCGTACCGCGCCGAGCATCACCTGCCGACGGCCGAGGCGGTCACGATGGCCGCCGCGGCGTACACCATGGACCGACCGCGCTGGTACGCGGCCGCGCAGCGCGCCGCGCGGCTGGCCCGCCTCGCCGGCCGTCGGGGTCGCGGCCTTCCCCCGCCGCTGTCCGGCTGGACCATCGGCCGTGATCTCCCGCAGCCGGCCCCGCAGACCTTCCGCGAATGGTGGGCGAAACGGTGAACTCCCGCGAACTGATCCTCCGCCGCCTCCGCGCCGCCGGCGGTCCCGCCCCGGACACCCCTGCCGAGGTGCCACGCCACTACCGGCCGGCCGGCGCCGCCGTGCAGCTCGACCTGTTGGTGCGCCGGCTCACCGACTACCGGGCCACCGTGCACCGGTGCGCCGACGGTGAGGTGGCGCAGGTCGTGGACGCGGTCCTGGGCGGCCGGCGGGTCGTGGTCCCGGCCGGGCTGCCCCGGCACTGGCTGCCCGGCACGGTCGACGCGGTGACCGACGACGGCCTCACCACGGCGCAGGTCGCCGCCGTCGACGGGGTGGTCACCGCGGCGGCGGTGGCCGTCGCCGACACCGGCACCGTCGTCCTCGACGCGGGCGCGGACCAGGGCCGACGGCTGGTCACGCTGCTGCCCGACGTGCACGTCTGCGTGCTCCGGACCGACCAGGTCGTCGCGGGGGTGCCGGACGCCGTCGCCCGGCTCGACCCGCGTCGCCCGCTGACCTGGATCAGCGGACCCTCCGCCACCAGCGACATCGAACTCGACCGGGTGGAGGGCGTCCACGGTCCCCGGCACCTGCACGTGGTGATCGTCCCGCGGTGACGGCACCGCGCGGCGACGCGGACCGCTCACGACTGGGCGCAGACCTGGGCGATCAGCGGGGCCAGGTGCCGGGCGGCGGCGACCTCGTCCCGGAGCTGGTTCGACCCGGACGTCATGGCCCGCATCGACGCGGCGTTCCTCGACGAGTCGTACGGCGATCTTGTCGAGCGCGATCCCGGCAAGGTCGCCAGCCCGTTCGACGTGATGCCGGCGTGGCGGGCCTGACCGCCGGTGGTGGACCTGGCGCGGAGCGCGGTGGTGGACCCACGGGCGGTGGCGTCCGTTACGAGACCGTGACGCCCGGATTTCCGGGCGGGTGTTGACGAACGCCGATGTGAGCGCTAACACTACCCGAAAGGTGACAGGTGGTCCCGGCAGTCGGCGGGAGTCCCGGAGAGGAGAAACCTGTGGGCAGGAAATTCCTGGTCGCCCTCGGCGGTACGGTGCTGGCACTCAGCCTCGCGGCCTGTAGTGGTGAGGGCGCCGGCGGTGGCGACACCAGCGACGAGAAGCCCGCCAACCTGACCATCGGCGTCTCGATGCCGACCCAGACCTCGGAACGGTGGATCGCCGACGGCAGGGCGGTCAAGGAGAAGCTGACGGCGAAGGGCTACCAGGTCGACCTGCAGTACGCGGGCGACGACATCCCCACCCAGTCGCAGCAGGTCGACCAGATGATCACGCAGGGCGCGGACGTGCTGATCATCGCGGCGATCGACGGCACGGCGCTCAGCGGCCAACTGCAGGCCGCCGCCGACGCCAAGATCCCGGTCATCGCGTACGACCGGCTGATCCGGGGCAGCAAGAACGTCGACTTCTACGTCAGCTTCGACAACTACAAGGTGGGAGTCGCCCAGGCCACCGCGCTGCTGGCCGGCCTCGGCCTGCAGGACAGGGACGGCGCGAAGGGCACCGCCACCGGTCCGTTCAACGTCGAGCTGTTCGCCGGCTCACTCGACGACAACAACACCCAGTACTTCTTCGGCGGGGCGATGGACACGCTGAAGCCGTTCATCGACAACGGCTCCCTGCGGGTGAAGTCCGGCCAGACCCGGATCGAGCAGGCGGCGACCCTGCGGTGGCAGCAGGAGACCGCACAGAAGCGGATGGAGGACCTGCTCACCTCCAGCTACCACGACGGCGCTCGGGTCGACGGGGTCCTGTCGCCGTACGACGGGCTGTCCCGGGGCATCATCACCGCGTTGCAGAACGCCGGCTACGGCGGTACGGGCACGAAGAAGATGCCCGTGGTGACCGGCCAGGACGCGGAGATCGCCTCGGTCAAGCTGATCAACGACGGCGTGCAGGGCTCCACCGTCTTCAAGGACACCCGGCTGCTCGCCGAGCAGGCGGCCACCGCGGCCGAGGCATACCTGCGGGACACGCAGCCACCGGCCAACGACACCACGACCTACGACAACGGGGTCAAGGTCGTCCCGGCGTACCTGCTGCCGATCCAGACCGTCTACAAGGAGAACATCAAGGCGGCGCTGGTCGACTCCGGTTACTGGACGGCCGAGGAGGTCGCCGCCGGCCAGGCCAAGAACTGAGCCGTCCGCCGGGCGCGGCGGGCAACGTCGCCGCGCCCGGTCCACCCGGCGCCCGCCCGGACTCGACGATCAGGACGACGACCATGGACGACACCATCCTCGAGATGCGACGCATCACGAAGACCTTCCCCGGGGTCACCGCACTGCGGGACGTCTCCCTCGCGGTGCGGCCGGGGGAGATCCACGCCATCTGCGGCGAGAACGGCGCCGGCAAGTCCACCCTGATGAAGGTGCTCTCCGGCGTCCACCCGACCGGCTCCTACGACGGCGAGATCGTCTTCGACGGCGAGCCGGTGCACTTCCGGGGCATCCGCGACAGCGAGTCGCACGGCATCGTCATCATCCACCAGGAACTCGCCCTGGTGCCGTACCTGTCGATCGCCGAGAACATCTTCCTCGGCAACGAGCGACGTGGCCGCAGCGGCCTCATCGACTGGAACCGGACCAACGCCGACGCCGCGGAACTGCTGGCGTCGGTGGGGCTGCGCGAGAATCCCGTCACCCCGGTCAGCCAGCTCGGCGTCGGCAAGCAACAGCTCGTCGAGATCGCCAAGGCGCTGTCCAAGCGGGTCCGCCTGCTCATCCTGGACGAGCCGACCGCCGCCCTCAACGACGTCGACTCGGCGCACCTGCTCGACCTGTTGCGGCGGCTGCGGGAGCAGGGCCTCACCTGCATCCTGATCTCGCACAAGCTCAACGAGGTCACCGCGATCGCCGACTCGACCACCGTCATCCGGGACGGGCGCACGGTGGAGACGCTCCGCATGGGATCCGGGGCCGGCACCCAGGAACGGATCATCCGGGGGATGGTCGGCCGGGACCTGGACAGCTTCTACCCCGACCGGGTGTCGTCGCCGGGGGAGCAGGTGCTGCGGATCGAGAACTGGAGCGTGCGGCACCCCACCCAGGACCGCCGGGTCGTCGCGGACGTCAGTCTGGACGTGCGTGCCGGTGAGGTCGTCGGCATCGCCGGACTGATGGGCGCCGGTCGGACCGAACTCGCCATGAGCGTCTTCGGCCGGTCGTACGGTCGGGACGTCACCGGCCGGCTGTTCGTGCACGGCCGGGAGGTCAGGGCCCGTACCGTCGCGGAGGCGATCGACAACGGCATCGCGTACGTCACCGAGGACCGCAAGCGCTTCGGCCTCAACCTCATCGACGACGTCCGTCGCAACGTCTCCGCCGCCGCGCTGGGCAAACTGGCCCGCCTCGGCTGGGTCAACGGCCACGAGGAGATCAGGGTCGCCGAGCAGAGCCGACGCCACCTGAACATCAGGTCGCCCAGCGTCATGGCCGTGGTCGGCAAGCTCTCCGGCGGCAACCAGCAGAAGGTCGTGCTGTCGAAGTGGCTCTTCACCGACCCGGACGTGCTGATCCTGGACGAGCCGACCCGGGGGATCGACGTCGGGGCGAAGTTCGAGATCTACACGATCGTCAACCGACTCGTCGCCGACGGGAAGGCGGTGCTCCTGATCTCCTCCGAGCTGCCGGAACTGCTCGGCATGTGTGACCGCATCTACACCCTCTGCGCCGGACGGATCACCGGCGAGGTGCCGGTGGCCGAGGCGACCCAGGAGAACCTCATGGATCTGATGACGAAGGACAAGGAGCAGGCCGGATGACCAGCGTCAAGAGCTCCTCGACGCCGACGGGGAAGGCCGCCGGGAACACCCCGGGCGTCGCCCTGCACGCCGGGACGAACGACCTGCGCGCGCTGGTCATGAGCAACCTGCGGCAGAGCGGGATCTACGTCGCGCTGGTCGTCATCGTGGCGCTGTTCGCCGTCCTGACCGACGGCGTGTCGCTGAGCCCCGGCAACATCACGAACATCGTGCTGCAGTACTCCTACATCCTGGTGCTCGCGATCGGCATGGTCATCGTGATCATCGGAGGTCACATCGACCTGTCGGTGGGATCGGTGGTCGCGCTCACCGGCGCGGTGTCCGCCGTGCTGGTCATCCGGGAGGGACACCCGTGGTGGATCGGCGTCCTGGCCGCGTTGGCGGTGGGCCTCGCGGTCGGCGCCTGGCACGGCTTCTGGGTGGCGTACGCCGGGATTCCGGCCTTCATCGTGACGCTGGCCGGCATGCTGCTGTTCCGTGGCCTGACCCTGCGGGTGCTCGACAACATCTCGCTCTCGCCGTTCCCGGCCGAGTACCAGCAGGTCGCGGCCGGCTTCCTCAACGGGCTGCTGGGCGGACAGGGCTTCGACGCCTTCACCCTGCTCATCGGCGCCGTCGCGGTGGCGGGGTACGCGGTGAGCGGGTTCCGCACCCGGGTCGGCCGCGTCCGGTACCAGCAGCCCGTCGAGTCGTTCCCGCTGTTCGTCACCCGGGTGCTCCTGGTGGGGGCGGTCATCATGTACTTCGCCTGGCAGTTGGCCCACGCCCGGGGACTGCCGATCGTGCTGATCGTCCTCGCGGTGCTCGTCCTGTGCTACGGGCTCCTCACCCGGCGTACCGTGTTCGGCCGCCAGGTCTACGCGATCGGCGGCAACCTCTCGGCGGCGACGCTGTCCGGGGTCAAGGTGCGTACGGTCAACTTCTGGATGTTCGTCAACATGGGCTTCCTGGCGGCGGTGGCCGGCGTCATCTACTCCTCACGGTCCAACGGTGCCCAGCCCGGCGCGGGCAACATGTTCGAACTCGACGCGATCGCCGCGGCGTTCATCGGCGGCGCGGCGGTCACGGGTGGGGTCGGCACGGTGGTGGGTGCCATGGTCGGCGGTCTGATCATGGCGGTGATGAGCAACGGCATGCAGCTCATGGGCGTCGACCAGTCCGTCCAGTCGGTGGTGAAGGGTCTGGTGCTGCTGGTCGCGGTGGCCTTCGACGTCTACAACAAGCGCCGCGCCGGCGCAGCCCGCTGAGGTGTGCGCCGCCACCGCCCGCCCCGCCCCGTCCCACCACCAGAAAGGTCGTCGACCAGTGCCGCTGACCCGACGCGCGTTCACCCTGGGCGCACTGTCCACCGCTGCCGCCGCGACCGGCGCGCTGAGTCTTCCGGGCGCCGCGCTGGCGGCGCCGAACACCGCGTACGTGATGGCCTACTTCACCGAGACACCCCAGTTCCAGGGCGCGGACTACGGCCTGCACCTCGCCGTCAGCCGGGACGGCCTCAACTGGACGCCGCTGAACCAGAACAACCCGGTGGTCACCCCGACGGCCGGCACGCTGGGACTGCGGGATCCCTTCGTCTTCCGCAAGCAGGACGGCACGTTCGTGGTGATCGCCACCGACCTCAAGGGCACCGACTTCGGCCAGAACAACCAGTACCTGCACGTGTGGGACTCGACGGACCTGACCACCTTCACCGGTTACCGTCGGATCCGGATGCACACCCTGACCACCCACACCTGGGCGCCGACGGTCTTCTGGGACGCCGCCCGTGGTCAGTACGCCATCGTCTACTCGGCGAACAACGGCCAGGACGTGTTCCTGGTCAACTACACCGGCGACTTCCGTACGGTCAGCTCGCCGCAGGTGTTCTTCAGCCCGGGCTTCGGCGTCCTCGACGGGGACGTCGTCGTCGACGGCGGCACCACCTACCTGTACTACAAGCACCTGGCCGACGGGAACCTCTACGGGGCCAGGTCCAGCACCGGCGCCCCGAACAGCTTCACCACCTACACCAGCGGGCTCAGGCAGGGCAACGCCATCGAGGCCCCGCTGCTGGTCAAGGCGATCGACGGCAGTGGCTGGCGGCTGTGGGGTGACTCGTTCAGCCCCGTCAACAACGACTTCTACGCCTGGTCCACCACCACCATCGGGGGCAACTCGTGGACCCCGATGAACCAGCGCGACTACACCCCGCCGCTGAACTCGAAGCACGGCTCGATGGCCGGCATCACCGACGCCGAGTACAACGCTCTGACCGCCCGGTGGGGGGTGCCGAACTGGGTCCGGCTGAAGTCCTCGAACTTCCCCGACCGGTACGTCCGGCACGCGAGCGGGGTGGCCCGGCTGGACGCGTACCCGTTCGACCCGTACCAGGACCAGATGTGGCGGATGGTGCCCGGCCTCGCCGACGCCGCCGGGGTGTCGTTCCAGTCGGTCAACGTGCCCGGCTCCTACCTGCGGCACAGCAACTACGAGGTCCGGCTCGCCGCCAACGACAACACCGCCGTCTTCCGGGCCGACGCCACCTTCTACCGCACCGCGGGGCTGGCCGACGCCGCCTGGACGTCGTTCCGCTCGTACAACTTCCCGACGTACCACCTGCGGCACGCCAACTACCTGCTGCGCATCGACCCGCTCAGCGGCAGCTCCAGCGCGGTGGACCGGCAGGACGCCACCTTCCGGGTCGTCTCGTAGGTCGCACCGGGGTCGCCGAGCGGTGTTATCGACAACAGCCGCGTTCCGCGCACATCCCGGCGGGCGGCCTACCACCTCCCGTGGTCCGGTCGGCGACGGAGGGGCTCGGAGGTGGGTCACCCGACAGATCCGGCGGTCAGTACGGGTGGCGCCGGCCGGAGCCGCCATGATGAGCAGGTGAAGATCCTGTCCATCCAGTCCTCGGTCGCCTACGGCCACGTGGGCAACTCGGCGGCGGCCTTCCCCCTCCAGCGGCTCGGGCACGAGGTCTGGCCGGTGCTCACGGTCCACTTCTCCAACCACACCGGGTACGGGGCGTGGCGCGGGCCGCTGCTGGCGCCGGCCGACGTGGCCGAGGTGATCGCGGGCATCGAGGACCGGGGGGTCCTCGGCGGCGCCGACGCGGTGCTGTCGGGTTACCAGGGCGATCCGGCGATGGGCGCGGTGATCCTCGACGCGGTGGACAAGATCAAGGCGGTCAACCCGGACGCGGTGTACTGCTGCGACCCGGTGATGGGCGACACCGGCCGGGGGATGTTCGTCCGGCCCGGCATCCCGGAGTACCTGCGGGACGTCGTCGTCCCGCGCGCGGACATCATCACCCCGAATCACTTCGAGCTGGACTTCCTCGCCGGCCGTACGACGACCTCGTTGACGGAGGTGCTGGCGGCGGTCGACGTGGTGCGCGAGACGGGACCGCGGCAGGTCCTGGTCACCAGCGTGCTGCACGGTGACGTGCCGGTCGGGTCGCTGGAGGTGGTGGCCGTCTCGGACGAGGGCGCCTGGGCGGTGACCACACCGCTGCTGCCGATCAGCCCGAACGGTGGTGGCGACGTCACCGCGGCGCTGTACCTCGCGCACCTGTGGACGACGGGCTCGCCCGCGACGGCCCTGGAACGCACCGTCGCCTCCGTCTTCGCCGTCCTGGAGGCGACCCTCGCGGCGGGCACCCGGGAGATCCAGTTGATCGCGGCCCAGGACGCGATCGCCGAGCCGCCGACCAGGTTCACCGCCCGTCGGCTGCGCTGACGCGGCTCCCGCCGTGGCGTGAGCATCACGCCCGATCCTCCGGCGTCTCCTCCGCCCGGCCCCTGAGGCCCGGCGCTTCACAGATCGCCGTCTTCCGGGAATAGATCGTATATGTGTAGCTATATTTAGTTATTAGTCGTTGACCGGCACACCGCGTCGAGTTTCCCCGAGGAAAGTCATGGCGACCTTTGGCCTCACGGGCGTTTCACGCCAGACCACCCGGATAGGGCGGGCGGCCTCGGCCCTGACCTTGATCTGCGCGACGACTGTCCTGATTGGCGTTGCCGGGCCACCCAGAGCGAGCGCGGCCACCCTGCCGGTACCGCTGGGTACGGCCGCCGACTTCGCGGTCCTGGCCGGCACGACCGTCACGAACACCGGACTCACCACAATCAACGGCGATCTCGGAGTAAGCCCGGGCACCGCCGTGACGGGATTTCCTCCCGGTCAGATGAACGGAGTCATCCACTCGAACGACAGTGCTGCCGTCCAGGCGCAGAGCGACCTGGTCGTCGCGTACAACGATGCCGTAGGGCGCACCGCCACGGATGCCGTCGGGACGGAACTC
This sequence comes from Micromonospora sp. NPDC092111, assembly GCF_044755745.1. Classification (NCBI taxonomy): domain Bacteria; kingdom Bacillati; phylum Actinomycetota; class Actinomycetes; order Micromonosporales; family Micromonosporaceae; genus Micromonospora; species Micromonospora sp. NPDC092111. Next base: position 162,027 of record NZ_JBIVRQ010000006.1, read on the forward strand.
GGTGGTACCACCCTGACCGCCGGCGTGTACAACTCCGCTTCGGGCACGTTCGGGATCACCGGAACGCTGACCCTTGACGGGCAGGGTGACCCGAACGCCGTCTTCATCTTCAAGGCCGCCTCCACCCTCATCACGGCGGCCGCAAGCACGGTGAACCTGATCAACGGCGTGCAGTCGTGCAACGTCTTCTGGCAGGTAGGGAGTTCCGCGACGCTGGGCGCCAACTCCACGCTTCGGGGTGACCTCCTCGCGCTCACCTCGATCACCGTCGGTGCGGGGCTGGAGGTCGATGGCCGCACGCTGGCGATCAACGGCGCGGTCACTCTCGACACCGACACGATCACCCCATCGACCTGCAGTGCGCAACCAGGAGAGCTGTCGATCAGCGCGCCGACCACGGCCGACCTGGGCAGCGCCCACCCGGGCGCGGTCGCGTCGGGGAATCTGGGGTCGGTAACGGTGACAGATGAGCGCGGACTGTCGAACGCGACCTGGATCGCGACGGTCGTCGCGACGGACTTCGTCGCCGGTGGAGGCCAGCCCCACACCGTCGCCAGTAGCAACGTCCTCTACTGGTCGGGTGAGGCCACCTCGACCACCGGTACCGGCACCTTCACCTCCGGCCAACCCACGGCGGCAGACGCCGAGGTCATCAACGTCGCGCGTGCCGCATACACCCTCACGGGTGGCTCCGGCGACAACGCGGCGACATGGGACCCCATCATTTCGGTCCATATCCCGGTGACAGCCGTCGCCGGTGACTACACCGGAACAGTGACGTTCTCTGTCGCCTGAGGAGCCTGCCGCGGCCGGTGGCCGTCATGGTCGGAGCGCGCCCCCGCTCGGACGGGCGCGGCCGTCCATCCACCACGACGGCGCACGCGATCGCTGCCCACTGCGGTCCCGTCCCGCGCGCCGCTCGTGATCCGCGAGGCGAGGCCCGCTGCCTCGCGCGCCGGCACTCGCGCCACCGCCGAGAGGCGCTGTGGTGCGCCTCCCGCGGGTGAACCCGTTGACGGACCGGTGACGTATCTGAAACATTGACAGGCATCACATGAAAGAAGTCGACGGGAGGGCTGCAATTTACCTATGAGCGTTTGAAAGATCGTAACAGATGATCTTCCTGGCTGCTCCCGGCGCCTTCCCACCGACCCCGGCCGTACCGCCCCGTCTCCCGGCCGGCGCGGCGCCCGGTGCAAGATCCCCTGTCGTTCTCACAGAACAAGGACGCCATGAAACGCAGAGAACCCAGCCGACGGCTGATCAGCGCCCTCCTCGCGGCCTGTCTGATCGGTGTCGCGGCGATGTCGCCCACCCCCGCGCTCGCCGCCGGCGGCCCCAACCTGGCGGTTGGCAAGCCGGTCTCGGCGAGCGGAGCCAACGGCAGTTACGTCGCGGCCAATGTCAATGACGGCAACCAGCAGACGTACTGGGAGAGCCCGTCCAACGCGTTCCCCCAGTGGGTGCAGATCGACCTCGGCAGCAGCGTCAACATCGACCAGGTGAAGCTGAAGCTGCCGCCGTCGACCGCGTGGGCCACCCGGACGCAGACCCTCACCGTGCAGGGCAGCACCAACGGGAGCACCTTCGGCACCCTCTCCGCGTCGGCCGGACGGGTGTTCGACCCGGCCACGGCCAACACCGTGACCATCGACTTCGTCGCGGCGACCGTCCGGTACGTACGGCTGACCATCACCGGCAACACCGGCTGGCCCGCCGCCCAGCTCGCCGAGTTCGAGATCTACGGCGTGACCGGCCCCGGCGGCGGCGACCCCGGCGATCCGCCCGGCACCAACCTGGCCGGAGGTAAGCCGATCGAGGCATCCTCGTCGATCTTCACCTTCGTCGCGGCCAACGCCAACGACAGCAGCCCCACCTCCTACTGGGAGTCCGCCGGATTCCCGTCGACCCTGACGGTGAAGCTCGGTGCCGACGCCGACCTCACGGCGATCGTGGTCAAGCTCAACCCGGACCCGATCTGGGGCGCTCGCACCCAGAACATCGAGGTGCTGGGCCGCGCCCAGACGGCCACCGGCTTCACCTCACTGAAGGCCCCGGCCAACTACGCCTTCAACCCGTCGAGCAACCAGAACTCGGTGACGATTCCGGTCACCGGCCGGTCGGCCGACGTACAGCTCAAGTTCTTCGGCAACACCGGCGCTCCGGGCGGGCAGGTCGCCGACCTCCAGGTGCTGGGCGGCTGGGCCCCCAACCCGGACCTGGTCGTGACCACGGTGAGCTGGACCCCCACCGCGCCGAGCGAGGTCACCCCGATCACCCTGTCGGCCACGGTCAAGAACACCGGAACCGCCGCCGCCGGCGCGACCAAGGTGGACTTCAAGGTCGGCGGCACGGTGGTGGGCAGCGCCCCCGTCGGCGCGCTCGCCGTCGGCGCCTCGGCCACCGTCACCGCGAACGTCGGCACGCAGGCGATGGGCAGCTACAGCGTCTCCGCGGTGGTCGACCCGGCCGACACCGTCGCCGAGCAGAACAACGACAACAACACCTTCACCGCGTCCACGCCGTTGGTCGTCACCCAGGCTCCCGGCCCCGACCTCCAGGTCGTCGGCATCACCTCCAACCCGCCGAACCCGGCCGTCGGGACGGCGGTCACGTTCACCGTCGCGGTCCGCAACCGGGGGACCACCGGTGCCCCGGCCGGCTCGGTCACCCGGCTGACGGTGGGCGGCACCACGTTGAACACCACCACCCCGGCGGTGGCCGCCGGCGCGACGGTCAACGTGGCGGTGAGCGGCAGTTGGACCGCCAGCGCCGGCGGAGCCACCATCACCGCCACCGCCGACGCCACCGACGTCGTCGCCGAGACCAACGAGTCCAACAACTCGTTCTCCCAGGCGATCGTGGTCGGCCGAGGCGCGGCGGTGCCCTGGGTCGAGTACGAGGCCGAGGCCGCCCGCTACCAGGGAACCCTGCTCGAAGCCGACCCCCTGCGCACGTTCGGGCACACCAACTTCGCCACCGAGTCCTCCGGGCGCAAGTCGGTGCGGCTCAACAGCACCGGGCAGTTCGTCGAGTTCACCTCGACCAACCCGGCCAACTCGATCGTGGTGCGCAACTCCATCCCCGACGCGCCCAACGGCGGCGGCACCAACGCCAGCATCAGCCTCTACGTCAACGACACCTTCGTGCAGAAGCTGACCCTGTCGTCGCGCAACAGTTGGCTGTACGGCACCACCGACGACACCGAATCGCTGTCGAACACCCCGCAGGCCGACGCGCGGCGGCTGTTCGACGAGTCGCACGCCCTGCTGCCGCAGTCCTACCCGGCCGGCACCAGGTTCAAGCTGCAACGGGACGCGACCGACGCCGCGTCCTTCTACATCATCGACTTCGTCGACCTGGAGCAGGTGGCGCCCCCGGCCGCCAAGCCGGCCGAATGCACCTCGATCACGGCCTACGGCGCGGTCGCCAACGACGGGATCGACGACACGGCCGCCATTCAGCGGGCCGTGACGGACGACCAGAACGGTGTCATCGGCTGTGTCTGGATCCCGGCCGGCCAGTGGCGGCAGGAGCAGAAGATCCTCTCCCCGGACCCGACCCGGGGGCAGTACAACCAGCAGGGGATCCGGAACGTCACGATCCGTGGGGCGGGCATGTGGCACTCCCAGCTCTACACGTCCACCGAGCCGCAGAACGTGGTGGGCAACATCAACCACCCGCACGAGGGCAACGTCGGCTTCGACATCGACGACAACACGAAGATCTCCGACCTCGCCATCTTCGGCATGACGACCAACCGGGCCAACCGGGGACACGCGCTGAACGGGCGGTTCGGCAAGAACACGAAGATCAGCAACGTGTGGATCGAGCATGTCAACGTGGGTGCCTGGGTCGGGCGTGACTACTCCGACACCCCCGCCTACTGGAATCCTGGCGACGGCCTGGAGTTCACCGGCATGCGGATCCGCGACACCTACGCCGACGGGATCAACTTCTCCAACGGCACCCGTAACTCGCGGGTGTTCAACTCGTCGTTCCGTACCACCGGCGACGACTCCCTGGCCGTCTGGGCCAACCCCCGGGTCAAGGACAGCTCGGTGGACGTCGGCCACGACAACCACTTCGTCAACAACACCATCCAGCTTCCCTGGCGGGCGAACGGCATCGCGATCTACGGCGGCTACGGCAACACGATCGAGAACAACCTGATCTACGACACGATGAACTACCCCGGCATCATGCTGGCGACCGACCACAGTCCGCTGCCCTTCTCCGGCACCACGCTGATCGCCAACAACGCGCTCTACCGGTGCGGCGGCGTCTTCTGGAACGAGGACCAGGAGTTCGGGGCGATCACCCTGTTCCCGTCGACGACGGACATCACCGGCGTCACCATCCGGGACACCGACATCTACGACTCGACGTACGACGGCATCCAGTTCAAGAACGGCGGAGGCAACATGCCGAACGTCGCCATCACCAACGTGAAGATCGACAAATCGAACAACGGCGCCGGCATCCTGGCCATGAGCGGCGCACGCGGCAACGCCACGTTGACCAACGTGACCATCACCAACTCGGCCAAGGGCAACATCGTGAAGGAGCCCGGCTCGACGTTCTCCATCACCGGCGGCTGACCCCGGTCGGCACCGCGACGCGAGATGGGCCGATCCACGGGCCGGCGACATCTCGCGTCGCGGTCTGCCGCCACGGGGATGTCTGCCGCCACGGGGATGTCTGCTGCTCTCGCGGGGGCCAGCCGAGATCGACGCAGTGCCCCTCCGCCGGGTGGAGATCGCCCTTGCTGTTGGGGCGCCGAACCTGGCGTACCGCCGTCAGCCGGCCGACGCGTCGCTGATCTGCTGCGGGCAGGTGCCCCCGGGCCGCACCGAGAGCTGGTAGTGCCACATCTCGTTGGCGTAGGTCTGGCAGAGGCCGTAGTCGGCACCGTGCTGACTCAGCCAACTGTCGGCGTCCGTGGGCCCCACGTCGATCGCCTTCCCGGTCACGTGGGCCGACCGGTCGGGCGGGCTGACCCAGTTGCGGGCCTCCGCCTCGCTGCCGTACGTCGTGATCGCCCTGTCCAGCAACTCCTGCTGGTAGCGCCGGCTCCGCCAGCCGCTGTTGATCACCATGGTCACCCCGTCGGCACGGGCGTCGGTGGCCGCACGCTGGATCGCCACCCGCAGTGCGACGTCGAGATTGGCGATGGCGGGATGGTCGGCGTCGAACGGGGAGATCGACTGCCCGTCCGCAATATGCCCGTCCGCGGCGGTGGTTCCGGTGCCGCCGGCGGTGGCACCGCCCGGCCCGACCTGGAGCCCGCCGGCGCACCCGGTGGTCGCGAGCAGGGCTGTCGCGGCGACGGCGAGCGCGGTGGCCCGGCGCCGGGGACGTGGTGGTCGCTCCGGCTGCTGCTTCATGGGGTACCCCTTCCTGGACAGCGGGGCGGTCGCCGGCTGTCCGGGTACGCACTTCAGCAGGGCGCGCGTTGCCGGGGCGTGAGTTGATTTCCACACATTCTTGCAACCTGGTCCCGACCTAGACTGGTCTGCACGGACCGGCGCGGAGGTGGTCCGCCGGGGTCGGAGCGGAAGGACAGCGGATGCGCGTGTTGATCGTCGAGGACGAACTGTTCCTCGCCGAGGCGCTCCAGGCCGGGCTCCGTCACCAGGCCATCGCGGCCGACGTCGCGCTGGACGGCGACGAGGCGCTCGATCGGATCGCGGTCAACGACTACGACGTCGTCGTCCTCGACCGCGACCTTCCCGGCACCTCCGGGGACGAGGTGTGCGCGATCGTGGCCCGGGACCACCCGGCGGTGCGGGTGCTGATGCTGACCGCGGCGAGCAGGTTGACCGACAAGGTCAACGGCTTCGAACTCGGCGCCGACGACTACCTGACCAAGCCGTTCGCGCTCGAGGAGCTCATCGTCCGGCTGCGCGCGCTCGCGCGGCGTCCCGCCGCCACCGCTCCGCCGGTGCTGGAGTTCGCCGACCTGCGCCTCGATCCGTTCCGCCGTGAGGCGTACCGCGCCGGCCGCTACCTGCGGCTCACCCGGAAGCAGTTCGCCGTGCTCGAAGTCCTGATGCGGGCGGGCGGCGGCGTGGTCAGCGCCGAGCAGCTTCTGGAGAAGGCCTGGGACGAGCACGCCGACCCGTTCACCAGCGCCCCCCGGGTGACGATGTCGACCCTGCGCAAGGCCCTCGGCGAGCCGGACCTGATCACCACGGTCCCGGGCGCCGGTTACCGCCTCACCGATCCGGGTCGGTCCCGTGCCGGCTGAACCCCGATCCCCCTACCGGCCACGGGTCAGCGCCCGCCTCCGGCTGACCGTGAGTTACGCGGCGTTCCTCGTCGCGGCCGGGTTCGCCACGCTGCTCGGGGTCTACCTCGTCCTGCGCTACGTCCCGGACTATCCGCTGACCGCCGCCAACCCCGCCGACGCCGGTGGCGTCGCGGTCGCCTCGCGCGGGGAGATCCTGCACCAGGTCGTCCGGGTGTCCGGCCTCCTGCTCGCCGCGCTGGCGTTGATCGGTGTCACCGGCGGCTGGTTCCTCGCGGGATGGGTGCTGCGTCCGCTGCAACAGATCACCGAGGCCGCCCGGATCGCCGCCACCGGGCGGCTGGACCACCGGATCCGTCTCACCGGCCGCGACGACGAGTTCCGGCAGGTCTCCGACACCTTCGACCACATGCTCGACCGGCTGCGCGACGCGTTCGCCGTTCAGGAACGCTTCGCCGCCAACGCCTCCCACGAACTCCGCACGCCCCTCGCCGTCACGCAGATCCTCCTCGACGTCGCCCGCGACGACCCCGACGGGCAGGACTATCCGAACCTGGTCAACCGGCTGAGCATCACCAACGCCAGGGCGATCCGCATCACCGAGGCACTGCTCCGGCTCGCCGACGCCAACGGCATCGGCGCCACCGCCGAACCGGTCGACCTCGCCACGGTCGCCCGCGGTGCCGTCGCCGAGAACGCCGCGGAGGCCGACCGGCACCGGGTGACCGTCGACGCCCGGCTGGCCGCAGCCCCGACCGTCGGTGACGGCGCACTGCTCGCGCAGCTCGCCACGAACCTCGTACAGAACGCCATCCGCCACAACCACTCGCCCGGCACCGCCCGGGTCACCACCCATCTCGATCCGCACCGGGCCACGGCCACCCTGCGGGTCGAGAACACCGGCGCCGTCTACCCGGCTGCGGTCGCCGCGCAGCTCAGCGAGCCGTTCCTCCGCGGGTCCGGGCGGGTCAGCCGGCCCGGCCAGGAGAAGGGGTACGGGCTCGGCCTGGCCCTGGTAGCTCGCATCACGCAGGTCCACGGCGGCTCGCTCGCCATCGCGCCCCGGCCCGGCGGTGGGCTCGACATCACCGTCACGCTGCCGCAGCCGGCCGGTCAGCCGGGGCCTGGTCGAGCCGATGGGCGCCGTGCGCCGTGACGGTGCCGGACACCAGCCCCAGGTGATCCGTGATCTCCCGCACCGGTCCCGCCAGCGGGTGGGGTGCGGCCACTGTCGGCACCCCCCACCCGCTGGGTCAGGTCAGCCGGTCGCGCAGCTCGCGGTGGGTGTGGTGTTGTTGCCGTTCTTGTAGAGCGTGACGCCGAAGTTGTTGCCGTTGCCGTTCGGGCGGGCCGTGAGGGTGCCGCTGGTGCCGCTGATCGACGCGTTCCAACTGTTCTGCAGGCTCTGGCCGCCATTCGTGCGAATGGTGACGACCCAGTTGCTGGCGCCGCTGACCGAGAAGTTCACGTTGAACCGGTCGGTCCACTCGTCGGCCCGGCTGACACTGACCGTGCAGCCGCCACCGGGCGGCGGGGTGGTCGGGTTGGTGGGGTTGGGGCCGGAGTCGCCCACCGTGATGTCGGAGCTTCCGCTGCTCTGGTATCCCTCGGTGGCCAGGATCTGGTAGTCGTGACTGCCGAGATTCATGCCGTAGCGGGCCCACGCGTCGAAGTGGGTGCCCGCGTTGATCGTGCCGCCCACCTTCTTCGACTGCCGGACGCTCCAGTACTGGTAGAAGGTCTTGATGCCTTCGATCGAGGGCTGGTTCACCCGCTGCGTCTGGTAGATGTCGTACGTGCCGCCGTCGCTGGTGACCGTGCCCTTGAACGTTCCCGTGGGCCGGTAGGTGCCCCAGCTGTCGACGATGTAGTACTCGATGAGCGGGTTTCTCGTCCACCCGTAGAGGGTCAGGTACGAGTTCCCGGACGGGTTGAAGGTGCCCGAGTAACTCACGGTCCGACGTCCGCCGGGGTTCCAGCCCTTACCGGCGACGAAGTTGTTGACGTTGCTCCACTGGGTGCTGTACTGGCCGCCGTTACCCATGGTCATGGAGACGTTTCCGCTGTCTTTCCAGAAGGAGTAGAAGTAGCCGTTGTGACTTCCGGTCGAATTCGACGTCACGGTCTGGGCCTGCGCGGGGCTGGACAGGATCGCCGTGGTGCCGGCGGTGACCAGCGCGATGGCGCAGGCGGCGCTGAGGAGCATTCTGAGGCGTCCGCGCGTGCGGCTTCTCGAGTGGACGGGGGCGTCGTTCATGACTTGCCTTCCTCCTCGTGACGGCTGGCGGGAGGCCAGCAGCGCGGTACGACCCGGCGGGGGTGGTGGTGGCCAGGTGGTGGCCGCCGGACGTCGGTGCGGTACCACGCGGTGGTGGTGGGCCGGTCGTCCTGCACGACGACCGGAGGGGTGGGTCGCGGTCGGTGACATCGGCGCTGATCGACGCAGGTCGATGGCGAAAGTATTGGTCCCCACTTGTCGGCTTGTCAACGACTTTCGGAAACATTTTGGAAACTCGATCCCGTCGACGGATCGTGAAGGGAGGGCATCTTGCCTGGCCGTGGGTCATGTGTGATCGATCGAAGGTGGGGGTGAACCTGTCGGAGCATTGGTCCTGGGCCGAGCGTCGGCGGCAGATGCCGAAAGTTTCGGAGACTTTCCGGGGTCGGCACGTCGGGCGGCAGACATAGAAGTACCCACTGCATATAGGGCGCGCTCTTTCTCACCTGTGGCCTGCCGGGGGCGGGCAGGACGACGCTGTCGCACCGGCTGGCCGCCGCGCACGCCGCCGTGCGGATCAGCTCCGACGAGTGGCTGATCGAGCTGCTCGGCGGACCGGATCGGGTCCTGGCCGACCGGCTGCGCCTCCGCCTGGAGCCGCTGCTGTTGTCGGTCGCCGTACGGGTGCTCGGCCTCGGTGGCAACGTCGTGCTCGACTTCGGGCAGTGGTTGCGGTCCGAGCGCGACCGGTCCCGGTCCGCGGCCCGGGGCCGTCGGCGCGCGCATCGAGCTGTACGTGCTGAACCCGCCGTACGAGGTGCTGCGCAGCCGGGTGGCCGCGCGCAACGGCGTCCCCGACTCGGGTTCGTTCCCGATCAGCGAGGCCGAGCTGGCGGAGTGGGTCGGCCGCTTCGAGGAACCGACCGCGCAGGAGCTGGCGTTGTTCGACGCGCATACGCCGCGCGAGCGCTGACCACTGCGCCTGGCCGAAGGGGCTGCCGACGACGGTGCGCGGGCTCGCCGGTCGGCTAGCCGTTGCGCACCAGCCGCCACCGGTTGTCCGCGCTGCCGTTGTCCGAGTCCTGCACGGCCTGAGCGCCCCAGGCGGTGGAGCCGTTCAGAATGCCGAGCAGCTTGCCGCTGTTGACGTTGCGGATCTTGTAGGTTCCGTCGCCCACGTCGAGCAGGGTCCACCGGTGGTCGGCGGTGCCGTTGTCCGACCATTGCAGCACCCGGGCGTTGTCGGCGGTGGACATGTTCTCCACGCCGAGGACCTTGCCGCTGTTGACGTTGCGGAACCTGACCGCGTTGCCGTCGGTCACGACGACCCAGTTGTGGTCGGCGGTGCCGCTGTCGCCCCACTGCACGGCGAGCCCGCCATCGGCGGTGGACATGTCCTGGACGCCGAGCACCAGACCGGTGCCGACGTTGACGAGCCGGTGACTGCCGCCGGTGCTCCAGTAGACGGTGTAGTTGTAGCCGTGGGCGTCGTGGAAGGGCCCGAGGGTGACGGTGGACCCGTCGGCGGTGGCGGTGAACGCCAACGAGGTGGTGCTGGTCCGGGTGATCGACGAGACGGCGAGTGACGGCAGGGCGCTCAGTGCGCTGTTGCCGTAGTTGCCGCACAGCACCGCCGGGCCGTAGGTGATCGCGGCGACCGACGCGTTGTCGTTGGCGGGCTGCATGATGACCCGCATGGGCAGCCGTACGGTGATGGTGTCGCCCGCTACCCAGGTGCGGGTGACGGTGGCGTAGCTGCCCGGCGTGGTGGCGACGTTCTGCCCGGTGCCGTTGACGCTGATCGTCGCGCCGGTGGTCCAGGCCGGGATGCGGAGCCGGATGCTCCACGAGCCGCTCATCGTGCCGGACAGGGTCAGCGTGGTGGTGTCGCTGACCGGGTAGGTGGTGCTCTGGATGACCGTGACGCCGCGCTGCGACCAGGTCAGCACCGACGGCACGAACAGGTTGACGGTCAGGGTGGTGCCGTTGTGGAAGTAGATGGAGTCCATCAGCTTCGTGTTCGTCTCGATTCCGGTGCCCTGGCAGCACCAGAACGAGTTGTAGTCGGTGCTCCAGGTGCCGCCGCCCCACGCCGGGCCCACCCCCCGGCGTCCGCCCGGCCCGAGCGGGGTGAAGTAGGTGATGTGGCCGTGGCTGTCGGCCGGGTTCTGCGCCCCGACGAGGTGGTTGAGCAGGGCCCGCTCGTAGTAGTCGACGTACGCCACCCGGTTCGGGTCGAGCAGCCACAGCTCCCGGGTCAGCTTGAGCATGTTGTAGGTGTTGCAGTGCTCGCAGGTGTCGTTGGTGAGGTGAGCGCTGATCGCGTGGGGCGCCCGGAAGTGCTCGGCCTGGCTGTTGCCGCCGATGGCGTAGGTGTGCGCGTCGACCGTGAGGTTCCAGGCGTTGGTGGCGATGTCCCGGTAGCGGGTGGTGCCGGTCGCCTTGTACTCCCGGGCGGCGCCCACCCACTTCGGCACCTGGGTGTTGGCGTGCAGCCCGACGAGCCGGTCCTGGTTGGCGGCCAGGGGATTGAACACCGCGGCGTGGTCGAACCGCTGGGCGGCGGTGAGCCAGCGCCCGTCACCGGTCTGCTGGTAGATGTCGGTCAGCACCTCGTTCATGCCGCCGAACTCGGTGTCCAGCAACGCCTGCATCTGGCTGGTGCTCAGCCGGGCCGTCCGGGTGTCGACCCAGCCGGCCAGCGCCAGCAGCACCGAGCGGGCCTGCGTGTTGCCGGTGTAGCGCCAGACGTCGAGCAGTCCGGCCAGGGTCTTGTGGACGCAGTAGTAGGGCACGTTGCCGTTGGACAACGTGCGGGCCTCAAGCGCGGTGAATTCGGACTCCGGGAAGCCGGAGAGGTAGCCTGCGGCGAACCCGGCGGCCCCGTTGTTCGCCTGGCACCTGGCCAGTTCGGCCACCAGGTAGTTCGCCTTGTCCCGGCAGGTGGTGTCGCCCAGCACCGCGTACGCCTGGGCCCAGGCGGTCAGGAAGTGCCCCTGCGCGTGGGTCCGGAAGGGAAACGTCGGCGCGTCCCAGCCGCCGGTGGCCGTGGCGCCGTTGGTGGACAGCCGGTGGTTGGCGCGGAAGTTGTAGAGCAGGCGGTCGGCGTCGACGAAGCGCAGGTAGTTCAGCGTCCGGTTCTGGTTGTCCAGCCACCGGCCGGCGGTCAGCCGCACCTGACCGAGGTCGAACGGGTACGCCGAGACCCCGAGGTCCGGCCGGGCGGGCGGCAGCACGGCGGCGGCAGCGGGACGGGCACCGAGGAGCGCGGTGCCGGTCGCGGACAGGACGGCGGTCGCGCCGGCGGCTTGCAGCACGCGCCGGCGGCTGATGGGCAGCGATGACATGGGACCTCCAGGGAGGGCGCCACCGGCCGGGGTGGAACGGGTCGGCGGCGGGACGGGCTCGGGAGGACGGTTCGACGAGCCGAGTTAACGCTCACATTTGTCTGGCATGTTACGGGCAGCGAGTGCGGAGATTCAAGATGGTGACTGTCTGGCCGTTAGTGAGGCGAGTTGTCCGAGGTGGAGTCGGTGTGGGTGCGGCGATGCGGATGAGCTGCGACAGCCCGCAGGCTGGTGCGGTGCCGCCCACGTGGACCTGCCGGTGTTATCGATAACAGATCGATCGGCCAAGAGTCGTGTCAGGTGATCATCCGACCTCTGCCGGCTACCCGGTGAGCAGCCGGCTGATCCGCTCGTACTCGGCGGCCATCTCCGGCGTGGCGAGGAAGTCGTCGAGATCGGCCGAGACCCGGAAGTCGACCTCCTCGATGGAGCGGATCGCCAGCTCGTACAGCTCGCCGCGCCGGTTCTCCTCCAGGTAGGTGGTCCAGTGTTCGAGCGCGGAGAGCACGGTCAGCAGTCCCGGATCCAGGTCGCCGTCCGTGCGGATGCCGTCGTCGATCCGGGCCAGTTGCGTGCGTAGCTCGGTCGCGCTGGCCGTCCGGACGTTCTCGCGGGCGATGGTCAGCGCCGCCCAGCCGCCCTCGTCGAGCTCGTCGTCGGCCGCGAAGTCGAGGAGTTCCGCCCGGACCAGCCGGGCGACCGTCTCGATGCCGAAGACGCGGAGACTGTCCTCGCTGGCCGCGACGACCAGCCGGAGGAGTGCCGCGTCGAGTTCCTGGTATCTCACCGCCGCCAGTCTATGCGTGGATCCCCTCGGGCCGGTCGCCGCAGTGGTCGTCGGGTCGGCGAACGGGAGGTGTCGGCCGCACCCTGCCGTACCGGTGCGGCGATCGGGATGCCGATCGGCCGGCTACGTCCGGGTGGTGAGCCGGTGGTCGCGGGGGCTCAGGCCGCGGATGCGTTTGAAGGCGGTACTCAGGGCGAAGGAGCTGCCGTAGCCCACCCGGTGGGCGACCGCGCCGACGGTGGCGCCGGGCTCGCGGAGCAGATCGGCGGCCAAGGCGAGCCGCCACTCGGTGAGGTACGACATGGGTGGTTCGCCGACCAGCGTGGTGAAGCGGCGGGCCAGGGTCGCTCGGGAGACCCCGGTCCTGGCCGCCAGCGCGGCCACCGTCCAGGGCTGGGCCGGGTTGTGGTGGAGTAGCTGCAGGGCCCGGCCGACGACGGGGTCGCTGTGTGCCCGGTACCAGGCGGGGGCCTGGGCCGTAGGCCGGGCGAACCACTCGCGTAGCGCGGCGATGAGCAGCAGGTCCAGCAGCCGGTCCAGGACGGCTTCCTGGCCCGGGTCGTTCTTGACGATCTCGGTGGCCAGCAGCGGGATCAACGGGGAGTCCCAGGAGTCGCCGGGGACGACCAGCAGCGGCGGCAATGCGCTCAGCAGCCGCCGGCTGACCTCGCCCTGCATCGTGTAGGTGCCGGTGAGCAGCATCGTCGGGCCGTCCGGGGTGTTGCCCCAGGTGCGTACGCCCAGCTCCGTCATCTCGGGCAGCCCCTGCCCGTCCGGGGTGGTGCAGCGCTGCCCGGGGTGGATGACGACCTGCGGTGCCGTGGCCGGGTCGTCGGCGACGGTGTACGGGTCGGGGCCGCGGACGATCGCCACATCACCCGGACGGAGCCGCACGGTCGCATCCCGGTCGGGAACGACCCAGGCTTCGCCGCGGACCATGGCGACCAGGGTCAGCGGGGCCTGGTCGCTGATCCGCATCGACCAGGGCGGGGTCAGGACCGAGCGGAGCAGGAACGCGCCCTGTGCCCGGGGCCCGTTGAGAAGACCGACGACTGCGTCCATGTAGACGATTGAACACAAGTTGGCGCGCTGTGGCTATGTAAGGTCTCACACGGCTCCACTTCAATGGTCGCTATGACGAAGGAACGAGAGCAGAAGACAGTCCTGGTCCTCGGCGGGACCGGCAAGACCGGCCGCCGCATCGTGGCGCGGCTACAGGGCCGTGGGGTGCCCGTACGGGTCGGTTCCCGCTCCGCCGCGCCGCCGTTCGACTGGACGGAGCCGGCAACCTGGGCGCCGGTGCTTCGCGACGTCGGCGCGGTGTACGTGTCGTACTACCCGGACCTGGCCGTGCCGGGCGCGCCCGAGGCGGTCGGCGCGTTCACCGAGCTGGCGGTGGCGTCCGGTGTCTCGCGGCTGGTGCTGCTGTCCGGCCGGGGTGAGGAGGAGGCCCACGCCAGCGAACGGCTCGTCCAGTCCTCCGGGGTCGAGTGGACGATCGTGCGGTCGAGCTGGTTCAGCCAGAACTTCAGCGAGGACTACCTGTTGGAGCCGGTGCGGGGTGGTGAGGTGGTGCTCCCGGTCGGGGACGTACCCGAGCCGTTCGTGGACGCCGACGACATCGCCGACGTCGCCACGGCGGCGCTTACCGAGGACGGGCACGCGGGACAGGTCTACGAACTGACCGGACCCCGGCTGCTCACCTTCGCCGAGGCGATCGGCGAGATCGCCGCGGCGACCGGGCGGAACGTCGAGTTCGTCCAGGTGTCCCACCGGGACTACGCGGAGGCGCTCGCCGCGGCCGGTGTTCCCGCCGAGGTCGTCGGGCTGCTGACCTACCTGTTCACGGCCGTGCTCGACGGTCGCAACGCCCACCTGACCGACGGGGTGCAGCGTGCCCTGGGCCGGCGGCCCCGCGACTTCGCCGACTACGCCGCTGCCACCGCCGCCGCCGGCCACTGGAACGACCCGTCCTGAACTGATCGTCGCGGCGCTGTCGGACCGTCGAGCCGCCGGGTGTCCGATCGCCCCGTCGGTCGTGACGGGGCCACCGGTCACCCGCTCGGGTTACCTCCGCCGCTTCGCGGGACGGGGCGCGGCGTGCCGTTCGATGCTCGCCCCGTCCGCACCGACCGGGCGCGTCGCTGGCCGTGGGCAGCCGAGGCGGCTGGCCGGCCCACCGAGTGGCCGGGCGGCGCGTCGGGTGGCTGGGCGGCGCGTCGGGTGGCGGCGCAGGAGTCGAGCCGTGAAGCCGGCCCGGGGTGGCGTATCCCGGGAAGGTCGAGGATCAACGGCGGTGGGTGGCGCCGGTCCGGGCGGCCACCCGTGCGGGGCCGGGCGCGGGGCCGGTTCGTCGTCCGGAAGGCAGGCGGTATGCCGTCGTGGTGGTCGTGGAGTCCTGGCCCGGGGTCGGGCTCGGCACCGCGACTGGTGGCGGGCCGGCCGGGCCGGCGGGCGAGCTGGTTGGAGGTCTTCTCGGACCTGGTCTTCGTCGTCGCCGTGGCGTCGGTGGGGCAACGGTGGGGGCCGGCACCGTCCGTGCCGGGCCTGGCCGCGGGGTTGGGTTTGTTCACGGTGATCTGGTGGGCGTGGTTGGGGCAGTCGTTCTACGACACCCGCTACGAGACAGACGACCAGCAGCACCGGCTGCTGGTGCTGACGTCGATGGTGGGAGCCGGCGCGCTGACCCTCGGGGCGCGGACGGCGCCGGCCGGGGTGTTGTTCCCGCTGGGATACCTGGTCGTGCGCGGCTGTCTCCTGCTGATGTACGGCCGGGCGGCGCGGAGCGACGCCAGTGCCCGGCAGGTCGGTGTGGTGTACCTGCCGGGCTTCGGGGTGGGATGGCTGTGCTGGCTGGGATCCCTGTCGGCGCCGCCGCAGTCGCGGCCGTGGTGGTGGGCGGCGGGACTGCTGGTCGACCTGGCGACGCCGTGGCTGGGACGCCGGTGGCTGGCGCGGGTGCCGGTGGACAACCGACATCTGCCCGAACGGATGGCGCTGTTCACGATCATCCTGTTGGGCACGTCGCTGGCCACCCTGCTCGACGCGGTGCCGACGCGACCGCAGGCGGTGGTCTGCGGCAGCCTGCTGCTGGCGTTCCTGGTGCCGGCGTCGATCTGGTGGGTGTACAGCCAGTTCCTCACCGTCGACGTCAGCGTCGAGCGGCTGCGTGGCGGTCAGACCTTCGCCTACCTGCACGGGGTGTTGGCGGCGGCGTTGTTGCTCAACTCCTGGTCGTTGGGTGCGGTGATCAGTACGGTGGCCCACGGGACAGCGCAGGTGCCGCAGATCGTTCGGGTGGCCCTGGGCGTCTCGATCGGGGCGTGGATGATCACCGGCGTGGCGCTGCGACAGACCACCCTGGGTGCCGGGACCCGGTCCCGGGTGGTGTTCACCGGCGCCGCCGTCCTGGCCATCACGACGGTGACGACGGTGGTCACCCAGCCGGTGGCCCTGCTGGCGGCGGTCGCCGCGCTGCTCGTCAGCTACGCCCACCTCGCACGGCGGTCCCTCGGGCAGGCCGAGCGCAGCCGAAGCGGATGAGGGGGCCGGGTGGCCGCCGGACGCGCATCGCGGCCGATGGCTCGCCGCGACGACGCGCCGGTCCCCGGGCGGGTGGGCCGCGTGGGGCGGTGAGCAGACGGCGGGTGGGTCCGATGGGTGGGCCGGGTCGTCGTGGTGAGCAGACGGCGGCGGGTGGGTCCGGGTGGTCTGGGGGCGGAAGCCGCCCCGGGCGGTCGCGGGTCGATTAGCGTGACCTCATGGGTCGTGTGCGTCAGCTCGCCGACCTGACGCCGGCCGGGCGGGAACGGTACGCCGACCTGCTCCGGGCGGTGGCGATCTGCCTGGTGGTGCTCGGCCACTGGACGGACACCGCCATCAGCTACGACCCGTCGGGTCATCTCACCGGCCGCTCCGCGCTGTCCGAACTGCGCTGGGCCTACCCGCTCACCTGGCTCTTCCAGGTGATCCCGGTCTTCTTCCTGGTCGGTGGCTTCGCCAACGCCGCCTCGTTGACCAGTCGGCAGGCCCGGGGCGGCAGCGCCACCGACTGGTTGCTGGACCGCAGCGCCCGGCTGGTCCGGCCCACCACCGTGCTGCTCGTCATCCTGGTCGGCGGTGCTCTGCTGGCCCGCCTCGGCGGCGCGGACCCGGCGCAGGTCAGGACGGCGGTGTCGTTCGCCACCATCCCGCTGTGGTTCCTCATCGCCTACGTCGCCGTGGTGGCACTCACCCCGATCATGTAC
The DNA here is from genome assembly GCF_044755745.1 of Micromonospora sp. NPDC092111. Lineage (NCBI taxonomy): Bacteria > Bacillati > Actinomycetota > Actinomycetes > Micromonosporales > Micromonosporaceae > Micromonospora > Micromonospora sp. NPDC092111. The sequence continues at coordinate 178,876 of NZ_JBIVRQ010000006.1, forward strand.
GGGCTGCACCGCCGCTGGGGCTTCGTCGTACCGCTGGTGCTGGTGGCGCTGGTGGCCGCCGGCGATCTCGGGCGGTTCCTCGGTCCCGGTCTGCTCTCGGGCGGCAACTTCCTCTTCGGCTGGCTGGTCATCCACCAGATCGGCTTCGCCTGGTACGACCAGTACGCCGCCACCGTGGCGAGCGGCGGCGGCGGGGCCGGGCGGGGAACAGCACGACGCGGTGGACTCCTGGGCCGCCGGCTGCCGTTGGGTCGCCCGGTCGCGGCGGCGCTGACGATCGGGGGTCTGGTCGCGTTGGTGCTGCTCACCGTCGTCGGCCCCTACCCGGTCAGCATGCTCACCGTGCCCGGGGAACGGTTGGACAACACCTCGCCGCCGAGCCTGGCGCTACTGGCCCTGGCCACCGTCCAGCTCGGGGTGATCCTGCTGCTGCGTCGCCCGGCCGAACGGTGGCTGCGGCACCGTGGTCCGTGGCGGGCGGTGGTCGGGGTGAACGCCGTCGTGCTGACCATCTTCCTGTGGCACCTGAGCGCGGTGTTGCTGCTGGTCGGCGCGCTCGACACGGTGCACTGGCTGCCCGCCCCGCCGGTTGGCTCCGCAGGCTGGTGGGCGTGGCGGCTGCCCTGGTTGCTGGCGCTGGCCGTGACGCTGCTGGCCCTCGTCGCCGTCTTCGGCCGGATCGAGGCACGCACCGGGCGACGGTCGCGGGAGCGGGGCCGCGAAGGCGGGTCCACCGGCCGGTCAGCCACCGCCCGTACCGCGCTCACCGTGTTCGGGTACGCGGCCGTGGTGCTCGGCCTGCTGATCAACAGCATGACCCGGATGTCCACCCCCGAGGTCCTGGGAACACCACCGATCGCGTTGGCCGCCTACCTGGCCGGTGCGGGCACCCTACGGCTGCTGCGATCGGCTCCCCGTACCGCCTGAGTCCTCGCGGGTGTGGGGTCGCGTTGGCGGCGACGAGCAGTCGCTCAGGCCGCCGGGCGGTCGCGGGCCCGCGCGGAACCCGGGTGGGGCGGGAGTAGCCGCAGCGTGGCCGGGGTGGGTTGCGGCGGGTCGTCGGTGAGCCGCCAACCGGACCGGCCGGACCGCCCGTGCGTCGGCGGTCCGTCGGGCCGCAGCCAGGGTCGGGACAGCGCGACCACGATCGTGTACCCGGTGATCAGGAAGCCGTGGCTGACCAGCCGGGTGGGGTCGACACCGCCGGTCAGCAGGTCGTTGACCGACAGCAGCACGAGGGTGCCGACGAACGCGCTCAGGGTGGGCAGCAGCCCGGTCGGGGGCGTGCGCCGGGTCGCGACGAACAGGAAGCCGGCGCCGATGGCGACGTTCCACGCGGCGGACTCGTGCCACAGGTGTCCCGAGGCGATGGCGCCGGCGTGCCGGTGGCCGGCGGACGGGCCCATGCCGATCTGGGTCAGGCCCAGCACCAGTTGCAGTGCGCCGACGAGGCCGAGCGCGGTACGCAGGGTGAGGGACAGTCGCTTCCGGAACCGGCCCGGGGCGACCTCGGGTGGGCTCGCCACGGCGAGGATGCGGTCGGCGAGGTCGTCCACCGGGGCGCTGAGCGTCAGCCGGGACCGGCGGGTCACCGCCGCGGCCCGGTCGAACCAGCGCCGGCAGCCGACGCATCCGTCCAGGTGGGTGTCGGCGCGGTGCCGTTCCTCGGTGGTCGCCTCGCCGTCCAGCCGCGCCGACAGGATTTCCCGCCACTGCTCACACCCCATGTACCGGTAGTCGGTCGTGAGGTCGTCCTGGTTCCCGCAATGGTCCGCTTGTTCCGTCTCCGGCCTGGTCACGCCCGTCGTGGCGGCCCGGTCGGCGGCGCGGACCGGGATCCGTCCCGTGGACCGGTGACGGTCCGGCTGCGGGCTGCGCAGGGACCTCCCCGTCGCCGGCGCCGCCAGCGTCTTGTCCAACCCACGACCCACCCGCTGGGACGGGCCGCCGGGCCCCATGATCGTGCTCGATCCTGGTTGCAGTGGCATCCGGCCGGCTGGGAGACCACGACAACCAGGATCGAGCGTGATCTTCGCCCCGGACTCGCGCGCAGGGCCGCGACTCCGGGCGGGGCCAGCCTCGGTGGGTTCGGCCTGCGGGCACCGGCACGAGGGACCCGCCGCCCCCACCGGCCGCTCAGGCGACCGGAGCGGACCCGTTGCGGGCGTGCCGGGTCACCCACGCGCCGGCCACCAGGTCCACGACGAGGAACGCCAGCAGCGTCACCCCGAGTAGCGGCAGCGCCCAGCCGACGGCGAAGACGACGGGTACGCCGACGGCGATGCCCCAGCCGGGCAGCCGCTGCCACCCGCCCCGGGCGGGCGCGGCACCGACGGCGGCACGGCGGCCGGTACGGGTCGGGCGGCGCTGCCACCACATGCGGTAGCCCCAGACGATGACGCAGAGCAGGCCGAGGGCGAGGGCGGCGAGCAGCACCTGGTTGACCGGTCCGAACAGCCGCCCCATGTGGGCGGAGACGCCGAGGCTGCTCAGCCGCGCCAGCAGCGGCCAGGACGCGAAGTCGCTGCGGGCGGTGACGGTGCCGGTGGCGGGGTCCACGGCGATCCGGTCCTTGCGGACCGGCCAGGTGTTGTCCACCTGGGTGACGGTCCACGTCGACCGGGCGTCGGCGGCGGGGGTGATCTCGACCGGGCCGTCGAGCCCGGCGTCGCGGGCGATGGCGAGGACCCGGTCGGTGACGGCCGGGTCGATCGCGGTGGCCGGCCCGGCCTGCCCACCGCCGTGGTGGCCGGACCCCGTGCCGGGCGACGCCGCCCCGGGCAGGACGGTGGACACCTCGGGGGTACGGGAGTCGAGGGCGTCCAGGCCGGCACCGAAGTTGTCCCCCGCGTAGCGGGACCAGGTCAGCCCGGTGGCGGACAGCAGCAGCAGGCCGACGGCCAGCCACAGCCCGGTCGCCGCGTGCCAGCTCCGGGTGCGCCGGACACCCCGCCGGGCGGCCAGGTCGGGGCCGAACAGTCGCCGAATCCGCCCGACGCCGGGGCGCTGGCGGCGCCACCACAGGATGACTCCGCCGAGCACGAGGACCCACAGCCAGCTCGCGGCGATCTCCGAGTAGTAACGGCCCAGCGCGCCGAGGTGCAGATTGCGGTGCAGGTCGTCCAGCCAGGTGGTGAGCGGTGTCGACCCGAACCACGTGGTCAGGGTCCCCGTCACCTCGGCCGTGTAGGGGTCGACGTAGACGGTGTGCTGCTTCTCGCCGAGATCCGCGACGTCGAACACCACCTGGGTCGTCGCGTCGCCCTCGCCGGGGGTGACGGACGCGAGGCTGCCCTCGGGGTGGGCGGCGCGGGCGGCGGTGATCTGCTCGGCGAGCGGCCGGGGGGTGTCGCCGACCCGCTCGACGGTGAGCTGCCCGCCGTAGACGATCCGGTCCACCTGCGGGGTGACCGTGTAGGCCAGCCCGGTCAGCGCCGCCACCAGCAGGAACGGGGCAACCAGGATGCCGGCGTAGAAGTGGACGCGCAGCAGCAGGGCGCCCCATCCCGCTCGGGCTGCCGGCGTCGTGGCCGGCGCGGGCGTGCCGGGTGCGGGCGCGGACTCGGGTGTCTCGACGGTGGACGTCATGCGGTTTCCGATCGACTCGAAGCGCGGGGTGTCGGAATCGGTGGTCGGGCGGCGGGCGGCGGTGGTTCCCGCCTGAAATCGGACATGCCGAGAAATCAACCGAACGGTCGAGGTCCGGAACTTTTCCGCGCCGGTCGACGACAACCACAGACGCGCGGCCCTTGCGGCGGCGCCGACCACCGGCAACCACACGATTGAGGACCCGACTCGATGAAGCCCTACCCGCTTGCCCGCACGGCCGCAGTCGCCGTGGTCGTGACGGCCGCCACCCTGGTCGTTGCCGGCCCCGCGGCGGCGCACGTCACGGTGAACCCCGGCACCGCCGTCCAGGGCGGGTGGACCAAGGTCTCGTTCCGGGTGCCCAACGAGAAGGACACCGGCGACACCACCAGGGTCGAGGTCAACCTGCCCACCGCCACCCCGATCGCGTCGGTGTCCCTCCGGCCGGTCACCGGGTGGACCGCCGTCGCCGAGAAGACGAAGCTGCCCACCCCGATCAGGACCGACGACGGGGAGATCACCGAAGCCGTCACCAGGATCACCTGGACGGCCGCGCCGACGGCGGTGATCAAACCCGGCCAGTTCCAGGAGTTCGACGTCTCCCTCGGCCCGCTGCCGGACGCCGACCAGGTCGTCTTCAAGGCCCTGCAGACCTACTCCGACGGCGACGTCGTCCGCTGGATCGACGAACCCACCCCCGGTGTCGAGGCCGCGCACCCGGCCCCGGTGCTGAGGCTCACCGCCGCCGCGACCGACGACGCCGTCGCGTCCGCCCCGCCGGCCCCCACCGCCGCGTCGACCGACGACAGCAGCGACGACGGCTACGGCTACGGCCTGGCCGGCGTCCTGCTCGGCCTGGCCGGACTCGTCGCCGGCCTGCTCGCGTACCGACGCACCACCCGAAACGGCTGATGACCGGCGGGCCGGACGACGACCAGGTGACCCGGTGGGCGCGCCTGGCCGGCCAGGGCGATCGGCAGGCCGCAGCCGCGCTCATCCGGGCCCTGCAGGGCCCGGTGCGGCGGTTCCTCGCCCACCTGGCCGGACCCGGGGAGGCTGACGACCTGACCCAGGAGACCTTCCTGCGGGCGCTGCGCAGCCTCCCCGGCTTCGCCGGGCGCTCCTCGGCCCGCACCTGGGTGTTCAGCATCGCCCGCCGGGTCGCCGTCGACCACGTCCGCACCGCGCTGACCCGGCCCCGGATCGCCGCGCTGCCGGACTGGCAGTCCGTCGCCGAGGCCGCCGGCGCGACCACCGGCGGCGTCGACGACCGGGTGACCCTGGACCACCTGATCGCCGGGCTGGCCCCGGAGCGCCGGGAGGCGTTCGTCGCCACCCAGGTCCTCGGCATGTCCTACGCCGACGCGGCTCAGGTGTGCGGCTGCCCGGTCGGCACCATCCGCTCCCGCGTCGCGCGGGCCCGCGAGGACCTGGTCGCCGCCTGGGGTGCCGACACCCGGACCGCCCACCGCTGGCGTACCGGCTGACCCGACCGGCCTCTGCGCAGGTCCGAACGGGACGGCGGCTCGCGGTGCACCCGCCGTCCGGCCCGGTGCGCGGGGTGAGGGCGGCGGGTTTCGACGGTCGCGTTCCGAGGTTGAGTCGCGGCGGTCGGAACTTTTGCCATTTGCGTAAAAAGTTGGCGAACTATTGATTGAAGTCCGGCCGTCGTGAGGATGATCCAATGCGTTGTTCCCCTCCCGCCGCCAGACGTGCTGGACGTGCCGTCTCGGGCCTGTTCGCGCTCGTCCTCCTCTCGGCCGTCGCCGTCCTCGGCTCCGCCCCGCCCGCCGCAGCCCATGGCACGCTGGCGATGTCCGCGCCGGCGACGGGCGCCACGGTGGCCGAGCCGCTGGCGGCGGTGGAGCTCTACTTCACCGAGAAGGTCGCCGGCAACGCGTACTTCACGATCACCGCGCCGGGTGGCGGTCGGGTCGACAACGGCTGGGCGCACGGGGCGGCCAAGCCCCTGGACAAGCCGGTGCGGGAGTACCTGCTGGTCGACGGGAAGTTCGAACCGCGTGAGTACGCGACGGGATACCCGGCGGTGGTGACGCTCGCGCACCTGCCGGCGGTGGGGCAGTACTCGGTGAGCTACCTGTCGGTGGCCTCGGACGGTGAGCCGGTGCGGGGCACGATGAGCTTCCGTTACACGGGGCGGGTGACGACGCCGCCGCAGGGCTGGCGCCCGCCCACCAACCAGCCGGATCCGTCGCTGGTGGCGGCCGCCGAACAGCACGCCACGTCCGGGCACGGTTCGGCGGCGACGTCGTCCGCGCCGGCCACGCCGGCGGCGGCCTCGGCCCCGCCCGGGGCCGCCGCTCCGTCGACGGCCCCGGACGACGAGGGCGGTCCCGGGCGCTGGGTGTGGACGGCCGGGGCGGTGGCCGCCGTGGCGGCGGTGGCCGGCCTCGTGGGCTGGCGCCGCCGGGCACCCGTGGGCAGGGCGGCCGGCCGGGCCCGCGTCGCGGGGGCGGCTCCTCGCCGGCCGGGCGGCGGCTCCCGACCCGGGCGGGGAACAGGCGCGACCGGTCGCACGGGCGCCGATCGCAGGGCCGCCGCCTCGGGCGCCGGTGGCAGGGCGACCCGGGCGGCCGTCTCCCCGGCCCGCCGGGGCCGCGCGGCGGACACCGCCCGGACGGCCGTCGCGGCCGTGCCGGCGGCGGCCGTGCCGGCGGCGGTCGGGAAGGGGGCGACGGCAACTGCCGTCGACCCGGCGGACGGTCGATCGCCTGCCGTGACCGTAGCGCCGGATGTGGCCGCCGAGGCGGACGGGGAAGCCCCCACCGTCGGCGCCCGGCTGAGCAACACGGGTCTCGCGCTGTTCGTCGGTGGGCTGGTGGTGGCCCTGCTGGCCGGGTTCGGCCTCGGACGGATCGGTACGGCCGACGGGCGGAGCGTCACCGGCGGGCAGACGGCCACCGGCGGGGCGCTCGGCACCGGGCCGGCGGTGTCGGCGGGGGACGGGCACCAGCACGGACCCGGCACCGGGGCACACACGCATCCGGGTGACGGCGGCACCGGGCAGGCGCAGGTGACCGGGATGGCGGTCAGCGCCGGTGGCTACACCCTCCAGCCGGTGGCGCGGTCCCAGCCGGTCGGCGAGCGGCTGGACTACCGGTTCCGGATCGTCGGGCCCGACCGGCAGCCGGCGACGCGCTTCGCGGTCGTACACGACAAGCCGTTGCATCTGGTCGTGGTGGGCCGTGACCTGAGCGGGTACCAGCATCTGCATCCCACCATGACGGCCGACGGCACCTGGAGTGTGCCGCTGACCCTGCCCCGGGCAGGCGGCTACCGCATCTACGCCGACTTCTCGGTCACCGGGGCCGACGGCACCGCGCTGCCGCTGGTCCTCGGCGTCGACCACCAGGTTCCCGGCGCGCACGTCCCGGCCGCGCTGCCGCCGGCCCAGTCGCAGGCGGCGGCCGGGCCGTTCACGGTGTCGATGGGCGGCACGCCGACGGTGGGGGTGACGGTGCCGCTGTCCTTCCGGGTCGGCGGGTCCGGGCCGCCTGGACCGCCGCGGTTGGAGCGCTACCTGGGCGCGTACGGGCATCTGGTCGTCGTTCGCGAGGGCGACCTGGGTTACGTGCATGTCCACCCGGAGCCGGAACTGGTCGACGGGACGGTCAAGTTCTGGCTGACCGCGCCGAGCACGGGCCGGTACCGGGCGTTCTTCGACTTCCAGGTCGACGGGACGGTGCACACCGCGGAGTACACGATCGAGGTGGGCTGAGGTCGCGGGACCGGTGTCGGCGCGGGCCGGGGGTGGTCCCCGGCTGCGCCGGCCCGGCCGGGGTGTCCGTGCTTGCCGGGCCGGGCCACGAGCCGCTGGGCAGGTGTGAAACGCGCCGGAGAGGATAACCACTGCCGGCCGGTCGCGCGTCGGCGTCCGGTCGACGTGGGGGGTGGCAGATGAGAGCGGTGCAGTTCGCCGACTACGGCGGCCCGGAGGTGCTGCGGCCGGTCGAGGTGCCCGAGCCGCACGCCGGACCGGGCCAGGTCCGGGTGGCCGTGCGTGCCGTGGGGGTCAACCCGATGGACTGGAAGATCCGCAGCGGGGCGATGCGCGAGATGATGCCGCTGTCGCTGCCGACCATCCCGGGCAGCGACGTGGCCGGGGTGGTCGACGAGGTCGGCGCGGGCGTGTCCGGGGTCGGCGTGGGCGACGAGGTCTTCGGCTTCGCCACCGCCGCCGGCTACGCCGAGTACGCGGTGCTGGAGCACTTCGCCGCCAAGCCGCCGGTGATGTCCTGGGAGGAGGCGGCCGGGCTGCCGGTCGCGGCGGAGACCGCCGTGCGTGCCCTCGACCTGCTCGGCGTGGGCGAGGACGACATCCTGCTGGTCAACGGGGTGTCCGGTGGGGTGGGTCTGGCCACCGCGCAGCTCGCCCGCCACCGGGGAGCCACCGTGATCGGCACCGCCAGTCCGGCCAACCACGACTTCCTGCGCGCGCTGGGCGTCAACCCGACCAGCTACGGCCCGGGGCTGGTGGAACGGGTCCGGGACATCTCTCCCGACGGGGTGGACGAGGCCCTGGACACCGCCGGCAAGGGGGCCCTGCCCGACCTGGTCGAGATCACCGGTACGTCCGACAAGGTGCTGACCATCTCCGACCCGGACGCCCAGCGGTACGGCGTACGGATGACCAGCGGCGCCGAGGGCCGGTCGTACCAGGGGCTGGACGAGGCGGCGCGGCTCTTCGAACGGGGCGAGTTCAGCCTCCCCGTCGCCCGGACCTTCGAACTCGACCAGGCCGCCGAGGCTCACGAGATCAGCCAGGGCGGTCACGTGCGGGGCAAACTGATCCTCCGGGTCGGCTGAGCGATCCCGGCTCCGGGGGCCGAACCGACGGCCGCAGGGTGGGTCGTGGCCTGCCCGCTCCGGCTGCCGACGTCGGGAACACGACGTCCGGTGAAGGCCGAAACGCGGGCTTGACGGAGCGCGGACATCGGGGGTTAACTTCCTCCCAGCGATACGAGTCGATTCGTTGCGACCGTCCACACCGGCCGGTCGGGCGTTGTCGACCCTGACCAACGCGGCGAGGGGCATCGATGGATCCAGGCTCCGGCACCAGCGGCTGACGGGCCTGACCCGGTCCTGACACCGTTCCCGCCGGCACGCCAGCCCGTTGCTGGCGCTGCCGGTCGCGGCGTGACGCTTCCCTCGTCGGCGGATGGGGGAGCGCGGGAGCGGACCTCGCCACGGCGTCGCGTCGCGTCACCACCCGGCCGGAGCGATCCGACCGGCAGGCACCGCACCACCGCAGCACCACCACCACCGCACCACCTGTACCGCCCTCAGCCGAGCATCGGCGGCCCGGCCTCCGTACCACCGCCACCTCGGCCCCGGCGGGCCCGCACGCCAGTGGTGTGCCCGCCCGGGCCGACGCTCAGCAGAGGAGCAGAGCATGCGTTCCCGTGCGTTAGCACTCATCGCCGGCCTGGCCGTGTTACTGGCCAGCCTGGTGGCCGCGCCGGCCCCGGCCTCGGCAGCGCCACTGACCAAGGTCCTGGTGTTCAGCAAGACCGCCGGCTTCCGCCACTCGTCCATCCCCAACGGCATCGCCGCCATCCAGCAGCTCGGCGCCGCCAACGGGTTCACGGTGACCGCGACCGAGGACGCCGCCCAGTTCACCACCGCGAACCTGGCCCAGTACCAGGCGGTGGTCTTCCTGTCGACGACGGGCGACGTCCTCAACGCCACCCAGCAGACGGCCTTCGAGTCCTACATCACCGCCGGTGGCGGGTACGTCGGCGTCCACGCCGCCGCCGACACCGAGTACGACTGGCCGTGGTACGGCGGGCTGGTCGGCGCGTGGTTCCACTCGCACCCGGCGATCCAGTCCGCCACCATCCGGGTCGAGGACCGGACGAACCCCTCCACCGCCCACCTGGCCGACACCTGGGTACGCAGCGACGAGTGGTACAACTACCGCACCAACCCCAGGTCGAACGTGCGGGTGCTGGCCAGCCTCGACGAGTCGTCGTACAGCGGCGGGAACATGGGCGACCATCCGATCACCTGGTGCCGGTCCTACGGCGGCGGGCGGGCCTGGTACACCGGGCTCGGGCACACCGAGGAGTCGTACAGCGACCCGAACTTCACCCGGATGCTGCTCGGCGGCCTGCGGGTCGCCTCGGGCGCGGTGGCGGCCGACTGCACGCCGCGTACCACCCCGCCGCCCAGCGGCACCAGCCTGCGGGCCCGGGCCAACAACCAGTACGTCAGCGCGCCGAACGCCACCACCGCGCTGATCGCCAACCGGAGCGCCGTCGGCGCCACCGAGCGGTTCGACCTGGTCGACCTCGGCGGCGGCAACGTGGCGCTGCGCTCCACCGCCAACGGCATGTACGTCTGCGCGGAGAACGCCGGCGCCGCCCCGTTGGTCGCGAACCGGGCCGCCGCCGGTGCCTGGGAGACCTTCCAGCTCGTCCGCAACTCCGACGGCACGGTCAGCCTCCGGGCCCTGGTCAACAACCGGTACGTGGTCGCGGAGAACGGCGGCGCCGCCGCCCTGGTCGCCAACCGGGCCACCATCGGCCAGTGGGAGAAGTTCGACCTGGTCACCGGCTGACCGCGCCCGCCCCGGACCACCCCCACGTCACACCACCCGGTCGTGGCGCGCCCCCACGCGCCCGACCCGGATCGTCGAGAAAGGACGATCATGCCCTCGTACCCCCGGCGCTGGCCCCGCGCGCTCGTCGCGGCGCTCACCACCGCCGCGAGCGTCACCCTTGCCGTCGCCGCCCCACCGGCCGCGCAGGCCGCCCCGATCCCCGCCGCCGACTACCAGCAGGTCACCCTCGCCACCGGCGCGGCTGAACTCGGTGAGGCCATGTCGCTGGCCGTCATGCCCAACCGTTCGGTGATCCACACGGCTCGCAACGGCACCGTGCGGGTGACCGACGCCGCCGGCAACACCAAGGTCGCCGGCACCCTGTCGGTCTACACCCACGACGAGGAGGGCCTACAGGGCGTCGCCGTCGACCCCGGCTTCGCCACCAACAGGTACGTCTACCTCTACTACTCGCCCACCCTGAGCACCCCGGCCGGGGACGCCCCGACCAGTGGGACGGCGGCGGACTTCGACCGCTGGAAGGGGCACCTGCGGTTGTCCCGGTTCACCCTCAACGCCGACGACACGCTCAACCTCGGCAGTGAGCGGATCGTGCTCCAGGTCGACAACGACCGGGGCCAGTGCTGCCACGTCGGCGGCGACCTCGACTTCGACGCCGCCGGCAACCTCTACCTGACCACCGGTGACGACACCAACCCGTTCGAGTCCAACTCGTACACCCCCATCGACGAGCGGACCGACCGCAACCCGCAGTTCGACGCCCAGCGCTCGTCGGGCAACACCAACGACCTGCGCGGCAAGGTGCTGCGGATCAAGCCCCAGCCGGACGGCTCGTACACCATCCCGGCCGGGAACATGTTCCCGCCCGGCACGGCCAGGACCCGGCCCGAGATCTACGCGATGGGCTTCCGCAACCCGTTCCGGATGAGCGTGGACAAGCCGACCGGCATCGTCTACCTCGGCGACTACGGCCCGGACGCCGGCACCACCGACCCCAACCGGGGCCCCGGTGGCCAGGTCGAGTTCAACCGGATCACCGGGCCCGGCAACTACGGCTGGCCGTACTGCACCGGCACCAACACGACGACCGAGACGTACAACGAGTACACCTTCCCGTCCGGGCCGTCGCTGGCCAAGTACAACTGCGCCGGCGGGCCGACCAACAACTCGTTCCGCAACACCGGCCTCACCACGCTGCCGGCGGCGAAGCCGAGCTGGATCAAGTACGGCGACGCCGGATCGCCGCCGGAGTTCGGCGGCGGCTCCGAGTCGCCGATGGGCGGACCGGTGTACCGGTACAACGCGGCGCTCAACTCCAGCGTGAAGTTCCCGGCGTCGCTGGACGGCCGCTACTTCGCCGGCGAGTACGGTCGCCGCTGGATCAAGGCGATCGCGGTGAACGCCGACGGCTCGCCCGGCGAGATCTCCGACTTCCCGTGGACCGGCACCCAGGTGATGGACCTGGCCTTCGGGCCCGACGGCGCGCTCTACGCGCTGGACTACGGCACCGGGGCGAACAACCAGGCGCTCTACCGGGTCGAGTACATCGGCGGCGGCAACCGCAGCCCCGTCGCGGTCGCCTCGGCGAACCCCACGTCGGGGTCGAGCCCGCTGACCGTCACCTTCTCCTCCGCCGGCAGCTCCGACCCGGAGGGCGGGGCGCTGAGCTACCTGTGGACCTTCGGCGACGGGACCACCTCGACGGCGGCCAACCCGACCAAGACGTACACCACCAACGGCACCTACACCCCCACCCTGAAGGTCACCGACCCGACCGGCCTGTCCGGCACGGCGAGCCTGGTCGTCACCGTCGGCAACACCGCTCCGACGGTGTCGCTGACCCTGCCCACCAACGGACAGCTCTTCGACTTCGGTGACACGGTGCCGTTCCAGGTCACCGTGAGCGACCCGGAGGACGGCACGATCAACTGTGCCCGGGTGACGGTCAGCTACGCGCTGGGCCACGACAGCCACGCCCACCAGATCACCTCGAAGACCGGTTGCAGCGGCACCATCACCATCCCGGTCGACGGCGAGCACGACGCGGCGGCCAACATCTACGGCGTCTTCGACGCCGCGTACACCGACAACGGCGGGCTCACCACGCACAGCATCAAGACCCTGCAACCGAAGCACCGGCAGGGCGAGCACTTCGGCGCCCAGTCCGGCGGCGTCCAGCTCGCCGACCACGCCAGCGCCGAGGGCGGCCGGACCGCCGGGTTCATCGACAACAACGACTGGATTTCGTACCAGCCGTACCACCTGGCCAACGCCAACCGGTTCACCGCGCGGGTCTCCTCGGCGGGCGCCGGCGGCACCATCGAGGTGCGTACCGGATCGGCCACCGGCACCCTGCTGGGCACCGTCACGGTGCCGGTGACCGGAAGCTGGGAGACCTTCACCACCGTGTCCGGCGCCATCACCAACGCGCCGTCCACGCCGACCACGCTGTACCTGGTGTTCAAGGGCGGCGCCGGCAACCTGTTCGACCTCGACTCGTTCACCTTCGCCACCGGCTCGGGCGGTGGCACCGGGGCGGTCAGCGTCCGGGCCCGGGCCAACGGTCAGTACGTGACGGCGGACAACGCCGGTGGGCCGCTGATCGCGAACCGGGCGACCGTCGGGTCGTGGGAACAGTTCGACCGGGTCGACGCCGGCAACGGCAACATCGCCCTGCGGTCCCGCGCCAACGGCCTGTACGTCTGCGCCGACAACGCGGGCGCGTCGCCGCTGATCGCGAACCGTACCGCGATCGGCCCGTGGGAGACCTTCCAGCTCGTCACCAATTCCGACGGGACTGTCAGCCTGCGGGCCCTGGTCAACAACCAGATCGTGACCGCCGAGAACGCCGGGGCGTCGCCGCTGATCGCCAACCGCGCGGCGATCGGGCTCTGGGAGAAGTTCGACCTCACCGGCTGACGGCCGGCGGGCCCGGGCTGGTCGCACACCGCCCCGGGCCCTCGGCGCGGTCGGCTGGCGACACCGGGGCGGGTACGGCGGGAGGACATCCCCATACCCGCCCCGGTGTCGCCGGGTGGCCCGGATGCCGGTGTGCCGCTCCGGCATGACCCTGACCCGGCGGCATGTCCGCCCTGCTCGGTACCCGCTAGCCGGGGACGACGGTGAGCCGGGGCCGGGTGGGCTGCGTCAGGCCGGCCAGGCTCAGCAGGGTGTGCCCGGTGGCGTCGTCGACCACGGCGACCCGCACCGCGTCCGGCTCCCGGTCGGCCAGTGGCACGGCGAACACCGCGGTCACCGGGCGGCCCTGGTAGAGCGCGGCGTGCCCGACGAAGCGCCAGTCGCCGTCGTCCCAGTGTTCCCGCACGTCGGAGCGGAGCAGCGGCGCCACCCGCCGGTAGGAATCGCTGAGTTGGAGCTGGTGCACGGTGGCGAGCAGCGGCACGCCGGAGCCGCCGCGCAGCGGGTGGGTCAGTCGGGCGCGCAGCCGGCGCAGCGGCAGCAGCCAGGCCACGTCCAGCTCCGGCGAGAGCGCCACCACCGCCGCCAGTTCGGCGAGCAGCACGGCGGTGCCGGCCAGTGGTCGCCCGGTGAGCGCGGTCGCCCAGCCGACGGGGGCCAGTCCGGCCAGCCCGCCCGCCGTCACCAGCAACCCGGCCCGGGCCAGGCTGCGACCGGAGACGGGGGTCGGGCGGGCGCTCAGGCAGCCGCAGGAGGAGTCCGGGGCGGCCCGGCGGGCGTAGGTCAGGTAGCCGAGGAAGCCGACGGCCAGCACGGTCGCGGCGACCGCCTCCAGCCGCAGCACGGGTGGCAGCAGGAGCAGCGCGCCGAGGGTCAGCTCGACCCCGCCGAGCAGCCGGTACGCGGGCAGCGCTCGGCGTTGCCCGAGCAGCCGGACGAGCGCCGACCGGTTGGCCGCCGTGGCGGCGTGCCGGCTGAACAGCTTGACGCGCGCGGACCAGAGCAGCACCGCACCGACGATCAGCGGTTGCAGTGCCGCGATCATTTCGATCATGGGTTCTCCCATCGGTTGTCGGCGGAACGACGCCCGGGCGGTGCGCGCCGCCCGGGCGTCGCCGGTCAGGCGGCGGCGTAGACGGTGGCGATGTCGAGTTCGTTGGTGTCCGGGTGCCAGGCGCCGAGCACCTGGACGTGCCGGCCGACCCGCAGCAGTGACAGGTCGCTGACCGCCGGGGTGCCGTTGTAGACCGCGGCGGAGCGGTCCGGCACGACGTGCGCGACGATCCGCCGGCCCTGGTGGTCGAGGTGCAGCACGTTGCGGCCGACGGCGGCGATGTGCCCGTGCAGGTTGACGATGTTGACCCAGACGGATTCCGCGGCGAGCGTGCCGTCGGGCAGGCGGACGCCGCGGGCGTAGAGCCCGTCGCCGACGGCCACCCGGTCGAACGTGGTCGGGTGCAGCTTCCAGATGCTCGTGCCGTCGGTGATCCGGATCGAGTGCAACACGGTGTCCGAGCCGGTGACCAGCAGCATGTTGCCGGTGACCTTGCTGATCCGGCCCTCGGCGAAATTGGGGTCCGGTGCGCCCGGTTCGATGGTCGCCGCCGTTGCGGCGAAGGCCGCCTCGGGGGCGAGCGAGCCGAGCCCGGTGGCGCCGACCACGCCGCCGAGCGCGGCGGTGGCGAGCAGTCGTCTACGGTCCAGGGTCTGGTGCATGGTGCGGCCTCCCGTTCAGATGGAGTCGACCGAGCAGGGCCGGAGCCCGGTGGAGAGACTGGCGATCGCGCTGAACGCGGCGGGCGTCAGGTCGATGATCCGGTTGCTGCCGCAGGCCGCGCCGCAGCAGGTGCGCTCACCGCAGAACAGGTCGGTCTGCGGCCCGCAGTCGGCGATCGTGGTGCCGACCCGGGCGCCGTTGCAGAGGTTGGTGGTGTAGTGCCGGAAGCCGCAGCCGCGGCGGCTCATCCCGATCCCGCAGGTGTCCGGGCGGGTGATGGCCAGGCATGCGTCCGAGGTGTTCGGCCAGGCGTGCTGGTAGTTGCCCGAGCTGCAGGTGCCGCAGGCGCCGCCGCCCGTGGTGCCGCAGGGTCCCCAGGCGCTGCCGCAGCAGAACCACGACACCTCGCCTTGCAGTGCTGCCATGGGTACCTCCCTCCAGAGATGGTCATCGACAACGATGAATGTCGATATAGACCGCGATTGTTGTGTTGAAAACCACCGAAGTCAACGTCTGGAGGGAAGGTTTCCTACGTACGCGGTCCGCCGCCGCCACCGTCCGCCGAGATGATCGTGGCTCCGCCCCTGCTGGCGGCGCGGTGCAGCCGGTCGGCCAGCACCCGCAACTCCTGCACCAGGTCGGTGGGTTCGAGCACGGTGAAGTCGTGTCCCAGCAGGGCGAGGTGCACCGCGATGGGCGGCACCGAGTCCGCGCCGGTGGTGAGCAGGCAGCTCGTCGGGTCCACCGGCTCCACGATGCCGGTCGTGGGTGGAAAGCGCTCCGCCACCACGTCGGCTGGGGCGTGGACCAGGACGCGGGCCCGGACGCGGTACGGCGCGGTCGAGACGGAGTCCGACACGAAGGCCGCCGCGTCGGGCGGGTCGCGAGGGGTGAACCGGACCCCGGTCGACCGCGGGTCGTCGATCCGGTCCACCCGGAAGGTGCGCCAGTCGTCGCGCGTCTCGTCGTACGCCACCAGATACCACCGGCGGCCGGTGTGCACCACCCGGTGCGGCTGCACCGTGCGGACGCTGGCCGCGCCGTCGCGGCTGCGGTATCCGAAGGTGAGCCGGTGCTGGTCCTGGCACGCCTCGGCGATCACGGTGAGGGTGGCCGGGTCGACGGTGGGCTCCGGCCCGGTCAACGGCACGGTGGCCAGCCGCAGGGCGGCCGCCCGCTGGCGCAGCCGGGCCGGGAGCAGGCGCTCCAGCTTGGCCAGCGCGCGCAGCGAGGTTTCGGCGATGCCGGTCACGGTGTGGCTGGTCGCGGTTCGCAGGCTCAGCACCACCGCGACCGCCTCGTCGTCGTCGAGCAGCAACGGTGGCAGCGTCGCCCCAGCGGCGAGCTGGTAGCCGCCGGCCACGCCCGGGGTGGCCCGGACCGGGTAGCCCAGGCCGCGCAGCCGGGCCACGTCACGGCGCAGGGTCCGTACCGTGACGTCGAGCCGTCCGGCCAGCTCGGGACCGGTCCACTCGCGTCGTGTCTGCAGCATCGAGAGCAGCCGCAGCAGGCGCGCCGACGTGTCGTACATGAATCAAGGGTGTCAGACAACGAGGACCGGATCTGTCCGCAATTGCGCATAGCGTGGGCGGCATGACCATCGACTGGAGCGAACAACTGGCCGACCAGGTGGACTGGCACTGGCACCACCAGCTACGGCGCCGGCTCGACGGGTTGACCGACGACGAGTACCGCTGGGAGCCCGTCGCGGGATCCTGGAGCGTGCGCCCACGGGCGGAGTGCCGCGCCGAGGCCGCGCACGGTTCCGGCGAGTACGTCATCGAGTACGAACAGCCGGAACCGACGCCGCCACCCGTGACGACCATCGCCTGGCGGCTGGGCCACCTCATCGTCGCCGTCCTCGGCCAGCGCAACGCCGCCCACTTCGGCGGCCCACCGTGCGACTACGACAGCTTCGGCTACGCCGGCACCGCCGACCAGGCACTCCGACAGCTCGACGAGGCGTACGCCACCTGGACCAAGGGCGTGCGGGGGTTGGGCGACGACGGGTTGGCCCGCCCCTGCGGCCCGGCCGAAGGGGCATACGCCGACTTCCCGATGGCGGCGCTCGTGCTCCACATCAACCGGGAGACGATCCATCACGGAGCCGAGGTCTGCCTGCTCCGTGATCTCTACCAGGGCCGCAGATGACGGCGGTGGCACACCGGTTCCATTGGTCTTGCCGGGTCGTTTGTTTCCGCTGGCGGTGACGGTGTCCGTGCCGCTGCCACCGCGCGGTTTCAGCGGTACTGGTTATTGGGCTGCCGGTGGGGCAGGCCCAGGGATGGAGGTCTCTGATGGCGGTTGGTTGGAAGTTGGTGTTCGATGCGGCTGATCCGCATCGCCAGGCGGTGTTCTGGGCGGAGGCACTGGGTTACCTGATCGAGGACAACAGCCCGCTGATCGAGCAACTGCTGGCCGCCGGGGCGGTCGACGCCCGGCTGCGTGTCGAGTTCGAGGGAAGGCTGTTCTGGCGGGACGCCGCAGCGGTGCGGCATCCCGAGGATCCGTTCGATCCGGTCAGTGGTGCGGGTCTGGGTCGGCGGCTGTTGTTCAACCGCGTTCCGGAGTCGAAGGCGGTGAAGAACCGTCTCCATGTCGACGTCCACGCCGGCCACGATGCCCGGGAGGCGACCGTGGCCCGGCTGCGGGAGCACGGCGCGACGCTGGTCCGGCAGGTCAGGGAGCCGGGGGGCGAGTGGACCGTCCTCACCGACCCGGAGGGCAACGAATTCTGCGTCGCCTGAGCCGGGTCGGCGCGCGCCGCGGTCAGAGCCCCTGCCCGATCTCAACCAGATAGCCGTCGGGGTCGCGCAGATAGCACCGGATCTCCGTGCCGTGGTCCTTCGGCTCGGTGAGGAAGTCCGCACCACGGGCCTTCCACTCCTTGTAGAGCTTCCGGATATCGGCAACCCGAACGTTCATCGCGCAGCTCAGAGTATCGGAATCCGTTGGTGCTACCGCCTGCACCGTCGGCTTGTCATCGGTGGGGCCGCCCTCGACGTTGATGATGATGTAGCTGTTGAAGAACCTCATGATCAACGGATTGCTCTCGTGCACACAGGTGGCTCCGAATACTCGCTCGTAGTATTCGCGCGACCGATCGAGATCGCGAACAATCAACAGAGTGGCGAGGAACATCCCGTCCTCGGGTTTGAAATAGTCGGGTGCCGCGTTGGCCAGAGTCACATCTACCCCCTCTTACCGGACCACCCTGGAGATTCGGGCCGATGTCGGCGTTCCCGAAGAAGACGGGCCGAAACCTCCGGATCGCGGTCCGGCGTACGGCCCGTGTTTCAGAGCCGATCCGAGCGGGGTGGGACCCGGATGGGGGAACGCTCCGATCCCGCCGATGACGCGGCCGTCAGCTCTCCGTTCGGACCATCAGGGCGAGTCCGACGGTGGCGAGCAGCCCGGCTGCGGCGGGGATGAGGAAGACCAGGGGCAGGCCGATGGACGCGGCGCCGAGTCCTCCGGCGGCACCGCCCAGGGCGGAGGCCAGGGCGGTGGAGCTGATGAACACCGCAGAGGCGGTGGCGACGGCTGTCGGGAGGAGCCGCTGGGCAACGATGATGCCGAGGGCGGCGAACACGCCCCACACCGCGCCCATGAGGATCTGGCCGGTGAACAGACCGGCAGCGGTGCCGGTGGTGGCGAAGCAGATGTTGGCAGCGATTCCGAAGGCGGCGCCGATCACCATGAGGGGCATCATGCCGATTCTGCGGGCGACGAGGACTGCCAGCGGCATCAGGATGATCTCGGCCAGCGGCTGGATGCCGATGATCGCTCCGCTGAGCCCGGCCGGGAACCCCAGTTGTGCGGTCATGTAGATCGGCAGGTACGCATATTTGATCGGCTCGCCGAGGTACACCAGGACGTACAACCCGGTGAACGCGAGCAGGGGCAGCATCGCCTTCGCGGTGGGAGCGACCGCCTGCGGCTGCGGCGTGTTGCCGTGGCCGGGTGTGATGCGCAGTGTGCCCAGGGGAATGATCTGGGCGAGCGTGCAGAGGGCGGTGGCGACCAGCATGGTGCGCAGCGAGGTGTGCGCGGCGAGGAATGCCCCGGCGGCGGGACCGATGACCCAACCGCCGGTCAGGGCCATCCGGACCACGGCGACGACGCCGTCGTTGTGCGGGTTGGGGCGTGCCGTGAGCTGGTCGTTTATCGCGGCGAAGAGCTGGGACGTTGCCGCGCCGCCGAACGCGCCGATGACGGCGCTGATGAGGTACGGCATCCAGAGCTGCGTCGAGTAGGCGATACCGATCCAGCCGACGAAGCCCAGGACGGCACACCACCGGAACAGGCCCAGGCGGCGTCCGGTGCGATCGGACCGGCGGCCGATCAGATAGCCAGCCACCGGTGCGGTGAGGCTGGTGAGGTAGAACAGCCCGGCTGCCCGCAGCGAGGCACCCAGGTCGTTGACCAGGAACGAAGCGATCTGTGGTGCGGCGGCCGAGAACCCGACCGCACCGAGGAACACCGCGATGGTCGCGCCGCGGTAGAGCGGCGAAGTGAGTGTCAGCCGTAGCGCCGAGGGGTGCGCTACGGGTTCGTCGAGCGCAGGGTCGGTTGCTTCGATCTGATCGGGCGGGGTCATCTATCGCCTCTTCCGCGAGTCGGTGTCGGGGTGCTGTCGCGGGTGACGAGTTCGACCGGGAACCGCTGACGATGACCTGTTGCGGGGACGCCGTCGAGGAGCAGCCGGGTGGCGGCGGCGGCCATCTCCTCGACCGGCAGGCGCATCGTGGTCAGCGGCGGGTTGGTGCAGACGGCGGCGATGCTGTCGTCGAAGCCGATGATGCTCACGTCGTCGGGCACCCGACGACCGGTGGCGGTGATGGCCTGGACGGCTCCGGCGGCCATCAGGTCGCAGGCGACAAACATCGCGTCGAGGTCCGGGCCGTGTCGTAGTAGCTGCTGGGCGGCGTGGTGACCGCCGTCGCGGTGGAAGTCGCCGTCGGCGCTGACCCGCGGTAGCCCGAGGTCGTGAACGGCGCGTTGATAGCCGATCCGCCGGTCGATGGCGCAGGGGTTGGCGACGGGACCGTGGATGGCGGCGATACGGCGTCGGCCGAGCCGGTGGAGTTCCTGGACCGCGGCGTACGCCCCGCCCACGTTGTCGGCCCGCATCGCCGGGACCGACGCCGAGGTCGGCACCATCGACACCACCCGACGGCACCGGCGGTGGAACCGGCTGGCGAGATCCGGGGTGATGTCGGCGAGAACCGCTCCGACGGTGGCGTTGGCGGCGATCTCCTCGATGACGTCACCAGCCGCGTCAAGGCCGACCGCGTGCAACCGTAGCTGCACGCGGGCACCTTCCAGCACCGGCATCATGCCGGCCAGCACCCGGCTGAAGTACGGATGGGTATTGAGCCATCCGATGCCGGGGCCGTACGTCGCCGCGATGACATCGACGGCTCGCAGCCGACCGGAAGCCAGCGCCCTGGCCGCCTCGTTCGGCTGGTAGCCCAGTTCCGTCACGGCCGCGTAGACCCGCGCTCGCAGCGGACCCGAGGCACCCGGGACGTCATTGATCACGCGGGACACGGTCGCGCGGGACACACCCGCCACCCGCGCGACGTCCTCGATCGTCGGCCTGACCTTGCCCATCGGGTGCCTGCACTCTCCACGGCGATCACCCGCCGCCGCGTGCGCTGAACGATAAACCCGAGAGCGCTCTCACGCGAAGCGGTCGACAAGCTCACCGAGCGCGGCGCGCGGGTCTCGACAAGGGACGCCCGGGCCCGTAGCCGGGTCACGCTCACCGACCCGGAGGGCAACGAGTCCTGCGTGTCGTAGCCGGTCTCCCGTGCGTGCGGCGCCGGCCGGTCAACGGCCGGCCCGCGACCTGCTCGCTCGGCGACAGCTCCGCCTCGCCCGTCGCCAGGGGGTCCTCGCCACGGGCTTCCCGGCCCGGCGCGGAGGCCGGACCCGCCCGGGACGGCGTGACCGGGACACTCCGGGTAGCGCCGCAGCCGCCGCCGGCGGCGTGCGGTCACCCGGCCCCGAGGCAGACGAACGCCGCCGCGGTGGCCCGGGCGGTGCTGTCGCCGGACGCGACGAACGCCCGCTGGGCGTCGGCGAGGGCCTGCGCCGGGCGGGCCCCGGCCCGCATCCGTCGGTGCAGGTCCAGCATGAGCGCGGTGGTGGGGTCGGCCGGCACCGGCAGCACGGTGGCGATCAGGCACCGGGCGCCCAGGGCCAGCAGCACCGCGGTGAAGCCCATCACCTCGTCGCCCGGGCGTACCCCGGTCAGCCCCGAGTCGCACGCGGAGAGCACCACGCAGCCGGGCGGACGGGCGACCCGCTCCCACTCGTACGCGAACAGCGGCCCGTCGGCCAGTTCCAGGGTGGAGAACTGGGGATTGTCGGCGCGGAACGTGCCGTGGGCGGCGATGTGCACCAGCCCGGCACCGTCCAGCGCCGAGGTCAACGCGTCGGCGGTGGCGTCCGCCCCGGTGAGCAGGCGGGCCCCGGGCAGGACCCGCGCGAGCCGGCGTACCTCGGCCTGGGCGGCCGGCAGACGCGGCCCGCCGGCCAGGACCGGCGGGCCGGCCGGCGGTTGCCGGTGGTCCGCCCCGAGCCAGACCGTGGCCGACGGGGCAGCCGTCACGGCGCGCCCGGCGCAGGTCGGCAACCCGGACCACGGGACGGCGTGCAGCGCCCCGACCGGGACGATCACCATGGCGCGGTCGGCCAGGTGCCGCCGCAACGGGTCGAAGAGCTGACGGTCCAGCGCCGCCGCCGCGTGCCCGGCCCCGGCCCGCGCGGCGGCCGAGTCCCCGGTGGTGACCAGCCGGCGCAGGCCGAACCGGTGCGACCGGGCCAGGTGCACCGCCTCGGCGAGCGGACCGAGGTCGTGCAGGCTGGCCCGGCCGTCACGGACCAGCACCGCCCGGAGCCGGTCGCCGTGGGCCACCAGCTCGACCAGCACGCGGGAGCCGAGCCGGTCGGCCAGCGTGCCCACGCCGGGCGGGGTCACCACGCCGGTCCCGCCGGGCACCCGCCGGCCCAGGTCCCGGATGCGCTGCTCCAGCCGGGCCTGCCGGCCGCGCAGCGCGTGCGCCGGGCGGCCGGCCAGCACCGCGTCCTCCAGTAGGCTGCTGACCAGCCTGAGCTCGGCGAGCGCCGCCACCAGGTCGGGGTCGTCGGGAGGCAGCGCCGCCCGCATCCGCAGGGTGTTGGCCCGCCACCGCTCCGCCCACGCCAGGACCCGGGCCGGCGCACCGGCCCGGACCGCGATGTCCAGGCCCTCGGCCGCCAACTCCCGCCCGTACGTCCCGCTGTGGGCCCGCAGCTCCGTGGCGCCGAGCGACGTCCGGTGCCGGTCGAGCACGGCCAACCCCCGGCGCAGCGCCCGGGCCGCGCCGGGGTCGTCGCCGTTCAGTCGGCGGGACAGGGCCAGGGCGTACCAACCCTGGACCCGCCGGGGCGCGGTGCCCCGGCGGCGGGCCCGGGCGGCCACCTCGAACAGGGCCACCGCCCGGCCGGCACGGCCCGAGGCGGCGGCCAGGAGGCCGGCCTCGATCCGGGTGGTCAGCGCCGGGCCCGGCCAGCCGGTGGCGTCGAGCTGGTCGGCGGTGCGGGCCATCGCCGTGAGCAGGGTCGCCGACCGGGTGCCCCGGCGGAACTCCGCGCGCAGCTCGACGTGCCGGGCGAAGGCGGCCCAGGTGCGGCGGCCCTGGCGCCGGAACCGGACCCGGGCCTGCGCGGCGGCCCCGGTCGCGGTGTCCAGGTCGTTGGCGAGCAGCGCGGCCCGGGCCCGGGCCAGCAGCGCCTCGGCAAGGTCCGAGGCCATCCCCCGGCGGCGGAGTTCGCGGACCGCGGCGGCGGCGACCTCGACCGCCTCGTCGACCAGGGGCACCGACAGCAGCAGCTCGAACCGGTCCAGCAGCAGCGCCGGCCGGGGCACGGCGAGCCGCCGGTACTCCTCGTCCACGGCGGCGAAGCAGCGCAGCGCCGCCGCGATGTCGCCGCGTTGGCCGGCCGCGATCCCGCTGTTCCAGCGCGCGTCGGCCGCCGCGAGGTCGAGCCCGAGCCGCTGGAAGGCGGCCGCCGCCCGGGCGAGGTCGTCGTCGGTGCCGCCGGCGGAGCCCCGGTGGGCGTTGAGCAGTCCCCGGTTGTTGCGGGCCCGCGCCTCCAACAGGGTGTCGCCCTCACGCTGGGCGATGTCGATGGCCAAGCCGTAGTCGCGCACCGCCTCGTCGTACCGTCCGCGGTAGTGCAGCACCACCCCCCGCTGCATCCGGGCCCGCCCGGCGTCGGCCCCGGTGAGCTGGGGCAGCGCGGCGGTCACGGCGCGCAGCGCCGCAGCGGTACGGCCGGCGTTGGCCAGCACGTAGCCGAGGCTCATCCGGGCCAGTGCCCTGGTCCGGGGCGTGCCGGCGGCCCGCACCGCCCGGCGCAGGTGGCGCAGCGCGCCGGGCAGGTCGTTGAGTTCCCGCAGGGCCAGCCCGGTGGCCCGCTCGGCGGTGGAGCGCTCGTCGTCGCCGGCGCTGCGGCCGGCGGCGAGCACCCGCTCGGCGATCGTGATCGCCTCGCGCGGGTAGCGCTGGACGGCGTCGAGCGCCGCCTGCGCCGCCCCGGCACCGGAACCGGTGCTGTCGGGCATGCCACAGAGAGTCCACGACGGACGGCGCGTCGTCAATGTCGACAACCGACACCGGAATGTCGGAAATCCGCGCCCGACCATTCGTGTCATTGACATTAACCTATGCTTTGGAAGAATCGGCGGTGCCCCGGGGAATTCGGCCGCGCCGGCCACCGGCGGGCGCGCTCCTGTCGATCCGCATGGAGGACCCGTGCCGCCTGACCACCCCACCGCGCCGCGCCTCGCCGGCCGGCTGTCCCGACGCCGGCTGCTGGCGGCGTCCGCGCTCGCCGTGGCGACGGCGCCGCTCGGCGCCGGGCTGCGCCCCGTCCCGGTGCTCGGCGCCGGGCTGCGCCCCGTCCCGGTGCTCGGCGCCGGGCTGCGCCCCGTCCCGGTGCTCGGCACCGGCCCGCGTCCGGTCTCGCCGCTCGGCGACAGCGCGGACGACGCCGCCTACCAGCGGGCGTTCGACGAGGCGCTGGCCGCCGACCGGGACGTCCGCCGGCACAGCACGCCGGGGCGGGAGTTCCTCTACCGGCCCCGGCAACTGCTCGCCGCCGTCGCCGACACCCAGCGGGTCACCGCCTGGCTGCGCGCCCGCGGCTACCCGGTGACGGTGGGGGCCGGCTTCGCCGGCGTCAGCCGGCTGCTGTTCGACCGGGAGACCGACGTCCCGGGAGTCGTGACCGCACTGCGCGACCCCCAGCAGTGGCCCGGCCAGCCGGTGCCGAAGGTCCAGCCGCACCACGTGCTGCTGGGCCTGGGCAACATCATGGGCAACCCGGGCAGCCCGCCCCGGGCCGCCGCCGCGCTGCCGCCGCCGGACAAGACCCGGTCCGGTGAGGGCGCGGGCGTCACCGTCGGGATCTGCGACACCGGCATCTGGCAGCAGGCCGGCGGCTACCACCCGCAGTGGCTCGGCGGCGCGTACCTGCCGCAGGTCGACGACGAGGACCCCCTGTACGTGCACACCGACGTGCTCGCCCCGCAGGGCGGGCACGGCACCTTCGTCGCCGGCGTGGTCCGGCAGGCCGCGCCGGGGGTACGCGTCGACCCGGAGCAGGCGCTGAACGCCAGCGGGGTCGGCGACGAGGCGACCGTGGTGGCCGCCATGGGCCGGCTCGCGCCGGACGTGTCCGTGATCAACCTGTCCCTGGGCGGCTTCACCCAGGACGACCAGCCCTCGCTGCCGCTGGCCAACGCCGTGGCCGCGCTGCCCCCGACGAGCGCCGTGGTCGCGGCGGCCGGCAACGCCGGCCACAACCGGCCGGTCTGGCCGGCCGCCCTGGGCCGGGTCGTCGCGGTCGCCGCGGTCAGCGCCGGCTCCGGCGGCATCGTCCCGGCGGCCTACAGCGGATTCGGGACCTGGGTCGACGCCTGCGCCCTCGGTGAACGCGACAGCACGTACGTCGAGGGTCAACTACCGCTGCCCGGCCGGCCGACCCTGGTCTTCCACGGCTTCGCCGCCTGGGCCGGCACCTCGTTCGCCACGGCGCACGTCTCCGGCCGGCTCGCCGCCCTGATGACCGCCGGTGGCCTGAGCGCCGACGCGGCGCGCACGGTGCTGCTCGCGGCGCCCCGCTGGCAACCCGACTACGGCGTGCTCGTCGGATGAGCCGCACCCGCGGGCCGGAGGTGTCGTCGTGACCGACCGGAGCGCGACCAGCCTGGTGTCCGCCGCCGCCGACGGGGACGAGTCGGCATGGGTCGAACTGGTCCGCCGGTACACCCCGTTCGTGTACTCGGTGATCCGCTCGCACGACCTGAACCGTACCGACGCGGGCGACGTCAACCAGACCGTCTGGCTGCGCCTGGTCGAGCACCTGAGACGGTTGCGGGACCCGGAGGCGCTGACCGCCTGGCTGGCCACCACGACCCGGCGCGAGTGCTACCGGCTCTCCCGCCTCAGCCGGCGCACCCAGTCCTTCGATCCGCACGACGACGCGCTCGACGCGTACCCCGGCTTCTCCCGCGCGGCGGACGCGGCGGACCCGGACGAGGAGTTGCTGCGCGCGGAGCGGCAGCAGGCGCTGCGGGAGGGCTTCGCGCAGCTCCCGGCCCGCTGCCAGGCGCTACTGTCCCTGTTGACGGCCGACCCGCCGTCCAGCTATCGGGAGATCGCCGAACGATTGGGCGTGCCGGTCGGTAGCATCGGGCCGACCCAGGCGCGCTGCCTGCGCAGGCTGCGTGACTGCCCGGCCCTCGCCCCGTACCTCGGGGCGCCTTCCACCCGCACGAACGGGGGTGAACGCGATGGAGCAGTGGCCGCCGGCCGGTGACGATGCCCTGACCACCGAGCTGGGCGCGGCGCTGTGGGACGCCGGGCCGGTTCCGGAGGAGTTCCTGACCGCGGCGCTGGCGGCGTTCGCCTGGCGCAGCGTGGACGCGGATCTGGCGCTCGCCGAGCTGACGTTCGACTCGGCGTGCGACGCCGAGCCGGCCGGGCTGACCCGGTCGGCCGGCTCGACGCGGACGCTGTCGTTCCGCAGTGGCCCGGTCGTCCTGGAGATCGAGGTGAGCGACGCCGGGATCGTCGGGCAGCTCTCCCCGGCCTGCGGCGGGCGGGTCAGGGCGCAGACGGCGTCCGGGACCTACGACGAGGCGGCGCTCGACGCGGTGGGCTTCTTCTCGCTGGCCGCTCCGCCGCGCGGTCCGGTCCAGCTCCGCGCCCGCACCGGCGGATACACGGTGGCCACCACCTGGGTCAGCCTGCGGTAGCGGAACCACCGTCGACGCGATGGTGACCGAGCCGGTCCAGCACCGACCGCACCGGGATCCGCAGGTGGCGGATCGCCTGCCGGTGGTGGGTGAAGGCCACGTGCAGCTCACCCGCGCCGTCCACGACCACCGAGGGGTAGCTCAGCTCGCGGTTGACGCCGTCCCGGGAATTGTTGGACAGGGCGTAGCCGTCCCCGTCGGCCAGCACCCACCGGACCGGCCAGCTCACCCCGTCGTCGGGGGAGACGGCGAGGACGAGCGGCGCCCGGGGAGCGCCCCAGAACGCGGTCCGTCCGTCGGCGTCGTCGCCGACCGTGCCCGGGTCGACCGGGCGTACCTGCGGCCCGGCGCCGTCGACGATCCCGTGGTCGTCGATCTCGTCGTACAGGGAGATCCGCCGGGCCACGGCGTCGCGCCGGCTGCTGCCGTTGCCCACCAGCACCACCCGACCGTCGCCCAGCGCCACCGCCTGGATCGACGAGTTGTTGTTCGGCAGCGCGGTGGCCTGCGGCGGCTCCCAGGTGACGCCGTCGGGGGACCCGCTCCGGTAGACGTGGTCGGCCCAGCGGCTGCGGAAGTACGCCGCGTACCCGCCACCCGCCCGCGGCACGATGTTCATGTGCACCCGGCCGGTGGAGCCCGGCACCGGCGTCTCCCGCCAGGTGGCACCGGCGTCGTCGGAGAACCACACGCTGCTGGTGTCGTGGTCGCCGACCCAGCGGTGGCCCGGCAACCGGGGGCAGGTGAACGTCGGGAGCAGCCACCGCCCCGACGGCAGCACCACCGGCGGCTGCCGGACGAAGAGGCCACCCTGCGGGGAGGCCAGCAGCTCCCGCGCCGGCCCCCAGGTCGCGCCCCCGTCGGCGGAGACGCGGGCCCGGACCACGGCGGTGTCCTGGTCACCGGCGTGCTGCGCCGTGTGCAGCAGCCAGAGTTCCCCGGCCGGCGTGCCGAACAGCACCGGGTTCTGCTCGGAGCGGGTGCCGTCGTCGCTCAGCCGTACCGGGTCGCTCCACCGGTCGGCGCCGGCCGGCAGCCGGGAGAACCAGACGCAGACGTCGGCCACCCCCTCCTGGGTGCCGCCGAACCAGACGCAGCCCAGGTCGCCCCCGGGCAGCACCGCGAGGTTCGCCGCGTGCGCCTGGACGGTGCGGGTGGGCAGAACCGCCTCGCCCAGCCCGTCGGGCCGGTCGCGCAGCACGCCGTCGGCGACCAGGGGAGCCGCTGCGCTCACCGGCCGCCCCCGGCCGAGCGCAGGTGGTCGGCCGCCGCCTGCTCCAAATGCACCAGGTCCGAGGAGACCGTCGCGAAGGTGAAGCCCTGGGCCAGCCGGCGGGACGCGTCCTCGCCGCTGGCGGTGTGGATGCCGGCTGCCACCCCGGCGTCGGCCGCAGCCCGGCTGATCCGGGCCAGCGCCGCCTCGAACGCCGCCGCGACCCGGGGATCGCCCGGGTGGGTGCCGCCGATGGCGAGGCACAGGTCGGACGGCCCGACGTAGATCCCGGTCAGGCCGGGGACGGCGCAGATCCGCTCCACGTTCGCCAGCCCGCCCGGCGTCTCGATCATCGCCAGGCAGGTGACGGCGGCGTCGGCCTCGGCCGGCACCGGACCGATGCGCAGCGCGGAGCGCATCGGCCCGTACGAGCGGACGCCGTGCGGCGGGTAGGTCGCCGCGGCCACCGCCCGCGCGGCGTCGTCGGCCGAGTCGACCATCGGCACGATGACGCCGGCGGCGCCGGCGTCGAGGGCCCGGCCGATCTGGTACGGGTCGTTCGCCCCGACCCGGACCAGGCCCACCGACCCGCCGCCGGCGTCGATCGCGGTGAGGCCGCGCAGGATGCCGCCGTACTCGATCAGCCCGTGCTGGGCGTCGAGGCAGACGTAGTCGTAGCCGAGCCGGGCGATCCGCTCGGTGGCGACGGGGGAGTCGAGCACCACCCAGTAGCCCACCGCGCGCTCGCGGCGGCGCAACCGGTCGGCGAAGGCGCGGGCGGGGATCGGGTCGGTAGTGGTCACGGTGTTCCATTCCTCCGGCGGGTTGCGGGTCACCTGTTGTAGGCCGGCATGGGTCCGGCGAGAACCCGGCCGACCTCGTCGCAGGCGGCCAGGACGTCACGGGGCAGCGGCCCCTGTGCCGCCGCACGGATGTTGGCGCGTAGCTGTTCCGGGCGGGACCCGCCGAGCAGCACCGCCGTCACCACCTCCCGGGAGAGCAGCCAGCGCAGCGACAGCTCGGGAAGGGTCACGCCCGCCTGGTCGGCGATCCGGGACAGCGCGCCGACGGCGTCGAAGATGGGTCGGTTCCAGTAGCGGTCGCGGTACATCGTGGACAGCGCGGACGAGCCGAACCGGCCCTCGTCCGGCGGCACGTCGAAGGAGTGCCGGCCGGTGAGCAGGCCGCCACCGAGCGGGTTGTAGACGATGGTGGCCAGCCGGTGCGTGGCGGCGTACTCGACGTACTCGTCCTCGACGCGTCGGGCGACGAGGTTGTAGAGCTGCTGCGCCACCACGGGCGGGGGAGCGCCGGCGGCCACACAGGCGGCGCGTACGTCGCTGATCTGCCAGGCCGCGAAGTTGGACACCCCGACCGCGTCGACCAGGCCGTCCCGGACCAGGTCGGCGAGGGCCTGCGCGGTCTCCTCCAGCGGCACCGAACGGTCCGGCTGGTGCAGGTAGCACAGGTCGACCCGGTCGGTGCCGAGCCGGCGCAGACTGGCCCGCAGGGAGGCGTGCAGGCCCGCCCGGGACAGCAGGGGCGCGCCCTGGGCGTCCCCGGGGTAGATACCGGCCTTGGTCGCCACGGTCACCTCGTCCCAGCGACCGCGCAGGATCTCGCCGAGCATCTGCTCGCTGCGCCCGCCGGCGTACCCGTTGGCCGTGTCGAAGGCGGTCAGCCCGTGGTCCAGGGCCAGGTCCACCATGGCGCGGGCGGTGTCCAGGTCGACCGTGTCGCCGAACGTCATCGTCCCCAGGACGAGGGTCGGCACGGGACGGCGCAGCCCGGCGAGGGTGTGCTGTCTCATGCGGCCGCCACGCTCTCCGCCGTCCGCGCCGCGGCGATCCGCCGGACCAGGTCGCGGGGCTTGCGGCCGGAGATCAGCGCCGGCTCCAGGACGCTGCGGCGGAGCTGCCGGGTGTACTCCTCGCGGGGCCGCCGCAGGACCTCCGTGGTGGGCCCCCGCTCGACCACCCGGCCGGTGCGCAGCACCAGCACCTCGTCGCTGACGGCGCGGACCACGCCCAGGTTGTGCGAGATGAACAGGAAGGTCAGCCCCTGGTCCCGACGCAGGCCGGCGAGGATGTCGAGGACCTGCGCCTGCACGGAGACGTCGAGGGCGCTGGTGGCCTCGTCGCAGACCAGCAGGTCGGGTTCGGAGGCCAGGGCGCGGGCGATGCCGATGCGCTGGCGCTGCCCGCCGGAGAACTCGGCCGGTCTGCGGTGCAGGGCCGAGGTGGGCAGGCCGACCTGGTCGAGGAGTTCGGCGGCCCGCCGTTCCCGCACCCGGCGGGACCGTTCGCCGCGTGCGGCCAGGGGTTCGGCGACGATCTCCTGCGCGCTGAGGTGCGGGTCGAGCGAGCCGTACGGGTCCTGGAAGACCATCTGGACCCGGTGTCGCAGCGGGCGCAGCCGGCGGTCGGTGAGCTGGGCGAGGTCGACGCCGTCGAAGACGATCGACCCGGCGGTCGGCCGCACCAGTCGGACCAGGGCCTTGGCGATCGTCGACTTGCCCGATCCCGACTCGCCGACGACGGCCAGTGAGCCGCCCCGGGGGACCTGGAAGGAGACGTCGTCGACGGCCCGGTGGAGGTCCCGGCCGTGGCCGTACTCGACCACCAGCCCGCGGACGTCGAGCAGGGGCTGACTCATACCGCTCCCTCCTTCATGAGCTGCGGCGGCTCGGCCGGCACGGCGGCCGGGTCCTGCCACGGACCGAGCTTCGGCAGCGCGTCGAGCAGCTTGCGGGTGTACGGGTGCGTGGGGCGGTCGATCACGTCCTCCACCTCGCCGCCCTCCACGAAGCGGCCGGACTGCATCACGTGGACCCGGTCGCTCATCAGCCGGGCGACGCCGAGGTCGTGGGTGATGAGCAGCAGGGCCGCCCCGGTGCGTTCCTGGATCTCCAGCAGCAGGTCCAGGATGCCGGCCTGCACCGTCACGTCCAGGGCCGAGGTGGGCTCGTCGGCGACGATGAGGTCGGCCTCGGCGGACAGCGCCATGGCGATGAGGACCCGTTGCAGCATGCCCCCCGACAGCTCGTGCGGGTACGCCCTCAGCCGCCGCTCGGGCTGGCTGAGGTGCACCGCGCGGAGCAGGTCGAGGGCTTGCCGGTCCGCCTCCGCCCGGGTGCAGCCCCGGTGGGAGAGCCGGATCGCTTCGGCCATCTGCCGGCCGACGGTGGTGACGGGGTTGAGCGCCGTCATCGGGTCCTGGGGGATCAGCGCCACCGTCCGGCCGCGCAGCGCGGTGATGTGGCGGCGGGTGCCGATCACGTCCCGCCCCGCGATCTCGGCGTGCCCGCCGAGCACGGCGAGGTCGTCCGGTAGCAGCCGGAGCAGGGCCATGGCCGTGGTCGACTTGCCGGAGCCGGACTCGCCGATGATGGTCACGGTCTCGCCCGGCTCGATGGTGAAGCTGACCCCGTCGACCGCGCGCAGCACGCCGGCACCGGTCATCAGGTCGACGGTCAGGTCCCGTACGTCGAGCACCGCCATCAGGAGTTCACCGCCTTCGTCCGTCGGACCCGGTCGCGGTCCCGCAGACCGTCGCCGAGCAGGTTGACCCCGAGGACCAGCAGGGCGATCGCGATGCCGGGGATGGTCACCAGCCACCACGCGCCGGTGACGAACAGTTCCCGGCCGTCGGAGATGATGCCACCCCAGGTCGGATAGGGGCGCTGGACGCCGGCGCCGAGGAAGCTCAGCGCGCTCTCCAGCAGCACCGCCTGGGCGAGCAGCAGGAGCACCACGACGAGGGTCTGGGACAGGATGTTCGGGATGATGTGGCGGGCGATGATCGTCAGCCGGCGGAGCCCGAGGACCTGGGCCGCCGCGACGTACGGTTTCTCGCGTTCCACCAGCACGAGGGCCCGGGTGAGCCGGGCCGGTTCGGGCCACTGCGCGACGGCGATCACCATGGTGATCACCGGGATCGACGGGCCGAAGAGGGCCACCACGAGCAGGAGCATGAGCAGCAGCGGCAGCGACATCTGCGCCTCCAGCAGGCGGGAGACGACGGTGTCCACCCAGCCGCCGAGGTAGCCGGCGGCGGCGCCGGCCATGATCCCGATGACGCCGGAGAGCAGGATCGCGAGCAGTCCGATCAGCAGCGAGGTCTGCCCGCCGTGCAGGATGCGGGAGAGCAGGTCCCGGCCGTTGGGGTCGGTGCCGAGCAGGTGCCCGGGGCTCAACGGCGGCAGCGAGGTCTCGCGCAGCACGCCCCGCACCGGGTCGGGCAGTGGAAGGACCCGGGCCAGGGCCACCGGCACCACGACCACGCCGGCGCAGGCCGCGCCGACCCATATCTTGATGCTGCTGTAGCGGGTCCGGCGCGCCGCCGCCGACCGGCGCAGCACCCGAGGGGCGACGGCGGTACGGGCGGGTGGGGCGGCGAGATCGCTCATCGGCGGGCCTCCTGACCGAGGCGGACCCGGGGGTCCATGAGGGGGTAGAGCATGTCCACGAGGAGTTGGACGAAGAGCGCGAGCAGCACCGTCACCAGGACCGTCGCCTGGATCAGGGGGAAGTCCCGGCGTTCCAGGGCGTCCACCACCAGCTCACCGACGCCGGGCCACTTGAAGACGACCTCGACGATGACCACGCCGTTGAGCATCGCGGCGAACCGGGTGCCGAGCGCGGTGACCACCGGGATGGACGAGTTGGCGAACGCGTAGCGCCAGGTCAGCCGACGCTCGGAGACCCCACGGGAGCGGGCGACGGTGACGTACGGGGCGCTGAGGTTGCCCACCATCTCGCGCCGGACGAGGCGCGAGATGAGGGCGACCTGGAGGATGACGATGGTGAGGCACGGCAGGATGAGCGAGCTTATCGAGGTGAATCCGGAGGGCGGGAGCCACCGGAGGTTGACCGCGAAGACGATGAGCAGGACGAAGCCGATCCAGAAGTCCGGCATCGACTGCCCGACGATGGTGGCGATGTTCGCGCCCAGTTCGGGGGCGGTGTTGTTCCGCCTTGCCATCCATACCCCGAGGGGGATGGCCAGCAGGGCGGTCACGGCGATGGCCGCGACGGCGAGCGTGATGGTGTAGGGGAGGCGGTCGAGCACGACCTGCAGCGCGGGCTGCCGGAACTGGAACGAGTCGCCGATGTCCCCGCGCACCAGGTGGCTCAGGTACGTCAGGTACTGCCCGAGGATCGGTTGGTCGAGCCCGAACTGCTGCCGTACCGCCTGCAACTGCTCGCTGGACGGGTTGGGCGGCGCGTAGCTCACGGCGGGGTCGCCGGGGGCCAGGCGCAGCAGGACGAAGACGACCGTGACCGTGAACCACGCGGTGAGCGCGGTCTGGGCGAGCCGCTTGAGGAGGTAGCGCTGCATGGGTCAGCCCGAGACCCGGACCTTGGCCAGGTCGTAGGAGTTGGCGGGGGAGAGGTCCAGCGCCGTGACCCGCTTGCGCTTGGCGAGGACGTTGTCGGGGGTCCAGGCCCACATGGCCGGCCAGAGCGCCCAGATCTGCTCCTGCGCCTGCTTGAGCAGCGCGTTCCGCTTCGCCTCGTCCGGCTCGGACCCGGCCTGGTCGATCAGGCTCGTGATCTCGGGGAAGACGAAGCCGTGGTAGGTGTCCCGGGTCTTCTCCTTCGCGGCGGTGCCGGCGTACTGGCCCTGGAGGTTGGTGATGGCCAGGCCGGTCTGGTTGCCGTATCCGTTGCCCAGGACGTCCCAGTCGCCGGCCTCGCCGCGGCGCCAGGCGTTGATCTCACCGCCCTTGGGGATCTCCTTCAGCTTCACCGTCACGCCGACGTCGGCCAGCATGCTGACCAGCGCCTCCATCACCCGCGCCGCCCCGGCGAACTCCGACTCCTCCCAGATGAAGGTGAGGCTGAGGTTCGACACCCCCTCGGCGGCGAGGAGCTGCTTGGCCTTGGCCGGGTCGAAGGTGTACTGCCCGGTCGGGGTGAAACCGGCGAGGGTCTTGGGCACGACGCCCTCGGCGGAGGTGACCACCCCGTTCATCAGGCTGGCGATGAGTGAGTCGTGGTCGACGGCGTGGCTGAGCGCTTCGCGGACCCGGGGGTTGGCCAGCGGGTGACCCGGCGGCTTGCGGAAGTTGTAGAACAGGTGGATCAGGCGGGTGCCGGGTCGCTGGACGAGTTCGATGTCGCTGTTCCGCTTCAGGGCGGCGGCCGACTCGGGCGTGATGGTGTCGATGACGTCGGCCTGGCCGGAGGTGATCGCGATGACCCGTGAGCCCTCCTCCTCCTGGTACGAGATGTTCACCTCGTCGAGCAGCGCCTTCTCGCCCCAGTAGTTCTCGTTGCGCACCAGCCGGTAGGTGCCGGTGCCGGAGTCGGCCGACGCCACGGTGTAGGGGCCGGTGCCGAGACCGTCGCGCAGTTCCTCCGGCTTGTTCGCCTTGGCCGGCGTGATGAGGATGTTCGACATCAGCGAGTCGAGGGTCACCAGCGGCCGGGTGGTGGTCAGGGTGAAGCTCCGGTCGTCGATCTTGGTCAGGGTGGGCCGCTCGACGAACTGGGAGGCGACGAAGCTGGCCTTGACCTCGAAGTAGTACTTCAGGGCGGTCTCGACGTCCTCGACGGTGACCGGTGACTTGTCGGAGTAGTGGATGTCGCCGCGGAGCTTGACGGTCCACGTGGTGGGGTCGGTGAGCGTGAAGGACTCGGCCAGCACGAGCTCCGGGCGCAGGTCGCCGCCGATGCGGGTGAGGGCCTGCCGGACGGCGCGCTGCACGGTGACCGCCGCGTCGTACTGGTTGAGCTTGTTGTCGAGGCTGACCAGGTTGCGGTTGAGGACGATGCTGAGCTTTCCGCCCGCCCCGCCGCCGGAGGCGGCTCCGCTGCCGCCCTGCGGCCCGGCGCACGCCGTCAGCGCGGAGCCCACGACGGTGCCGGCCCCCACGATGCCGGCGAGCTGAAGCAGCGCGCGACGGGAGATTCCCTGGCCGGACCCGGTGCCTGTGCGGCCGGTCGTCCGGGTGGTGTCGGACATGGGACTGCCTCCTTGCGGTGGTGGTGGGGTGTGTCTGTGACAGACACCACTGGTGGTGGGGCCACGATGGCACAGTTGCGCGTTCTGCGCAATGCCGGTAGCGTCTTTCGCGTCGCTCAATACGTTCGGACCCTGGCATCGCCCCGGGCCGAGCCCGGCAGGGCCCCCGTCGAAAGAGCGTCCAATTCCTGCTCAAGTGGAGGTTGTCGTGCCGGATCTGGCGATCGTCGCCGACGACCTCAGCGGTGCCTCAGAAGCGGCCGCCGCCTTCCTGTTGCGCACAACGCGCATCGAGGTGCTTCTGGGTGAGCACGAAGGGGCGACCGCCGTCCCGGCTGCCGCCCGGGTGGTCGCCGTCGACACCGACTCCCGCCGGTCCGACCCGGTCGAGGCGGCGGCCCGGGTACGGTCCGCGCTCGCCCTGTGCCACGGCGCACCGGTGCTGAAGAAGGTCGACTCGCTCCTGCGGGGCAACCTCGCCAGCGAGGTGGCGGCCCTGCGCGACGCCCTCGACGTCATGCCCGTGGTCGCCACCGCGCTCCCCGAGGCCGACCGGAAGGTGATCGACGGCGTGCTCCGGGTCGGGGGCGTCCCGCTGCCCGACACCGGCCTGTGGCACGCCGAGCAGCGGCCGGCCCCCCGTACGGTCGCCGACGCGCTCGCCCCGCTCGGGACCGTCACGGTGCCGCTGGCCGCCGTACGCCGGGGAGCGCGGCACCTCGCCGCGACCCTCGCCGCGGCCGCCTCGGCCCGGCTGGTCGCCGTCTGCGACGCCGAGACCGATGCCGACCTGGACGCCGTCTACGCCGCCGCCCGGCTGGCCGCCGACCGCCCGCTGCTCGTCGGGTCCGCCGGCCTCGCCGCCGCGGCGGCCCGCGCCATGCCGCCGGACCCGCCGGGCCCGGCCGATGCCGTCGCCGCACCGACCGCCGCCGCCGTCCTCGTCGTCGCCGGCACCGCCGCGGCCTCCCTGCGGGCGCAGCTCGCCGCCGTCGAACCCGAGGCCGACGTCGTGCTGCGGTGCGACCCGCAGGCGCTGCTCGACGACCCGTCCACGGTGCGCCGGGAGGTGACCGCCCGACTGGACACGGCGCGCTGCGCCGTGGTCAGCCTGGACGACCGCGCCGGCATCCGGCCGGACCTCGCGCCCCGCCTGGTCTGCGCCCTCGCCGCCGCCGTGGCGCCGGCGGCGACCGACGGGCGCGCGCTGGTCCTGACCGGTGGCGAGACCGCACGCGCCGTCCTCGACCGGCTCGGCGTCGCCCGGCTGCGGCCGGTGGCGCAGCGGGCCGGGGCGGTGCTCTCGTACGCCGGGACGGGACAGGTCGTCGTCACCCGCCCCGGCAGCTTCGGCGGCCCGACCTCACTTGCCGACCTCGCCCGCACCGTGCTGGCCGACCCATGCCCCGAGAAGGAGCCGAGATGACCAACAGTCCCTACATCGCCGTGACCATGGGTGACGGTGCCGGTATCGGTCCCGAGATCGTCGTCCGGGCGCTGCTCGATCCCGAGGTCCCGACCATGGCCCGCTGTCTCGTCGTCGGCGACGCCGCGCGGCTGCGGCAGGCCGCCGACATCGTCGGGCTCGACGTCGACATCGTGCCGGTGCGTGGCGTGGCCGACGCCGAGGTCGTCGCCGGGCGGATCAACGTGGTCGACCTGGACCTGCTCCCGCCGGACCTGCCGTTCGGCGCGGTCTCCCCGGTCGCCGGCGACGCGGCGTACCACTACATCCGGGTGGCCAGCGAACTGGCGATGGCCGGCGACGTGCAGGCCATCTGCACCGCCCCGCTCAACAAGGAGGCGCTGCACGCCGGCGGCCACCTCTTCCCCGGCCACACCGAACTGCTGGCCGAGCTCACCGGGACGCGCGAGGTGTCGATGATGTTGTCGACCCCCCGGGTCAAGGTCATCCACGTGACGACGCACATCGGTCTCATCGACGCGGT
This sequence comes from Micromonospora sp. NPDC092111, assembly GCF_044755745.1. Taxonomy (NCBI): domain Bacteria; kingdom Bacillati; phylum Actinomycetota; class Actinomycetes; order Micromonosporales; family Micromonosporaceae; genus Micromonospora; species Micromonospora sp. NPDC092111. The sequence goes on from NZ_JBIVRQ010000006.1 coordinate 215,128, forward strand.
GGAGCGGATCGAGCCGGGCCTGGTGGAGCGCACCATCCGTCGGGGGCACCAGGCCATGCTCGACGCCGGTGTCGTCGCCCCGCGCATCGGCGTGTGCGGCATCAACCCGCACGCGGGGGAGAACGGCCTGTTCGGCCGGGGTGAGGAGGACTCGAAGATCGTCCCCGCCGTGCGGACGTGCCAGGCCGACGGCATCGACGTCCACGGCCCGCTCCCCGCGGACACGCTCTTCTTCCTGGCCGGCCGCGGCGACTACGACCTGGTCGTGGCGATGTACCACGACCAGGGCCACGGTCCGGTGAAGGTGCTGGGCCTGGAGGCGGGCGTCAACATCACCGTCGGGTTGCCGGTCATCCGGACCTCGGTCGACCACGGCACCGCCTTCGACATCGCCGGCAAGGGGATCGCCGACCACCGATCGATGATCGAGGCGTTGCGGCTCGCCGCGGAGATGGCGCCACGGCCGGTCGGGGCGACGTCGTCGGATAGGGTGCCCATGACATGAGCAGGCTGAGATCAGGGCAACGACGCGACCAGATCGTCCGGATGGCCGCCTCCAATGGACTGGCCAGTGTGGAGGAACTGTCCGCGAAGCTCGGCGTGACGCCCTCCACCATCCGGCGGGACCTCGCGCTGCTCACCGCCCAGGGCAAGCTCGCCCGCACCTACGGCGGCGCCCTCAGCCTGGAGCCCCACCCGGAGGCGTCGCTGCGGCAGCGGCTCGGCGAGGCCTACGCGGCCAAGCAGGCGATCGCGGCCTGGGCGGCGGCGCAGATCGTGCCCGGCGAGAGCGTGCTGCTCGACGCCGGCTCCACCACGGCGGCCCTCGCGCAGTTGCTCACCGATGTCAGTGGCCTGTCGGTCTCCACGATCGGGCTGACCGCCCTGGAGGTGCTGGCCGAGGCCGAGGAGATCGAGGTGGTGCTTCTCGGCGGGCGACTGCGGACGCTGAGTCAGAGCTTCGTGGGACCGGTCACCGAGTCGGCGCTCGAACGCATGTCGTTCGACCGGGCCTTCATGGGCGCGGACGGCGTCCGGGCGGACCGGGGCATCAACGAGAAGGACCTTGAGCAGACGCGGCTGAAGGAGCTCATGATGAGCCGCGCCGACCACGTCTACGTGCTCGCGCACGGGGCGAAGCTGGGGCAGGCGCCGTTCCACGCCTGGGCGGTCATGCCACCCCGGTGGACCCTCGTCACGGACGACTCCGCGCCCCTGGCCGAGCTGGCCAGCTTCCGTGCCAGGGGCATCTCGGTCGTCGTCGTCGACCCGCCCGCGCCCGACCCGCACTGACCGCCGACGGGGCCGCCACCGGGGGTGCCCCTCCGGCGACGCCGACGCGGCCAGCCCCGGCCGCTGCCCACTGCCCCGTTGCCCGTTGCCCCGTTGCCCGTTGCCCGTTGCCCACTGCCCGTTGCCCACTGCCGTCGTTCGGCCCCGGTCGGACCCAAGGGGTAAGCCGGGGTCGGGTCGACGAGGCGCGGTGGGGCAATCGGGCCGCGCGGGATCAAGGGCGACGGCGCGTACCTCCGCGCCCTTCTCGGCAGTTCTCGCCCATCGCGGCGGTCGGCGCCCGGCGTGCCGGCCCCGCGCCGGACCGGCATCTCGTGGTGGCCGGTGCGGGATGGCGGGCTTGCTCCGACGCGGCGGCGGGAAACGCTAGATTCGACAGTGTGTAGCGATCCGGTGACGGCAGGTGATGTGCCTGATCGGTGGCGCGGTCGAGGGCCACGGCGGACCCACATCCTTGGGGGGACTGACGGATGAGTGGTTGCTGATGGTGTCGCGTCGCGCGGGCGCGAAGGATGGCCAGGAGTCCGTCCCCTCCCGCGCCCCGGCGTACCGCCACCGGACGCTCGGCATGGTCGGCTCGGCCGTGACCGCGGCGGGTGGGCTGCTGGCGGGCGTCACGCCCCTCGGTGAGATCGCGATCGACCTTCCCCTCGTCCGGCACCTGCGCGGGTCGACGACGCTGTCGGTGTTCGTGGTCTACCTCGGGCTCAGCATGCTGCTGCTGGCGTGGTGGCGCGTCGGCGCGGCGGTGCGCGCCCCCGGCGGCCCGTCCCGGCGCGAACTCGCGACGACGGCGGCGTGGTGGGGGGCACCGTTCGCCCTCATCACCCCGATCTTCAGCGGCGACGTGCACAGCTACCTCGCCCAGGGCGCGATGACGACGGCGGGCCTGGACGCGTACCGGGTGGGCCCGTCCGCCCTGGGTGGCCCGCTCACCGTCAACGTGCCCGAGATCTGGCAGCACACCCCGGCGCCGTACGGGCCGGTCTTCCTCAAACTCGCCGCGGCGGTGGCCGGGGTGACCGACGGCGGCGTCTGGGCGGGCATCGTCGGGATGCGGGTGCTGGCGCTGCTCGGGGTGGGCCTGCTGGTCTGGTCGGTGCCCCGGCTGGCCGGGCTCTGCGGGGTGCGGCCGGAGGCCGCGCTGTGGCTGGGTGTGCTCAACCCGCTGACACTGCTGCACCTGATCGGCGACGCCCACAACGAGGCGATGATGCTGGGCCTGATGTGCGTCGGGCTCCTCCTGGCGCTGCGCCGCCGACCCGCGCTCGGGATCGTGGTCATCACGCTCGCCGCCCTCGTCAAGGCACCGGCGGCCCTGGCGATCGCCTTCGTCGTCCCGATCTGGGCGCAGCAACTCGACGGCCGCCGGCGACGGCTGCGGGCGGCGCACCGGACCCTTGTCGTCGCCGCCGGCACCGCGCTGACCGTCACCGCCCTGGCGGGCACCGGCTTCGGCTGGGTACGGGCCCTGGGCACCCCCACCCGCGCACACACCTGGATGTCGGTCACCACCGACCTCGGCTGGGCGGCCGGGACGCTGCTGCACCGGCTGGGCGGAGTGCGGGTCGAGTCGACCATCCAGGCGTTCTGGCTGGTCGGACTGGCCGTCGCCGCAGGGGTCAGCGTGGCGCTGTGGCGACGAGCCGGGCGGAACGGGCCGGTGGCCGCACTCGGCCTGTGTCTCGGGGCGGTGGTCGTCTCCGGCCCGGTGGTGCACCCGTGGTACCTGCTGTGGGCGGTCCTGCCGCTCGCCGCGGCCGCTCGCCGCACCGCGATCCGCCGTACGGTGGCGATCGGCTCGGTGGCCCTCGTCCTGCTGGTCCTGCCCGGTGGCGTCCAGCCCGGCGGGCACGCGCTCCTCGGCGCGGTCCTGGGATCGTTGACCGTGTCGGTCGTCGCGGCGGTGTGCACCCGCCTGACCCGCCCGCGCGTGTGGTCCCGGCTGGCGGACGAGCCCGCCGGCTACGAGGGCCCGGCGGTCGCCCACGTGCGCGCCGCCCCCTGACCGGTGGCCCGGCAGCGGGGCCGGGGCCGGGTCGGGCGGCACCGAGGTCACCATCAGCGGGGACGGTCCGTCTAACCCGCCATGGTGTAACGCACCGACGCCGCCGGGCCAATGAAGGGGTGCAATGGCGGCCAAGGAGGGAACAGCCTGTGAGTATCCCGAGCCCGGACGGCGACGATCCCGTCCACATCGGCACGGACCCGGCAGCGTTCGAGGCGTTCTACCGCCGACATGTGGAGACGATCGGCCGGTTCGTCGCTCGCCGGGTCAACGACCCGCACACGGCGGCCGACCTCACCGCCGAGGTGTTCCTGGCGGTGATCGAATCCGCCGCCGGCTATCGAGCGGACCGGGGCAGCGAGGTCGCCTGGATCTTCGGCGTGGCCCGCAACGTGATCGCCGCCGAGCATCGGCGGGTGGCCCGGCAACTGCGGGCGAGCGGTCGCGCGGCGGGACGCCGGCTGCTGGACGCCGACGACATCGCCCGCATAGAGGAGCGGATCGACGCCGAGTCGGCGGCCCGGCGTACCTACCAGGCCCTCCGCGGCCTGCCGGAGCGTACCCGCGCGTTGCTGGAACTCGTCGCCGTGGACGGTCTGTCCATGGCGGAGGCGGCCGGTGCGCTCGGGATGTCCCCGGTCGCCGCCCGGGTCCGTCTGCACCGGGCCCGCCGCGCCGTACGCCTCGCGCTCACTCACCCCGATTCCGCACTCGTCTGACGGAGGGACCATCACCATGACCCGCGCCGGTTCACCGCTGGGCAACTTCGAGGCACGACTCCTCGCCGAGCTGAAGGAACACCTCGCCACCCGGACCGCCGAGGCGACGACCGCTCCGGCCACCGCCCGCCCGATTCACCCGGGCCCATCCCGCCGGTGGCGCGCCCCCGGCTGGCGACTCGCCGGGGTCGGTGGGCTGATCGCACTGCTGACCGTCGGCGGGCTGGTGGCGCAGACGGTGGGCGGCGAGCGGCCGGCGAGCGCCGCCGAGATCCTGACCGACGCCGCAGCGGTCGCCCGGCAGCAGCCCGAACTGGCGGCGCGTCCGGACCAGTTCCTCTTCGTCGAGCTGCGAATCACCCGGCGTGAGGAGCCGGTGTCCGGCCCGTACGTCGACGAGCGGGTTCAGCGCTGGGTGCCGGTCGGCGACGACCCGTCCTGGCAGCAGCGGCGGCGGCCGGAGGCCGACCCCGACGGCTGGCGCACCGAGGACGTCTCCGACCTGTCCCGGCCGGCCGGCTACGTCGCGGATCTGCCCACCGACCCGGAGGAGATGATCCGCTACCTCCGGAATCGCGCCGCCCCGGAGGCCACCGAGGACGACCCCGTGGCACCCTTCGTTAACGGAATGCTGATGCTCGACGGCTATCTGCCGCCCCGGTCGCTGGGCGCGCTGTTCCGGGCGATGGCCCAGGTTACCGGGGCCGAGGTGGCGCCTGGCGACGTACGGGACGCCGCGGGCCGGCGCGGGGTGGCGCTGCGGATGCCCGGCGTGGTCGGGGCACACCTCGACCTGATCTTCGACCGGGAGACCCACGCCTACCTCGGCACCCGCCGGGTTCTGGTGCGGGACGGCAGGGAGTCGCTCTACACGAGTACCGCCATCGTCCGGCTGGCGATCGTCGACCGGTCGGGCCAGCTACCCTGACCGGGCCCGCCGCGTCCAGGCCAGCGGCCGGTCGAGCGGGCTGGTCGTGGTGGTCCCCGTCAGCAGGGCGCCGGACCGTGGTCCGACGCCCTGCCGACGGTTCGTCCTTAGCCGATGGTGAGGTTGCCGCCGGAGGCGGTCAGGGTGATCTCCTGGGTCGTCGACCCGGTCCAGTCGGACGAGAAGACCAGCCGGTCACCGTCCCAGACGGTGATCCCGACCCCGTCCCGGCGACCCGGTTCGCCCCGGTCGGTGACCGTCACCCGCATGGTCAACCCGGTGGCCACGGCGACCGGGCTCTGCGCGGTGGAGATGTCGTACAGGGTGACCGGGTAGCGGAGGTCGGCGACCGGCACGCCGGCCACCTCGCCGATCCCGATGGAGTCCAGCCCGGTGCTCTGGAACTTGTACCGCTTGCCGTCGGACTTGTAGCCGACCTTGGCGGTGCCGACCAACTTCTTGCCGTTGTTGATCCGCGCGTCCAGGGTGAGCTCGATCCGGCGGTCGTCGTCGAGCGGGTAGCCGCCGGCGGTGTTCCCGCCCTTGAGGTAGCCCGATCCGGCGATCGACCGGCCGTCCCAGCCGGCCACCGTGACACCGGCCGTGCCGCTGCCGGTGTACGCCCCGCCGAGCACCGCGGTGATCGAATGCGCGCCGACCGGCAGTACGGCCGAGCAGCTTGCCGAACCGTCGGTGGCGGCCCCGCCGAACGGCTTGGCCGGCGCCGAGCAGAGCACCTCGTCGCCCTCCTTGAAGGTCACCGTCGCGTTCCGGACGTCACCACCGGCGCCGAGGACGGTCGCCCGCAGCAGCACACCGGTCGAGCCGGCGCCGGCCACCGGGTACGCCAGGGCGTCGCCGGTGTAGGCGACCGTCGCCGCGCGTACCTGGGTGATGGTCAGGTCGGCGTCGTTGAGGTCGAAGAACACGTTGCCGAGCGCCTCGATCCTGATCCGACCCCGGGCGGTGTCCACGTTCGGCAGGGTCACCGTCGCGGCACCGGTGTTCGGGGTCCGCTCCGCCAGCACGTACGGGAAGGTGGCCCCACCGTCGACGGACAGGGAGATCCGCACGTCGGTCACGTTGATCGGTGCGGTGTTCGTGCCGGCCACGTCCCAGGTGACCGGGGCGGTGCCGCCACCGAGGTGGGCGGTCGGCGCCGCCTGCGAGGTGACCAGGAACGGGCCGGCCGTCGGGGCGACCGTCAGCGACACGTCGGCGCTGCCGATGCCGCCACCACCCGGGTGGCTGTCCCGGGCGGTGAGCCGGAAGTGCATGGTCCGGTCGTTGTCGATGCCGACCCAGTCCGCGGTGGGCAGGAACTCGGAGAAGCAGTCCACCGTGGCGGCCGGCACGTTGCTCGCGCCGCCGGTGGCCGGCGGAGCCGGCGCGGCCGGGCAGACGCCGGTGGCCGCGTTGGTGTTGTTCGCGGCGATCTGACCCAGGTCCGGGAAGTGCCGGGTCGGGTCGGTGCTCACCGCGTTCTCACCCGGCGAGTGGTACTCCAGCGTGTCGGTCGGGCTGACCGCCGCCGCCACGCCGAACTGCCGGAACAGCGGGCCGTTCGTCTTGGTGTTGTTGACCAGCGCGGTGCCGGCGCTGCCGCCCCGGTCGTTCTGCTCCCACAGGTAGGTGACGGTGTCGCCGTCGGCGTCGGTCGCGCCACCGGTGAGGGTGAACGGGGTCCGCGCCGGGATGGTGTACGAGGACGTCGGCAGGGTGACCACCGGGGCCCGGTTGCTGGTCTGCTCGACCAGCACACCGCCGTTGTCCACCGTGCCGCCCTTGGCGGTCTCACCGACGAAGCCGGTGACCCCGTCGCCGCCGGTCAGGCCGAGCGACCCCACGTTGGTGGCGGCCAGCGCCCCGCCGAAGGTGACCTGGAAGCCGGTGTCGTTCAGCGTGCCGCTGCCACCGAACGCCGCCACGGTGGCGGTGGCTCCGGCGGGCCAGCCGGCGATCGCCTCGATGGCGGCCTTGATGCCGGCCGTGGTGTAGTTGCCGCCGCGCACGATCGGCGCGGAGGACTGGCCCGCGTAGCTGACCGTGAACGACTCGCCGTCGGTGTCGAAGCCGTACAACGAGAGGGTCTGCACCTCGTTGATCGCCGGGCGGGTGCCGGTGATGAACGTGGTGATCTCCGTGTAGCTGCGCTGCGACCAGTACGGGTCGCTGTGCGGCTGGAGGTTGTCCTGCTGGCAGATGCCCGCGTACGCCATGATGGACGACCCGCTGCCGGGCTCGTACGAGTTGGTCGCGCTGCGGTTGCCGCCGGAGCAGTTGTACTGGGTGCCGTTGAAGGTGTGGTTGCCGGCGAACTGGTGGCCGATCTCGTGCGACACGTAGTCGACCGCGTAGAAGTCACCGACCGGGGTCGGCAGGCCGGTGCAGCCGCGGGCCTTGCCGTCGCCGCCGACCACGCCGAGCCCGGCCACGCCGCCGCCGGGCAGGCCGAGGCCGATGTGCCCGACGTCGTAGTTGCCGGCGCCGATGAGCTGGCCGAGCACGATCCGGTTGCGGTTGAGCAGCGAGCCGGTGCACGACGAGATCTGGGCCGTGGTGTAGCAGGCCGACGCGCCGCACGGTCCGTTCGGCTCGGTGGCCAGGGCGGCGGTGTTCAGGTTGGTCTTGTCGGTGTCGTTGACCAGCACGAGCCGGATCGCCGTCTCGTCCTCGTAGATCTGGGTGACCCGGTTGATCAGGGTCACCTTGGCCGCGGTGACGTTCCCCGCGCCGAAGAAGGTGGCGTACGAGGGGTCGGTGACCAGGGCCAACCGGTAGGTGCGCAGGCTGACCAGCGGGCCCGCCGGCACGGCCCCGGTCACCTCCGGCTGCAACGCCTCGGCCGCCGCCGCGACGTCCTCGCGCTCGACGAACGCGGGGTCGCCGTCAACCAGGTCCTGGCCGTAGTAGCTGGCGTACACGCTCTGGTCGGCGTGGTAGTACGGGTCGATGTACCAGCTTCCGGCGCTCGACCGGACCGAGGCGTGAAAGCCCAGCGGGGTCAGGTCGGCCCGGACGGTCGCGGTCGGGTCGTCCAGGCCCCGGCCGACATAGGTCTTGATCTCCGGGTGCCGGGCGGCGAGCCCGGGCTCCATCACCGGGGAGTCGAGCAGCGCGAACCGCTGGAACTCGCCGGTCGGGGTGGGCAGGGCGACCGTCAGCGCCGGCTGGCCGCGGCGGGCCGTACCCGCCCGCTCCGCCGGGGCATCGTCCAGGGTGTCCGCGAGGCTGGCCCGGTCGAGGGTGTACGCGGCGAAACGCTCTGCGCGGATGTCGGGGGCACGCCCGCTGCGGGCGGTCGTCGAGACGTCGCCGGACACCGCCTGCCAGGGGCCGCGGTCGGCCGGGGTGGCGACCGCCGGGGCGCTGCCGCCGATCAGGGGCAGCGCGGTGGCGGCCAGCACGGCGACGAGCAGGCCGGCCAGCCGGCGGCGGTGACCGCCTGGGCCAGCGGGAGAGGGAAGTGGAACGTGCATCGAGGGGGGCCTCACTTCGTGCGTCGGGGGTCGGCGGAACAGGCCGGGCGTCGTGCGTTCGGCTACCTCACCGGGCTGTCCCAGGGAAAACACGCTATGGCGGCGGTCCCGCCGGAACATCATCCGTAAAGGTGGAGGTGGTAACAGAAAACGATCATGTTTGTTGTCCGGTGACCGGGTCGTCACCCGTCGGCCGTGCCGGATCGGCGGGGGCGCCAGGGCTGGTCGGCGGCCTGGCCGGCCGCCAACTCACTGAGCGTGATCGGCTGCGCCAGCGGGCGGGACGCGTACCCGGCGAGGTCCGCCGCGCCGGGCCGCCGGGCCGCCTCCCGGGCGGTCAGGCAGGCGGTGGCGTAGCCGCACACCCTGCCCTGACACCAGCCCATGCCGGCCCGGGTCAGCAGCTTCGCGCCTCGGGCGTCGCTCGCGGACAACTCCCGGACCGCCTGCCGTACCGCACCGACCGACACCTCTTCGCACCGGCAGACCAGCGTGTCGTCGTCGCACCGGTCCGGCCACCGGGCCGGCACCGGATGCACCGCGTGCAGCGCCGCGGCGAACCGACGCAGCCGATGCCGGGTCCGCAGCAGGCGGTCCTGCCGGCCCGTGGACCAGGGCAGTGGGCGGCCCAGCGAGACGGCGGCGGCACCCCCGGCGAGCTGCCCCTCGACCAGCGCCAACCCCGCCCCGCCGACCCCGGTGACCTCACCGGCGGCGTACACCCCCGGCACGGAGGTCGCCTGGTCCGGGCCGACGTCCACCACCAGGCTGCCGTCCCCGTCGAGTCGGGTCGCGCAGCCGAGCGCCACCGGCAGCTCCACCTGGGGGGTGAAGCCGAACCCGACCGCGAGGCCGTCGCACTCCACCTGGGACTCACTGCCCGGCAGCACCGCGCCGCGGGCATCGACGGCGGCGACAGTCAGCCCGGTCAACCGGTCGGTGCCGTGCGCGGCCACCACCGCCATCCGATGGTGGTACGGCACCCGGTGCCGGAGCAACTGCCACCCGTACCGGCCGGCTTCGGTGAGCTTGCCGGCCGCGCCGAGGACCTGGCGGAACCGGCGGACGTACCCGGCCAGGTCGTTCGCCTCGTACACCCCGACCACGGTGCTGCCCGCACCGGCGAGACCGGTCGCGACCGGCAGCAGGAACGGCCCGGTCCCGGCCACCACGACGCGCTGGCCGAAGACCACCCCCTGCCCCTTGAGCAGGGCCTGAGCGCCGCCGGCGGTGACCACCCCGGGCAGCTCCCAACCCGGAAACGGCACCACCCGGTCGTGGGCGCCGGTGGCGATGACGAGCCGTCGCCCGTGTACGACCCCCGCCCCGGTGTGCACGGCGAACCCCGGCCCGGCCGCCTCGGCACCGGGGTGGGACTCGACGAACCAGACGGCGGCGTCGGCGCGCCGGTCGACCCGGTGCAGCCGGGCCCGCAACCCGGCGAACGTCGACCACTCCTGGTGTTCCCGGCCGTCCGCACCGGCCCGGTGCCGCCAGTACTGGCCGCCCGGTCGTGGCCCGGCATCCAGCAGGGCCACCCGGCAACCGGCGTCGGCGGCGGTGGCCGCCGCGGCCAGCCCGGCCGGTCCGGCGCCGATCACCACCACGTCGTGCCCGGTCATGCCCGATCCCGCCGGTCGTCCTGGGTCTCGACCACGTCCCCCTGGCGGGCGACCAGCAGGCAGGCCCGCTGGGACGGCACGCCGTTGACCCGCACCAGGCAGTCGAAGCACACCCCGATCCCGCAGAAGACCCCCCGGGGCCGACCGCCGACCCGGCTGAGTCGCCAGGTGCGGACACCGGCGGCCAGCAGGGCCGCGGCGATGGTCCGCTCGCCGTCCGAGGGGATCGGACGACCGTCAAAGGTGAACATCGTGCCGCTCCGGTGCGAATGATCGTAGGTCTACCTGTGGTGGATGGCCGGCCAGCAGCGCCGCGACGGCGTGCCCGGTCGCCGGGGCGAGACCGATCCCCGCCCCCTCGTGCCCGGTCGCGTGGTGCAGGCCCGGCACCCGGGGATCGGCCCCGATCATCGGCAGGTGGTCCGGGCTGTACGGGCGGAACCCTCGATAGGCGCGGATCGCCGACACCGAGCCGAGGACCGGGAACAGCCGGACCGCTTCCGCCGCGAGGCCACGCAGCGCCCGCAGCGAGAAGGTCGGCTCGAAGCCCACCCGTTCCCGGGTGGAACCGATCAGGACCGGACCCGCCCGCGTCCCCTCGATCACCGGAGACACCTGGAGGTCGGCGGAGCTGCGTTCGACGTTGGCGACGTAGCCGGCCGCGTACACCTTGTGCCGGATGAGCGCGGGTAGCGCCTCGGTGACCAGCACGAAGCCGCGCCGGGGCAGGATCGGCAGCGCGACGCCGGCCAGCGCGGCGACCTCGCCGGCCCAGACCCCGCCGGCGTTGACCACCATCCTGGTCGGCAGCAGCCCCCGATCGGTCGCCACCGCCTGGACCGCGCCGGCCGGATCCCGGGGCAGACCGACGACCCGGGTCCCGGTCAGCACCCGCACCCGGGAGGCGCGCAGCAGGAGGGCGGCGGCCAGCATCGGCTGTACCTGCATGTCCTGCGGATAGTGCACCCCGCCGGCGAGGTCGGTGGCCAGGTGCGGCTCGTAGTCGGGCAACGCGTCGGCGGCGACGTCGTACGCCTCGACCCCGGCGGCGCGCTGGCCGGCGGCGAACGTCCGCAGCGTGGCGAGCTCCGCCGCCGAGGTGGCCACCACCAGGCCACCCTTGTGTTCCAGCTCGATCCGTGCCCCGCCCAGGGTGTCGCCGAGCTCCCGCCACAGCTCCGCCGAATGGCGGGCGAGCGCCAGTTCCGGGCCGGGTGGCTTGTCGGAGACCAGGATGTTGCCCTCGCCGGCGCCGGTGGTGCCGGCGGCCACGCCGCCCCGGTCGACCACGGTCACCGTGAGCCCGGCTCGGGCCGCGTAGTACGCGCAGGCAGCGCCGACCATCCCGGCTCCGATGACGACCACGTCGGTGCCGGGCATGGTCATGAACTGATCCGGTGCATCCACGACTCGACGTCGTCCGCCTGGCGCGGCAGGCCGTCGGAGAGCATCCGGTACCCCTCGTCGGTGATCAGGACATCCTCCTCGATGCGCAGGCCCAGCCCCCGCAACTCGGCGGGGATCAGCTCGTCGTCCGGCTGGAAGTACAACCCCGGTTCGACCGTGAGCACGTGACCGGCGGCGAGCCGGCCGTCCAGGTAGTTGCCGGACCGGGCGGCGGCGCAGTCGTGCACGTCCAAGCCCAGCATGTGACCCGAGCCGCACAGGGTCCACCGACGGTACAGGCCGGAGTCCTCGGCCAGCGCCTGTTCGGGCGGACAGGGCAGCACCCCGAGGTCGGCGAGCCCGTGGGCCAGGACGGTCATCGCCGCCCGGTGGAACGCCCGGAACTCGGCGCCGGGTCTCAGCGCCGCCAGGGCGGCGTCGTTGGCCTGTCGGCACAGCTCGTACAGGTCACGCTGCAACGGGCTGAACCGGCCGGAGACCGGGATCACCCGGGTGATGTCCGCGGTGTACAGCGACCGGGTCTCCGCGCCGGCGTCGAGCAGCAGCAGATCGCCCTCGCGGACCGGCCCGTCGTTGTCGATCCAGTGCAGCGTCGCGGCGTGCGCGCCGGCGGCCACGATCGAGTGGTAGCCGACGTCGTTGCCCTCCAGCCGGGCGCGCTGCCAGAACACTCCCTCCAGGTGGCGTTCGGAGGTGCGCATCGCCATCGGCAGCGCCCGGACCACGTCCTCGAATCCCCGGGTGGTGGTCGCCACCGCCTGCTCCAGTTGGCCGATCTCCCAGGCGTCCTTGACCAGCCGCAGTTCGGCCAGGACCGCGGCGAACTCCGCGTCGCCCGGCCCGGCCGGCGTGCCGAGCAGCGCCTCGACGCCGTGGTCGACGCCGCGCAGCACCCGGGTCGGGACGCCCGCCCCGGACAGCGCCGAGGCCAGCTCGGCCAGGTGCCGGGTCGGCACCGCCAGCCGCCGGTTGCTCTCCCCGAGGGTGGGCCGCCGGCCGGCCCACAACTCGCCGTAGACCCGGTCCCGGAAGAACTCACCGTCGCCCCGACCCGAGCGGGGCCGCAGGAACAGGGTCGCGTCCCCGTCCGGCTCGATCACCAGCACCCCGTCGGAGGACTGGTCGCCGGTCAGCCAGACGTAGGCCGAGTGCGGCCGGAAGCGGTGGTGCTGGTCGTTGGAGCGCCGCTGGTACCCGCCGGCCGGGACCACCAGCCGCTCGCCGGTGAACCGGGCGTGCAGGTGCGCCCGCCGCGTCGCGGCCCAGCCGGCGACCTCGTCGACCGGCAGGTCGTGCCGCTCGCTGTCCGCCCAGCCGGACCGCATGAACTCCTCAAGGGCGGGGCTGACCGGCAGGTCGTGGCTGCCGGTGTGCAGTTCGGCGCGGGTCACGCGACCTCCTCGACGGGGCGGGACGGTGCCGGGGCGGGCGGTGGGGGAGCGGCGAAGGTGACGGTGCGCGTCGAGGTGTAGAAGTCCAGCGCGGCGGTGCCCTGCTCGCGCGGGCCGTGGCTGGACGCCTTCTCCCCGCCGAACGGCGCGTGGAAGTCCACTCCGGTGGTCGGCGCGTTGACGCGGATCAGGCCGGTGTCGATGCCCCGTACCGCGTCGAGCAACATGCCGACGTCGCCGCCGTGCACCGAGGTCACCAGCCCGTACCGTACGCCGTTGACCAGCTTGACGGCGCTGGCCAGGTCCGGTACGCCGAAGATGGTGACCAGCGGTCCGAAGGTCTCCTCCCGGGCCACCGGGTGTGCCGGGTCGACGCGGTCGACCAGCACCGGCGCGACGAACAGGCCGTCGCCGCCGTGCCCGCCGGTGAGCACCCGACCGCCGCTGGCCCGGGCCGCCTCGACGGCGTCGAGGACCCGGCTCCGCGCGGTCGCGTTGATCACCGGACCGACCGCCACGCCCGGCTCGGCCGGAGCACCGAACCGCAGCGCGGCGACGGCGGCGACCAGTGCCTCGGTGAACCGGGCGGGGTCACCGACCACGACGATCCGCCTGGTGGCGGTGCACTTCTGGCCGGCGTACCCCATGGCGGCGTTGGCGAGCAGCGCCGCGGTCGACGCGAGGTCGGCGTCGGGCAGCACCACGGCGGCGTTCTGGCCGCCCATCTCCGCCTGGGCCGGCAGCCCGGCGCGGGCGGCGGCGACGGACACCTCCGCGCCGACCGCCGCCGACCCGGTGAACGACACGACGTCGGCCGCCTCGACCACCGCCCGCCCGGTCTCCGCCCCGCCCGGTACGACGTGCAGCAGCCCGGCCGGGAGCAGCCCGTCGAACAGGCGCTCGACCTCCGCACCACAGGCGATCGCCTCCGGTGACGGCTTGAGCAGCACGGCGTTGCCGGTGGCGAGCGCGGGGGCGGCCTTCCACAGCGGGATCGCCAGCGGGAAGTTCCACGGGGTGACCAGCCCGGCGACGCCGCGGGGCCGGCGTTCGGTGTAGAGCAGGCCGGGCTGGCTCGCCGGTAGCGACGGTGCCAGCAGGTCACCGGTGGCGGCGAAGCAGGCCTGGGCGTAGTAGTCGAGGATGGCCGCCGCGCGGCCGACCTCCGCGCGGGCCTCGGTCACCGGTTTGCCCACCTCGCGGACGACGAGGTCGGTGATCGGGTCGGCCCGGTCCCGCAACCGGTCCGCCGCCGCTCGCAGCGCCGAGGCGCGGCCGGCCGCCCCCTGCCGGTGCCACTCGACCTGCGCCAGGCGTGCCCGTCCCGCCAGGTCCCGCACCTGCTGCGGGGAGACCGCGGCGGACTCCGCGACCACGTCGGCCGGGCTCTGCGGGGAACAACTCCGGATCAGCTCACTCACAACAGGAATCCCGCCGGGAAGGGGTCGTCAGGGTCGAGGAAGTACTGTGCGGTGCCGGTGAGCCACGCCCGGCCGGTGACGGTCGGCACCACCGCCGGCCGGCCGGCGACGGTCGTCGAGTCGACCAGCCGGCCGATGAACCGGGTGCCGAGCAGCGACTCGTTGACGAACTCCTGGTGCAGGGGGAGCAGCCCCCGGGCGTGGAGCTGGGCCATCCGCGCGGAGGTGCCGGTGCCGCAGGGCGACCGGTCGAACCAGCCCGGGTGGATCACCATCGCGTGCCGGGACCGGTGGGCGTCCGACCCCGCCGCGGCCAGGTAGACGTGGCGGCAGCCGGCGATCTCCGGCTGTGCCGGATGCACCGGCCGGTTGGTGGAGTTGATCGCCGCCATGATGGCCAGTCCGGCGTCCAGCAGCCGTTGCCGGTCGGCCCGGTCGAGGCGCAGGCCCAGGTCGGGGAGGTCCACGATCGCGTAGAAGTTGCCGCCGTACGCCAGGTCGTAGCGGATCCGCCCGAGCCCGGGAACGTCGACGGTGGCGTCCAGCGCGGCCACGAAGGACGGGACGTTGTGGATGGTGACAGCGGTGGCGTGGCCGTCCGTGACGGCGACCGAGGCCACCACCAGCCCGGCCGGCGTGTCCAGGCGGATGGTGGTGACCGGTTCGGTGACCGCCACCATGCCGGTCTCGACCAGCACGGTGGCCACCCCGATGGTGCCGTGACCGCACATCGGCAGGCAGCCCGACACCTCGATGTACAGGACGCCGACGTCGGCGTCCGGCCGGGTCGGCGGTTGCAGGATCGCCCCGGACATCGCCGAGTGGCCCCGGGGCTCGTACATCAGGAAGGTCCGCAGGTCGTCGAGGTGCGCCACCAGGTGCTCCCGGCGCTGCGCCATGGTGTCGCCCGGGATCACCGGGACGCCCCCGGTCACCACCCGGGTGGGCATCCCCTCGGTGTGCGAGTCGACCACGTGGATGACACGGCTGCTGCGCATCAGCGATGCCCCGCCGCGAGCAGCGTCCCGGTGATCTCCCGGATGTTCGCGGCGACCGCCGGCGGCAGGGGCTGCCGAGGCTGGCGGGTGGGGCCACCCGGTCGGCCGGCCACGTCCATGGAGAGCTTGATCGCCTGGACGAACTCGGTGCGGGAGTCCCAGCGCAGCAGCGGGTGCAGTGCCCGGTAGAGCGGCAGGGCGGTGGTCAGGTCTCCGGCGACCGCGGCCTGGTAGAGGCGCAGGCAACTGGCCGGCACGGCATTCTGGTAGCCGCCGATCCAGCCGACCGCCCCCGCCGTCAGCAGTTCGAGGGCCACGTCGTCCGCCCCGGCCAGGATGTCGAGCCCGGGCGCGAGTTCGGCGATCGTGTACGCGCGGCGGACGTCACCGCTGAACTCCTTGACCGCGACGACGAGACCCTCGTCGTGGAGTTGGCGCAGGAGCGTCGGGGTGAGGTCCACCCGGGTGTCGTGCGGGTTGTTGTAGGCGATGATCGGCAGCCCGGGTCGGGCGGCCTCCCGGTAGTGCGCGAGCACCGCCGCGTCGTCGGCCCGGTAGGCGGTGGGCGGTAGCAGCATCACCGCCGGGCAGCCCGCCTCGCCGGCCTGTTCCGTCCAGCGTCGCGCCTCGTCCGCGCCGTACGCCGACACGCCGGGGATGACCGCGAATCCGGCCGGTGCGGCGGCCACCGCCGTCCGCACCACGGCTGCCCGTTCCTCGGCGGTGAGCGTCTGGTACTCGCCGAGGGATCCGTTGGGGACGACCCCGTGGCAGCCGTTGTCGGCGAGCCACCGTACGTGCGCGGCGTACCCGTCGTGATCGATGCTCAGGTCGGGGGAGGTGAACGGCAGGGCGGTCGCCACCAGGACGCCCCGCCAGGGCATGTCTTCCACGCGGCCTCCAGTAATATGTTACATGGCACCGTAGCATCTTCGGGTGGGCCGGTCGAGAGCCGCGCGATCCCCGGATCGGGCGGCCGGTCGACGCGGGGAACGTCGGCCGGCCGGCCGGTGTGCCGGCCGGTGCTACCGCTCGGGGCGAGCGGCCCAGATGCCCCGGACGTGCCGGAGGTGGCGACGCATCAGGTCGACCACCGCCTCCCGGTCGCCCGCCGTCAGCAACTCCACGAGCCGGACATGCTCGTTGGCCGAGCCGACCAGCTCGCCGCTCTCGACCAACGGGTCGAGCCCGTACAGCCGGGTGCGGTTGCGCAGATCGGCCACGATGTCCACCAGCCGCAGGTTCCCGCCCGTGCGCAACAGGGTGAGATGGAACGCGCTGTCCGCCTCGATGTAGGCCACCACGTCCCCCCGACCCGCCGCCGCGACGATCGCCTCCGCCAGCTCCCGGAGCTCCCGGAGCTGCTCCGTCGAGAGCCGGCCCACCCGGTCGGCCACCACCGGGATCTCCAGCAGCTCCCGGATCTCGGTGATCTCGTCGAGCTCCCGCTCGGAGAGGGACCTGATCCGGAACCCCTTGTTCTTGACGATCGTGACCAGACCGTCCTTGGCCAGATCGAGGATCGCCTCCCGCACCGGGGTCGGCGACACCCCGAACTGGGTCGCCAGGGTCGGGGCCGAGTAGATCGTGCCCGGCCTGATCTGGCCGGCCACGATCGCCGCCCGCAGCGCCTGCGCCACCTCCTCGCGGAGGCTCTGCCGGCCGGTGAGGGCCACCAGCGCCGGCCCGGACCCGGTGGCGCGGACGCCGCCCGCCTGCCAGTCGGCTGCCACCACCACTCCACCCCGGCTCGTCAGCCAGCAACCTGACCCGGGGACCGTCGTCCCGTACTGCCGTCCGTTCAGGTCAACATCAGTTTCAGGCGGCGGACACCCGCTGCCCGACGCGGTACGGCGGACAGCCCGCCCCGACGTCACGGCCGGCGTGCGCACGCCGACTCTGGAGCTTACCGGGTGTCCCCGGTGGGCCCCGGCACCGTTCATCCCGGCCGACCGGCACCACCACCCGGGGGGAGCCCCCGCCGGGCCGGCGGCCCTCGCCCTCAGTCGGTGCCGAGACCGACGTCCCGGGCCCGGACGATGGCCTCGGCGCGGCTGCTCACCTGCAACTTGACCAGAATGTTGGACAGGTTGTTCCGGACGGTCTTCGGGCTCAGCCCGAGCCGCTGGGCGATGGTGCCGTTGTCCAGCCCCCGGGACACCAGGTTCAGCACCTCACGCTCCCGATCGGTGAGTTGCGGGAAGGGTGCCGGCCCGGTGGCGCGGACCCCGGACCACAGCGCCGTGGCGTGGGCCGCGACCGCCGGGCCGAGAATCATCTCGCCGTTGGCGATCGCCCGGATGCTGCGCTCGACCTCGGTCGGGTTGGCCCCCTTGAGCAGGTAGCCACGGGCGCCGGCGCGCAGCGCGGCGACCAGCGACTCGTCGTCGTCGAGCATGGTGACGACGAGCACCCCGATCTGCGGCGCGCGCCTGGTGATGATCCGGGTGGCCTCGATCCCGGACCGTTCGGCGAAGTGCAGGTCCATCAGCACCACGTCGGGACGTTCGGCCGCGACGACGTCCAGCGCGGTGGTGACGTCGGCGGCCTCGCCGACGCAGTAGACGCCGTCCAGGGTGGACAGCAGCGCGGTCATGCCGAGTCGGAACACCGGGTGGTCGTCCACCACGACCACCCGGATCGGCGCCGTCACGCCCCGGCTCCCCGGGTCGGGATGGTCAGGGTGACCGCCGTACCCTGCGGGCCGCCGGTGGTCGAGGCGGGGCCGATGGTCAACGTGCCGCCGATGCCGGTCGCCCGCTCCCGCATCGACTGCAGCCCGACCCCGCGCGACCGGGTGGGCGGCGGAGGCCCGCAACCGTCGTCAGCCACCGTTATCTCCACCCGGTCCGGCCGGTGGATGAGCGTGACCGTGCAGGTGCCGACACCGGCGTGCCGGTGGACGTTGCGGACCGCCTCGGTGATCACGCCGTAGGCGGCGGTCGCCATGGTGTCGGGCAACGGGCCGAGCTGCGCCGGGGCCGCCACGCGGATGTCGAGGCCGGCGACCGCGTACCGTTCGCGCAGGGTGTGCAGGGCCGGGATGAGCTCGCCGTCGGCGAGGACCGGCGGCAGCAGGGCCCGGGCCAGGTCGCGTACCTCGTCGGCACGCTGGGTGGTCTCGACGACCAGCCGGTCGAGCAGTTCCCCGGCCAGGGCCACGTCCCGGTGGAGCAGGTTGCGGACCGCGGCGAGGCCGAGCCCGATCCCGCTGAGCGCCGGCCCGAGTCCGTCGTGCAGGTCGCGACGCAGCGTACGGCGCTCCTCGTCCCGGGCCTCGGCGAGGCGCGTCCGGGACCGGGCCAGCGCCTCGTTGGTGCTGGCCAGGTCGACGACGGCGGCGACCACCGGGGACAGGTCGGCCAGCGCGGCGGCGGCGTGGCCGCCGAGCCGTTCACCCGGCCGCGGCCAGGCGGTCAACTGACCGACCGTCCGTTGACCGCTGACCAGGTCGACGGTGAGCTGTCCGGCGCCGGTCGGCGTCGGCTGGTGGTCCCCGGGGTGGCCGGTGCCGGTGTAGGCCGTCGGCGCGCTGCCCGGACCCGACCGGCCGGGCTCGATCACGGTGATGGTGATCCGCGCCAGGCGCAACGAGGTGGCGATGGCGACCGCGACGTTCTCGATCATCTGGCCGCCGGAGTCGGCGCTGCGGAGCCGGTGGACGACCTGCCGCATCAGCGGCTCCTGGCTGTCGCCGTGCACCAACCGGTCGACCCGTCGTTGCACCCACTGGCGTACCGGCTGGAAGGCGGCGGCCAGCAGCGCGGTGACCACGATCTTCGGGGCGAGGGAGCCCGCCGGCACCAACCGGTCGAGCAGGGTGACGGCGCCGATGTAGGTGGCGATGACGCCGGCGGTCATCAACAGCCAGACCAGGGTCCGCCGGACGGCCACCTCGATACCCCACAACCGTTGCCGGAGCACCACGACGAGCACGGCGGCGGGAAAGAACGCCTGCGAGGCGAGCATCAGCAGCGGCGCGGCCCAGGGTGGCCCGAAGCCCGGCCAGAACGGCGGCGAGACCAGCAGGAAGGCCAGGCACAGCAGGAGGTTGCCGACGGTCAGCCAACCCATCCCGTGCCGCTGTCCCAGCGGGCCGGTACGCCACCGCCAGGCCGTCCCGGCGGCGGCGATCAGCCCCAACGGCACGAGCGCGGGCATGATCGGTGCGAACAGGTCGACGCGTAGTTGCCGCAGCCCGGGATCGGTGATCGGGAACAGTCCGTACGGGGCCGGGGCGGTCACCGCCGCGACCTGGGCGCAGGCGAGGTAGAGCACCCCGGCGGCGACGGCGGTCCGGGCGCCCCACCGCATCGGACGGTCGGGCAGCAGCCACGGCATCAGCACCACCAGGCCGTACAGGCCGGGCAGCCAGGCCCAGTGGTGGGCGCTGGTCAGCGCGGCCGGCGCCCACCACTGTGGGTGCCGCTCGGCCAGCAGGGTCCACTGCGCCGCGAACGCGGCCAGCGAACCGCCGAGAGCCGCCGCCGCGACGATCCAGCCGGCGAGGTGCGCCCGGCGGCCGAGGATCAGCCAGGCGACCCCGCCGTAGATCACCCCGTCCATCAGGTCCACCAGCGAGAAGAGCTGCGTGGTGGTCATCGGCGGCAGCACCGCGCACCAGGCGGCCACGGCCGCCGCGGTCAGCGTCGCGGTCAGCGTGAGCACCGTCCAGGCCGCGACTCGGTGCCGGGTGTCGCGGTGCGGCGGGGGCGGCTCGTCGCCGGGGCGGGAGGTCATGACAGCCGCTCATTCTGCCCCCGGACCGCCGCCGCCCGAACGGGCCGGGGGCCGGCTGCCCGTACGGCCGAGTGGCGGGTGTCCCGTCCACCCGGGACACCCGTCCCTGGTGGGCGGGTGCGACCGCCGCACAGACTGCCGTGCGCCGCTACCGCAGCGGCCGACCCACCGTGGCGCGGTCCCGTGCCACGAACCAGCGGCAGCCGGCAGCGACGAGGGAACTCCCCGCCGGCCCGGCACCGCGATGCGCCGACCCGCGGCTGAATCCGGCTCGTGGACATGCGAAAGGAACCTCGACGATGGACGCTCCGGGCGGACCACCCCACGTTGTCTGTGGGCCGATCGTGCGCCGGGTCGATCCGGGCAGCGTGGCGGTCTTCGTCGCGGTCCGATCCGCCTGCACCGTCACCCTCACCGTGTTCGAGGTGGGCCCCGGCCCGACCTACGCCCGGGGCGCCACGGTGGCCACGGGCAGCCGGGCCGCGGTCCGCCTCGGCGGCAACCTGTACGTGGCCACCGTCCAGGCCGTCGGCGGCCTCCAGCAGGGCCGGCTCTACGGCTACGACCTGGCCTTCCCGGGCTCCACCGGCAACTGGCCGAGCCTGCTGGCCGCCGGGGCGGTGGCCGCCGGCGAGACCGCCGCCCGGTCGCTGCTCAGCTACGCCGGTGACCCCCGGGCGACGGGCGGCGCACCCGGATACCCCAGCTTCGTGACGCCACCGTCGGACCCGGGGAAGCTCCGGATCTTCCACGGGTCGTGCCGCAAGCCGCACGGCGAGGGCCACGACGCGCTGGCCGTCCTGGACCCGATCATCGCGGCGGCCGGCGGCGACCCGACGGTACGCCCGCACCAGCTCGTGCTCGGCGGTGACCAGATCTACGCCGACGACGTCGCCGACGTGCTGCTGGCGATGGTGCACGGGCACGACGCGGTCCCCGCCCGGGACGGACTGCCGGCCGTCCCGGCGCTGCCCGGCATCGGGGCCACCCTGGGCCTGCCGCCGGAGCTGCTCCCCGACGGCTCCACCAGTCCACCCGCCGACCGGCTGTTCACCCCCGGCAACCGGTCGGTGACCCTGTCCCGGGACGCGAAGTTCACCTCGGGCGAGGCCGCCAGCCACCTGATGTCGCTGCGCGAGTACGCCTGCATGTACCTGCTCGCCTGGTCGGACCAGCTCTGGCCGGCGACCTACCCGCGATTCGAGCACGTCTTCCCGGCCGACACCCGGATCCTGCGTGACCCGCAGGGCGGCGGCCCCGGCGACACCGTCTACGACCGGCTGCTGGTCGGTCGCGCCTACGACGCCAGCAGCCAGCAGCAGAAGATCATCCAGCGCTTCGTGCGGTGGCAGGAACAGGCGATCCGGCTGAAGAACTTCCAGCGCGGCCTGGTCGCCGTACGGCGGTCGCTGGCCAACGTGGCCACCTACATGATCGCCGACGACCACGAGGTCACCGACGACTGGAACATGACCCGGGAGTTCGTCACCGGTGCGGTGATCGGGTCCGAGCTGGGCCGGCGCATCGTGCGCAACGCGATGGCGGCGTACGCGGTCTTCCAGGCATGGGGCAACACCCCCGACCGGTTCGCCGAGCAGGGCGCGGCCGGCGAGCCGGGCCGGGAGCTGCTGGCCGCGCTGAGCGGCTGGCTGGCCGCCCCCGCGGCGGTGGACGACCTGCGGCTGCGCGAACGCCTCGGCCTGCCCACCGCGATCGGCGCCGACGGCCGGCCGGCCCGCCCCGCCGGCGCCCTCAGCTACCACTTCACGGTCACCTGGCCGCGCTACCAGCTCGTCGCCCTGGACACCCGCACCTGGCGGGAGTACCCGGCCGGCGCCGGGCACCCCGGCGGGCTGCTGCTCGCCGACCACCCGCTCGACGAGATGATCAGCGGCGGCGGGGTGCTGGACGACGAGGCGGTCACCGTGCTGGCGCAGCCGGTCGCCGTGTTCGGCATGCCGCTGCTCGAACAGCTCGCCCAGCCGGCCATGAAGGCCATCGCCGGCCGGTACGAGGCCGACGCCGAGGACGCCTGGATCACCAGCGACGCGGCCACCCACAAGTTCCTCGGCCGGCTGCTCTCCGCCGCCCCGCCCGGCCCGGACGGCGTCCGCCGCCGCCGGATCGTCATGCTCGGCGGCGACATCCACTTCGGCTCGGCCGAGCGGATCCGCTACTCCGCGACGCTGCCCTACGCCAGCGGCCCCGACCCGGCCCACCCCTTCCAGGGGGTCAACCGCACCGAGGGGGTGATCGCCGGGTTCGTCTCCAGCGCCCTGCGCAACGAGGTGTCGCTGACCCGGCTGCTGCACGACGTCGGGTACGTGCCGCTGCTGGACAGCCTCGGCCGCATCGACCTGGTCGGCTGGGCCAACGAGGACGAGCGGCAGGAGGGCCGGCGCTTCCAGGCCGGGGTGCAGGTCAGCGTGGCCGCCGACGCCGTCTCCGGTTGGTGGGTCTCCGGCCGGCCCGCGGTCAGCGACTACGACCGGCTCAAGCTGCTCAGCCGGCCGCCGGAGTGGAGCATCCAGGTGCAGTTCGCCCACCACGACGAGGCCGACCCGACGGTACGCCGGGACGGCACCCCGGAGGCCGTACTCGACCCGGCCGGGCTGCCCCGCGAGCAGGCGCTGGCGCAGTACCTGGCCGCCGCCCGCAACCTCGACGGGTATCTCGGCACCTGGGGCAACGGCAAGGAGATCGTCGGGCACAACAACCTCGGCGAGATCACCTTCGACTGGCCGGCCGGCGAGCGTAAGACGGCCACCCAACGCCTCTGGTGGCACCTGCCGTCGGAGACCCGGGCCGCCGCGCTGACCAGCTACACCATCGACCTGTCGTACGGCTGCTCGCTGCTGGCCGACCCACCGTACGGCTACGTGCTGCGCTTCGACGACCACGACGCCCGCTCCGGCGGGAAGGCGCACTACGACGGTGCCGACCGGCCGGCGAACCTGGTCACCGACCGGTGGGTGACCCGGCTGCAGGCCGACCTGGCCACGCTGGGGTTCGCTCCGGCACGCGACCCCGGCGAGTTCGACTCGACGACCTACTGGGCGGTGCGCGAGTTCCAGACGTACGCCCGCGCGGACCGGGTCGCCCACGAACCCGCCGAGGCGACCGCCACCCGGTACTCCGACCGGTTGGCGGCGGTCGACGTGCCGGCGGCCGAGCGCTACCTCGGACCGGTCAGCGGGGTCGCCGACCTGGCCACCCAGCTCGCCATCCGGCACTGGCTGGACAAGCGCTGGCGCTGCCCGGTGGTGGTGGAGGCGTGGCAGGTCGCCGGTGGCAGCCCGCAGCAGCTCGCCGCCGGGAACGTCTGGTACGTCGACGCCGGCCACCCGGCCGACCAGCGGCTCTACTCGCGGGTGGTGACCGGCCGGCCGGCCGGCGCCGGCCCGGCGCCGGCCAACCACCCCGAGCTGATCCCGCTGGGTCGCTGGAGCAGCCGGGCCGCCGCGCCGCAGTGGGCCGGCCCGCTGGTCGAACCGACGCTCGAACTGCTCCCCGAGGCGCTGATCCCGCCGAAGGACGGGGAGGCCGGCGGACCGTCGCTGGCCGCGCTGGCCACCGCCGCCGGCAGCGGCGACCCCGCGGTGGCCGACCCGGCCCGCCGCCGGCTGTCCACCTTCAAGGTGCTGCGGGCGGTCGCCGAGAACACCCGACCCGGCTCCACCGGCGGCTGGTTCGACGTGCTGGACGGCACCGACGCGGCGGTGCTGCGGATCGGCCCGTTCGGCTGGCCCGCCGACGGGCCCCGCAGCGCACCGGTGAACCTGCCGCCCCGGCCGGACTGGCGTACCCAACCCGGCCAGCTCTGGGCCTGGCTGGCCGCGCTGCGCGCCACCGACCGCGACGCGTACGAGGCGATGGGCGGGCTGGCCGGGCTGTCCGGGACACCCGGCTGGGGTGTCGACGGCGGCGCCCTGCTCTACCCCGAGCTGCGGGTCAGCCGGGCCCGGCCGGCGTTGAGCGACCACACCGGTGGCGCGGGCGCGCCGATCGAGTACGTCCTCGAACTGCTCGACCTGCGCGGCTGGCACTGGGTGCACCGCTTCACCACCGGCCTGCGCACCCGGCCCGGCGTCCGGCACGGCATCTGGCGCTTCGCCCGCCAGGGCCTGCACGACCTGCTCAGCACCCCGTGGGACCCGCCCGGCGCGGCCCCGGTGACGGTGCCGGACGTGCCCGGCCCGGACGGCAAGCCCCGCCGGGTCCGGATCGGTGACCTGTTCACCTCGGAACGGGCGGTGGCCCTGCTGGGCTGCTGGCAGGCGTACCGCGCCCACCACCTGGTCGCCCTCGGTGCGCCGGTGGCCGGCGAGCCGCCCGAGCAGCGGACGGTGCCCCGCGCCGGCACCGAACTGCGCACCGTGCTGACCGTGGCGCGGACCCTCGGGCCGGACTTCACCGGCCCGCCCACCGGCTGGACCGACGCCCACGAGACCGCCCTGATCACCGCGATCGGCCAGGTCGCCGGGGCCCCGCCCGACGCCGAGCTGCCCGCCGCGCTGGCCGCGGTGCGGGCCTGGCCGACCTGGCCGGGCGGTACGAACTACCAGCTTCCGGTCGCCGTGCTCCCGGCGGCGGACCGGACGCTGTCGCCGCAGCGCGGCTCGCTGCGGCTGGACACCGGCGACCTGTCCCGGGTGACCGGATGAGCCCCCGCCCGACCCGAGGCGACGACCACCACCGCAGTGAAGGAGACCCGGACGCATGAGCGACGACGTCGAGCGGAACCGGAACGTCCTCGCCCTGCTCTGGGGCGAACTCCGCACCCTGGCCGAACCGGTGCTCGGCTCGTCCGACCCGTGGCGGCGGGCCCGGCTGATGCGGGCGCTGGGCTGGGACCTGGAGGCGATCAGCGGGGTCGACGCGCACGCGTTCGAGCAGTGGGTCGGCACCGTCGGGGTGGCGATCGAGACGCTGGACGCCGCGATCGCCGACGGCCTGCCGGACTCGCTGGCCGAACTCAAGAAGATCGGCACCGCGGCCGGCACCGCGTTCGGACAGGTCGGCACGCTGCCCCCGGCGGTACGCGGGAAGCTACCGCCGTTGGCCGGCCTGCCCGAGGCGCTGGCCGACGACCTCGTCGACCACCTGATCCTCACCTACCTGCTGCGCCGGGCGCCCTGGACGGTGCCGCTGCTGACCCTGCTCGGCCTGGTCACCCCCGGCGTCGAGCTGCCGGCGAGCCCGCCGATGCCGGCCGGCGACGCGCCGATCCGGTTGCCCCGCCACCGCGACGAACTGCACCTGGAACGGCTCGTCGAGCTGGTCTCCGACCCCGGCGGATACCTCAAGGGGCTGTACGCGCCGGCCGGTTGGGAAACCCCCGAGGCGGTCGAGGCGCTGGCCGCGCGGCTGCTGCCCCGGCTCGCCGCGACGCTGCGCGCGTTCGGGGTGGACGCCGCGCACGGGGTGCGGCCGGGCATCGGTCCGGACCAGGGCGAGGTCGGGCAGCGGCTGGCCGACGGCCTGCTCCGGCTCCGGTTCGCCGTCGCCGGGCCGCCCGGCGGGGAACCGGCCGCGCTGCTCGGCCCGCCGGGACCGCGGCCACTGGTCGCCGCCGACCCGGACGCCCAGCTCCACCTCGGCGTCACCCTCGCCCTGGCCTGCTGGGACGGCCTGCTCACCGGGATCGTCGCCCCCACCGGCGAGGTGCACCTCGAAGGCGCGTTCGGCCGCTGGAACGTCGCCACCGACCTGGCCGGCGCCGGCCCGGCCATCGCGATCAACTCGGCCGGCGTGACCGTCGCCGGGGGCGGCCCGGCGGTGAGGTTCTCCGCCGAGATCGCCCGGATCGCGCCGAAGGACGAGCCCGGCTGGGTGATCGGCGCACCCGACGGCACCCACCTGTCCGTCGGGCAGCTCGTGCTGCGCGGCCGGGCGGCGCTGGGCACCGGCCGGGACGACGTCGAGCTGATGCTCGCCGCCGGCCGCGCCGAACTCGTCGTCAAGGCCGGCGACGGTGACGGCCTGCTGGCCCGGCTGCTGCCGTCCGACGGTCTGCGGTTCGGCTTCGACCTCGGCCTGGGCTGGTCGCTGCGGACCGGCCTGCACCTGTCCGGGGCCGCCGCGCTGACCGCCGACTACCCGATGCACCTCTCGCTGCGCGGCATCCACCTGGAGGGGCTACGGATCGCGCTCGCCGCCAGCACGCCCACCGCCAGCGTCGGCCTGACCGTCACCACCACGGTCCGGGCCGAGCTCGGTCCGCTGCACGCGGTGGTGGAGAACATCGGGATCCGCGCCGACCTGACCTTCCCGCCCGCGTTGCCGGCCGGCACCGGCAACCTCGGCGACGCCGACCTGGTGCCCCGGTTCAAGGCCCCGGACGGGGTGGGGCTGCGGATCGACAACGGCCTCGTCAACGGCGGCGGCTACCTGTTCGTCGACGAGCCCCGCGGCATGTACGCCGGCGCCCTCCAGTTGGGCATCGCCGGCACGGACGGCGCGTCGCCGATGCGGGGCTTCCTGCTCCAGGCCACCGCCATCCTCAACACCCGCAACCCCGACGGCAGCCGACTGGTCGAGGCCGACGGCGACCAAACCTTCTCCATGCTGGTCGTCGGCACCTTCCAGTGGTACCCGGGGCTGATGCTGTTCTGGGGCATCTCGATCACCGGTCTGGGGCTGGTGGTCGGGCACAACCGGCGCAGCGACCCCGAGGAGGTCCGCAACGCCGCCCGCGCCGGGACCCTGGACTCGCTGCTGTTCCCCGAGGACGTGGTGGGCCGGGCGCCGGCGGTGATCGCCACCCTCAGCCGGATCTTCCCGGTCGACCCCACCGGCACCGTGCTCGGCGCGATGGTCCGGCTGAACTTCCTCTCCGGGCAGGTCGTCGCGGACCTCGCCGTGCTGGTCGAGTTCCCCGACCCGGTCCGGGTGCTGCTGCTCGGCAAGCTGGTCATCGACTTCCAGTCGGCCGGACGGCTGCGACTGGACTCGGCCGGCATCATCGACGTCGCCCGCCGGGAGATCAGCCTCGACGGGGCCCTGATCGGCTCCCACCTGTTCGGTCGGCCGGTCGCCGGCGAGTTCATGGTCCGGGCCCGGTGGGGCCGGTCGTCGTCGTTCGCCATGTCGATCGGCGGGTTCCACCCGAGGTTCTGCCCGCCGGCCGGCTTCCCGCCGGTCAAGCGGTTCGAGATCGCGCTGCAGAAGTCCGGCAAGGGACTCAAGCTCAACGCCTACCTGGCGATCACCAGCAACACCGCCCAGTTCGGGGCCGAACTGGTGATGCACTTCGAGGCGGGCGGCTTCGTCCTCGACGGCCGGGCCTGGCTGGACGTGCTGTTCCAGTTCACGCCGTTCTGGTTCACCGCCGAGATCGGCGCGTACGTCGCCCTGACCTACGACGGCACCGAGCTGCTGGTGGTCCGGCTCGTCCTCGGGGTGAGCGGCCCCGGCCCCTGGCGGGCCTGGGGCGAGGCGCGGATCAAGTTCCTGTGGTGGGAGGTGTCGGCCAAACTCGACTGGACCGACGGGAAGCGCGCCGACGCGCTGGAACCCAGCTACGTGGACGCCGCGGCGCTGCTGGGCTCGGCGCTGTCCAGCCCGGACGCCTGGGAGATCCGGGGTGCCGTCGCCGGCACCGAACCGGTGGCCCTACGGGCGGTCGAGGGACCCGGGGGTGCGCTGCTGCTCTCCCCGGGGGCCACCCTCGGCGTACGCCAGAACGTCCTGCCCCTCGGCGTCGAGCTGCACCGGATCGGCACCTCCCGCATTCGCGGTCCGCACCGGTTCACCCTGACCGAGGTCAGCGTCGGCACCGGCGACGACACGGTACGCGGCACCCTCGGCACGCCGATCCTCGACGACTTCGCCCCCGGCCAGTTCCGCGACCTGACCCCCGAGCAGCGGGTGCTCACCCCGGGCTTCGAACGGATGGAAGCTGGCCGTGAGGTGGCCCTGCCGGACGGCACCGCCCTGCCGGCGGACGGCGTCACCGTCTTCGCCGGGCTCGACGCCGACGACGCCTACGACCGGGTGATCATCGACGACCCGGAGGACGCCGGCCGGGAGATGCCGGCGGCGCCTGCCACCCTCTCGGCCGCCGGTGCCGGACCGGGCGGGCTGCTCGCCCTGTTCGCGGCCACCGGCCCGGCCGCCAACGCCCGCAGCCGGACCACCGGGGCGGCCCGGTTCAGCGGCGCCGGCCTCGGCCTGCGCGACGCCGGGCCGTCCTGGCTGCCCGGCCGGGGCACCCCGCACCCCACCGGCCGGCGGGCCCGACCGGCCCGGGTACGCCCACCGGTAGCCGCCCTGCCGACCGCGACGCAGGCCGCCGAGGTGGCCCCCGGGGGCGACCGTGGCCGGCTGTTCCGCCGGGCCAGCGTCCGCATGCCCAACCCGACCATCGTCCTCGCCGAACCCGAGAAGGTGTCCTGACATGGGTGGCCTCCGCTTCCTGCCCTGGGTACGCGACGGCGTCGCCCGACTCGTCTCCGAACCCGACCCGCTCGGCGGGGCGCTGCCGCACGCCCGCTCCGAGGTGGCGCTCGCGGTGACCGCGCACGGCACCGGCCCCGCCGGGGTCGAACCGGTGGACGTCGTCGGCACCACCACCGCCCTGCTGCACGGGCCGGGTGACGTGACCGGCCTGGACGGCCAGCAGATCATCCGCAGCCACCCGGCGGCGGGCGCGGACAACGTCGACGTGACCCTGTTCGCGGCGGTCGAGTTCGACCGGCCCGACCTGCCCTGGCTGTACACCCCGGCGAAGCCCGACCCGCAGGGCCGGCTGCGTCCCTGGCTGGTGCTCGTCGTCGTGCCGGCGGGTCCGCAGGGCCGGCTGGACACCTCGGCGGGGCAGCCGCTGGCCCGGCTCGGCACCACCGTCGGGCAGCTTCCCGACCTCGCCGAGTCCTGGGCCTGGGCGCACGCCCAGGTGCTGGTCCTCGCCGAGGACGAGAACGTCGCCGACATCATCGCCGACGCGCCGCAGCGCACCCTGTCCCGGCTGATCTGCCCCCGGCGGCTGGCCCCGGACACCGACTACCTGGCCGCTGTCGTACCGGCCTTCGACGCCGGCGTGCGGGCCGGGCTGGGCCTGCCGGTCGACGCCGGTCCGCTGGTGCCGGCCTGGGGCGCCGGCTCACCGGCGGCCGACCCGCAGGCCCCGATCGTGCTGCCGGTCTACCACCACTGGACCTTCCGCACCGGCCCGGACGGCGACTTCGAGTCGCTGGCCCGACGGTTGCGCGGCCGGGCCCTGCCGGCGGACGTCGGCCGGCAGCCGGTGGACATCGGCGCCGCCGGCGGCGGCCTGCCCGACCTCGAACCCGCCGGCGTCGAGGGCCGTTCCGTGTTGGCCTTCGAGGGCGCGCTCGCCTCGCCCAGCATGACCCCCACCGTCTGGCAGCCGGCCGCCGCCGGACCCTGGCAGGCCCGGATGACCGAGCTGCTCGCCCACGTCGAGGACTGGCTCACCCCGCCGCTGTACGGCGAGATCCACCGCCAGCAGGGACAGGTGCCACCACCCGGCGACGAGCCGCGCTGGCTGGCCGGGCTGAACCTCGACCCGCGCTACCGGGCGGCGGCGGCGCTGGGCACCCGGGTCATCCAGAAACACCAGGAGGACCTGGCCGCCGCCGCCTGGCAGCGGGCCGCCGAACTGTTCGAGGTCAACGAGCAACTGCGCCGTGGGCAGGCCGCCCGGGACAGCGCCGCCGCCCTGTTCGCCAAGCGGGTCGACCCGGCCGCACCGGGTACCGCCCTCGGCGACGACCAGCTCGTCGCACTGGCCCGTCCGGTGCACGACCTGGTCCCCGCCCCGGCCCCGACCGGGCTGGCCAGCGCCGGCGTCGCCCCCGTCGAGTCGCTGGACGAACTGCTCGACGGCAACGCCGGCGCCCGGGCGGCGACCAGCGCGCCGTTTCGCCGGTTGGCCCGTCCGCGCGGCCCACTGGCCCGCCGGCTGCGCCCCGCCGCGCCGGCACCGGCGGCGCTGCTGCGGCTGGCCGGCGGCGCGAGCCCGGTACCGCCGGCCCAGATCCCGGCCGGCGGCGTCGTCTTCGACGACCTGGTACCGCAGGAACAGGGCATCGCCCGGCTGACCCGGGGGATCCTCGAAGCGGCCGACCCGTGGTGGCACCCGGCCGTCAACCTGCTCCCGGCGCCCCTCGCCCGGGCCGCCGCGGACGATCCGGTCACCACGCTGGCCAGCAACGGTGGCGACCTGCTCGGCCCGGACCGGTTCTTCGTGGCCGCCGCCGACGGCCGGCTGTTCGAACGACGACGGCTCGACGGCGCCTGGACCTGGCGGGACCACGGCGCCCCGGCCGGCACCCAGGTGGTCACCTCCGGCGCCACCGTCGCCCCCGACCGGGTGTACGTGCGGACCCGCAACAGCCGGCTCTACGAGCGCCGCTACGACGGCGACCGGTGGGTGTGGACGGACTGCGGCAGCCCACCCGGTGGGACCGCCAGCCGGCCCACCGCCGGCGGCACCGACATCTACCTGCTCGCCCCGGGCGGCGACCTGTACCGCTTCGCCACCGTGGCCCGTACCTGGGTGTCGCTCGGCCGCCCGCAGCTCGCCACCGGCGAGCGGTTGTGGGGTTCGCCGCGCCCGACCCCGGCCGGCGTGTTCGTGGCCACCTCCGCCCAGCGGCTCTTCGTCCACAACGGGCAGTGGAGCCTGATCGCCGACGGTCCCGGCCAGCCGCCGCCGATCTGGGGTTCCCCGGCGGCCTACCACACCTTCAGCCACCCCCGGGCCGACGGCTTCGGCTACCTCACCCCGACCGGGGAGTTGGTCACCCGGGTGCCCGGCTGGGGCGGGATCGTCAACCACGGCCGGGTGTCCTTCCGCCCCCCGCTGGCGCAGAACCTGCGGATCGTCTCGCTGGGCCAGCAGACCGTGACCAGCGGCCACGACGAGGAGCCGGAGCTGCTCGTCCTGGCCCACCCCGAGGGCGACCCGACCGACCTGCGGCTGTACGGCCGCTACCAGTGGCGCAACGACGAGACCGGGGTCTACTCCTGGAACTGGGAGGAGATTGGCCGGCCGGCCAACGGGATCGCCGCGCACCGACCCGGCCCGGTCGTCGGCGACGACCGCGCCGGTGAGATCTTCGTCCGGACCGCCGACGGGCGGCTGGCCGCGTACACCTGGGGCGACCGGGCCGTCGGGTGGGTCGACCACGGCACCCCGGCCGATCCACGGGGCGCCGGCCCGGACACCGCCCCGGCCCCGGCCCACGTCCGCTTCGCGCCCCGGCTCGGCCTGCTCTCCTCGCTGCTGGTGTCGTACACCGTCGACGAGGGAGCCGGCAGCCGGATCCGTTCGCAGGCCGTCCACCACCTGGACGAGGCCGGCCTGCTGCGGGAGAACACCCTCACCGCGCCGGTGGCCGGACCGTTCACCGGGGTGACCGCATCGGCCACCTCGGTCACCGCCGCCACGCTCACCGGCAACCGACCGTCGCACCTGATCGCGGTGGCGGTGCTGGCCGGCAGCGCGCCCGGCACCCGCCGGCTGGCCTACTGGGTGGGCAGCGGGATCGACGGCAACGGCACCGCCACCGGCGGCTGGGCCGGCCCGTACGAGCTGCCGGATCCGGTCGGCGGGCACGCCGACGCGGTCGACGTCACCGTCGCCGACCTGGACGGCGACGGGTCACCCGAACTGGTCATCGGCTACGCCGTCAACGGCACCGACCCGGCGAGGGCCACCAGCCGGGTGTACTACCGGGTCGGCTGGGGGCTGGACGCGGCCGGCCGGGTCACCCGGGGCTGGACCGACTCGCTGCCCACGCCGTACACCTTCAAGGCGATCCACTCGGTCAGCGTCGACGTGGTCGACATGACCGGCGACCAGGTGCCGGACCTGCTGGTCTTCGTGGCCGGCACGGACGCCGCCGGGCTGCCGACGGCCCGGTACTTCACCGGCCGGGGCATCAACCGGCGCGGCCGGATCGCCGACCCGGGGTGGACCGGCCCGCTGCCGGTCGACGGCGAGGCCGCGGTGGCCGCCGGCGGCGCGGCGGGGGTCGCGGTCGTCGACGTCAGCGGCACCCGGCGTCCCGACCTGGTGGTGGCGCACCGCTCCCGGGTCGGGGTGCTCACCACCAGGGTCGGCTTCGACCTGGACCCCGACGGCGTGCCGGTGATCTGGAGCCCGCCGCAGGACATCCCCGGCGCGGCGGACGCGACGACCGGGCGTGGTTGCAGCATGCTCGTCGGCGACCTGCGCGCCGACCTGGTGGCGGCCCGGAGCACGATGGGCGACCGGTTCATCGCCGCCGCCGCGAACCACCAGGACCGGCTGGCCCCGGCCCAGACGTTGCCCAGGGACCCGAAGCCGCCACGGGTGCCGCTCGGCCCGGCGGCGGGCGCGGTGCGCGCCACGGTACGCCCGGAGACCGCGGTCGCCGGTGAGGTGCTGGCCGGGCTGAGCGTCGCCGGTGACCTCCTGGTCGACGTGCTGCCCCAGACCACCGACCCGCTGCGCCGACTGCTCGCCGGGATCACCTTCGACGTGCCCAGCTACGAGCTGCTGCGCGGGCTGTCCCAGGAGTACGTGGTGCCGAACCTGCCGGCGGTGGCGCCGGAGACGATGACCGCGCTGGCCGCCAATCCCCGGTTCATCGAGGCGTTCCTGGTCGGGCTCAACCACGAGATGAGCCGGGAGATGCTGTGGCGGGGCTTCCCCGCCGATCCCCGGCAGACCTGGTTCCGGCAGTTCTGGGACGTCCGTGGCGCGGTGTCGGCCGGCGGGCCGCTGACCGACATCCCACCGCTGACCGACGACGCCTGGCGCACCGGCCCGCTCGGCAGCCATCTGACCGCGGTCGGCGCCGCCGACGAGCAGTCCCTGGTCCTGGTCATCCGGGGTGAGGTGCTGCGCCGGTTCCCGTCCACCGTGGTCACCATGCGGCGGGCCCGCTGGACCGGGCCGCAGCGGCGGGAGCCGACCGGGGTGGACCTGCCGCCGATCTTCAACGCCTGGCTCTCCCCGGACCTGCTGCTGTTCGGCTTCCCGTTCACCGCCGAACAGGCCCGGGGCGCGACCGACCAGGCGCACGGCGACCCCGGTTACTTCTTCGTCCTGCGGGAGCAGCCCACCGCACCCCGGTTCGGTCTGGACATCGAGCCGGCCGACCGGCCGGCGTCGGGCGCCCCGGTCTGGGCCGGTCAGCACTGGGACGACCTGCACTGGGGTGACCTGCCCGCCGGGGCGCGGTTCCTCTCCCCGTACGCGCCGGGCTTCCCGGCCACGCCGGTGGACGGCGCGGTGTTCGGCCGCAACGCCGCCGACATGGCCCGGGTGGCGCTGCAACGGCCCGTCATGCTCGCCCGCCACGCCAGCGACCTGCTGCTCACGCCGGAGACCCAACCATGACCGTCACCCCCCGCCCCGCCGGCACCATCTCCGTCCCGCGGGCCACCCGGCCGTCGCTGGCCGAGCCGCCGGCCACCCCGACGCCGCTGTCCGACGCGCTCACCGGCACCCCGTGGACGCTGTCCACCGGATACCCGCTGGCGCTGCTGCCGGTCCGGCTGGAGACCCGGTTCGACGGTGCCTCCCTGCGGATCCGGGTCTATCCCGACCAGATCCACATCGACAGCCACGAGCCCCGGCTCACCGACGACGAGGTGGCGGCCGGCGAGGCGTACTGGCGTGGCCCGACCGCCGACGGCACCGCCCTGGTCGACGGTGCCGCACCGACCGGCGTCAGCCCGGCCGGCGACCCGCTGCCGGCCGGACCGGGTACGGAGGCCTGGACCGAGCTGGTCCGGCGGTTCGGGGAGACCCGGGCCGGCTGGATCGCCCGGGTGATGGAGCCCGACCCGGTTACCGGCGACCTGCCCGATCCGCTGCGCCGGCCGGCGCCGTGGTGCGAGCCGGCCCGGGTCCGACTGCTGCCCACCCGCTGGTACGCGGTGGGCCGCACCACCGGCAACACGCTGTTCACCGGCATCTCCCCACCGGTGACCCGGGACCTGGCCGCCGGACCGACCCCGGTGCTGCCCGACGCCCCGGTGACCGGCACCCCGGTCGGGGCGGGTGGCGCCCAGTCACCCCCGGCCGACGAGGGCATGCGCTGGATGGTCGACTACCCGGCCGCGGTGGCCGCCGGAATGGCCTTCGCCGTCGACGTGCCCACCGACAGCGCCGGCCGGCCCCAACCGGTGGACCGCCTGCTGGTCTTCGGTGTCGACACCGACACCGCCCCGGACATCTCCGCCGCCCGGCTCGGCCGGCTGCTGGAGGCCCACGCCGCCACCGACGGGCTGGCCTTCCTGCCGCCGGGCACCCCGACCAACAACACCGAGACGGTCACCGTGACCGAGCGTCCCCCGGTCGCCCGGGTCACCGGCACCGACGCGGTACCCGGCGGCACCGGGGCGCCGGACGAGAACGCCGCCGCCCTGGCCAGCCGGGCCCTGGCCGTACCGCTGCGCGCCGCACCGGCCGGGTCGCCCACGACCGCGCCACCGGCCGACGACCTGGCGACCGTCCGCCGTCGGCCGGTACGCGCCGACGCGCCGACCGCGCTGGCCCGTGCCGCCGCCGCCGACCGGGACGAACGGCGGATGGCCCGGCTGGTCCGGCGGGCCCTCTGGCCGGCCGGGCCGGGCAGCATGCTGCGGCACCTGCTGCCGGTGGCCACTCCGGACGAGCAGCGCAGGCTGCGCGCCCACTTCGTCGAGCACCTGCACCCGGAGGGGCCGTTGCCCACCCTGCGGATCGGTGCGCAGCCCTACGGACTGCTGCCGATCGCGGCGCTGCGCCGCTGGCAGCCGGCCGGCCCCGCCGAGGCACGGGCGGTCCCGGTGCTGCGCGAGCTCTGGCGGCAGGTCTGGCTGGCCACCCCGGCGCCCCGGATCCGGCCCGGGCTGCCCGACCCGGAGCTGACCATGGTGGAGATCCTGGCCACCGACGCCCGGGTGCTGGAGGTCCGGGCCCGCAGCATGCTCGGCAACGACTACGTGAGCTGGCTGTGGCGGTTCGCCCGGCTCGAACTCGGCGCGGACTGGCGGCAGCAGGTCGTCGAACCCGGCCGGGCGCTGTTGGCCGCGCTCGGTCTGGGTGGCCCGGTCGATCCCCGGCTGTCCCTGGCGGTCTTCGCCGAGGGCGCCTTCGCGCTGGGCACCCCGCTGGTGGCCGCACCCGGTCCGGCCCGCGCCGACCGGATCCGGGCCTACCTCGACGCGCTCGCCGTGGTGGGCCTGCGTGGCGACCAGATCCCCGTCGCACCCGCCGCCGACGGGCCGGTGCCGCTGTTCCACCGGCTGCTGCGGGCGGCGCTGATCGCCGAACACTCGGCCGCCGCCGACCTGCTCGCGCAGGCCGCGGGGCTGCCGGCCGCCGCCGAGATCCCCGAGCCGGAACTGGTCGACGTCCGACCGGGCGAGGTCACCCCGACGCTGCGTCGGCGGCTGGCGGTCACCGTGCCCGGCACCGGCGGGCGGAGTGTGGGCGAGTACCTGGCCGCCGAGGCCGGGGACGACGACGCCCGGCACCGGGCGGCCACCGCCGACCTGCGCGAGCTGCGCGGCGTGCTGGAGGACCTGGCGACCGGGCTGGACACGGCCACCCTCGACCCGGACGACCTGGACCGGTACGTCGCCGGCACGCTCGGGCTCGCCGCGCACCGGCTGGACGCCTGGGTCACCTCGCTGGCCAGCACCCGGCTGGACCGGCTGCCCGCCACCCGGCCGGCCGGTACGCCCGACGGGCTGCACGTCGGCGCGTACGGCTGGCTCACCGACCTGCACCCGGCGCCGCCGCCCACCCTGGTCGACCGGCCCGCGCACGTGCTGGACACCAGCGTGCCGGCGAGGCTGGTGGCGGCCCCGGCCGGCGCGGGTCACGTGCACGCCCCGTCCCCGGCGCAGGCGGCCACCGCCGCCGTGCTGCGCAGCGCGTGGCGCTCGCACGGCGGCGGCGACGACAACCCGGTCGCGGTCGACCTCTCCTCGCGCCGGGTCCGGCTGGCCGGGCAGCTCCTCGCCGGCATGCGCGACGGGCAGGCCCTGGGCGAGCTGCTCGGCTACCGCTTCGAGCGCGGCCTGCACGACCATCCGGACGGCCCGCTCGACCAGTACCTCCCGCTGTTCCGCCGGCTGGCCCCGGTACGCGCGCACCGGGTCGACCCGGCCGAGGACGGCGGCCTGCCGAGCATCGTCGACACCGTCGCGTCCACCGCCGTCGCGGACGGGTTGGAGCTGCACCGGCTGCACCGGGCCGGCGCGCTCGCCGGCGAGCTGGCGAAGCTGCCCGGTGCCGCCCGGGTCGCCGTCGGCGAGGTGCTGGCCGAGTTGGCCGACCACGCCGACGCGGTCGCCGACGCCCTGCTCGCCGAGGGCGTGCACCAGCTCGCCGTGGGCGACATGGACCGCGCCGCCGCGGCGGTGGACGTCGCCTCCGGCGCGGCCGGCAGCCCGCCGGAGCTGCACTTCACCCGGACCCCGGCCAGCGGGGTGACCGTCACCCACCGGGTCGCCCTGCTGTTCAACCTCGACGCCCGGTTCGCCGACCGGCGGGTGGACTGGCCGGCCGGCCGGTCCGCGCAGCCCCGGATCATCGGCGCGGCGGTCGACGCGTTGACCGCCGCGCTGCTGCCGCCCGCCAACCGGGTGTGTTGGCGGATGCGCTGGCACGCACCCGACGGCGGGGAGGTCACCGACCCCGTCGAGGGCAGCCTGGACTTCCTCCAGGCGGCGGCGGTGGACCACCTCGCCGCACCGCCGCATCCGGGCGTGCCGTCCGGCACCGACCTGGACCGGCGGATCGAACTGGTCGCCTGGAGCAGCTTCGCGCCGCCCCGGGTGACCCCCGACTGGCGGTTGGAGCTGGACTACGACCGGAACCCCGACTGGCCGGCCTCCCGGGTCAGCCTGGCCGAGTTCCTGTCCGCGGTCGCGGCGCTGCGTGACCTGTTCGGCCGGAGCCGGCAACTGCTCGCCGCCGACCTGGGCACCGAGTCCGACGCGCCGGTGCAGGTCGACCAGACCACCCGGCACGAGGCCACCGAGCTGTGGCAGCTCGCCCGCGCCACGGCCGGCGACCTGCGTCCCACCGGCGGCCCGGACGACCCGGCCGGGGGCGGGGCCACCGTGCGCGGCGCGCTGCGTACGGCCGCCGGCTTCGGCGTGGTCGGGGTGTTCCCGCCGCCGGACAGCGGTGCCGCCGTGGCGGAGGCCGGCCGGTCCGCCGGCGACGAACTGGCCCGGCGGATCGCCGCGCACTGCCGGCTGATCGCCGAGGCCCGGGGCACCGTCCCGTGTCCGCTGGACGGCTGCGACTGTGACCCGGAGACCGACTTCGACGACCCGGGCGCGTCACCGGAGGCCCGCCGCGAGCTGCACGTCGCGCGGGTACGGGCCCTGCTCGGCGCCGACATGCCGGTGCTGTCGGCCAGCCGGGCCCCCGATCCGGCCGCGCTGGCCACCGCGCTCGCCGCCAGCGACGCCCTCCAGGGCGGCTCGCCCCACCCGGTACGGCGCTGGCTGGCCCGCTACGGTCGGGTCCGCCCGGCGGTGGCCCGGTTGCAGGAGGCGCTGACCCACGCCGACGCGCTCGACGCGGGCGGGGTGGTGCGGGTGCCGTCGCGGGTCCGGGTCGCCCAACTGCCTTTCCAGGCCGACGACCGGTGGGTGGGTGAGGCCGCGCCGAAGCCGGACAGCCAGCCGACCTCGCTGGTCCTGGTCAGCCTCGGCGACCTCGACCTCACCCAGCCGGTGCACGGCCTGCTCGTCGACGAGTGGACCGAGGTGGTGCCGGCCGCCCGGACCCGGACCGGCCTGACCTTCGAGTACGACGCGCCGGCCGCCGCCGCTCCCCAGGCGGTGCTGTTGGCGGTCAGCGCCGACGGGACCACGAGCTGGCAGCCGGCGGGCCTCGCCCAGGCCGTCGAGGAGGCTCTCGACCTGGCGATCGCCCGGGTCACCGACCTCGACTCGCTCGGTGCCGGCGGGCAGTTCCTGCCCGCGTTCTACCTGCCGACCAACGTCGCCGAGGCGGCGACCACCACCGACTTCGTTCCGGACGCGGCGCCCGCCGTGCCGGGTGAGCAGGAGGGCCGATGAGCCACCCCGGGCACGATCACCAGTCGGCGTCGGCCGCGCCCCCGGCCGCCGCGCCGGATCCGTCCGCGTCGGTGACGACCTGGACCCGGCTGGAGCCGCGTACCCGACGGGGCGACCTGAGCCCGGCCTTGGAGGCGCGTACCGCCGATCCGCTGTGGCTGCTCGGCCGGCAGTGGCAGTTCGGCGAGTTCACCGGAGAGGACGCCGGTTCGCCGGTGGTCGCCCGGGTGCAGGCCGAGGTGACCCCGTTCATCAAGTACCGCCCGGGTGCCGCCTCGGGCAGCACCATCGGGCTGCCGGCCACCATCCCGCTGGAGGCGCTGGCCGAGCGGGAGGGCGCGGCCACCGCCGTCGACCTGCGCCTGGCGGCGGAGACCGGCCAGCAGTTCCTGCGGCTGCTGGCCGAGGCCGGTGCCGGCGAGCTGGGACCGGCGGTCGCCGGCCGCTACCGGATCCCCGCGGTGCCGCCGGACGCCCCGTCGGCGGCCGACCCGGCCACGGTCGGCTACCTGCGGGTGGTCGCCGGTCGGGTGCCGCACGGCGACCTGCTGCTGCGGGCCTGCGCGGCCGGGACCGTCGAGTCCGACGTGCCCGTGCCGCCGGCGCTGACCGGCGCGGTGCGGACCGCGATCACCGGCTGGCTGGCCTGGCTGGGGGTGCCGCCCCGCCCGCCCGGCCCACCCGGCGGGTACCTGCTGCAGCTACCGGCGGTCATCTCGCCCGGGGTCGACCCCCGGCCGGCGAGTCCACCGTGGCCGCCGGCGGACTTCCACCCGCTGATCAGCACCGCCGGGCTGGAGGACACCGCCTGGCAGCGGGAGCGGATGGAGTACGAGTTCGCCGTCGCCGCCGCCGGGTCGGCCGGTGAGCTGGTGCTCGCCGCCCGGGAGTACGACGGTGACCGGCTGGACTGGTATCACTTCGACCACGCGCCCGGTGACACGTTGCAGGCGCAGCCGACCAGCGAGGAGCTGGTCCGGACCACCCTGCCCACGCCGGTCGGTTACGCCGGGATGCCGGCCACCCGGTTCTGGGAGATGGAGGACTCCCGGATCAACCTGGCCCAGGTCGGGGCGGGCGCCGGCGACCTGGCCCGGATGTTCCTGATCGAGTACGGCCTGGTCTACGCCAACGACCACTTCATCGTCCCGCTGGAACTGCCGGTCGGCTCGGCCACCCGGATCCGGTCGCTGATCGTCACCGACACGTTCGGCACCGCGACCCTGGTGCCGGCCGCACCCGGCGGGCGCGGCTGGGCGTTGTTCCGGCCGTCCGGCGCGGTCACCGACGGGCCCGCCGACGTGCTGGTCCTGCCCGCGACGGCCGCCGCCACCCTGGACTCCGAGCCCATCGAGGAGGTCCATTTCGGCCGGGACGAGATGGCGAACCTGGCCTGGGCGATCGAGCGTACGGTGACCGGCGCGACCGGCCGGGCCATCGACCGGAGCGCGCAGGTCGCCCGGTCGGCCGTACCGCCCCGCCCGCCGGTGCCCGATCCGCCGCCGGTCGACCCGGCGACCGGACGCCCGCTGACCGTGCCCGAGCTGTCCTACGCGTTCGCCACCACGGTGCCGGAGAACTGGGTGCCGCTCGTCCCCACCCCGCTGCCCGGCGACCCGACCGCGGTGCGTCTGCGGCGGGTGCCGATCCAGCAGCCGACCCGCGACGGACCACCGGTCCCGGTGCTCGGGCACAGCCGGGTGCTCGACTGGCGGCCCGGTCCGGGCGGCGCCGGGGTGGTCGAGCTGGCCGTCCCCGAGGAGGAGATCGGCCGGTCCGGGGTCCGGGTGCTCCGCCGGTGGCAGTTGGCCCGGGGCGTGGACGGCTCGGTGCACCTGTGGCTCGGTCGCTCCCGGCACGCCACCGGCGGTGCCGTGTCCAGCGGTCTGCGCTACGACGCCGTGGAGCCCCGATGAGCCTCGCCACCCCGGCGGACGCCCCGCCCGTACCCACCGATCTCGACCTCGCGCGGAGAAACCGATGACGATCAACTGGAAGAACAACGTGCCGTTGCCGATGGCCCGGCCCCGCTACTACGACCACCAGTACCTGCGGGCCGCCGACCTGGCCCAGGCGGTGGACTACCTGCTGTCCCGGCAGCACCTCACCGCCCGGCTGCGGCAACCGGTCGGCGTGGTCAGCGGCCTGGAGCTGAGCGCGACCGGGAGCGACGTCACGGTCGCCGAGGGCGCGGCCGTCGACGCCGACGGGCTGCTCATCGTGGTGCCCGGCAGCCGGCGGCTGAGCCCGCCCGGCGACGGCACGTTCCAGGTCACCCTGCGCTACCTGGAGACGCTGACCGACCCGCGCAACGAGGGCGGGGTGGCCGGCGAGACCCGGTGGACCGAGGAGGGCCGGCTGGAGCTGACCAAAGCCCCGGCGGCCGACCCGGAGCGCACCATCGTGCTCGGCCAGGTGGTCAGCAGCCGGGGCGTGGTGACGGTGCAGAGCACCGGCCGGCTGGTCGCCGGGCTGCGGATGCCGGTCGGGGCGATCGTGCCGGCCGTCGGCAACTCGCCGTCGGCCGGCATCCAGTTCCCCGCCAACCCCGGGGGCGGGGTGGGCGACGAGGCGTTCATCCGCTACTGGGCGGCGGCCGGCGAGAACACCATCCTGCGGATCGGCAACAACAACGATCCCGAGGACGCGATCGCCTTCCACCAGGCCGGCGGGGACCGGCTGCGGATCAGCCAGAGCATGCTGCACCTGGGCAGCCTGGACGGCGCCGCCGTGCAGGCCGACCAGGTGGTCACCGGCCTCGGTTTCTGGGGGCCGGGCGTCCAGCACGCGCAGCTCTCCTTCCGGGCCGGGCGCGGCTTCGAACTGGTCGACCGCAGCAGCAACGCCCCCGGGTTGGGCTACCCGCTGCACAGCCAGCCGTACGCGGACCTGGAGGTGCAGGAGCTGCGGGCCGCCCGGGTCCGTGGCCGCGGCGGGCTGACCCTGATCAGCGACGGCCAGGTCGCGGTCAAGGCCGGTGCCGGGCTGACCGTGGTCAAGGAGTCCGGTGCCAGCGGGAACCTGACCGTGCAGGGCGCGCTCGGGGTGGCCGGGACCGTCAACCTCCCCGCCGGGGGGTATCTCGCCGGGGCCGGCCGGCTGCACCTGAGCGGCCCGGAGCGGCTGTACCTGCTCAACACCCAGGGCGTGTACGTCGGGCACGGCGGCAGCACCGCGCCGACCGCGGGCACCCTGTCGGTGGAGCGGCAGGCCACCTTCGGCGGCGACGTGCAGGTCGACGGCTCGCTCAGCGTGAAGGAGCAGCGGAACTCGATTCCCGCCTGGAGCGGCGGGGGCGTCAGCACCTTCGACCTGTTCGTCGCCGGGGCGATGTACGCCGGCCCGGCCGGCGGCCCGTACCCGATCACCCTGGAGGCCGGCACCGGCAAGATCGTGGGCCGGACCAAGCAGTTCGTCATCGACCACCCGCTCGACGATCCGGCCGATCCGGACCGCCGGCTGCTGGTGCACGCCGCGCTGGAGGGCCCCGAGAACGGCGTCTACTACCGGGGCGAGGGGCGGCTCGTCGACGGCGTCGCCACCGTCGACCTGCCCGCCTACTTCGAGGCGCTGACCCGGCTGGAGGGCCGCACCGTCCAGCTCACCCCGGTCTTCGAGGACGACGAGCCGGTGTCGCCGCTGGCGGCGTCGCGGGTCGCCGCCGGGGAGTTCCGGGTCCGCACCGTCGACGGTGCGAAGGCGTCGCACGCCTTCTACTGGCAGGTCTCGGCGATCCGTGCCGATCTCGAACCGTTGGCCGTCGAGGTGCCCGCGGCGCAGCACGCCCGCCGGGCGGCCCCGGCCGACGTCGACCCGACGCCCGCCGCCGTGCCGGCCACCCCCACCGCCGCGTGACACCGCACCGGCGGTCAGCAGACAGGAGTACGAGATGGACGCGGTGATCGATCAGGTCGACGTGGGTCCGGTCCCGGAGGACGACGATCCGGGCAGCCGGATCGGGGAGGCGGTCGAGTACGACCTCTTCGCCGCCGAGGAGGAGCCGCCCCCGGAGCCGCCCGCGCTCGCGGCGTACCACCTGGCGCCGACGCTGCGGCTGCTGCGCGACGAGGTCGACCGGCGCTGGCCGCATCGGGACCGTGCCTCGGACGGCTGGATCGGGGACGCCGCCCACCAGGCCGGCACCTCCGACCACAACCCGGACGCGGACGACCGCTCGGTCAACGCGCTCGACATCGACCGGGACGGCATCGACCCGGCGCTGGTGATCCGCAAGTGCATCGCCCACCCGGCCACCCAGTACGTGATCTTCGACCGGACGATCTGGAGCCGGACCCGGGGGTTCGCCCCGGCCCGGTACACCGGCAGCAACCCGCACGACAGGCACCTGCACGTCAGCGTCAGCCACCAGCCGGCCCTGGAGCGCAGTGACCGGAGCTGGGGGATCCTGGCGGCGCCGGTGCCGAAGCTCGGTGACCGGGTGCTGCGGCGCGGCGACCGGGGCGGCGACGTCCGCGAGTTGCAGGCCGTCGCCAACCGGCTGGGCGCCAGGCTGGCGGTCGACGGTGACTTCGGGGCCGCCACAGAGGCGTGGGTGCGCACCTTCCAGCAGGCCCGGAAGCTGGCGGTGGACGGCGTCGTGGGGCTGCGTACGGTGGCCGCCCTGCGCGAGGCGACCAGGCCCCCCGCGCCGACGCCGCCCAAGCGGACGCCCGGCTCGCGCACCCTGCGCCGGGGGACGAGCGGCGACGACGTGGCCTTCGTCCAGCGGTTCGTGGGGGAGCGGCGGTGTGGCCGGGCGACCGGCGGCTTCGACGCGCGCACGGAGGTCGGCGTGCGGTGGTACCAGGGCCTGCGCGGGATCACGGTCGACGGGGTCGTCGGCCCGCAGACCTGGCGGCAGATGCAGGTCACGGTCAGCTACTGAGCGGCGGGGGCGCGGCGGTCGTCGAGGACCGCCGCGCCCGCGCGGGGTGCGGTGCGCACGAGGGCGCGGTGGGTCAGCCGCGCCGCCACTTCTGGTTCGCGCCGCCGTTGCAGTCCCAGAGCTGGAGCACGGCGTCGTTGTTCGGATTCCAGTCGGCGATGTCCACGCACTTGTTGGCCTGCGGGTTGACCAGGTCTCCCGCGCCGTTGAGCACGAACTGCTGGGCCGGGTTGCCGCTGCAGGTCGCGATCTGGATGGCCGCGCCGTTCGCGGTCGAGCCCCAGGCCACGTCCATGCACTTGTTGTTCTGAATACGCAGGGTGCCGTCGACGAAGGTCCACGCCTGGTTGGTGCCGCCGGTGCAGTTCCACACGATCAGGCGCTGGCCGTCGTTGAAGTTCCAGTTCGGCACGTCGATGCACTTGTTGTGCCAGTTGCTGACGACGGCGCTGGTGGTGCCCGGCGGGTTCGAGGGCCCGCCCGCGCCGAACGGGGTGAGCGTGATGCCTGCGGCGCGGGGGTCGCCGTCGTGCACCAGCGACTCCTGCGCCTGCACGTCGTCGAAGGCGAAGCCGTACGCCTTACCGTCGGCCATGTTGGCGTGGATGATCCGCGAGTAGTGGTTGGTGATCGTGCCCCGGTAGAAGTCCGCCGGCCCGCCGCCGGGCTGGGTGTCGATGGTGCCGAGCGTGCCACGGTGCAGCGCCGCGCAGAGCGTCCGGGCGATCGGCCCGACGACCTGGTCGTTCGGGGCGGCCAGGTTGCCGTCGCAGCCCCACACGTTCGCGCTGGAGGGCTTGTTGAAGGAGGCGACCTGCTGGCCGGAGGTGTTGGTGAAGGTCATCACGTTGCCGGCGGTGCGCCCGAGGTACCTGGTGTTCGGTTGGTCGGTGAACGGCACCACGGTCAACGTCTTGCCGGCGTAGGCCGCCCACGCGCTGGTGATGTACGGGTCCAGGTAGGTGGTGCTGAACAGCCCGGCGTCCGCGGCCTTGCCCGGGGCCAGCACCCGCAGCACCGTGCCGTCGGCGCGGGTGCGTACGGTGTTCGCCCAGCCGGCCTGGGCCCGGATCTGGTTGATCACGTTGTCCCGGCCGTTGGAGAGCAGTTCGCCGGTCTTCTTGGTGGCGCCGTTGGCACCCGTCACGGTGACCGCGTGCGGCACCGCGAACATGTCCACCTGCGAGCTGTTGAGCCACAGTCCCGCGTCGTTGTAGGTGAACTCGCTCCAGTCGAACAGGATGTTCTGGTTGGGGTCGCCCGCGGCCCAGGGGGCGGGCTGCACGAGGCCGCC
Organism: Micromonospora sp. NPDC092111; assembly: GCF_044755745.1. Taxonomy (NCBI): domain Bacteria; kingdom Bacillati; phylum Actinomycetota; class Actinomycetes; order Micromonosporales; family Micromonosporaceae; genus Micromonospora; species Micromonospora sp. NPDC092111. The sequence continues at coordinate 259,361 of NZ_JBIVRQ010000006.1, forward strand.
GGGCGCCAGGAAGAACTTCAGCTTCTCCCCGAGGGACATGTAGACCCGGCCGGAGAGTCCCCGGGGAAGCTGGATGGTGGTGCTGGCGCCGTTGCGGGGGCCGGCGATGGAGACGTCCGGCGCCGGGGCGGGCGGCAGTGATCCGGCGCCCCAGGGGGTGAAGGCGCCGGCGGAGTTGACGTAGCCGAGCCGGCCGGTGCTCAGGTTGACGCCGAGCACGTACAGGTAGACGGCGTCGCCCCGGCCGGTGTTGTTGGTGACCGTGAACGGCAGCAGGTTGGGCCCGACGGCCTGGGCCGGTGGCGGTGCCGCCGCGACGGCCGTCGCCGCCAACATGAACGCCGCGAGGGCGTGGAAGAACCTTCTCTTGGTGGACACGGACGACTCCTCCGCTTCGGGGTGTGGACAGGCGCGCGCTCCGCTCCGGGGAGGCACTGACGGTGGTGGCCGGTCGCCGGAACACGCGTCGCTGAGAGCGCTCTCTCAGAATCCTTGCCAGCTCGATGGGTGTCAATACGTGCTGGTTGATGGCGTCGCGGGTGGCCCGGCTCCCGGCGGCTTGCGGATATTGACATCCGTCAGTCGATTAGTAAGGATTGTTGCTTGAGAGCGCTCTCGCGCCCGAGTCAATCCACCCTGGAGGGTGCACTATGATCCGCGAACTGGGTGTTGTCCTGGGGGTCGCGACGCTCGTCACCGCGCTGGCCTCGGCGCCCGCCGACCGCGCGTCGGCCGCCCCGGCGCCCGGCCCGGTGTCGTCGGCCGCCGCCGACCCGTCAGCCGACCTCCCGGCCGGCCAGCGGGCCGCCCTGCGCCGCGACCTCGGCCTGACCGACGACCAGATCCGGCAACGGTCGACCGTCGAGGCGGGCGCGCCGTCGATCGAACGGCGACTACGCGCCGAGTTGGGCACGGCCTACGGCGGGTCCTGGATCGCCGCGGACGGCACCACCCTGGTGGTCGGGGTGACCACCGCCGCCCGCGCCGCCCGGGTCCGCAGCGCCGGCGCCCAGCCGCAGGTGGTCCGCTGGAGCCAGGCCGACCTGGACCGGACCAAGGCCGCCCTCGACCGCCGGGCCGGCCGCGCCGGGGCGACCGTGCACTCCTGGTACGTGGATCCGGCGAGCAACAGCGTGGTGGTCCGGGCCGCCGACACCGCGACGGCCCGCGCGTTCGTCCGTACCACCGGCGCCACCGCCGACGCGGTGCGCACCGTGCCCAGCGCGCAGCCGTACCGCCCGGTGTACGACGTCCGGGGCGGCGACCAGTACGTCATCAACAACAGCGTGCTGTGCTCGGTCGGGTTCGCGGTCGCCGGTGGCTTCGTCACCGCCGGACACTGCGGCGGCGTGGGTAGCAGCACCAGCGGCAGCGGCGTCGCGCAGGGCACCTTCCGGGGCTCGTCCTTCCCGGGCAACGACTACGCCTGGGTGCAGGTCAACTCCTCCTGGGTGGCCACGCCGACGGTGAACACCTACAACGGCGGCACGACCAGCGTGGCCGGCTCCGCGGAGGCGGCGGTCGGCAGTTCGGTCTGCCGCTCCGGCCGGACCACCGGCTGGCGCTGCGGCACGATCACCGCCCGGGACGTCACGGTCAACTACTCCGGCTCCCTGGTCTACGGGCTGGTCGCCAGCAGCGCGTGCGCGCAGCCCGGTGACTCCGGCGGCTCGTTCATCTCCGGCAACCAGGCCCAGGGCGTCACCTCCGGTGCCGGCGGCGACTGCAACTCCGGCGGCACCACCGTCTACCAGCCGGTGAACGAGATCCTCGGCGCGTACGGGCTCGCCCTCACCACCACCGGGGGTGGCGGCGCCAGCCAGATCATCGGGTACGCCGGCAAGTGCATCGACGTCCCCAACTCCAACGCCACCGACGGCCAGTACCTGCAACTGTGGACCTGCAACGGCACCAACGCCCAGCGGTGGACCTTCGCCGGCGACGGCACCGTCCGGGCGCTCGGCCTGTGCATGGACGTGGCCTGGGGGTCGACCGCGAACGGCGCGGTGATCCAGCTCGCCAACTGCAGCGGCAACCCCGCCCAGCAGTTCGTGCTCAGCGGCGCCGGCGACCTGGTCAACCCGCAGGCCAACAAGTGCGTCGACGTGCAGGACTGGAACAGCGCGGACGGCGCGCGGCTGCTGCTCTGGGAGTGCCACGGCGGCGCCAACCAGAAGTGGCGGCGCGGCTGACGGTAGGTCCGGTCGGGTCGGTCGGCCTCGTCGCCGGCCGACCCGGCCACCGTCCGTCGCCACCCGTCCACCTGGTGCCGACCCCGGTCCGGCCGGCCCGGTCGCGCCGTCGGACCTGGTGCCGGCCCCGGTCCGGCCGGCGCGGTCGCGCCGTCGGTCACCGCCCTACCCGCTTCCGTCGGACGAACCGCCGGCGGGCGCTACCGTGACACGGGTCGCCCCGCACCGCGCGCCGCGACCGCACCGGCGGGCAGTGCCACGACGGGCGAGCCGGACGGTACGAGGGGACAGGTGGCGGCAGCGTCATGACCGACTACGGACACCAGCTCATCTTCGGTGGCTTCCTCACCCCGGACGCCGGGGAGCCGGAGCAGGTGGTCGCCCGCGCGAAGCTCTGCGAGCAGGTCGGCCTCGACCTGGTCACCTTCCAGGACCACCCCTACCAGTCGGGCTTCCTCGACACCTGGACGCTGATGTCGTACCTGGCGGCGGCGACCAGCCGGATCCGGCTCGCCGGGAACGTGCTGAACCTGCCACTGCGGCAGCCGGTGGTGCTGGCCCGCAGCGTCGCCAGCCTGGACCTGCTCAGCGGCGGCCGGGTCGAACTCGGCCTCGGCGCGGGCGCGTTCTGGGAGGCCATCGAGGCCAACGGTGGCCGGCGGCGCACCCCCGGCCAGGCGGTGGACGCGCTGGACGAGGCGATCCGGATCATCCGGGAGGTGTGGGCCACCGACCGGCGGGGCGGGGTCCGGGTCGACGGCGAGCACTACCGGGTGGTCGGCGCGAAACGCGGGCCCGCCCCGGCCCACCCGGTGGGGATCTGGGTCGGCGCGTACAAGCCGCGGCTGTTGCGGCTGGTCGGCCGGGCGGCGGACGGCTGGCTGCCGTCCCTGGCGTACCTGCCGAACGGGCCGGCGGAGCTGGCCGACCTCAACGCCCTCGTCGACGAGGGCGCGGCGGCGGCCGGGCGGGACCCGGGCGCGGTCCGGCGGCTGCTCAACATCTCCGGACGCTTCACCCGCACCCGGTCCGGCTTCCTGGACGGCCCGCCCGAGCAGTGGGTGCAGGAACTCGCCGGCCTGGTCCTGGAGCACGGCATCTCCGCGTTCATCCTGGGTGCCGACGACTCGACCGCGATCCAACTGTTCGCCCAGGAGGTCGCGCCCGCGGTGCGCGAACTGGTCGACGTCGAGCGCGCCGCGCCGGGTACCGGCACCACGTCCGCCACGGCGCGGCGGGAGGCGATCCGGGCCGGCGGTGCCAGCACGCTCGCCGTCACCCCGACCCCCGACCCCGGGGTACGCCGCAGCAACCACCAGCTCTGGGACGAGTCGACCCGCCCGGTCGCGCCGCCCGCCCCGGCCGGGCACGTCTACACCCCGCACGGGCAGGCCGTCGGCGGGCACCTCGTCGACGTGCACGACCACCTACGGCAGGAGTTGACCCAGGTCCGCGACCTGCTGGACCAGGTCCGCCGTGGGGTGGTCTCGGCCGGGGACGCCCGGGGTGTGCTCAACCGGATGACCATGCGGCAGAACGACTGGACGCTCGGGGCGTACTGCGCCGCGTACTGCGCGGTGGTGACCCAGCACCACGGGCTGGAGGATAACTCCGTCTTCCCGCACCTGCGCCGCGCCGATCCGGGGCTCGGCCCGGTGCTCGACCGGCTGGAGCAGGAGCACCTGGTCATCCACGACGTCGTGGAGGGGGTCGACCGGGCCCTGGTCGCGCTGATCCGCGAGCCGGGGGACCACACCGGGCTCCAACAGGCGGTGGACGTGCTCACCGACACCCTGCTGTCCCACCTCTCGTACGAGGAACGCAACATCGCCGAGCCGCTGGCCCGGTACGGCTTCTACGCCGGACAGGTGTGAGCCGGCCCCGTCGGCGGCGGAAGCGGACCGGGACGGCCATTGCATTGACTTGTACGCCTGTCTATCTTTCTGGTGCATGAGTCTTCCTACTGAACCGATCGGCAGCATGCCTCGTTCACCGGAGCTCCTCGCCGGCCTCGCCGACCATGCCGCAGGGCGGCTGGACCGGGTGGCGCTGGACGTGCTCTACGACCGGGCGGTGCAGGACACCGTCACCCGCTTCGAGAAGCTCGGCTCGCCCGTGGTCACCGACGGCGAGCAGCGCAAGCCCAGCTTCGCCACGTACCCGATCGACGGCCTCGACCACCTGGCGCCGGACGGCGTCGTCATCCCGTTCGCCGACGGACACACCCGGCAGTTGCCCCGCCTGACCGGCGGGCCGTTCCGTTACGCCACCCGATCGGCGGAGTACCTGCGGTCCGCGCAGCGGCACGCGAGCGTGCCGGTCAAGCAGGCGGTGATCGCGCCGTCCGCGATGAGCCTGCTCTACCCGCCGGGCGGCATCCCGGGGTACGACCAGGCGGCGTTCCTCGACGACCTGGTCGACGAGGCCGAGGCGGACATCCGTGGATCGCTCGACGCGGGCGCCCACCTGGTGCAGATCGACTTCACCGAGGCCCGGCTGTCGGTGAAGCTGGACCCGTCCAAAGGGATCCTGGAGTCGTTCGTGTCGCTCAACAACCGGGTCCTGGACCGGTTCAGCCCCGCCGAACAGGCCCGCATCGGCGTACACACCTGCCCCGGTGGCGACCAGGACTCGACGCACAGCGCCGACGTCGACTACGCGGAGCTGCTGCCCAGCCTGTTCGCGCTGCACGCCGGGGTGTTCTACGTGCAGCTCGCGAGCGAGCCCGACCCGGAGCGGGTGTTGCGGACGATCGCCGAACACGCGCGCCCGGAGCAGCGGATCTTCGTCGGGGTGACCGACCCGATCGACCCCGTGGTGGAGACCCCGCAGCAGGTGCGTGACCGGGTGCTGCGCGCCGCCGAGCACCTCGCGCCGGAACGGCTCGGCACCTGCGACGACTGCGGATTCGCGCCGTTCGGCGACGACGTGTCGACCTCGCGGGAGACCGCCTGGGCCAAGGTGCGGGCCCGCGTCGAGGGCACCGCGCTCGCCGCCGCGCAACTGGGGGTGTGATCCGGGTCGGTGTCACCGGCCCTCTCGACGATCGGCGGGCGGATCGGCCCCGCTGCCATGACGACCACGGTGGATCCGGCGCGGTGTCGGATCGGGTCAATGTCTTCAGTTAGTAACGAGATGTTGCCGAGAGTCACCGGCCATTATGGGTAGCCTGTAGTTCCACCAGCTCAATGGCTACCATATTCCACTACTGGCCTGCCATGTTGTTACGCTCTGCTGGTTTGACTCGTGGTCTTTTTCCGTTGAGGAGTAGCTATATGGCAAGGAAAGTCTTCACCGTACTGACTGACGACCTCGACGGTGGGACGGCGGACCGGACCATCGAGTTCAGCCTGGACGGTGTGGCGTACACCATCGACCTGTCCGATGCGAACGCCGGGGCACTCCGGAAGGCGCTGGATCCCTATCTCAGCGCGGGCCGGCGGATCGGTCGGGGCGTGCCGGACGGTGGGCGCGTCACCCGCGGCCAGACACGGTCCGGGTCCACGGCCGACAATCGGAAGCAGAGCAGTGAGATCCGCGCGTGGGCCGCCAAGAACGGCTACGAGGTCTCCGAGCGTGGCCGGATCCCGGTGTCGGTCGTCGAGGCGTACAAGGGTCGCTGAGCACCCGCCCGTTCCGCGCTACCCCGGCACCCGGCCGACGGCCGCGGTAGCGCGGAACGTCGAGCGGTCGCCCCCGGCGCACTGCTGCGCCCGGGGCGCGAACGCGCGGCGAAGGCCCGTCCCGTACAGCGACGGGATGGTCGGCCTCGTATCGGTGACCTACCCTGGTGTGATGACGACGATGTGGGTGGTGCTCGGGGTGGCCGTCCTGGTGACGGTGGGCTCGTTCGGTTGGGTCGCCTGGCGTGACCGGGCGCGGACCGCTGCCAGCGAGGAGCGGGCGGCCGGGCAGTCCGCCCTGGTGGACCAGCAGCGGTCCGAGCGGGCGCGGCACGCCAGCCAGGGCACGGTCGTCCACCGGGGCCAGGTCCAGCAATGACGGTGTCCGCCCGGCCGGCCGGGTGGATCCGGGCCGCCCATGGTCAGTGGGCCTCCGGCCGGGCATGATCGTTCCACGGTCGGGTACTGCCGACCGCATCGGCTGGAACGCCTGGGGAGGCAACGGTGACGGCACGCTGGGGACGTCGCTCGCACGGGCCGCTGTTCGCCGCGCTGGCCGCGCTGCTGGTGGCCGTCGGCTGCGCGGCCGGCGGGGTGGGGGACGACGGCGCGCGGGAGCCGGCGGAACCGGCCCCGCAGCGGTCCCGGCCGGCCACGTCGCCCGAGGCGCAGACGACCCGCGCCGACGGCACCACCAGCGTGGCGGAGTTCACGAGCGACATCAACGACGCCGTCGACATCGCCGAGCGCTACTGGACCGCCGAGTTCCAGGCGTCCGGGCAGCAGTTCCAGCCGATCCGCCGGATCCTGCCCTACCAGCGGGAAGGGGAGGTCTCCTGCGGCGGTCAGGCGCTGCCGCGCAACAACGCGGTCTACTGCTCGCAGGGCGACTTCATCGCCTACGACGTCAACTGGTCGGTGGCGGCGTTCCGGCAGGTCGGTGACGCGTTCGTGTTCTACCTGCTCGGCCACGAGTACGCGCACGGCGTCCAGGTACGCCTCGGCATCCGCGCCGACTTCACCATCCAGCAGGAGTTGCAGGCCGACTGCATGGCCGGGGCGTACCTCGGTGACTCGGTCCGCGACGGGACCCTGAAGCTCGACGCCGGTGACCTCGACGAGTTCCGGGAGGGGCTGCTGGCCGTCGGCGACGACCCGGACCAGCCGTGGTTCGCCGAGGGCTCGCACGGCACCGCCGAGCAGCGCACCGACTCGTTCTTCCGGGGCTACGAGAAATCCGTGGACGCCTGCGACCTCCGCTGAGGAACTGGTCACGTCCCGGCGGTACGCCGCCGGGCGGGCGACGGCGGGCTGGCAGGATCGCCCCGAGACCATTCCTGTCGACCGCCCGGAGGATCCGCTGAGCAGCCCACACCCCGCCGCCGTGCTCTTCGACATGGACGGCACCCTGGTCGACAGCGAGAAACTCTGGGACGTCGCGCTGCAGGAGCTGGCCGCCGAGTACGGCGGCACGCTCTCCGACCCGGCGCGCCGCGCGATGATCGGCACCAGCATGGCCGCGTCGATGCGTATCCTCCACGACGACCTGGGGCAACCCGGGCGGGACCCGCGGTCCAGCGCGGAGTGGATCAACAACCGGATCCTGGAGCTGTTCCGCACCGGGCTGCGGTGGCGGCCGGGCGCGCTGGCCCTGCTCCGGGCGGTCCGCGCGGCCGGCATCCCCACCGCGCTGGTCACCTCCAGCGGCCGGCCGCTGGTCGAGGTGGCCCTGGACACCCTGGGCCGGGACAGCTTCGACGCCGTGGTCTGCGGCGACGAGGTGGACTCCGCCAAACCGCACCCCGAGCCGTACTTGACCGCGGCCCGGCTGCTGGACGTGCCGATCGGCCGGTGCGTGGCGATCGAGGACTCCCCGACCGGGGTGGCCAGCGCGCTCGCCGCCGGGGCGGCGGTGCTGGCGGTGCCGGCGGAGGTGCCGCTGCCGCCCACCGACGGCGTACACCAGTTGGCGAGCCTGATCTCGGCGGACCTGGCGCTGCTGGCGGCGCTGCTCGGCGAACCGCCGGCCTGAGCGGGACACGTCGAGGGGGTCCCGCCGGCCGGCGGGACCCCCTCGACGACTTCGCCGCAGCTCAGTCGTGGGCGATGGCGCCCAGCACGTTGATCCGCGCCGCCCGCACCGCGGGCAGCACCGCGGCGACCACCCCGATGATCGCGGCCAGCACCAGGAACACCACCATCTGACCCCAGGGCAGGATCAGGTCGGTGATGCCCTCGTCCTTGAGCGCCTCGACCACCGCCGCGCCGAGACCGACACCGACCGCGATCCCGAGCAGCGCACCGAAGATCGAGATCACCACCGCCTCCACGGTGATCATGCGCATGGTCTGCGCCCGGCGCAGCCCGATCGCCCGCAGCAGGCCCAGCTCGCGGGTCCGCTCCAGCACCGACAGGGCCAGCGTGTTGATGATGCCGAGCACCGCGATCACGATGGCCAGCGCCAACAGGATCTGGATCATCGTGAGCAGGCCGTCCAGGGAGCTGGTCTGCTGCGCGATGAACGCGTCCCGGTCGGCGACCGACACCTCGGGGCTGTCGGCGAGCAGCGCCTCCACCTGCGGCTGCACGTCGGCGGCCCGGGTGCCCGGAGCGAGCTGGACGAAGCCCTGGATGGGCTGCGGAATGGCGAAGCTCTTCGCCGCCTGCGCCGGCAGCACCACCGGATTGGTGAGCTGGGAACTCTCGTAGATGCCGCTGACCGTGTAGGTGCGGGCCTCGCCCCGGGAGAGCTGCACGGTCACCTGCGAACCCACCGACACGTTGCGGGACGTCGCGCTGTCGGAGCTGAACAGCATCTGGTCCGGGCCGAGCCGGCTGATGTCACCGGCGGTGGCCTTCGCCCCGAAGATCCGCTCCAGCGCGGTGACGTCACTCGACGCGGACACCCAGGTGTTCTGGCCGTTGACCGTGGCCATGTCGCCGTACTCGCCGTCGACCAACTGCACGCCGGGCAGGGCCGCGGCCTTCTCCAGCACCGCCGGGTCGAAGCTCGGCGGGCGCGGGCCACTCTGGGCACCCGAGATCACCAGCTCGGCCTTGATGGTGTCCCGGGCCAGCGCGCTGATGCTGCCCTTGGCCGAGTCCAGGATCACCGTCACCCCGGTCACCAGGGCGATGCCGACCATCAGCGCCGCCGCGGTGATCGCCGTGCGGCGCGGGTTGCGGCCGGAGTTGAGCCGGCCCAGCTTGCCCGGCACCGACCAGGCGAAGACCGCCCCGAGCAGGGACACCACCGGCCGGCTGATCAGCGGGGTCAGCAGCGCCACCCCGATGAAGGCGAAGAGCACCCCGCCGAGGATGGTGGCCAGCGTGCTGCCCCCGGCGTTGCCGCTGAGCCCTAGGAAGAGCAGCACGCCGCCGATCGCGGTGACCACACCCCCGGCCACCGTCACCTTCGTCAACGGCCGGTCCGGGGTGGCCACGTCCTGCATCGCCGCGATCGGCGGGATGCGGGACGCCCGTAGCGCCGGCAACAGCGCCGCCACCACCGTGATCACCAGGCCGACCGCGAACGAACCGATCACCGCCGACGCGGGCACCCCCACCCCGGCCAGCGACAGTCCACCGGCCAGCGTGCCGAACAGGTACGCCAGCAGGGCGCCCACCCCGATGCCGGCGGCCAGCCCCAGCACCGAGGCGATCAGGCCGACCGCCACCGCCTCCAGCACCACCGAGCCGATGACCTGCTTCCCGCTCGCCCCGATCGCCCGCATCAGGGCCAGTTCCCGGGTCCGCTGGGCCACGATGATCGAGAAGGTGTTGAGGATCAGGAAGGTGCCCACCAGCAGCGCCACCGCGGCGAAACCGAGCAGGATCTTGTTGAAGAAGGACAGCCCCTCCTTCAGGCCGGCCGAGGCGTCGGCGGACACCTGCGCGCCGGTCTTGACCTCGTAGTCACCGCCGAGCGCCCGGGCGACCTCGTCGCGCAGGCTGGTGTCGCTGACCCCGTCGGCGGCCTTGACGGTGATGCTGTTGAAGACGTCCCGCTCGCCGAGCATGAGCTGCTGCGCCACCGGCGTGGTGAAGGCGACCTCGTTGACCCCGCCGACCGAATCCCGGTCACCGCTGTAACCGAAGATCCCGACCAGGGTGAACTCCTTCTTCGGTTCCAGGGTCAGCACGCCGACCCGGTCGCCGACCTTCACCTTCGCCGCCTGCGCCAGCGCCGCGTTGACCACGATCTCGTCGGCCGCCCGCGGCTCACGACCCTCACGCAGCTTCACCAGGTCGCTCTCGCCCACCCAGTTCTCACCGAGTTGGGGCGGCCCGAACGAGGTGACCACCTTGCCGTTGCTGCCGATCAGCCGGGCCCCGTCGGCCGCCACCACCCCGGTGGCCTCGGCCACCCCGGTGACCGCCCGGACCTGCTCCAGTGTCGCGGCCGGCACCGCCGCCGGCACCTGCTCGCCCTGGGTCTCGCTGAGCGCGACCTTCGGCTTGGCGGCGACGTTGACGTCGATGCCCTCGTACGCGTCGGCGAAGACCGCGTCGAACGACCGGCCGAGGGTGTCGGTGAGCACGAACGCCCCGGAGACGAACATGACGCCCAGCACCACGGCCAGGCCGGACAGCAGCAGGCGCAACTTACGCGCCAGCAGGCTCTTGAGAGTGGCGCGGAACATCAGCGCGCCACCTCGATGGGAGCGTCCAGCTTCTTCATGGTGTCCAGCACCGTGTCGGCGGTCGGCTCGATCAGCTCGGAGACGATCTGCCCGTCGGCGAGGAAGACGACCCGGTCGGCGTACGCGGCGGCGGTCGGGTCGTGGGTGACCATCACGATGGTCTGCCCGTGCTCGCGGACCGAGTTGCGCAGGAAGTTCAGCACCTCCGCGCCGGACCGGGAATCCAGGTTCCCGGTCGGCTCGTCAGCGAAGATCACCTCGGGGCGGGCGACCAACGCCCTGGCGCAGGCGACCCGCTGCTGCTGGCCGCCGGAGAGCTGGGCGGGCCGGTGCCCCAGCCGGTCCCGCAGGCCCACCGTGTCGATCACCGTGTCGTACCAGGCCGGGTCGGGCCTGCGTCCGGCGATCGACATCGGCAGCAGGATGTTCTCCTGCGCGGTGAGCGTGGGCAGCAGGTTGAACTGCTGGAAGATGAAGCCCACCTTGTCCCGGCGCAGCTTCGTCAGGCCCGCGTCGCCGAGCCCGGTCACCATCGTGTCGCCGATCTGCACCGTCCCCTTGCTGACCGAGTCCAACCCGGCCAGGCAGTGCATCAGCGTCGACTTGCCCGAGCCCGACGGACCCATGATCGCGGTGAACCGGCCCCGCTCGAACTCGGCGCTGACCCCGCGCAGCGCGGCGACCTGGGCCTCGCCGCTGCCGTACACCTTCCACACGTCGTTCGCCCGGGCCGCGGCCTGCCCATGCTGGCCTACCGTCGCGGTCACGTCATCTACCTCTTCCGTCTGGCTGTGTCTGTCCCCACCGCCCCCGCTGGTCGGTGGGGCTGAAACCATCCTCGGTGCCGGCCGGCGCCGATCCGTCCGACTCCGGGTTGACCCGTCGCGGATTTCCCGCTGCGGGTCGGCCCGGAGTCCGGCTCAGGGTTGCCCCTGAGTCAGCGACGTCCGCACCCGTTCGCCGCCCGTCTCCACCGGCGGCGGCGTCGACCGTAGGACCTGACGCCACGTCACGGTCAACCGCGCCGTGCCGCCTTTCGTCACGGTAGGTGAGCGCGACAACGCCGTCGTCGTCCTGCCGGCGTCACCCCGGGTACGCCCCGAGGCGGACCCGGACCCGTCCCGCTACGCCTTGGGGCGGACCAGCCCCGACTCGTACGCCAGCACCACCGCCTGCACCCGGTCGCGTAGCCCCAGCTTGGTCAGCACGTGCCCGACGTGCGTCTTGATGGTGGTCTCGCTCACCGACAGTGCTGCGGCGATCTCCGCGTTCGACAGCCCCCGGGCCACCTGGACGAGGACCTCCCGCTCCCGCTCGGTCAGCGTGCCCAACGCCTTCGGCGGGCTGGCCGCCGGATCGGGCAGCACGGTGGCGAACCGGTCCAGCAGCCGTTTGAGGATGCGGGGCGCGACCACCGCCTCCCCGGCGGCGACCGTGCGGATGGCGGTCACCAGGTCCTCCGCCGGCACGTCCTTGGCCAGGAAGCCGCTGGCCCCGGCGCGCAACGCGCCCACCACGTACTCGTCGAGGTCGAAGGTGGTGAGGATGAGCACCCGCACCGGCAGCCGGGCGTCGACGATCGCCCGGGTGGCGGCCACCCCGTCCATCCGGGGCATCCGGATGTCCATCAGCACCACGTCGGGCAGCAGCCGGCGGGACAGCTCCACCGCCTCCTGGCCGTCCCCGGCCTCGGCCACGATGTCCAGGTCGTCCTCGGTGCCCAGCACCATCCGGAAGCCGGTGCGCAGCAACGGCTGGTCGTCGGCGAGCAGGATCCGTACCGGCCGCCCCGTCGATTCGCCCATCCGCGCTCCCCGTTCTGCCCGCTCCGTCACGCCGGGACCGCCCCGACCGGTTCGACCGGGATCCTCGCGTGCACCCGGAAGCCGCCGCCGGGGCGTGGCCCGGTGCGCAGGATCCCACCGTAGAGCCCGACCCGTTCCCGCATCCCGACCAGACCGTGCCCGATCCGGTCGGGTTGCGGGCCGGGGCCGCGCCCGGTGTCGGTGACCTCCACCGTCAGCGCGCCGCCCTCGACGCCCAGCCGGACCACCGCGGTGGCCGTCCCGGCGTGCTTGAGGGCGTTGGTCAGCGCCTCCTGCACGATCCGGTACACCGTCAGCGAGACGCCCTCCTCCACCGCCGGGACGACGCCGTCGACCTCCAGGGTGACCGGCAGCCCCGCCTCGCGGACCTGATCGACGAGCGCCCCGATGCCGGCCAGGCCGGGCTGCGGGGTGAGATCGGCGGCCGGCTCCGCGTCGGTACGCAGCACGTCGAGCAGGCGACGCATCTCCCGCAGGGTGACCCGGCTGGTGTCCTCGATGGTGGCGATCGCCTCGTCGGCGGCGTCGAGGTCCCGGCGCAGCACCCGGCGCGCCCCGGTGGCCAGCACCCCCATCACACTGACGTGGTGGGCGACCACGTCGTGCAGCTCGCGGGCGATCCGCCGGCGCTCGTCGGCCACCGCCTGCTCGGCCAGCGACCGCTGGTTCGCCTCCGCCACCCGGGCCCGCTCCCGCAGCGCCCGCAGCGACGTGCGCCGGGCCCGTACCGCACGGCCCACCGCGTACGCCAACAGCGCGGTGAGCAGGTTGTTGAGCACCAGGTACGCCGGGCCGACGTCGAGACCGGTGTCCAGCGGGGTGAGGACGTTGACCGCGGCCACCGGCACCCAGAGCAGCACGGTGGCGGCGACCGCCTGGCGTACGTGCCGGTCGGCGGCCATCGTGTAGGTGAGCACCACGAAGGCCAGGCTCTGGGTGGTCGGGGCGTGCCCGAGCAGCGCCGGGACGGCGAGGGTGGCCAGCGCGCCGCCCACCGCCGGCCACGGGGCGACCCGGCGCAGCGCCACCGGCGCGGCGCAGAGCACGCTCCAGCCCAGCGCGGCCGGTAACTGCCCGGGCCAGAACTCGCGCGGGGCGAGCAGGGTGAAGACGACCTCCAGCGCCACCAGCGCGGCGGCGAAGAGCGCGTCCCGGGCCAGCGGCCGCCGCGACCACCAACGCTCGGGTCCATCGGTCATACCGCGACGCTATCCGCCCGGCGAGCCGGCCCGTCGTCGCCGGCGGTGAACCTGCTCTCCTCCTCGGGGATGAGGCCCGCTCCACCCGGCCGGGCCCGACCGGCGCGGATCCACCGCGCCGCGAGCCCACCTCCCCGGATGGACCCCGCCGACCACGGTGGGCCTGACCCCCGAACCGTGGTGCCCGGCCAGCCCCGGCCGGCTACTCGTCCGCGCCCGGGGCCGCCGGCCGGGACCGGGCGTCGCGCAACGGGTCGGCCGTCGCCGACCGCGGCGGGAACGGCGGTGGGGTGCCACCGAAGGTCGGGCAGTGCGCCTGGTGGCTGCACCAGTCGCAGAGCCGGCTCGGCCGGGGGCGGAAATCCTGCCGCTCGGTGGCCTGCTCGATGGCCTGCCACAGCGCCACCACGGTGCGCTCGAACCGCAGCAGCTCCTCGGCGTCGGGGGAGTAGTCGCAGACCTCGGCGTCCCGGAGGTAGAGCAGGCGCAGCACCCGGGGCACCACGCCCCGGGTGCGCCACAGCACCAGCGCGTAGAACTTGAGCTGGAACAGGGCCCGCGCCTCGAACGCCTCCCGAGGCGCCCCGCCGGTCTTGTAGTCGACCACCCGCAGCGCGCCGTCGGGTGCCACGTCGAGCCGGTCGAGGTAGCCCCGGATGAGCAGCTCGTCGTCGACCACCGCCGAGATCAGGCTCTCCCGCTCGGCGGGCTCCAACCGGCGCGGGTCCTCCACCGCGAAGTAGCCCGCCAGCAGTGCCGTGGCCGAGCGGAGGAACTCGGCGCTGCCCGCCTCGTCGCCGGCGTCGAACAGGTCGGCCAGCTCCGGCTGCTCGGTGACCAGCCGGTCCCACTGCGGAGCCACCAGGTCACCGGCCGCGTCGGGGGTGCGGTCGGTCGCGGGCAGGTCGAACAGCCGCTCCAGCACGGCGTGGACCAGGGTGCCCCGGGCCTGCTCGACGGTGGTCCGCTCGGGCAGCCGGTCGATGCTGCGGAACCGGTAGAGCAGCGGGCAGGTCTTGAAGTCGGCGGCCCGGGACGGTGACAGCGACGCCCGGACCGTGGCGGGCAGCGCCGCCGCCGGAGTGTGCTGCTTATCGATCACCGGTTCCGCCGTCATGCCCCGAAGGTTAGGACACCGGTGTGACAGGGCCGCGCTCGGCGCACCGGAGCATGATCGCGCACCGCGTAGCATCGGGGCGATGGAGTCCCGTCCCCGCGCACCGCGCCGGCCCGCCCGGCGTACCGGCCTCACCGTCGGCCGGGTGTTCGGGGTGCCGCTGCACCTGAACGTCTCGATGCTGCTGCTGACCCTGCTGGTGACCGTCACCTACGCCGAGTTCGCCCGGCAGCAGCTCGGCCTGTCCCCGCTCGGCGGCTACCTGATCGGCCTCGGCTTCGTGGTGTCGCTGCTGGGCTCGGTGCTGCTGCACGAGCTGGGCCACGCGCTGACCGCCCGCCGGTACGGCATCGGTGTGCGCGGGATCACCCTGGAACTGCTCGGCGGCTACACGGAGATGGACCGCGACGCCCCCACCCCCCGGGTGGACCTGCTGGTCTCGCTGGCCGGGCCGGCGGTCTCGGCGGTGCTCGGCGCGCTCGCCGTCACCGTCACGCTGGCCCTGCCCGAGCACACCCTGGCCCACCAGCTCGCGCTGCAACTGGCGCTCAGCAACGTCATCGTCGCGGTCTTCAACGTGCTGCCCGGACTGCCGTTGGACGGCGGCCGGGCGCTGCGCGCCGTGGTGTGGGGGATCACCCGGGACCGGCACCGGGCCACCGAGGTCGCCGGCTGGGTCGGGCGGGCCGTCGCGGTGGGCACCGCCGCGCTGGTCGTCCTGCTCACCGTCGAGCGGATCCTGGTGCCGCTGGCGCTGCCGCTGATGCTGCTGGTCGCGTTCACCCTGTGGCGGGGGGCCGGCCAGGCGATCCGGTACGCCCGGATCAGCCGCCGGGTCCCGCTGATCGACCTGGCCCGGCTGGCCCGCCCGGTCTTCGCCGTACCCACCGGGATGCCGCTGGCCGAGGCGCAGCGCCGGGCGGCCGAGCAGGGCCCGCCGGGGGCCGTGCTCGCCGTGGTCGACGGCGCCGGCCGGCCGGTCGCCCTGGTGGACCCGGCGGCGGCGGACGCCGTACCGGTGGCCCGTCGGCCCTGGCTGGCGGTGGACGCGGCGGCCCGGCCGCTGGCCGGCCTGCCCACCCTGCCGGTCGGTCTCGACGGTGAGCGGGTGATGGCGGCCGTCCAGACCCACCCGGGCGCACGGTACGTGGTGACGTCAGGCGAAGATGTCGTCGGCGTTCTGCACATCGCGGATCTCGCGCAGGTCCTCGAACCCACACGGAAGATGAACAGGTGACCGCAGCACATCCCCCCGCCCCCTCGGCCCAGAACGGCACCCCGGTGCCCGCCGCCATCCCGGAGCTTCCTCCGGTGCACCGGGGGCCGTTCCGCCCCGGTGACCGGGTGCAGCTGACCGACCCCAAGGGGCGGATGCACACGGTGGTCCTGGAGCCCGGCAAGGCGTTCCACACCCACCGGGGCATCCTGGAGCACGACGCGCTGATCGGGCAGCCCGACGGCAGCGTGGTCACCACCTCCGGCGGCGGGACGGCCTTCCTGGCGCTGCGCCCACTGCTGTCGGACTACGTGCTGTCCATGCCGCGCGGCGCCCAGGTGATCTACCCCAAGGACGCCGCGCAGATCGTGGCGATGGGCGACGTCTTCCCCGGCGCGAAGGTGCTGGAGGCCGGCGCCGGCTCCGGGGCGCTGAGCTGCTCGCTGCTGCGCGCCGTGGGCACCGGCGGTGAGCTGCACTCCTACGAGATGCGCGACGACTTCGCGCAGATCGCCCGGCGCAACGTGGAGGCGTTCTTCGGCGCCCCGCACCCGGCCTGGCGGCTGCACGTCGGCGACGTCGCCGACTGCCCGGAGACGGGCTTCGACCGGATCATCCTGGACATGCTGACCCCGTGGGAGACCCTCGACATGGTCGAGCGGGCACTGCTGCCCGGCGGCGTGTTCATCGGCTACGTGGCGACCACCCCGCAGCTCTCCGAGCTGGTCGAGGCGCTGCGCGAACGGGGCGGCTGGACCGAGCCGCGGGCCTGGGAGTCGCTGGTCCGCGACTGGCACGCCGAGGGGCTCGCGGTCCGCCCGGACCACCGGATGATCGCGCACACCGCGTTCCTGGTCTCCGCGCGTAAGCTCGCTCCGGGCGTCACCGCGCCGCCCCGGCGCCGCAAGCCCAGCAAGGGCGCCGAGGCGTACGCCGAGCGCAAGCAGGCGCTGCGGGAGGCGGCGGCGGCCCGCCAGGCCGCGGCCGAACAGGCCGCCGGGGCCGACGAGGTGGACCGGCCGTGACGGCGGATCGGGGCGGCTGGGAGTGAACGGGCGGATCCCGCCGGCCGGTGCGGGCCGGCGGCGCGACCTGGGGGAGCGGGCATGAGTCGGCCGGGTTTCGGCGGTGGCGAACTGCCGGCCGTGTTCCCGGACTGGTCGCCGTACCAGGACCTCGAGTCGGCCGCGCGGGCCTACCTGCGCGACCCGGACATCGCCCTGGAGGCGCTGGGCGGGGTGCTGCGCGGCGCCTCGGTGCTCGGCTTCACCCTGGAACGCTTCGTCAACGAGGTCAACGGGGTCTGGCAGGAGGTCGTCGTCTGCGACGGCAGCCGGCTGGTGCTCTGGCACGGTGAGGACGTGCCGCCCGGGGAGGGCCCGCCCGGGTCGATGACGTCGTCGCTGCGGGTGGTGCCGGTCTCCACGGTCACCGAGGTCGGTTGCCGGCGCCGGCTGACCCGGGCCGACGACGGCGCGGTGCGGGTCGACAGCATCGACGTGTACCTGCTGCTCACCTCGCTGGACGAGGCGCCGCCCGGCGACGAGGCGGTCGGTGCGCCCCGGCACGACGCGCTGCGGTTCGGCAAGACCCTCGACGACGGCGGGGCCGGTCAGATCGCCCGGCTGGAGGAGTTCGCCCGGCTGGTGGCGTCGGTGGTCGGCCGTCCGCTGCTGTAGCCCGGAGACGGACCGTAGCCCGGAGGCGGGCTGCGGTCCGGACCGGCGGTGGCGCGGCCCGAGGCCGGACCCGGGTCCGGCCGGTAGGTGAACGGGCCGCGGACGACAGGCGTCGTCCGCGGCCCGGGCCGCCGTCGCCGGCGGTCAGTCGTCCTCGGCCTCCGGGCCGGCGACCTCGACGCCGTCGCTGCCGCGCACCACGTGGATGCAATCGCCCGGACACTCCTTCGCGGAGTCGATCACCTCCAGGCGCAGGTGCTCCGGTACGTCGACCCGGCTGCCCGGGGTGAGCCGCAGCTCGCCGTCGGCGCCCTTGACGTACGCCAGGCCGTCGACGTCGAACTCGAACACCTCCGGCGCGTACTGCACGCACAGCCCGTCGCCCGTGCAGAGATCCTGGTCCACCCAGACCTGTAGCTGGTCGGTCGCGACCTCGGCCACCGGTGCACCCCCCATGTTCTCCCGTCCCACCCCCCGACGGTACCCGAACGCCCGGACCTGCCCCTCGGGCGTCCCTTGGCGATCAAGGTTCGGTGACGAGGGCGTTGCGTGGGACCGAATCGGCCTCATAGCGGCTAGTGTTAGGGCAGAACGTTCAAGCCCCCGGGGAGGTGGGACGTGGCACGCAGCGACGACGCGGACTCGCGCGCCGCACGGTGGGAGAAGGAGGCCCACGATCTCTCCACGCAGGTCGCGTTCCTTCAGGAGGAACTCGCTCTGGTGCGGCGCAAGTTGACCGAAAGCCCCCGACACGTCCGGCAGCTCGAAGAGCGGCTGGCGGCCACCCAGGCACAGTTGGCGCGGCTCACCGAGAACAACGACCGGCTCGTGAGCACCCTCAAGGAGGCTCGCGCGCAGATCGTGACGCTCAAGGAGGAGATCGACCGGCTGGCACAGCCGCCGTCCGGCTACGGCGTCTTCCTCGCGCGGCACGACGACGGCACGGTGGACATCTTCACCGGCGGACGCAAGCTCCGGGTCGCCGTCTCACCCTCGCTGGACGCCGCGGAGCTGCGGCGTGGCCAGGAGGTCCTGCTCAACGACGCGCTCAACATCGTCGACGCGTTCGGCTACGAGCGGGTCGGCGAGGTCGTGATGCTCAAGGAGATCCTCGCGGGTCCCGAGGGCGCACCGGGTGACCGGGCGCTGGTGGTCTCGCACTCCGACGAGGAGCGGATCGTGCACCTGGCCGACACCCTGATCGGTACGCCGATCCGGGCCGGCGACTCGCTCATGATCGAGCCCCGCTCGGCGTACGCCTACGAGCGGATCCCGAAGAGCGAGGTCGAGGAGCTGGTGCTGGAGGAGGTGCCCGACGTCGACTACTCCGACATCGGTGGCCTCCAGTCGCAGATCGAGCAGATCCGCGACGCGGTGGAGCTGCCCTTCCTGCACGCCGACCTGTTCCGGGAGCACCAGCTCCGACCGCCGAAGGGCATCCTGCTCTACGGCCCGCCGGGCTGCGGCAAGACGCTCATCGCCAAGGCGGTGGCGAACTCGCTGGCCAAGAAGATCGCCGAGCGGCTGGGCAAGGATCGGCACACCAGCTTCTTTCTCAACATCAAGGGTCCGGAGCTGCTCAACAAGTACGTCGGCGAGACCGAGCGGCACATCCGGCTGATCTTCCAGCGGGCCCGGGAGAAGGCCGGCGAGGGCACTCCGGTCATCGTGTTCTTCGACGAGATGGACTCGATCTTCCGGACCCGTGGCTCCGGCGTCTCCTCGGACGTGGAGAACACCATCGTCCCGCAGTTGCTCAGCGAGATCGACGGTGTGGAGGGGCTGGAGAACGTCATCGTGATCGGCGCCTCCAACCGGGAGGACATGATCGACCCGGCCATCCTGCGACCCGGCCGGCTCGACGTGAAGATCAAGATCGAGCGGCCGGACGCCGAGGCGGCCAAGGACATCTTCTCCAAGTACATCCTCGCCGGGCTGCCCCTGCACCCGGACGACCTGACCGAGCACGGCGGCGACCCTCAGGCCACCGTGGCGGCAATGATCGACGCGGTCGTGCTGCGGATGTACTCCGAGACCGAGGAGAACCGCTTCCTCGAGGTGACCTACGCCAACGGTGACAAGGAAGTCCTCTACTTCAAGGACTTCAACTCCGGCGCGATGATCCAGAACATCGTCGACCGGGGCAAGAAGATGGCGATCAAGGAGTTCCTCACCTCCGGGCGCAAGGGGCTGCGGCTACAGCACCTGCTCGACGCCTGCGTCGACGAGTTCCGGGAGAACGAGGACCTGCCCAACACCACCAACCCGGACGACTGGGCCCGGATCTCCGGCAAGAAGGGCGAGCGGATCGTCTACATCCGTACGCTCGTCTCCGGCGGCAAGGGCGCGGAGGCCGGCCGGTCCATCGAGACCGCCAGCAACACCGGCCAGTACCTCTGACCGACGAACACCCCGCGACGGGGCCCGTGGCGCGACGCGCCACGGGCCCCGTCGTCCATGTCACCCATTGTTAACCGGACGCCGGTGCGTCCGGCGGGCGGAATGCCGGACTCGTCGCTAGACTTCCCCCACCGCGTCGTCAACCTTCCCGAGGATCTGCGTGCCGCCCGAGTTGACCGTCGTCGAGCCACCGGTGTCCCCGGTGGCGCAGCAGCCGCCCCCCAGCACCCCGACGAACCCCGTGCGGCGCCACTGGCGGTGGATCCCGGTCCTGCTGGTGGCGCTCGTCGCGGCGTGGGCCGTGCCGCTCGCCGCGCACGCCCTGCACCGGGACTGGCTGCTTCCCCCGGTCGTGCTGGTCGCCACCGCCAGCGTGCTGCGCGGCGGCCGTACCCTGCTCGACCGGCTGATGCTCGCCCTCGGCCTGCTCCTCGGCCTGGCCGCCGTCGCCGGCCTGCTCTTCCCGGTCTGGCCCTGGGGGATGCGGCCGGTGCCGGTCACCGGCGTCGCCCTCACCCTGCTCGTCCTCGTCGCCGCCGCGCTGCGCCGCCGACCCCGGCTGCCCCGCCCCGGCTGGGCCGACCTGTTCCCCCTCGCCGGCGCCGCGGCGATGGTGGCCTACCTGCGGCAACCCTGGCTGCGCGCCACCGATCTCGCCGACCGGCTGACCATCCTCGGCCTGGGTGAGGACAACTGGCGTCACCTCGCCCTGTTCGACGTCATGGGACGCCTCGGCGGCTACACCTTCGTCGATCCGGCCGCCGCCCGGGAGCAGATCACCGCCCAACTCGTCTACTACCCGCAGGGCTGGCACCTGATCACCGCGCTGCTCGACGGCTTCCTCGTCCCCACCGGCGGGGCGTCCCGGGGCGCGGACCTCGTCGCCCACTACGCCGGCTGGACCATCGCCGGCTTCGGGCTGCTCACTCTGGCCATGGTCTGGGCCGCCCAGCGGGTCTCCGGCCCGATCCACCTGCTGCACCGCACCGTGCTCACCGTGGTCGTCGGCGCGCTGGTGCTCGGTACCCAACTGCCCCGCCTGCTCTACTCCGGCTACCCCACCGAGGTCCTCGGGCTGGCCCTGACCGTGCTGCTCGCCGCCCTGGTCGCCCGGCCGGTCCCCGGCACCCGGGAACAGGTCGTGCTGCTCTGCGCGCTCCTCGCCGCCGTCGGGTTCACCTACTACCTCTTCCTCCCGCCCGCCGCCGTCCTGGTCCTCTGCTGGGTGGTCACCCACTGGCGGGAGGCGCTGCGCCGCTGGTTCACCGTGCTGTCCGTGGGGCTGCTCGCCGGGGCGCTCGCCCTGGTGGCCCCGCTGCTCGGCGTGCTGCGGGCCGGGCAGACCGAGGCGCTGGTCATCGGCTCGTCCCAGGCCGTCGAGGGGTGGCGCGCCCTGATCTGGCTCGGCGGCATCGTCGGGGTGGCCCTGCTGGTCCAGGTCGCCCGCGCCGATCCGGCCTGGCGGCGCTGGCTGCTGGTCTGCGTCGTCGGCGCGGCCCTGCCGCTGACCATCGCCCAGCTCAACACCGACGCCGGGGTGCCGCCCGGCTACTACTTCGTCAAGGCGACCCACCTGGCCACCGCGCTGCTCGTCGTCGGCACCGCCGGGGTGGTCCGGCTGCTACCGGTGCCCCGGCCGGCGCTGACCGTCCGTGGGGTCGGCAGCACCGTCGCCGCGGTTCTCGCCGGGACGCTCACGATGACCGTCGCCGTCGCGCTCTGCGGGGTCACCGGCTGGCACCGTGGGCTGCTCGTGGTCGACGAGCAGACCTGGGCGCAGCGCTGGGTCCACCAGGACCTCGCCCTGCCGTCCAGAGTGGCCTGGGTGTGCGCCGACGCCCAGCAGCGTTACCCGGAGGTGCCGGGCACCACCACCCTGGTCATCGACCGTGGCCCGTACCGGTCGTACGGGATCTCGCTGTGCCTGTCCGCGCTGCACGGCACCACCGCCGCGACCGATCCGGGCATCTACGCGCTGCCGTTCCTCGAACCCGACCGCACCGAACTGATCGTGCGGCGGGTGGCCGGCCCGATCCGCTTCATCACCTCCGACCCGAAGGGTGAGCGTCGGGTCCAGCGGATGCTCCGCCAGGAGCCCGCCCTGCGCCACCGGCTGAGCTGGGTGCCGCTGGCCGTCCCCGAGTGCGAGGTGGCCGTCTCCGACGAGCCGCCGCCGCCCGGCACCGCGCCGGCGACACCGGAGCCGGCTGAGCCGGCGTGCCCACTTCCCCGGTGAGGCGGACTACGCTCGACGTGACGGCGGACCGGGTGAGGCGAGCGGAGCGGGTAGGTCGATGAGCGTTAGACGGATCATGGGCACCGAGATCGAGTACGGGATCTCGGTGCCCGGCCAGGCCGGAGCCAACCCGATGGTCACCTCGTCCCAGGTGGTCAACGCGTACGGTGCGCGTCCGGAACTCAACCGTGGCGGGCGGGCCCGATGGGACTACGAGGAGGAGTCGCCGCTGCGCGACGCCCGGGGATTCACCTACTCCGGGGCCGCCTACGACCCGGCCGAGGCGCTCGCCGACGAGGACCTCGGGCTGGCCAACGTGATACTCACCAACGGCGCCCGGCTCTACGTCGACCACGCGCACCCGGAATACTCCACCCCCGAGGTGACCAACCCGCTCGACGTGGTGCGCTGGGACAAGGCGGGGGAGCGGGTGATGGCCGAGGCGGCCCGCCGGGCGGCCACCATCCCGGGCACCCACCCGATCCACCTCTACAAGAACAACACCGACAACAAGGGTGCCAGCTACGGTGCCCACGAGAACTACCTGATGCGGCGGCAGACCCCGTTCGCCGACATCGTGGCGTACCTGACGCCGTTCTTCGTCACCCGGCAGATCGTCTGCGGTGCCGGCCGGGTCGGCATCGGCCAGGACGGCGGGCAGAGCGGCTTCCAGATCTCGCAGCGGGCAGACTTCTTCGAGGTCGAGGTCGGCCTGGAGACCACCCTGAAGCGGCCGATCATCAACACCCGGGACGAGCCGCACGCCGACGCGGACAAGTACCGCCGGTTGCACGTCATCATCGGCGACGCCAACCTGTCGGAGATCTCCACCTACCTCAAGGTGGGCACCACCGCGTTGATCCTCACCATGATCGAGGAGAAGGCGCTCGGCGCCGACCTGGGCATCGCCGACCCGGTCAACGAGCTGCGCGCGGTCAGCCACGATCCGTCGCTGACGCATCGGATGCGGCTGCGCGACGGTCGCCGGTTGACCGCCCTGGACGTCCAGTGGGCCTACTTCGAGCGGGTGCAGTCCTTCGTGGAGGACCGCTACGGCACCGATGCCGACGCGCAGACCCTGGACGTGCTGGACCGTTGGGAGAGCGTGCTGGACCGGCTCGGCCGGGACGCGTTCCTCTGCGCCGACGAGTTGGACTGGGTGGCCAAGCTGCGGCTGCTGGAGGGTTACCGGGAGCGGGAGAAGCTGGGCTGGGGGTCGCACAAGCTCCAACTGGTCGACCTCCAGTACTCCGACGTACGGCCGGAGAAGGGGCTCTACCACCGGCTGGTCACCCGGGGCTCGATGAAGACGCTGCTGGACGACGAGCAGACCCGTCGGGCGATGACCGAGCCGCCGGAGGACACCCGGGCCTACTTCCGGGGTCGCTGCCTGGCCCAGTACGCCTCCGAGGTGGTCGCGGCGAGCTGGGACTCGGTGATCTTCGACGTGGGCCGCGAGTCGCTGGTCCGGGTGCCGATGATGGAGCCGGAGCGGGGCACCCGCAAGCACGTCGGGGCGCTGTTCGACCGGTGCGACACCGCCAAGGATCTGCTGGAGACCCTCACCGGCGGCTGACCCGTCCACGACGGTGGCCCGTCGCGTGCCGGATGCCGGCGCGCGACGGGCTTTTCGTCGCTCAGGCGAGGTAAGTTCATCGCAGACGATCGTGGAGGAGGCAGCGAGATGGCTTCACAAGAGGGCGGCCAGACCCAGTCGGGCAAGTCGCACCAGGCCGAGGAGATCGACGACGTCACCACCGAGGCCAACCCCGAGGTGGCGGAGCGGCACGCCGAGATCACCGAGGACGTCGACGACCTCCTCGACGAGATCGACTCCGTGCTGGAGGAGAACGCCGAGGAGTTTGTCAGGGGTTACGTACAAAAAGGCGGAGAATAGGGCATACCGGGTCCATCGGGCATGCTCGGTGGGCTGGTCCGCGACGACGGGCGGGCGTGGTCGCGACGGTGAGGCCACCCGCGCCGGCTCCGCGCTGCCAGCCCGGCGTCGCTTCCGGCCGGAGCGGCAGTCCACCTGGGCCTGACGATCCCGATCGGGAACATGTGGACCACGATCATCGCACCGGGTGGGTGCGCGGGATACTCTGCTTCAACTGCAACGGTGGTCTTGGCCAGTTCCGTGACAGTCCCGCGAGGCTGGCCAGGGCGATCACGTACCTGAGAGGAACCACGTGGCAGCGGGCTTTGATCCATCCGGGCGTCTACCAGATGTGTTCACCAACGCGGGGACGTCCTCCTTCACCTCGTTCCTGAGCCGGGTGGCCCCCGAGATGCTGCCCGGTCGGCGGCCGCTGCCGCCGGGCATGGCCGCCGACCTGGCGCCGCACGCCACCACCATCGTGGCGATCTCGGCCGCCGGCGGCGTGGTGATGGCGGGCGACCGGCGGGCCACCATGGGCAACCTGATCGCCCAGCGCGACATCGAGAAGGTGCACCCGGCCGACGCGTACTCGCTGGTCGGCATCGCCGGCACGGCGGGCATCGGCATCGAGCTGATGCGACTGTTCCAGGTGGAGCTGGAGCACTACGAGAAGATCGAGGGCGCGATGCTCTCCCTCGACGGCAAGGCCAACCGGCTCGCCTCGATGATCCGCGGCAACCTCGGCGCGGCCATGCAGGGGCTCGCGGTCGTTCCGCTCTTCGCCGGCTTCGACCTGGCCGCCAAGGACCCGGCCCGGGCCGGGCGGATCTTCAGCTTCGACGTCACCGGCGGCCCGTACGAGGAGACCGGCTACGACGCGATCGGCTCCGGTTCGCTCTTCGCCAAGTCGGCCCTGAAGAAGCGGTTCCGCACCGGCATCTCCGTCGACGACGCGACCCGTCTCGCCGTCGAGGCGCTGTACGACGCCGCCGACGACGACACGGCCACCGGCGGGCCGGACCTGACCCGCCGGATCTACCCGGTGGTGATGACGGCGACCGCCGAGGGCACCCACCGGCTCACCGAGGCCGAGACGGCGACCATCGCCGAGGCGGTCGTCGCCGGGCGGATGGAGAACCCGGGCGGCTGACGCCGCTCCCACACCCACCAGCAGTCGCCAGCACAGCGCCCGAAGGAGAACCGCCGCCGTGGCCATGCAGTTCTACGCCTCGCCCGAGCAGATCATGCGCGACCGCTCCGAGCTGGCCCGCAAGGGCATCGCCCGGGGTCGCAGCGCGGTGGTCCTGAGTTACACCGGTGGGGTGCTCTTCGTCGCGGAGAACCTCTCCAGCGCCCTGCACAAGGTCAGTGAGATCTACGACCGGATCGGCTTCGCCGCCGTCGGCCGGTACAACGAGTTCGAGAACCTGCGCCGCGCCGGCGTGCGGATGGCCGACCTGAACGGCCTGAGCTACGACCGGCGCGACGTGACCGGCCGGGCCCTGGCGAACGCCTTCGCGCAGACCCTGGGCGCGATCTTCACCGAGCAGTCCAAGCCGTTCGAGGTGGAGATCTGCGTGGCGGAGGTCGGCCCCACGGCCGACGAGGACGAGCTGTACCGGCTCACCTACGACGGCTCGGTCAACGACGAGCCGGGCCGGATGGCCATGGGCGGCCAGGCCGAGGCGATCACCGGAGTGCTCAAGTCCCAGCACCGGCCCGACATGTCGCTCAGCGAAGCGGTACGGGTGGCCGTGCAGGCGCTGAGCAGCGTCGGCGGCGAGGGCGGCGCGGCCCGGACCATCGCCGCCAACCAACTGGAGGTGGCGGTCCTGGACCGTCGCCGGGTGGGACGTACGTTCCGGCGGATCACCGGGGCGGCGCTGACCGCGCTGCTCGACGGCGACGCGGCGGGCGACACCGCGCCGGCCGACGGCCAGGCCAGCACCCCGGCGGTGCCGACCGAGGAGGCCCACAAGCCGACCACCTCGGCGGGCTCGGCCGACCTGGAGGGCCAGCCGCAGGAAAAGCCGGAAGCCTAGCGTCGAACGGTGCAGGGGCCGGGGTGACCCCGGCCCCTGCACCGTCTCCCCAGCTCATACCGCCCCCGAACCGGCGTCGTCACCGACCCGTGTCAGCGGCGGATCCGGAAACGTTTCAGGGCTTGCGGAGCAGCGGCTTCGCCAGCGCCCAGTAGCTGGCCGCGATGACGTTGAAGATGCCCATGCCGGGCGGCGACTCGACGTTCGACGGGTCGACCTTGGCGGTCATCAGCTCGGCGATGACGCCGTCGGGGACCATCCGCTCCTCCTGGAGGCGACGGCGGCGGGCGCGCACCCAGGCCCGGTTGGTCCACAACCAGCCCCAGCCACGGACCTTCTCCCGGCTCCACCCGCCCAGCAGCGCGGCCACCAGCATGGCCGCCTCGGTGAGCAGCAGCATCGGCGCGAGCACCACCAACGTCCGCGTCTCGTACGCGGTGAGCAGCGAGATCACCCGGTTCCGCTCCAGCAGGTAGTGCTTGAGCTTGTTGCGGGAGAACTCGTAGTGGTGCACCACGACGGCGTCCGGGACGTACTCCAGGCGCAGCCCGCGCTGCCACAGCCGCAGGCTGATCTCGGTGTCCTCGTGGTAGGCGAAGTACTCGGCGGCGAAGCCGTCCAACTCCCGCCACAGCGCCCGGTTGATGACGAAGCAGCAGCCGCTGATCGACGGAACGGTGGTGCGCACGGCGTGCGCGCTGGCCGGCTCGCCGTTGCCGCCGGCCCAGGACAGGCCGATGAAGTGCAACGGGTTGCCGGAGGTGTTGATCAGCTCGGGGTTCTCGGCGAGCCGGATCGAGGCCATCGCCGCGCCGACGCCCGGCTCGCCGGCCACCGCGACCGTCCGGGCGAGGGCGTCGGGGGAGACGACGGCGTCGGAGTTGACGAAGGCCAGCCACTCACCGGTGGCCTCGGCGGCACCGACCCGGCAACCGCCGGAGTAGCCGGTGTTCTCCTCCGGCCGGATCACCCGGACCCGGTCGAAGCCCTTGACCACGTCGATGCCGTCGCCGGTGCAGCCGTTGTCGACCACGATCAGCTCGACCTCGACACCGGTGCTGTCGAGGACGGCGCGGGCGGCGTCGACCAGGTAGGGCTCGGCGCCGTAGGCGAGCATCACCGCGGAAACCTGCGGACGGTTCATCGGATGCCTCCGGAGACTCCAGTGGCCACCACGTCGTCGAGCGGCCGGGTGGGGGCGGACGTCGGGCTGGCACCCCGGCGCAGCAGCAGGACCGCCATGGTGGCGGCCACCACGACGGAGCCGACGGCGTACGCCAGTTCGACGCGGAGCGCGACCGGGGCCGGGACGACCGTGACGGCGAGCAGGGCGACCACCCCGACGGTCCAGGCGAGGGCCTGGGCACGGTGCCGGTCCAGGGCGAGCAGGGCCTGGCCGAGGACCATCGCCCACAGGTAGGCCAGGGTGCCGACGGCCAGCCAGGCGAAGTCGCCGTGACCGAGCACACCCGGCGCGTCGAAGAGCCGGCGGACCAGCCACGGGCCGAGCGCCACCGCGCCGACGGCCCCGGTGACGCCGAGGGCGGTGACGACGCCGAGCGCCCGGCGCAGCAGCCCGTGGAAACCGGCGACGTCGCCGGTGGTGACGGTGGTGGCCAACCCGGGCAGCAGGGATGCCTGCATCGAGCCGAAGACGAACAGCGGGATGCGGACCAGCACCAGGGCGGAGAGCAGCGCGCCCGCGGTGGCCACGTCGGCCGGGTCGAGCAGCCGTACGTTGATCACGCCGATGTTGACCACGACCTGGGAGAGCAGGCTGGAGACGGTGAGCAGGCCGAGCCCGCGCAGCAGGGTGCCCCAGGCGACGGGAACCCCGCCGCCGACCGCCCGCAGCACCGGCGGGAGGGTCACCACCACCGACAGCAGCGGGGCGACGACCAGCACCGCGCCGTACCAGACGGGGTCGGTGACCCCGGCGAGGCCGAGGCCGGCGACCAGCGCGATGCGCAGCCCGCCGTCGACCCCGAGCTGGGTGCCGTACCAGGGGAAGAGTTGCAGCCCGGACAGGACGCCCCGGGTGGTGTACGCGACGGCCATCGCGACCAGCGCACCGATCAGCACGGTGACCATCGTGCCGTCGCCGGCGAAGAACCGGTCGGCCAGCGCCCGGTAGCCGGCGAGGCTGGCCAGGACCAGCAGCGCCAGGACGGCGGCGGCGACGGCGGCGCCCCGGGCCAGCACCGGGCCGGGCGGCAGACCCTGGCTGCGGCGGGCGGCGACGACCCGGGCGACCTCCTGCTCGACGGGGATGAAGACGCCGATGCCGACGGTGAACACGATCGACCAGAGCACCGACAGTGAGGAGTAGTCGCCGAGGTCGAGGGCGTGCCCGGCGACCGCGAGGTGGACGTAGGAGGCGAGCCCGAGCAGGGCCAGCCCGCCTCCCACGGCCAGGGTGCCGGGCGGGACGAGGTGAAGCAGCCGCCGGATCACCGGCGGATGAGCGCCAGGGTGAGCACCGCGAAAGCCCGACCGAGGTAGATCATCGCCTTGGCGGGGGAGTGGCTGGGGGTGCCCGCCATCCGCTTGCGCATGGCCACCGGCACCTGGCGGATCCGGTAGCCGCGCCGGGCGGTGTGCACCAGCGTCTCGACCGTGTCGCCGAGGTACTCGGCCGGGTACCAGCCGGCGAACATCTCGATGACCCGCCGGTTGGCGGCCCGGAACCCGGAGGTGGTGTCGGTCAGCTTGGTCTTGGCGACCCGGGAGAGCACGCCCGAGAGCATCACCATCGCCCAGCGGCGGGGGCCGCGCACGGTGTAGTCGCCCTCGCCGGCGAACCGGGCACCGATGACCAGGTCGTTGTCGTCGAGCAGGTCGACCAGCTTCGGCACGTAGCGGGGGTCGTGCTGGCCGTCGGCGTCGATCTGGATGGCGACGTCGTAGCCGTTGTCCCGGGCGTACCGGTAGCCGAGCCGCATGGCCCCGCCCACCCCCAGGTTGTACGGCAGCTTCGCCACCCGGGCGCCGGCGGCGGCGGCCACCGCGGCGGTGCGGTCGGTGGAGCCGTCGTCGACGACCAGCACGTCGACGCCGGGCAGCTCGCCGCGGACCTCGCCGACCACGTCGGCGATCGACCCGGACTCGTTGAGCGCCGGGATGATGATCAGGACGCGCTTGCCGTTAACCATCGTGGGACACCAGTTCGTCTCGGGCGGCATCGGTGCCGCGGGCGGCCCGCTCCGCGTCGATCTGCGCGCGGAGCAGGGCGAAGTCCTCGGCCAGGGTGCGGGTCTCCTCCTCCAGCGCGCTGACCTCCCAGCTCAGGTGCACGCAGACCAGCAGCAGGAAGACGATGCCGAGGAAGAGTACGAGGCTGACCCCGGAGACCACGCCGAAGAAGCCGGCCACGTTGTCCAGCAGCCGGGGGAACAGCGACAACGGGATGACGATGACCAGTACGCCGAGCCAGAGCATGCCGTACTTCTCGCGGAGCTGACGGCGGCGCAGCAGCTCGACGATCGTGGCGAGCAGGATCAGGCCGGTCAGACCGGTGACGAGGGTGAGCTTCATGCGACCTTCCGCAGGGCGGGTGGAGTGGCGGAGTCGAAGGCGTCGGACAGCGCGTCGCGCCAGTCCGGCAGCGGGGGCAGGCCGGCCTCGGCCCAGCGGTCGTGCCCTAGCACACTGTACGCCGGTCGCGGGGCCGGACGCGGAAACCGGTCACTCGTGGTGGGTCGTACCCGATCCGGGTCGAGACCGGCCAGTGCGAAGGCGGCGCGGGTCAGGCCGTACCAGGTGGTCTGGCCGGAGCAGGTGCCGTGGTAGATGCCGGCGGGGGCCCGTCCGGCCAGTGCCGCGTCGGCGAGCGCCACCAGCCGGGTGGCCAGCGCGTACGACCAGGTGGGCTGGCCGTGCTGGTCGTCGACCACGTCGAGGTGGTCCCGGGTGGCGGCCAGGCCGAGCATGGTGGAGACGAAGTTGCGGCCGTGGCCGCCGTAGAGCCAGGCGGTCCGCACCAGGTAGCCGGTGTCGGGGAGGAACCGGGCCACCGCCTGCTCCCCGGCGACCTTGCTGCGGCCGTACGCGTTGATCGGGTGGGTCGGCGCGTCCTCGCGGTACGGGGTGTCCGCGTCGCCGGGGAAGACGTAGTCGGTGGACAGGTGCACCAGTCGGGCCCCGGCGGCGGCGCATGCCTGGGCGAGTTTCGCCACGCCGTGCCCGTTTACCGCGGTCGCTGCCGCCTCGTCCCGTTCGGCCGCGTCGACGTCGGTCCAGGCCGCGGTGTTGAACACCACGTCCTGGCCGGCGACGGCGGCGCGCACGGCGTCGGCGTCGGTGATGTCGAGGTCAGCCCGGGTGGCGGCGGTCACCGTGAGGTCCGGGCGGGTGTCGAGGACGCCCAGCAGATCCCGGCCGAGCATGCCGCTCGCGCCGGTGACGAGGATCCGGGTCACGCGGCCGGCACCGTCTTCAGCGGTTCCCACCAGGCCCGGTTCTCCCCGTACCAGCGGACGGTCTCGGCCAGCCCACGGTCGAGGTCGATGCTCGGGGCGTACCCCAGCTCGGCGCTGATCTTGCCGATGTCCAGCGAGTAGCGGCGGTCGTGGCCCTTGCGGTCGTCGACCGGGACGACCCGTTCCCAGCCGGCGCCGCAGGCCTCCAGCAGCCGGCCGGTCAGCTCCTTGTTGCTCAGCTCGGTGCCGCCGCCGATGTTGTAGACCTCACCGGCGCGCCCCTGGTGGGCCACCATCGCGATGCCCCGGCAGTGGTCGTGCACGTGCAGCCAGTCCCGGACGTTGCCGCCGTCGCCGTAGAGCGGCACGGTGCCGCCGTCGAGCAGGTTGGTGACGAACAGCGGGATGACCTTCTCGGGGAACTGGTACGGCCCGTAGTTGTTGGAGCAGCGGGTGACCACCACGTCCATGCCGTGGGTCCGGTGGTAGGCCAGCGCGAGCAGGTCGGAACCGGCCTTCGAGGCCGAGTACGGCGAGTTCGGCGACAGCGGCCAGGTCTCGGTCCAGGAGCCGGTGTCGATTGAGCCGTACACCTCGTCGGTGGAGACGTGCACGAACCGGCCGGTGCCGTGGCGCAGCGCGGCGTCCAGCAGGGTCTGGGTGCCCAGCACGTTGGTGGTGACGAACGGCGCGGCGCCGGCGATCGAGCGGTCCACGTGCGATTCCGCCGCGAAGTGGACGATCACGTCGTGACCGGCGACCACCTCGTCGACCGTCGCCGGGTCGCAGATGTCGCCGCGCACGAAGCGCAGCCGGGGGTCCTCGCGCACCGGCGCGAGGTTGTCCAGGTTGCCGGAGTAGGTGAGCTTGTCCAGCACGGTCACCATGGCGGGATCGACGGCGGGCACGCCGGAAGCGTCGCCGCCGGGCACGCCCAGCAGCATCCGTACGTACTCCGACCCGATGAATCCGGCTCCGCCGGTGACGAGAATCCTCACGGGGACGGAAGTGTACGCGAATCGGCGTGCGGGCCCGGGGACCCTGACCCCGGTGTCCGGTTCGCGTCGGTCCGGGTAGGCTCCCCGGGTGCGTGGAATCCTTCTCGCGGGTGGCACCGGGTCCCGGCTGTGGCCGATCACCCGGGCGGTCTCCAAGCAGCTGATGCCGATCTTCGACAAGCCGATGGTCTACTACCCCCTCTCGACGCTGGTGATGTCCGGCGTGCGGGAGATCCTGGTGATCACCACACCCGAGGACCAGAGCCAGTTCCAGCGGCTCCTCGGCGACGGCAGCCAGTGGGGCCTACGGCTGGAGTACGTCGTCCAGGCCCGCCCGGAGGGCATCGCCCAGGCGTTCGTGCTCGGCGCGGAGTTCATCGGCGACGACTCGGTGGCGCTGGTGCTGGGCGACAACATCTTCCACGGCGTCGGGCTGGGCCGGCAGTTGGCCGCCAACGGTGACCTGGTCGGCGGGCGGGTCTTCGCCTACCCGGTGGCCAACCCGGAGGCGTACGGCGTGGTCGACTTCGACGCCGACGGCAAGGTGCTGTCGATCGAGGAGAAGCCGGCCCGGCCGAAGTCCCGCTACGCGGTGCCGGGCCTGTACTTCTACGACAACCGGGTGGTCAAGATCGCCGCTGGGCTCACCCCGAGCGCCCGGGGCGAGCTGGAGATCACCGCGGTGAACGAGGCGTACCGGGAGGCCGGGGAGCTGTCGGTGACCGTGCTCGACCGGGGCACCGCCTGGCTGGACACCGGCACCTTCAGCTCGATGATGCAGGCGGGCGAGTTCGTCCGGGTCATCGAGGAGCGGCAGGGCATGAAGATCGGCTGCGTCGAGGAGGTCTGCTGGCAGGCCGGCCTGATCGACGACGACCAGCTCCGCGCGTTGGCCGAGCCGCTGACCAAGAGCGGTTATGGCGACTACCTGCTCGGGTTGCTGGCCGAGTAGCACGCCGGCCGGCCGCCCGGTCGGCATGGCAGGTGCGCGGTGCGCGCGAGGAGCGAGCCGCTGCGGCGAGACCCGCAGTCGGGAACGGAGATTTCGCGGTGAAGATTCGTCCGTTGAGCATCGAGGGCGCCTGGGAGATCACCCCGCAGCAGCATGGTGACCCGCGTGGCCTGTTCATGGAGTGGTACCGGTTCGACCACCTGGCCGAGGCGGTGGGCCACCCGCTGCGGCTGGCCCAGGCCAACCTGTCGGTCTCCGCCCGGGGCGTGGTGCGCGGCATCCACTTCGCCGACGTCCCGCCCGGCCAGGCCAAGTACGTGACCTGCGTACGCGGCGCGGTGCTGGACGTGGTGGTGGACCTGCGTACCGGGTCGCCGACGTTCGGCCGGTGGGAGGGTGTCCGGCTGGACGACACCGACCGGCGCGCGGTCTACCTCGCGGAGGGGCTGGGGCACGGCTTCTGCGCGCTGACCGACGACGCCACGCTGAGCTATCTCTGTTCGACCCCCTACAACCCGAAGGCTGAGCACGCGGTGCATCCCCTCGACACCGAGTTGGGCATCGAGTGGCCGGCCGACGTGCCGCAGCTCTCCGCCCGGGACGCCGCCGCGCCGACCCTGGCGCAGGTCCGCGAGTCGGGAGGGCTCCCCGACTTCGCGTCCTGCCGGTCGTTCGTGGCGGGGTTGGGGCCGGACGGAATGTCGTACTCGGACGGCATTTGATCCATCGGAGTGCACGAGCTGTGCGGTGACAGTGACGAACGGGGCCTTCGGGCGGCTAATGTCACATCATGGAGCGGCGAATCTTCGGCCTCGAGACCGAGTACGGCGTCACCTGTACCTACCGCGGGCAGCGGCGGCTGTCCCCTGACGAGGTCGCCCGGTACCTTTTCCGCCGCGTCGTGTCGTGGGGCCGGTCGAGCAACGTGTTCCTGCGCAACGGCGCCCGGCTCTACCTGGACGTCGGATCGCACCCGGAGTACGCCACCCCGGAGTGCGACTCGGTCACCGACCTGGTCGCCCACGACCGGGCCGGTGAGCGGATCCTGGAGGGCCTGCTCGTCGACGCGGAGAAGCGGCTGCACGACGAGGGCATCGCGGGTGAGATCTACCTGTTCAAGAACAACACCGACTCGGCCGGCAACTCGTACGGCTGCCACGAGAACTACCTGGTGTCCCGGCACGGGGAGTTCGGCCGGCTCGCCGACGTGCTCATCCCGTTCCTGGTGACCCGGCAGTTGATCTGCGGCGCGGGCAAGGTGTTGCAGACCCCGCGGGGTGCGGTCTACTGCCTGTCCCAGCGGGCCGAGCACATCTGGGAGGGCGTCTCGTCGGCGACCACCCGCAGCCGGCCGATCATCAACACCCGGGACGAGCCGCACGCCGACGCCGAGCGCTACCGGCGGCTGCACGTCATCGTCGGCGATTCCAACATGAACGAGGTCACCACGCTGCTCAAGGTCGGCTCGGCCGACATCGTGCTGCGGATGATCGAGGCCGGGGTGGTGATGCGCGACCTGTCGCTGGAGAACCCGATCCGGGCGATCCGGGAGGTGTCGCACGACATCACCGGCCGGCGCAAGGTGCGGCTCGCCTCCGGCAAGGAGGTCAGCGCCCTGGAGATCCAGCAGGAATACCTGGCCAAGGCGACGGAGTTCGTGGAGCGCCGGGGCGGTGACCAGACCGCCAAGCGGGTGGTGGAGCTGTGGGGCCGGGTGCTCAGCGCGGTGGAGAGCGGTGACCTGGAGCCGGTGGCCCGGGAGGTCGACTGGGTGACCAAGCTCCGGCTGATCGAGCGCTATCAGCGCAAGCACGACCTGCCGCTGTCGCACCCCCGGGTGGCGCAGATGGACCTCGCCTACCACGACCTGCGCCGGGGCCGGGGCCTCTACGGGTTGTTGGAGCGGCGCGGCCAGGTGGACCGGGTGGCCACCGACCCGGAGATCTTCGAGGCGAAGGAGACCCCGCCGCAGACCACCCGGGCCCGGTTGCGTGGTGAGTTCATCCGGCACGCCCAGGAGAAGCGGCGCGACTTCACCGTCGACTGGGTGCACCTGAAGCTCAACGACCAGGCGCAGCGCACCGTGCTCTGCAAGGACCCGTTCCGGGCGTACGACGAGCGGGTGGAGCGGCTGATCGCCAGCATGTGACCGGTCCCGACGGCCGGTGCCCGACACCGGCCGTCGGCGCCACCGGTACGCTGGCGACGCGATGAACACTTCCGAACCATCCGACCGCGAGCGCGGCGGCACCGAGCGGTTGAACTGGATCGAACGCCGCCGGGAGAAGATCCGCGCCGAGGTCGAGCGCAACCGTCGGGGCGAGTACACGGTGCCGACCTGGGTGCTGGTGGTGGCGCTGGTCGCCATCGTGGTCGGCTGGCTCGCGTTGATCTTCCTGGTCGGCTGATCCCGGTCGGCGGGCGTCGTCGGCAGGTGCGCACGCGAGGAGTTGAGCGGGCTTCCCCGGCCCGGCACACTGGTTCGTCGACGGTCCGACGGAGACCGTCGACGACCGACAGGGGTGGCCGGTGGCGCACATCGATCTGGGTCTCGACGAGAAGGCGTTCCCCGGGATCAGCGGACCGATGATCTACCGGCCGGAGACGGCGAAGCCCCTCAACGCGCTGGCCGAGGTGCTGCTGCGGGCCCCGCACCCGACGCTGACGCCCGGGGAGCGGGAACTCATCGCCGCCTACGTCTCCGGCCTCAACGAGTGCCGGTTCTGCTGCGCCTCCCACTCCGCGTTCGCCGCCGCCCAGTTGCCCACCGGGATGACCCTGGTCGACCAGGTGCGCGCCGACCCGGACACCGCGCCGATCAGCGCCAAGCTTCGCGCCCTGCTGAAGATCGCCGCCGCCGTGCAGGTGGACGGCCGTCGGGTCACCACGGAGCTGGTCGAGGCGGCACGCGCCGAGGCCGCCACCGACCTGGAGATCCACGACACCGTGCTGATCGCCGCCGCGTTCTGCATGTTCAACCGGTACGTCGACGGCCTGGGCACCTTCGCCCCCGACGACGCGCAGCGGTACGAGGCGTCCGCGGCGCGGATCGTGGCCCACGGCTACCGGGCGGGCTGACCCGCCGGTCAACCCGGCACCGGGTGCCGGAGTCCGGTCGACGCCGACGATCCGGCGGGCGGGGACACCGCAGCGGCCCGGGGCGCCCGCGCCCTCGCCGCCCCCGAACACCGCTTGGCCGCCGCCGTCGGATAGCCGCCGGGGCGGGGTTCAGCGGGGCGGGCCGCCGAGCAGGCCGGCCGCGTGCCGGCCGGCTGCCGCCGCGGCCAGGAAGTAGCCGTGGTCGGCGTCCAGGCCCCGGCCCATCGTGGACAGCGTCACCGGCAGCGCGCGCAGCGCGGCGTCCAGGCCGTCGGTGGGCACCCGGACCAGGGTGTGCCGCGCGGCGAGGGGGGCCAGCGCGGCGTCCACCTCGGCCGCCAACCCCGGCGGGAGACCGTCGGGCACGACCAGCTCGGCCGGGGCCAGCGCCACCCGCCCGTACGCGGTCAGGCTGTGGTGCGACACCCCCCGGTGCCGGGGGCGGGGGTCGGCGTCGGAGATCCGTAGCGAGCCGACCGGCTGGCCGCCGAGGGTGGCGACGGCGTTGACGGCCTCACCGACGGCCACCCCGGAGAACCCCCAGCGGGTGCCGGTGCCCAGGTTTCCCGGGCCCTGCGCGACGATCGCCACGTCGGCGCGCAGCACGTGCCGGGCGGCCAGCAGGCCGCTGTGCACGGTGCTGGCCTCCAGGTCGCCGCCGAACGCCTGCCCGACGGTGACCGTGCCGACCAGCGCGTCGCGCAGCCCGTCCAGCGTGCGGGAGAACCAGGCGGGCAGCGCCCCACCGTCGGTGAGCAGGTACGCCACCCGGGCGTCCGGGGCGTCGGCGTGGATGCCGGCGAGGATCGCCGGCAGCGCGGAGTGCAGGTCGGCGGTGACCACCGGCAGGTCGTCGAGGCTGTCGACGGCGGCCAGCAGCGCGTGGTGCGGCGACGCCTCCTCGTCGACCCCGAGCATGATCGGCTGGAGCGGGGTGTAGCGGGCCTTGACCAGGTGACCGGCGTCGCGGGTGTCCCCGGCCCGGGGCGGGTCGGCGGGCAGCCGGTCGGGCAGCGCCACCACCAGGGCGTACCCGCCGGTGCCTAGCCCCATCAGCAGCGCGCCCGCGTTGAGCAGCACCCGGTCGCCCGGCTCGGGGTCGCCGACCAGGGCGGGGTAGGCGAGGGCGCGCATGGTGGCGCCATCGGGCAGCGCGACGTCCAGCTCCACCGCGCCGGCCCACCGTCGCCGCACCGCCGTGACCGTTCCCGACCGCCATCGCACCATGCCCGGCACGCTATCGGCGACCGGTCCACCGGTCGCGTGCGGGTCCGCCGGCTCCTGGTCGGTCCTCATCGGCGGCGAGGTCACCGTCGGGTCGGTGGGTTCCGGCCCGGTGCCGTCGGCTCGTGCCCGCAGGCCCGCCGGCCCGCCGGGTCAGGACTCGTCGCCGGTCTGCTGGCCGGTCTGCCCCTGGGTACGCCGGGCGTGCCGTCCGTCGGTACCGGGCATCGATCGGGTCGGGTCGAGGAAGACGAACTCGATCTCCGGGTAGCGGCCGATGAGCCGGCGCTCGGCCTCGTCCGCGGCGGCCTCGATGTCCGCGCCGGTGGCGTCGTCGCGGAAGTCGACCTTGGCGGCGACCAGGATGTCCTCCGGGCCGAGCTGCATGGTCAGCAGGGTGTCGATCCGGTCCACCGTCGGCAGCCCGGCCAGCTCCCGTTCGATCTCCTGGTGCAGCCGTTCGGGCACCGCCCGGCCGACCAGCAGCGAGATGTTGCTCTTGGCGAGGACGATGGCGACGACGAGCAGCAGCAGGCCGATCAGGATCGAGGCGAGGCCGTCCCACAGCTCGTCGCCGGTGAGGTGGGACAGGCTGAGGCCGACGGCGGCGATCAGCAGGCCGACCAGGGCGGCGCTGTCCTCCAGGAAGACCGCCTTGACGGTGGTGTCGGCGGTCAGCCGCAGGAACCGGCGCGGCGTGGTCCGCCAGCGACGGGACTCGCCGCGGATCTGGCGTACCGCCCGGGTCAGCGACACCGACTCGACGACGAAGGAGATCACCAGCACCACGTACGAGACGAGGTAGTTGCCGCTGTGCTGGAGCACCAGGATGGTGGTCACGCCGTGGGTGATGGCGAAGCCGGCCCCGGCGACGAAGGTGAACAGGGCGGCGAGGAACGCCCAGACGTAGCTCTCCTTGCCGTACCCGAAGGGGTGCCGGGTGTCGGCGGGCCGCGCCCCACGGCGCAGCGCCAGGTAGAGCAGCGCCTCGGTGGTGGTGTCGGCGACCGAGTGGGCGGCCTCGGAGAGCATCGCCGCGGAGCCGGAGATCAACCCGGCGACCAGCTTGGCCACCGCGACGGCGAGATTCGCCGAGCCGGCCACCAGGACGGTGCCGACGCTCCCGGCCTTGCCTTCGGCATCCGACATGCGCCTCACCCTAGAGCCGGCCGGTCCGCCCTGTTCGGCGTCCGGCGCGAGTCCACCACGCCGGGCCCGCGTGGGTGCACGGGCGCGGCGCGCGGGCTGCTAGCGTTCACCCCGTGTCGCGGAGCCGTACCGAACGCCTGGTCAACCTGGTGATCTGCCTGCTGTCCACCCGACGGTTCCTGACCGCCGCGCAGATCGCCGCGACCGTGCCCGGCTACGAGCACGATCCGGACGACGCCAAGGAGCACGAGGCGTTCCAGCGCAAGTTCGAGCGGGACAAGGCGGAACTGCGCGAGCTGGGGGTGCCGCTGGAGACCGGGACGGCCAGCGTCTTCGACGCCGAGCCCGGCTACCGGATCGCGCACCGGGAGTACGCCCTGCCCGACATTCCTCTCGAACCGGACGAGGCCGCCGCGGTGGGCATCGCCGCCCGGCTCTGGCAGCACGCCGGGCTGGCCGCCGCCGCGTCGTCCGGGCTGGCCAAGCTGCGCGCGGCGGGCGTCGACGTCGACCCGCAGGCCACCCTCGGGCTGGAGCCGATGGTCACGGTCGACCCGTCGTTCGGGCCGCTGACCGCCGCCGCCCGGGACCGCCGCGAGGTCAGCTTCGACTACCGGGTGCCGGACCGGGACGCGCCGACCCGCCGCCGGTTGCAGCCGTGGGGCGTGGTCTGCTGGCGTGGCCGCTGGTACGTGGTCGGGCACGACCGGGACCGGGCGGCGACCCGCTGTTTCCGGCTCTCCCGGGTGGTGGGCGCGGTCCGGGTGGCCGGTGAGCCGGGGGCCTACGAACCGCCCACCGGGCTGGACCTGATCAGTCACGTGGCCCGCTGGTCCGGGCCGGTCGAGCGGACCGGCCGGGCCACCGTGTTGGCCGCCCCGGGCCGGGCCGCCGGCCTGCGCCGGTGGGCGGTGCGGTGCGTGCCCGGCCCGGACGGCGACCGCCTGGTCCTGCCCTACGCCGACCCCGACGGGCTGGCCGGGCAACTCGTCGGCTACGGCCCGGACGTGCGGGTCCTCGACCCGCCGGAGGTACGCGACGCGGTGATCCAACGGCTCAAGGAGATCGCCGCCCGGCACGACGACCTGGCCGTGGCCGGGGGTGCCCGGTGACCCGCCCGGCCGCCCGGGGCGGCTCGCGCACCTCCGCCGACCGGCTGGCCCGGCTGCTGAACCTGGTGCCCTACCTGCTGGCCCGGCCGGGCATCGAGATCGCCGAGGCCGCCGGGGACCTGGGGGTCACCGAGCGGCAGCTCCGCGAGGACCTGGAGCTGCTCTGGGTCTGCGGGCTGCCCGGTTACGGCCCGGGTGACCTGATCGACATGGCCTTCGACGGTGACCGGGTGACCATCACCTACGACGCCGGCATCGACCGGCCGCTGCGGCTCACCCCGGACGAGGCGCTCGCCCTGGTGGTGGCGCTGCGGATGCTCGCCGAGACCCCGGGGGTGGCCAACCGGGAGGCCGTCGAACGGGCCCTGGCGAAGATCGAGAACGCGGCCGGCGACCTGGTGGGCGCCCCGGTGGCGGTCCGGCTGCCCGGCGAGGGCCGGCGGGTGCAGGAACTGCGGGCCGCGGTGGAGCGGCGACGGGCGCTGCGGATCACCTACTACACGGCCGCCCGGGACGAGAGCACCGAACGCACCATCGACCCGCTGCGGATGCTGATGGTCGACGGCCGGGCGTACGTCGAGGCGTGGTGCCGCCGGGCCGAGGCGGTCCGGCTGTTCCGGGCCGACCGGATCGACGCGGTGGTCGAGCTGGACGAGCCGGCCGTGGTGCCGCCGCAGGCCCGCCCGCACGATCTGCGCGACGGGGTGTTCCGCCCCTCGCCGGACCTGCCGTTGATCACCCTGCGGGTCGGCCGGGGGGAGCGGTGGATCACCGAGTACTACCCGTGCGAGCGGATCGAGGTGGACGGCGACCGGTGGCTGGTGTCGCTGCGGGTGACCGACCTCGGCTGGGCCCGCCGCTTCGTGCTCGGGCTCGGCCCGGACGTCACCGTGGTCGCCCCGGTCGAGCTGGCCGACCAGGTCCGCGCCCAGGCCGCCGCCGCGCTGGAGGCGTACGCCACCCCGGTGGCCTCGGCCGACCCGGCGGATGCGGCGACCCCCCGGTAGGCTGACCGCCGTGGTGAAGTGGATCGTGCTCGCGGTGCTGCTGTTCGCGCTCGTCGTGCTGGCCCTGGCGGTCCGTCCGGTGCTGGCGCGGCTGCCCCGGCTGCGTCGGGCGGCGGTGGCGTTGCAGGGACGCCGGGCCGAGGCGGATGCCCTGCGGGCGGCGGCCGAGGCGTTGCAGGAGCGCGTCGAGACGCTCCAGCGGCAGAGCGAGACGACCCAGCAGCGAGTGGAACTGATCAGGGCCAAGCGCGGGAAGTAATCGACGGCGGTCGGTGGATCGCGCGTCCGCTGCGCGATCGGCGTCCGTTTCGCGCACCCGTGAACCCGTCCAGGTGGTTGACGGGACACTCGGCGGTGGTCAAGACTTCACCGGCCGGGGCGCACCAGCAGGGGCCCGGCGGGTGGCAACGGCCCGTTACGCACGTACGATGGGCGGCGACCCACCCTTCGACACAGAGCGACTGGAGCTTCCCATGGGTGCCCTCAAGCCGTGGCACATCGCCGTACTCGTGGTCGTGCTGATTCTGCTCTTCGGCGCGAAGCGGCTCCCCGACGCGGCCCGCTCGCTCGGCCGTTCGCTGCGGATCATCAAGGCGGAGACCAAGAGCCTGCAGGACGACGACCGCGACCTGGCCGAGAAGGCCGACGCGCAGGCCGGCTACCAGCCGCTGCCGCCGCAGCACGTGCAGCAGCAGCCGTACACCCCGCAGCAGGCTCCGCAGCAGCCGGTCGCCCCGCCGGTCGACCCGGTGCAGCGCGTCCGCGACAACTGACCGAAGGGCCCGATCACCGTGGCCTTCGCGCTCCGTAAGCGCGGCCCCAGCACCTTCGAACGGGCCGCCGACGGCTCCATGACGCTCATGGAGCACGTCCGCGAGTTGCGGAACCGACTGTTCCGCGCCTCGCTGGCGATCGTGGTGGGTCTGATCGCGGGCTTCTGGCTCGCCCAGCCCGCGTTCAACCTGTTGAAGGAGCCGTACTGCCGGCTGCCCGGTGCCACCGACGCGCTCGGCGAGTGCCAGCAGTTCCTCCAGTTGTCACCAGC
The DNA here is from genome assembly GCF_044755745.1 of Micromonospora sp. NPDC092111. Classification (NCBI taxonomy): domain Bacteria; kingdom Bacillati; phylum Actinomycetota; class Actinomycetes; order Micromonosporales; family Micromonosporaceae; genus Micromonospora; species Micromonospora sp. NPDC092111. The sequence continues at coordinate 300,417 of NZ_JBIVRQ010000006.1, forward strand.
GGACGGCTTCATCCTCAAGCTGAAGCTGGCGCTCTGGATCGGCCTGATCATCGGCGCGCCGGTCTGGCTCTACCAGCTATGGGCGTTCATCGCGCCCGGCCTGCACCGGCACGAGCGCAAGTGGGCGTACGTCTTCGTCTCGATCGCGGCGCCGCTGTTCGCCGCCGGAGCGCTCCTGGCCTACCTGGTGGTGGACAAGGGTCTCGCGTTCCTGATGGAGTCCGGCGTCACGGGCCTGTCCACCCAGCTTGAGGTGACCCGCTACATCTCCTTCGTCACGAACATGATCCTGCTGTTCGGGGTGGCGTTCGAGTTCCCGCTGATCTTGTTGATGCTCAACTTCACCGGTGTGGCGAGCGCGAAGCGCCTGCTGAGCTGGTGGCGCGCGGTGATCTTCATCTGCTTCGCCTTCGCCGCCATCGCCACTCCGGACCCGGGCCCGTTCGGCATGACGCTGCTGGCTGCCGCCCTGTCACTGCTGTACTTCGTCGCGGTCGGGGTGGCGTTCATCAACGACCGGCGCCGGGGGCGGGGCAAGGATGCCTACGCGGGGCTGAGCGACGACGAGGTGTCACCGCTGGAGTTGGACGACGAACCGGTGGAGGCCACGCCGGAGCTGTCGCCGTCCGGGTCGGTGGGCGCACCGGAGCCGGTGGCCCCGCCCAAGCCGATCGACCGCCGCTACGACGACATGACCTGACCGCGACCCACGCTGCGTTGCGACCGACGCCGTCCCCGCTCACCGGGGGCGGCGTCGTCGTCCGCGGCGGGGGGAGGGGGATCAGCGGTGGACCTGCTCCGGTGAGCGCCTACGATGCGGGTATGACAGCGCCGACCGGGCAGTCGGTCGAGGAGTTCCTCGCCGCCGTGCCGAACGAGAGCCGGCGGGTCGACGCCCGTCGACTCATCGCGCTCATGCGCGACATCACCGGCGAGGAGCCGGTGATGTGGGGGCCGTCCATCATCGGCTTCGGCCGCTACCACTACCGCTACGACAGCGGCCGGGAGGGCGACAGCGCCCTCGCCGGCTTCTCGCCGCGCAAGCAACACCTGGTGGTCTACCTCGTCGGTGGGTTCGAAGAGCGGTACGCGTCGGCGGTCGCCCGGCTCGGGCCACACAAGACCGGCAAGGGCTGCCTCTACCTGAAGAGCCTCGACGGCGTCGACCTGGCTGTCCTGCGTGAACTGGTCGACCGCTCGGTGCGGGTACGCAAGGGCGTCGACCGAGCCAGTTCCTGACCGCGTTCGGGACACGGGTGCCCTCTTCGCCGCCGACCCCGGGTGTCGCCCCAGGACGGGGTCGGCGACGGGCCCGGTCAGAGCACCTGGGACAGGAAGCGGCGCAGTCGTGGGTGCTGCGGCGCCTCGAAGACCGCCGCCGGTTCGCCCGCCTCCAGCACCACCCCGTGGTCCATGAACGCGACGGTGTCGGCGACCTCGCGGGCGAATCCCATCTCGTGGGTGACCACCACCATCGTCATGCCGCCGGCGGACAGGTCGGCCATCACCCCGAGCACCCCCTTGACCAGTTCGGGGTCGAGCGCCGAGGTGGCCTCGTCGAAGAGCATCACCTGTGGTCGCAGGGCCAGCGCGCGGGCGATCGCCACCCGCTGCTGCTGCCCGCCGGACAGGTGCGCCGGCCGGGCGTCGGCCTTGGCCGCCAGCCCGACCAGCTCCAGTTGGGCCCGGGCGAGTGGGACGGCCTCCTCCTCGGGCAGCTTCTTGAGCTTGCGCAGCGCGAGGGTGATGTTGCGCAGCACGGTCATGTGCGGGAAGAGGTTGAACTGCTGGAAGACCATCCCGACCCGCTGGCGCAGGGCGTCCGGGTCGTCGCGCAGCACGCTGCGCCCGTCGAGCAGCACGTCGCCCGCGTCCGGCTCGATCAGCCGGTTGACCGTACGCAGCAAAGTGGACTTGCCGGAGCCGGACGGGCCGATCACGCAGGCGGTGCCGCCCCGGGCGACGTCCAGGTCCGCGCCGCGCAGCACCCGGTTGGCCCCGAAGGCCAGGTGCACGCCCCGGACGCCGAGGCTGACCGAGGTGCTGGTGGTGGTGGCCGTCATCGCGGGTCCTCCCGGGTCGGGCGCGGCTGGGGCAGGGCGGTCTCACCGGCCAGGGCCAGCCCGCCGTCGTCGTCGGGGTCGATGGTGGCCGCGCGGCCCTGGCGCAGCCGCCGGTCGATCCAGTTGACCGCGTGGGTCAGCGGTACGGTCAGCACCAGGTAGCACAGGCCCGCCAGCAGCAGTGCGGACTGGTTGCCGGTGTTGGCCGCGTAGTCCTGTCCGATCCGGAACAGCTCCCGCTGGCTGGCCAGCAGCCCGAGGAAGTAGACCAGGCTGGAGTCCTTGATCAGGGCGATCAGTTGGTTGACCCAGGCCGGCAGCACCCGGCGTACGCCCTGCGGGACGATCACCAGGCGCATGGCCTCGCCCCAGGAGAAGCCGAGTGCCCGGGCACCCTCCAGTTGGGCGGCCTCCACGCTCTGGATGCCGGAGCGGAAGATCTCCCCGATGTAGGCGGCGGCGATCAGTGACAGCGCCAGGACGCCCAGCGGGTACGGGTTTGGTCCCCACACCTGCATGCCGAGCGGGGCCAGGCCGACGCCGATCAGCAGGATGGTCGCCGCGGCCGGCAGGCCCCGGAAGATGTCGGTGTAGACCCGGGCCGGCCAGCGCAGCCACCGGGTCCGGGAGATGCCGGCGATGGCCAGCAGCATGCCCAGGACCGAGCCGAGCAGGGCGGCGGAGACCGCCAGGATCAGCGTGTTGGGCAGCCCGACGGTCAGCATCTCGGGCAGCGCCTCGCGCATGGAGTCCCAGTCGAAGAAGGTCTCCCACAGGGTGCTCAACGGATCCATCAGGTTCTCCTACCGCCCCGCTCGCTCGTGGTCGCGTACGTCAGGAACCGGCCGACGCCGACGGCGCTGCCGCGCTCGGGACGGTGACCCCGCCGCTGCCCGGCGTGAACTCGGCCGGGACCGGCCGACCCGGGTAGTACTGCTCCTGGAGCCTCGTCCAGGTCCCGTCGGCTATGACCTCGTCCAGGCCCTTGTTCAGCGCCTCGCGCAGCTTGTCGTTGCCCTTGGCGAAGGCGTACGCGGTCGGGGCCGGGCTGAGTTCCTTGGCCGCCACCGTGATCTTGCCGTTGCTGTCCGCGGCGGACTTCTCGCCGATCTCGGCCGGGGCGATCCAGGCGTCGGCGGTGCCGGCCTTGAGCTGGTTGATCGCGCCGTTGTAGTCGGGCACCCGCACCGGGTCCAGGTTCTTGCCGGTGGCGTAGTCGTCCTGCACGGTGCCCTGCACGACCACCACCCGCTTGCCGGCGAGCTGGTCGAAGCCGGTGATCGGGGAGCCGGCCGGCACGTCGAGGCCGAAGTAGCCGAAGTCGTAGCCGTTGCCGAAGTCCACGGTCTTCCGGCGCGCCTCGGTGATGGTGATCGAGGAGCTGCCGATGTCGAACTTCCGGTTGTTGACCTGCGAGAGCAGCGCCGAGAAGTCGGTGCCGACGAACTCGACCCGCAGGCCCACCTTCGCCGCGGCGGCGACGAGCAGGTCGTTGTCGAAGCCGGTGAACGTGCCGTCCTTGAGGTACACGTTCGGCGGCGCGTCGGTGAGCGTGCCGGCGCGCAGCACACCGGGCTGGAGCAGGCCGTACGGGTTCTCCGCCGGGCTGGCGGAGTCGTCGCCGCAGCCGGTCAGGGCGGTGGCGGCGAGGACGGCGGCGGCGCCGAGCGCGGCGACCTTGGACAGGGAGGGCAGGAATCGCACAGGTGTCTCCGGGTTGGTCGGGCGGCGACGGGCATGCGTCGCCGACGGCACGCCGACAGGCAGGCCGCTGCGGTGGTACGAGGTAAGGGGGCGTCTACCGCGTGGTCGACGGGCGACAGGCGTCGCTGCAGACCCGCATCAGGTCGACGTGCCGCCGTTTGACCAGCCGGACGCCGGTCGTGCGCGGGGTCGCCGGGGCGGTGCCGCCGGGTGGGGCGGGACGGTGAGCAGACATGGTTCTCCTGGGTCGGTGCTGACCTGGGAACCAGGCCACGCTTGCACCGGTGCCACACCGGTGCCTGGTCTTCACCCGGAGCACCCCACCGTGGAGGAGGGTTGCCGGCCAGCGAGCCGGGGCTTGACGCTGGCGCTCATGACCTGTGCAGCAGGCTAGCAGCAGACGCGGGGTGATCGTCCAGCCGTTATGACGGCCCTCACGTCCGCTCCTTACCGGGCGGGACGGCCGGGGGACGGGGTGCGCCCGGACTTCGGCGTGGCTCAGCGGGCGTCGTAGCGGGCCCGGGACGCCTCCACCTCCGCGAGGTGCGTGGTGGCCCACGCCTCCAGCCCGGAGACCAGATCCAGCAGGCTGCGGCCGAGGTCGGTGAGGGCGTAGTCGACCCGGGGCGGCACGCTGGCGTGCACCGTCCGGGTGACCAGACCGTCGCGTTCCAGCCCGCGCAGGGTCTGGGTGAGCATCTTCTGGCTGATTCCGTCGATGTGCCCGGCCAACTCGCCGTAGCGCTTGCCGCCGTGGGCGAGGGTCAGCACGACCAGCACGCTCCACCGGTCGCCGATGCGGTCGATGACCTGCCGGCTGCCGCAGTTGCGGTTGAACGGGTCGGGTTCCACCTGCTTACTCTCCATCAGTACGTGACAAACTTCAAGGTGCCTACTCTCCAACGGGAAGTATCGGGGAATCCTTCCCGTTGCCCAGGTGCGACAGCAGGACCAACCGAAGGAGTGCGAGATGTCCGTCGTCGTCACCGGCGCCACCGGCCACCTGGGCCGCCTGATCGTCGAGTCCCTCCTGCGCCGGGGCGTACCCGCCGGCCGGATCGTGGCGCTCGGGCGGGACGTGGGCCGGCTCACCGACCTCGCCGAGCAGGGCGTCGTCGTCCGGGCCGCCGACTACACCGACCCCGCCTCGCTGCGGACCGCCTTCGCCGGCGCCGAGAAGTTGATGTTCGTCTCCGGCAGCGAGGCCGGCCAGCGGGTGCCGCAGCACCGCAACGTGATCGCCGCTGCCCGGGAGGCCGGCGTCGGCCTGGTCGTCTACACCAGCATCGTCCACGCCGACACCTCCGACCTGCTGCTGGCCGCCGAGCACCGGGTCACCGAGGAGGAACTGCGCGACTCCGGCCTGCCGTACGTGCTGCTGCGCAACGGCTGGTACCTGGAGAACTACACCGCCCAGCTACCGACCTACCTGGCCCACGGCGTCGCCGGGTCCGCCGGCGACGGCCGGGTCAGCGCCGCCACCCGGGCCGACTACGCCGAGGCCGCCGCCGAGGTGCTCACCACCGACGGCCACGCCGGCCGGGCCTACGAGCTGGGCGGCGAGGCGTTCACCCTGACCGAACTGGCCGCCGAGGTGTCCCGGCACAGCGGCCAGCAGGTCCGCTACACCAACCTGTCGGTGCCGGCGTACACCGCGCTGCTCGTCTCGGCCGGGCTGCCCGAGCCGTACGCCGCCGTGCTGGCCGACGCCGACCGTGGCCTCGCCCAGGGCGCGCTGTACGTGCCCGTCGAGGACCTGGAGAAGCTGATCGGCCGGCGACCCACCACCCTCGCCGAGGCGCTGCGCGCCACCCGGTGAGCCGACACCGCCCCCGCCCCGGCCCGCCCGGGGCGGGGGCGGATAAGGGGTGGAACCGGGCCGCCGCCGCACCGACAATGTCCGACATGGACCAACGGACGCTGGTGCGGGTCAGCAAGCGGATCTCCCTGGCGCTGCGCCACCAGCCCGGCCGGTTCGGCCTCACCCCCGACCAGGGCGGCTGGGTGCGCGTCGACGACCTGCTCGCCGCCCTGCGGATCGACCGGGCCGACCTCGACGCGGTGGTCACCGGCAACGACAAGCAGCGCTTCGCCGTCACCCGGGACGCCGACGGCAGCGAGCGGATCCGGGCCAGTCAGGGCCACTCCTACCCGGTCGACCTGGGGCTCACCGCCGAACCACCCCCGCCCCGCCTGCACCACGGCACCGGGGCCGCCGCACTGGACTCGATCCGGGCCACCGGCCTGCACCGGGGCGGGCGGCACCACGTACACCTGTCGTCGGACGTGGCGACGGCCCGGCGGGTCGGTGCCCGCCGGGGCGGTGCGGTGGTGGTGCTCACGGTGGACGCGGCGGCGATGGCCCGGGACGGGCACCTCTTCTACCGCAGCGCCAACGGGGTCTGGCTCACCGACGCGGTGCCGCCGTCCTACCTGGCCTGAGCGCGGCCGGCGGTGGCCGACCGACAGGCCCGGGCCAGGACACCGTCGGGCCGCTGGTGCCGCCGCCGGGATCGCGCGATGATGGCGGCCGGATGTGACCACAGGGGAGGCGCGCGATGACGGTGGAGGTGCCCCGTGGCGGGCGGGTGTTGTTCATCGGTGACAGCATCACCGACGCCGGACGCGACCGGACCGACGGCGGCGACCTGGGTGTGGGCTGGGCGATGATGGCCGCCGCCTGGTTCACCGCCCGCCACCCGGCCCACCGGGCCACCTTCCGCAACCGGGGGATCGGCGGGGACCGGGTACGGGACCTGCGGGCCCGCTGGGAGACCGACTGCCTGGCGCTGGACCCGCAGGTGGTGACGGTGCTGATCGGCATCAACGACACCTGGCGGCGCTACGACGGGGACGACCCGACCACGGTCGAGGACTTCGCGGCCGACTACCGGCAGCTCCTGACCGCCACCCGGACGCGGTTGCCCGACGTCCGGCTGGTGCTGATGGAGCCGTTCCTCATCCCGCTCGACGACCGGCAGCGCACCTGGCGGGCCGACCTCGACCCGAAGGTCGAGGCGGTGCGGACGCTGGCCGCCGAGTTCGACGCGACGCTGGTCGCGGTGGACGCGCTGTTCCAGTCCGCGGACGTCGACGACCGGGTCTGGACCACCGACGGGGTGCACCTGACCCCGTACGGGCACGCGGTGCTGGCCCAGCGGTGGCTGGCGGTGGTCACCCCGACGGCCTGAGCCGCCGCCGGCACGGCGCCGGACGGGTCAGCCGCGCCGCCACGGCAGCCGGAGACGCCGACGGGGCGGCTCGGCGCCCAGGTCCAGCTCCGGCTCCTGGCCGCCCCGGCGGCGCCACCGGTTGCCCTGCTGATCGGTGAAGCGCAGCTCGACCGTCGCCGACGCGTACGCGGTCAGGTCGACCGACCGGTCGACGGTGACGAAGAGTTCGCCGTCGCGGTGGCCGTTGAGCCGGTCGACCGGCCCGGTCACCGCGGCGACCGGCACCACGGCGCCGGCACCGGAGTCCGCGGTCGGCACCTCCGGGGCGACGGCCAGGTCGAAGACCGGCCCGTCGCTGTCGTTGGCGACCCGGACGCGCAGCACCCCGCCCCCCTCGATCCGGGCCGAGGCCGACACCAGCCGGGCCTGGCGGGCCCGGGCGGCCCGGTCCTCGCGCCGCCGGGCCCGGATCTCCCGCCGGAGGCTGAGCACGCCGAAGAGCAGGGCGCCCACCGTGCCGAGCCCACCGAACCAGTCCGGCACGGAACCCCAGTCGATGTGCCAGTGCGCGGGCAGCCACGCCACGAGCTCCACTGTCGACATGGCCCGCACGGTACCGACGGCCCGCCAGCCTTCCACTGCTCGGCCGGCGGGCCCGGCCCGTCCCGTTCGGCCGACCGGCACGTTCGTGCCGGGCAGTTCCACCCGGAGTGATACCAGCGCTGCGGACGGGTAGGGTTGGGGCACGGATCACCACGACCGGTCGTCGCCACACCCCCTCGACCCGGTCGCCGTGTCCCCTGTCGTCCCGCCCCTCCGGGAGGTCAGATGAGCCCCACCAGTCCCGTTCACCAGACTCGGATGCGTCGGCCCGGTGCGGTCGCGCTGTCCGGCGAGGCGTCCCCGGCCGGCGTCCGCCGTCGTGCTCCGGTCCCCGGCCCGGGCGTCGGTCGACGATGACCGGCTCGGCGCAGGACGCCGGCTTCTCCATCACCCCGCCCCGGCGCGGCCGGCTACCCCTGCGTGGCCGCGACGAGCTGGTCGAGACGATCCTGCGGGCCGCCGAACCCCCGGCCGGCACCACCCGCGCCGCCGAGGAGGCGGCCCAGATCCTCTGGGGACTGGGCGGCTGTGGCAAGAGCCTGACCGCGCTGGAGGTGGCCCGCCGGCTGGAGGAGCGCGGCCGGCTGGTCTGGTGGATCTCGGCGAAGGACTCGGCGCGGGTCAGCGCGGGCATGCGGGAGGTCGCCGGCCAGCTCCAGGCGCCGGAGAGCCAACTCGACCTGGCCTGGGCGGGCAAGGCCCGCAGCCCGGTGGAGCTGGTGTGGACGCTGCTGAACGAATCGGACCGGCCGTGGCTGCTCATCTTCGACAACGCCGACGAGCCGACCCTGCTGGCCCCCGCCGACGGCCAGGTCGCCGAGGGCACCGGGTGGTTCCGGCAGCCCCGCACCCGCAACGGGCTGGTGCTCGTCACCACCCGGGACGGCCGCCAGGAGACCTGGGGCGAGTGGTCCACCATGCACCCGGTCCGGGAGCTGTCCCCGCCGGACGCCGCCCAGGTGCTGATCGACCTCGCCGGGGACGCGCCGGGTACCCCCGGGCAGGCCGTCGCGCTCGCCACCCGGCTGAAGGGTCACCCGCTGGCCCTGCGCGGCGCCGGGACGTACCTGGCCGAGGCCAACCGCATCCCGGTGGGTGGCACCGGCGGCTCGATCCGAACCTTCGACGGCTACCGGGAGGCGCTGAACCGCCGTACTGGCGCCGGGACGACCCGCCCCGCCTCCAGCGCCTTCGACCGGGCGGTACGTCCGGTCGTGCAGTCCTGGGAGATGTCCCTGGACCTGCTCGGCGGGCGAGGTCTCGTCCAGGCCCGTCCGATGCTGCGGCTGCTGGCGTCGCTGGGGGACGCGCCGATCCCGTACCAGGTGCTGCTGGACCCGGCGCGGCTGTCCGCGTCGCCGCTGATCGGGGAGATCGGCGAGGACCGGCTGCGCGAGGTGCTCCGGTCGCTGGCCGACTTCGCCCTGGTCGACCTGAGCGTGATCGAGTCGCTGCCCGCGCAGTCGCCGGTGGCGCACGTGGTGACCCTGCACCCGCTGGTGCGGGAGCTGGTCCACGACCACCCGAACGTGGTCGCCGACCGGGCCGCCTACCACGAGCTGGTGCTCAACCTGCTGGACGCGCTGCGGCTGCGGGACCCGGACCGCCCGCGCGAGGAGGAGTTCGACCCCGACGAGCCGGACAAGTGGGCTAGCTGGCACGTGCTGGCCCCGCCGACGACCGGCGCGGTGCTGGCCTTCTTCGACGCGGGGGAGCTTCCCCGCAACCGGCCCGACCTGCTCACCGTCGCGCTCGACCTGGCCCGGCTCATCGCCCGGTACATCCTGGCCGTCGGGCTGCCCGGCCAGGCGGAGATCTTCCTCGACCGGTGCCTGGCCGCCTGCCTGCGGATCGGCCTCGACCTGCGGGAACGGGCGGTGCTCAGCCTGCGGCACGAGCGGTCCCGGGCCGCGCTGGAGCAGGGGCACCTGGCCTGGGCCGAGAAGGAGCTCCGCGAGATCATCCCGGCCCGCGCGGCGTTGCTCGGCCGGGAGCACCGCAACACCCTGGCCAGCCGGCACAAGCTCGCCCGGACCATCCTCGAACAGGGCCGCTGGGGTGAGGCGGAGCAGGAGCTGCGGGACATCGTCCGGGCGGAGTTCCGGGTCCGTGGGCCGGAGGACCGGGACACCATGACCGCCCGGCACAGCCTGGCCCGCGCCGTGGTCGCCCAGGGCCGGTACGCCGACGCCCGCGCGGAGCTGGCCGAGATCCTGGAGATCCGGTTGCGGCACTGGGCCCCCGACCACTTCGAGACGCTGACCGTCCGGCACACCCTCGACATCTGCCGGTTGAAGGAGGGGCAGGCCGTCGAGGCGCTCGCCGACCTGCGGCAGATCCTCGGCACCGACACCGCCAAGCGGCAGGTCCAGCACTTCGCGATGATCGCCGCCCGGCACACCCTGGCCGAGGCGCTGGTCGCCACCGGCGAACGGGTCGAGGCGGAGAAGGTGCTCGCCGGGGTGGTCGCCGACCGGCGGCGGATCCTCGGTGAGGACCACACCGAGACGGTACGGGCGGAGGCGGATCTCCGGCAGTTGCAGGGCGGCTGACGGATGGACAGCGCGGTCCGGGCCGCCACCACGGCAGCCAGCCTGACGAGGGAGTGACGTGAGCGAACACCTGCGCCGCAGCGACCGACTGACCCCCGACTCGCTGCGCGAGCTCGCCACCGGGGAGATCGACGTCATCTGGCACCGCGAGTACTACCCACCGGCGGAGTGCGCTGCTGCGCTGCCCCGGGTGGTGGCCGCCGCCGAAGCGGCGAACTTCCTGCTCACCAAGGAGTTCACCAGCGTGGGGACGTCGATGGGGGAGGTGGCTAACGGCGGGGAGATCGTCCGCCGTTACCTCGATGACGCACCGGCGACGACCCGGCTGATCCGGCACGAGGTGTTCGGCGGGAGGCAGTCGCCCACCGACCTGATCCGGCTCGACCTCGACGAGATGTGGGCGTACGGGGCGACGGTCGGCCGGCACGAGGGGCGGATGATGCTTCCCGGCGTGCTGCGTCGGATGACCCCCGGCGGCCGGGGCCGCCCGCACATCGACCGCCGGCAGATCCCGCTGCTGGACGGGTACCGGCTGCGGCGGCGGCTGGGGGTGAACATCTACCTGGAGGTGCCGGAGCCCGGTGACGGCGGTGAGATCGACTTCTGGGGGCACCTCTCGGAGGAGGAGTTCGTCGCGTGGAAGGCGGACCCGTTCGACTACGGCATCGAGCCCGAGCGGGTCGGCCCGCCCCACGACACGGTGCTGCCCGGCAAGGGCGATCTGGTGATGTTCGAGGCGGGCCGGATGCACGGGGTGCGCGAGGTGCGTGCGGGCTGCCGTACCTCCGCCGCCTGTTTCGTCGGGGTGCGCGCGGAGACCGACCCACTGCTGATCTTCGCCTGACCGTCGGGCCGGCCCGACCGCCGGCTCGTGGCGGGGGGCCGGGCGTCGGCCGGCGTCACGTCAGCCGGATGCGCCCCGGGGCGGCAGCGGCTGGCAGGTCGTGGTCGGCGAAGCCCAACGCGTACAGGCAGTGCACCGCCACCGGTACGGTCAGCAGGAACGCGGCCCGGCCGCTCCACCGGTGCGCGGCACCCGCCCAGGACGGCGAGAAGCCGCCGAGCCGGCCCCACATCGCCAGCGCGGAGCAGAGCTGCACCACCGCGAGGGCCGCCGCGCCGCTGCCCAGCCACACCTTGACCGTCTGCGGGCTGGAGAAGCCGGCCACGTTGACCGCGATCCCGGTCGGCTGGTGGACCCGCGCGTACGCCCCGATGGCCACGGTGACCGCCGCCCCGACCAGCAGCGGAACGACCAGCGATACCGGCGGCGCGCCGGTCGGGGCGGGTGGGATCACGGCGGGCGGGAGGTCGGGTAGGACCCGGACGGCCGGCCCGTCGTCCGCGTCGGGTCCGGCGCCGGTCTCGAATCTCCGGCGGGCCGTCATCATGCACCGGGCCCGGGTCGGCCGCCACCGGCGCCGCGGTGACCGTCCGGCCGTCGAGGATGGTGGTGCCGAACGCGGGGTCCAGCGGCGGGGCGCCCACCGGTGTGCCGTCACGGGTGACCACGCCGATCTGGCTGCCGTCCGGCAGCATGATCCACCCGCCGTCGACGCCGGCCCGGCGCTGCTGCGCGGTGGCCCGGTAGAGGACCGGGTCGGGCGTGCCGGTCTGCTTCGCGGTGAACTTCCACCGGCGCTGGCCGATCACCAACTTCCCGGAGGCGCCGCCGTCGAGCCGACCGGTCCAGTGGGAGTCGGGCCTGGCGGCGGGGGGTGTGGCCGGTGGCGGGGCGCTGGACGTGCCCGGCCGGCCCCGCTGCTCCGCCGGCGCCGAGGTGGCATCCGCCTGCGGGCTCGTCGGTGCGACGGGCGACGCGACGGCGGCCTCGGGCGTGGCCGTCGCGGATGCCGGCCCCTTCGGGTCGGCGGTACGCGGTGCCGCCTGGGCGCTCATCGCGAACAGGACGGCGGCCAGGCCCGTCCCGGTCAGCAGGGTGAGCAACGGGGTCATGCGCTTTATGAGCAGCTCCCTTCACCGGGAACTACGGCGTCGGGGCCCGAGTCGTTCAATTCCGGGCGAGATCGGCACCGGTGTCCGCGGTGTCGCCGTCCGGATCGGCCCGGATTCCGCAACGATCGCGCCGGCCCGGCCGTCCCGGCATCGTCGCGGAGGGTGACCAGGCACTGTGGAGGTCCGACCCCGTGGTGGGCGACGTCGGTGGTCCGATCGCGGCGGTGGTCTGGTCCGATCGCGGCGGTGGTCGGTCGCGCGACGCGACGCGGGCCGATCGCTCGATAGGGTGTCGGCATGGCCGCCGCGTTCCCGTACCGCCCCGGAGCCCGGTGACCGGTGTCCGCCGCTCCCGCTCCCGACCAACGGCGTGCCCCCGACCCCGCCGCCGCGCGCCCGCCCGGGCTGGCCGCGCGCTGCGCCCGGATCGCCCGCTCGCGTCGCTTCGAGGTTGCCATCGTGGTCCTCATCATGGCCAACGCGGCGGTGCTCGGGGTGGAGACCTACCCGGACCTCGGGCCGGCCCGGCCGGCGCTGTACTGGTTGGAGTTGTCCTTCCGGGTCGCGTTCGTGGCCGAGATCGCCGTCCGGGTGCTGGCGTACGGCCGCCGGCCGCAGGACTTCCTGCGGCACGGCTGGAACGTCTTCGACCTGGTGGTGATCGCGGCCATCTTCGTCCCCGGCCTGCACGGCGACTCGGCGTTGCTGCGCGTCGTCCGGGTGGCCCGGGTGTTGCGCCTGGTGCGTTTCTCGCCGGGGCTGCGCACGATCGTGAACGCGTTGTGGCGCAGCCTCCCGGGCGTGGGCGGCTTCCTCGCGCTGGCCATGGTGACGCTCTACGTCTACGGCATGGCCGGGTGGCTGATCTTCGGTAGGGCGTACCCGGAGCAGTACGGCGACATCGGCCGGTCGTTGCTGACCCTGTTCGTGCTGCTCTCCCTGGAGAACCTGCCGGACCTCGTCGAACAGGCCATGGCGCTGTCGCCGTGGACCCTTCTCTACTACGTCAGCTACGTGATGATCACCGTCAACCTGCTGCTGAACATCCTGATCGCGGTCATCGTCAACTCGATGGAGGAGGCGCGCCGGCTGGAGATGACCGAGGGGCTGGCCCCCGGCTACGACGAGGACGGCGACGGGGTGCCCGACGAGGTGGACCGGATCGCCATCAGCCAGCGGCTGGACGACCTGCGCGCGGTCGTCGTGGAGCTGGAGCGGGAGTTGCGCATCGACCGGGACGAGGCGCCCGCCCGGCACCGGCAGCAGGAGGCCGGCCGGCCCGGCGTCCACTGATCCCACCAGGTGGGAGGCGGCGGTGGGCGATCGGGTTCTGATCATGATAGGGATGAAGGGGCGTACGGCCGTTACCGGTCGAGACCCCCTGGATGGTGGGCGAGGAGGGTCGGCATGAGGTTCGAACGTACGGTCATTCCCGGGGTCGGACTCTGCCAGCGCTTCACCACCGCGCACGGTCAGCGGGCCGGGGTCATCTCGCACCTGGGCGGGCGGCGGGACGTGGTCATCTACCACCCCGAGGACAGCGACACCGCGCTCTGCACGCTGGTGCTGGACCAGTCCGAGGCGCAGGCGGTGGCCGGGGTGCTCGACCAGGCGGTCACCATCGACCACCTGGCCGAGCTGGAACGACAACTGCCCGGCATCACCGTGGTCCGAATACCCGTCGCGGTGGGCGGCCCGGCCGACGGGCGGCGCTGGCGGGACACCGCGCTGTCCGGCCGCCCGCTGTCACTGCTGGCGGTGGTCCGCGCCGGCCGGGTCGTCCCGACCCCCGGCGACGACTACGTCCTGCTCGCCGGCGACGAGGTCGTCGTCGCGGGCGCGGAGGCGGCCACCACGGCCGCCACCGACGTGCTCGCCGGCCACTGACCGGTAGCACGACAGACCGAACAACCACTGTGGAGCCACCGCATCCGGTGGCCGCGCGACACGAGGACCCCGGTCCCGCGCCGCCGGTCCCGCACACCCCGTACGGGGTGGGTGGCCCCGCCATCGATCTTTGAGGAGGCTGTGTGCTGGTCCTGGTGGCGCTCCACGCGTTGGCAGCCGTGGTCGCCCCGGGGCTGGTACGCCGCTGGGGGCGACGCGCCCTGTACGCCGTGGCGCTCGCCCCGGCGGCGACCCTGGTCTGGGCGCTGACCCACACCGGTGGCGTACGGGCGGGCGAGCCGGTGGTGGAAACGTGGCCGTGGGTACCCCGGATCGGGTTGGCCCTCGCCCTGCGGATGGGCACCCTGTCCTGGCTGATGGTCGTGCTGGTCGGCGGGGTCGGGGCACTGGTGCTGGCCTACAGCGCCCGCTACTTCCGCTCCGACGACCCGGGCCTGGGACGCTTCGCCGCGGTGTTCGTCGCGTTCGCCGGGTCGATGCTCGGCCTGGTGGTCTCCGACGACCTGCTGCTGCTCTACGTGTTCTGGGAGCTGACCACCGTCTTCTCGTACCTGCTGATCGGCTACGACCCGGCGAAGCGGGCCAGCCGGCGGGCCGCCATGCGGGCCCTGCTGGTCACCACCCTGGGCGGCCTGGCCATGCTGGCCGGCTTCGTCATGCTCGGCCAGCACGCCGGCAGCTACCGCTGGTCGGTGGTCGCCGCCGACCTGCCCTCCGGCGGCTACCTGGTCACCGCGCTGGTGCTGGTCCTGCTCGGCGCGCTCAGCAAGTCGGCGATCGTGCCGTTCAGCTTCTGGCTGCCCGAGGCGATGGCCGCGCCCACCCCGGTGAGCGCCTACCTGCACGCCGCCGCGATGGTCAAGGCCGGGGTGTTCCTGGTCGCCCTGATGGGCCCGGCGGTCGCCGGGGTGACCGCGTGGCGGGTGGTGCTGCTCCTCGCCGGGCTGGCCACCCTCTTCCTCGGTGCCTGGGTGGCGCTGCGCCAGACGGACCTGAAGCTGCTCCTCGCCTACGGCACGGTCAGCCAGCTCGGCCTGCTGATGGTGGTCCTCGGCGCGGGCACCCGGGACGCCGCGCTGGCCGGCGCGGCGATGGTGCTGGCCCACGCCCTGTTCAAGGCCACGCTGTTCCTCGTCGTCGGGATCGTCGACCACGCCACCGGGACCCGGGACCTGCGCGAGCTGAGCGGCCTGGGCCGCCGGCTGCCGGCGCTGGCCGTGGTGGCCGGGCTGGCCGCCGCGTCGATGGCCGGGCTGCCGCCGCTGGCCGGGTTCGTCGCCAAGGAGGCCGCGTTCGAGGCGTTCCGGCAGGGCGGGACAACCGACCTGCTCGTGCTCGCCGGGGTGGTGCTCGGCTCGGCGCTGACCGTGACGTACACGCTGCGGTTCCTGTGGGGCGCGTTCGCCGCCAAGCCCGGCGTCGCGCCGACCGACCCGCACCCGGTGCGCTGGTCGTTTCTCGCCCCACCGGCGCTGCTCGCCGCCGCCGGGCTGGCGGCGGGCCTCGGCGCTCCGGCGCTCGACGGGCTGCTCGCCCCGTACGCCGACGGCTATTCCTCGACCGGGCCCGGCTACCACCTGGCGCTCTGGCACGGCCTGACCCCGGCGCTGGGCCTGTCGGCGCTCGCGGTGGCGGCCGGCGTGGGGATGTTCCTGCTGATCCACCGGGGTCGGCTGCGGCCGGCGCGGTGGACGCCGCTCGACGGCGCCGCCGGGTACGAGCGGCTGGTCGCCGGGGTGGACCGGCTCGCGGTGGAGCTGACCGGGGCGACCCAGCGCGGGTCGCTGCCGTTCTACCTCGCGGTCATCCTGGTGGTGCTGGTCGTGCTGCCCGGCGGGGCGCTGGTCGCCGGCGGCCCGTGGCCACGGCAGTTCCGGGCCTGGGACACCCCGTTGCAGGCCGTCGTCGCCGCCATGGTGATCGTCGTCGCGGTGATGGCCGCCCGGGCGCTGCGTCGGCTCACCGCGATGATCCTGGTCGGTGTCGCCGGCTACGGCACCGCCCTGCTGTTCGTCCTGCACGGCGCACCCGACCTGGCGCTGACCCAGTTCCTGGTGGAGACCGTCACCATCGTCATGTTCGCGCTGGTGCTGCGCCGGCTGCCGGCGAAGTTCTCGGAACGGCCGATCCGGGCCAGCCGGCGCGGGCGGATCGCGATCGGCGTCGCCGTCGGCGCGGTCGTCGCCGGCATGTCCTGGGTGGCGGCCGGCGGCCGGCTGGCCACCCCGATCTCCGCGCGGTTCCCGGACGAGGCGGTCTCCTACGGCGGCGGCCGGAACGTGGTCAACGTGACCCTGGTCGACATCCGCGCCTGGGACACCATGGGCGAGATCGCCGTCCTGGTGGTGGCCGCCACCGGCGTGGCCAGCCTGATCTTCCGCCGCTCCCGGGACCTGGACCGGCGCAGCGCCGTCCCCGGCCCCCGCCCGACGTCCGGCGGGCCGCGCTGGCTGACCGCCGGCTTCGAGCCGCACCGGCACTCGGTGATCCTCCAGGTGGTCACCCGGCTGCTCTTCCACGCCATCGTGCTCTTCTCCGTCTACCTGCTCTTCTCCGGCCACAACGCCCCCGGCGGCGGGTTCGCCGCCGGGCTGGTCGCCGGCCTCGCGCTGGCCGTGCGCTACCTGGCCGGTGGACGCCGCGAGCTGAACGCCGCCGCGCCGGTCGACGCGGGCGCGCTGCTCGGCGCCGGGCTCTTCCTCGCCATCGGCACCGGAGTGGTGGCGATGCCGCTGGGCGGGGAGTTCCTGCAGAGCGCGGTGCTCGACTTCCACCTGCCGCTGCTGGGCCACGTCCACTTCGTCTCGTCGGTCTTCTTCGACGTCGGCGTCTACCTGATCGTGGTCGGCCTGGTGCTGGACATCCTGCGCAGCCTCGGCGCCGAGATGGACCGGCAGCAGGAGAGCGCCCACGACGACGTACGGGACAAGGAGCTGGTGTGACCCCCAACCTCACCTACGTCCTGGTGGTCGGCGTGCTGTTCGCCGCCGGGGTGACGCTGCTGCTGGAACGCAGCCTCACCCGGGTGCTGATGGGCGTCATCCTGCTCGGCAACGGCGCCAACCTGCTGCTGCTCACCGGTGGCCGGGCCGGCGGACCGCCGATCGTGGGCACCACCGACCAGGCGGAGATGAGCGACCCGCTGCCACAGGCGATGGTGCTCACCGCCATCGTCATCACCCTCGGCATGACCGCGTTCCTGCTGGCGCTGTCGTACCGGAGCTGGCACCTCAACGGTCACGACGAGGTGCAGGACGACGTGGAGGACCGCCGCATCATGGACCTGGCCGACCGGGACGAGGGGCCGGGCACCGACGACGCCGACCAGCCCGACTCCGACGACCAGCGGGAGCCGGTGGCCCTGCCCACCGGGCGGGGGCGGGACGCATGACGTACCTCGTTCCGCTGCCGGTGGTGATGCCGCTGCTCGGCGCGGCCCTGACCCTGCTGCTGGCCGGCCGTCCCCGCGCCCAGCGCTGGGTCAGCCTCACCGTGCTCACCGCGACCGTCGCGGTGGCCGCCACGCTGCTGGTCCGCGCGTCGGTCGACGGGCCGCTCGTCGTCGAGGTCGGCGGCTGGGTCGCGCCGCTGGGCATCGTGCTGGTCGCCGACCAGCTCGCCGCGCTGATGCTGGTGGTCTCCGCCGCCGTCACCCTGTGCGTACTGGTGTACTCCATCGGGCAGGGCATGGCCGACGGCCACGAGGAGACCCCGCTGTCGGTCTACCACCCCACCTACCTGGTGCTCACCGCCGGCGTGTGCAACGCCTTCCTCTCCGGTGACCTGTTCAACCTCTACGTCGGCTTCGAGATCCTGCTGGTCGCCAGCTACGTGCTGCTCACCCTGGGCAGCACCGAGACCCGGATCCGGGCCGGCACCACGTACGTCGTGGTCAGCCTGCTCTCGTCGCTGATCTTCCTGGTCGCGATCGGGCTGGTGTACGCCGCCACCGGCACCCTCAACCTGGCCCAGCTCGTGGACCGGCTCGACGCGCTGCCGGACAACCTGCGGCTGGTGCTCCAGGGGATGCTGCTGCTCGCCTTCGGCATCAAGGCGGCCGTCTTCCCGCTGTCGGCCTGGCTGCCGGACAGCTACCCGACGGCCCCCGCGCCGGTCACCGCCGTCTTCGCCGGCCTGCTCACCAAGGTCGGCGTGTACGCCATCATCCGCACCGAGACGCTGCTGTTCCCCGGCGGCCGGACGGCGGACCTGCTGCTGGTGGTCGCCGGGCTGACCATGCTGGTCGGCATCCTCGGCGCGGTCGCCCAGTCCGACATCAAACGGCTGCTGTCGTTCACCCTGATCAGCCACATCGGCTACATGCTGTTCGGGGTGGGGCTCAGCTCGTCGCTCGGGCTGGCCGCCGCGATCTTCTACGTGGTGCACCACATCACCATCCAGACCACCCTCTTCCTCGCCGCCGGGCTCGTCGAACGCCGGGGCGGCAGCACCGCCCTGGACCGGCTGGGCGGTCTGGCGCGGTTGTCGCCGCTGCTCGCCGTGCTGTTCTTCGTACCGGCGCTGAACCTGGCCGGGATCCCACCCTTCTCCGGCTTCCTCGGCAAGCTCGGGCTGGTCCAGGCCGGCGTCGACGACGGCGGCCCGCTGGCCTGGAGCCTGGTCGCCGGGGGGCTGCTGACCAGCCTGCTCACCCTCTACGCCATCGCCCGAGTGTGGAACCTCGCGTTCTGGCGTCGCCCGCACCCGGACATGCCCGAGCCGCAGGACAGCGTGCACACCGTCCGCACCGACGGGGTGGAGCAGCCCTACCGGGGGCCGGACCGGGACGCCCACCCGGGCGCGATGCTGCCCCGCCTGATGATCGCGCCCACCGTTGCCCTGGTGGTGCTCGGGCTGGCGCTGACCGTGGTGGCCGGACCGCTGTTCGACCTCAGCTCCGACGCCGCCGACGACCTGCTGCGCCGCACCCCGTACGTCGAGGCCGTCTACCCGGGGGGTACGCCGTGACCGACGATCCGATGCCGCCGCGGTGGCCCGACGAGCCGCCGCTGACCCGCCGGGCGCGACGCCGCAACCGGGTCGTCGCGGTGACCGTGCTGGTCGCCGTCTGGGTGCTGCTGTGGGGGACGTTCAGCTGGGCCAACGTGCTCAGCGGGCTGGTGGTCGCGCTGGTGGTGCTGACCGTGTTCCCGCTGCCCCCGGTGACCTTCGGCGGGCGGCTGCGCCCGCTGCCGCTGCTGCGCTTCGCGCTGCGGTTCCTGTGGGACCTGGTGGCGGCCAGCGTCCAGATCGCCGTCCTGGCGCTGCGCTTCGGGCACACCCCCCGGGGCGCGATCATCGCGGTGCCGCTGCGGGTCCGGTCCGACCTCAATCTGACCCTCACCGCCGAGGCGCTGTCCCTGGTGCCCGGCAGCCTCATCCTCGAGGCCGACCGGGACACCGGCGCCCTCTACGTCCACGTCCTCGGCGTCCGCACCCCGGCCGAGGTCGAGCGGTTCCGCCGCGACGTCCAGGACCTGGAGGCCCGCCTGGTCGAGGCGATCGGCTCGGCGGGGGAGCGGCGCCTGCTCCGCGCGCACCCACCGTCCACTCCGGAAGGGATCCCGAGATGACCGCTGTCGCCGTGATCGTCACCGTCCTGCTGGCGGTGGCCGGTGGGCTCACCCTCACCCGCATCGTCCGGGGGCCGTCCGTGCTCGACCGGGCCGTCGCCACCGACGTGCTGCTGGCGATCGTGGTCGCCGCCGTGGCGACCGAGGCCGCGTACAGCCGCGACGCGACCGCGCTGCCCATCCTCGTCGTGCTGGCGATCCTCGGTTTCGTCGGGTCGGTCAGTGTCGCCCGGTTCGCCGCCCGGAGGACCGACCGATGACCCTCGACGCCGTGCTCGACGTCGTCGCCGCCGCATGCCTGCTCGGTGGCGCGCTGCTCAGCCTCGCCGCCGGGGTCGCCCTGGTCCGTTTCCCGGACCTGCTGTCCCGGATGCACGCGGCGGCCAAGCCGCAGGTCCTCGGCCTGCTGCTGGTGCTGCTCGGCTGCGGGTTGCGGCTGCGTACCGGCGTCGACATCACCACCCTGGTGCTGGTCGGCGCGTTCCAGCTCGCCACCGCGCCGGTGGCCGCGCACATGATCGGCCGGGCCGGCTACCCGCACGACCGGATCCGCACCGACCTGCTGGTCACCGACGAACTCGCCGCCCACCTCGACCGGATCCACGCCGGCCGCCGGGACTGACGCCGGCCATCGTCCCCACCACCGGAGCCGCCGCCTGCCGGGGTCCGGCGTCGGGGTCGCGGTGGCGGTCAGCGCCGGATCAGGCCCCGACCGGTCGCGGCGGCGACCGCGGCGGTGCGGGAGTCCACGCCCAGCTTGCCGTAGATGTGCACCAGGTGCGTCTTGACCGTGGCCTGGCTCAGGTGCAGCCGCCGGCTGACCTGCTGGTTGGACAGCCCCTCGGCGACGAGTTGGAGGACCTCGGTCTCCCGGCGGCTCAACGCCACCCCGGGGGCGCGCAGCCGGCCGATCAGGCGGTGCGCGACCGCCGGGGCGAGCGCCGAACCGCCCGCCGCGGCCGTGCGTACCGCCGCGGCGAGTTCCTCGGGCGGCGCGTCCTTGAGCAGGTAGCCGGTGGCGCCGGCGGACACGGCGGCGAGGATGTCGGCCTCCGTGTCATAGGTGGTGAGTACCAGCACCCGGGGCGCGTCGGGGCGGGCGGTGATCGCGGCGGTGGCCTCCGCGCCCTGCATGCCCGCGCCGAACTGGAGGTCCATCAGCACCACGTCGACCGGCCCGGACGCGGCCAGCGCCACGGCCCGTTCGGCGGTGGCGGCCTCGGCGACCACCTCAAACCCCGGCTCGGTGGCCAGCAGGGCGCGCAGGCCCGACCGGACCACCGGATGGTCGTCGGCGATCAGCAGCCGGATCGGGTCGCTCATCCGGGTACCCCGGGGCGGGGGACGCTGACCGCGACCGCGGTGCCCTGCCCGGGTGTGGTCTCCACCGCGAGCGTGCCGCCCAGCTCGGCGGCCCGGGACCGCATCGCCGCCAGCCCGAAGCCGGCACCCCGCCCGGCGGGGTCGAAGCCGACCCCGTCGTCGACCACGTCCAGCGCCACCCGGGGACCCATGTAGCTCAGGGTCAGCTCCACCCGGCCCGCCCGGGCGTGCCGGACCGCGTTGGCCAGCGCCGACTGCGCGATGCGCAGCAGCGCCACCTCGTGGGTGGTGGGCAGCGGCACCGGTACGCCGTCGAGCCGGAAACGCACGGCCGGCGCGCAGCGGTCGGTGGTGGCGGCGCAGAGCCGACGCAGCGCGTCGGGCAGCGACCGCGCGTCCAGGGCGGGCGGGCTGAGCGCGTGGACGAACCGGCGGGCCTCGGCGAGGTTGTCCTGCGCCGCCCGCCGGGCCTGCTCGACGTGCCCGGCGGCCACGTCGGCGCGCTCCGGCATCGCCCGCTGGGCGGCGCGTAGCAGTAGCTGGATGCTCGACAGTCCCTGGGCGAGGGTGTCGTGGATCTCCCGGGCCAGCCGTTCCCGCTCGCCGAGCACCCCGGCGGTGTGCTCGGCGGCGGCCAGGTCGGCGCGGGTGGCGGTGAGCTGTTCGATCAGCCGCCGCCGGCGTTCGCTCTCCCGGTAGAGAGCCTGGTAGCCCAGGACGGTGGCGACCGCGACGGCGGCGCCGATGACCGGGCCGAGCACCGCGCCCGGCGTCGGCCCGCCCTGGTGCCGGACCACGCCCACCACCGCCAGCGCGGTGGTGACCACCACCGCCGCCGGGCCCCACCGCGCCGGCAGCAGGTGCAACTGGAGCAGGAACAGCGGGAACGCCAGCCACACCCCGTCCGGGGTCAGGGCGAGCAGCAGCAGCCACGCGGCGGCCAGCGCCGCCAGCCACCCCCACGCCACCCGTGGTCGCCGGGGCAACGTGGGCCCGGCGGCGTAGACGGCGGCCAGTACGGCCGAGGCGGCCAGCACCGCCGCGCGGTGTGCCGTCGGCCCGGTCACGGCGCGCACGACCACCACCGCCACCAGCACCCCGACCAGCACGTGCAGGCCGGCGCGGAGGGTCCGCGACGGCTCGGGCGAGTGGTCGGTGGTCACGATCAGTCCAGGCTAGGCCGGGGTGGGCCGTCGCCATCAACCAAAGGGTTGATCCCGGTACGCCTCGTTCGAGGGTCCGCGCTCCGCTCCCCGGGTCGATGCGCCGGGGGTACGGCGGGGCGACGGTGGTGACCGGTCCGCCGCGCCACCCGGCGCGGTGGACGTCCACAGGAAAGGCTGGGGCCCCGTGTTCGTCGCCTGGAGAGACCTGCGCTTCGCCAAGGGGCGGTTCGCCCTGATGGGCGTCGTCGTGACCCTGATGACCCTGCTCGTGGTGCTGCTGTCCGGCCTCACCGCCGGGCTGGGCCGGGAGAGCACCTCGGCGGTGACCGGGCTGCCCGCCGACCA
Source organism: Micromonospora sp. NPDC092111 (assembly GCF_044755745.1). Taxonomy (NCBI): domain Bacteria; kingdom Bacillati; phylum Actinomycetota; class Actinomycetes; order Micromonosporales; family Micromonosporaceae; genus Micromonospora; species Micromonospora sp. NPDC092111. The sequence goes on from NZ_JBIVRQ010000006.1 coordinate 322,783, forward strand.
CCTGGCGTTCGCCGCCCCGGCGGCCGGGCGGGAGCTGTCCCTCACCGGCTCCCGGGTGACCGGGGAGCAGTGGCGGGGCTGGCGGGACGTGCCCGGGGTGACCGCCGCCGACCCGCTGGGCATCACCACCACCCGGGCCGGCGCCGGGGACCGGACGGCCGCCCTCGCCGTGTTCGGCGTCCTGCCGGGCGCCGGCCTGCCGTCCGGGGCCGCTCCGGTCGCCGACGGGCGGGTGGTGCTGTCCACCGGTGCCGCCGACGCCCTCGCGGTCCGGCCGGGTCAGCCGGTGACCATCGCCGGCCGGTCGCTGACCGTCGCCGCAGTGGCCGGCGACGCGTCGTACAGCCACACCCCGGTGGTCTGGACCACGCTGGCCGACTGGCGGCGGCTGGCCCCCGGCACGGCCGACGACGCCGCGACCGTCGTCGTGCTGCGCACCACCGGCGATCCCGACCTGGCCGCCGCCGACCGGCGGCTGGGCACCCGCACCGTCACCCGGTCGGCGGCGCTGTCCGCGATCGACTCCTACGCCTCGGAGAACGGGTCGCTGCAACTGATGCGGGGCCTGCTCTTCGTGATCTCCGCGCTGGTCGTCGGCGCGTTCTTCACCGTCTGGACGATCCAGCGCAGCGGTGACGTGGCGGTGCTGAAGGCGCTCGGCGGCGGCACCGGCTACCTGCTGCGCGACGCCCTGGGGCAGGCGTTGGTGCTGTTGGTCGCCGGTACTGCCGTCGGCACCGGGCTGGCCGTGGCCGTCGGCGCGGCGGTCGGCGGGCGGGTGCCGTTCGCGCTCACCGCCGGCGCGGTACTGGTGCCGGCCGCCGTGCTGGTCGTCCTCGGCGCGGTCGGCGCCGCGCTGTCCGTCCGCCGGATCACCTCCGTCGACCCGCTGACCGCCCTGGGGAGCACCCGATGAGCCTCGACCTGACCGACGTCACCCTCACCTACCCCGACGGCGACACCCGGCTGACCGCCCTGGACCGAGTCAGCCTCACCGTGCCGGCGGGCACCACCACCGCGGTCGTCGGGCCGTCCGGCTCCGGCAAGTCCAGCCTGCTGGCGGTGGCCGCCACCCTGGTCACCCCGGACGCCGGTCGGGTCGTGGTGGCCGGCACCGACACCACCGGGCTGAGCCGCGCCGGGACCGGGGCGCTGCGCCGGGAACGGATCGGGATCGTCTTCCAGCAACCGAACCTGATCGCGTCGCTCACCGCGTTGGAGCAACTGCTGGTGATGGCCCACCTGGACGGGCGTTCCCCCGGTACGGCCCGGGGCCGGGCGGCCGGACTGCTCGACGCCGTCGGGCTGACCGACCAGGCGGGCCGCCGTCCGCACCAGCTCTCCGGCGGGCAGCGGCAGCGGGTGAACATCGCCCGTGCCCTGATGAACGACCCGGCGGTGCTGCTGGTCGACGAGCCCACCAGCGCCCTGGACCACGACCGGGGTGCGGCGGTGATCGCGCTGCTCACCGGCCTCACCCGGGACCGGGGCACCGCCACCGTCCTGGTCACCCACGACCGCACCCACCTGGACCGGGTCGACCGGGTCACCGAGCTGGTCGACGGCCTGCTCCGGGTGCCGTCCGGGCGTTGCGGGCCGATCGGGTCAGGGCGCCTCGACGACCTCCCGCCCGAGCGGCCAGAACGCGGCCGGGACGAGCTTGAAGTTGGCGATGCCGAACGGGATGCCGATGATCGTGACGCAGAGCGCGATCCCGGCGACCAGGTGGGACAGGGCGAGCCACCAGCCCGCCAGCAGCACCCACAGCACGTTCGCCAGCCCGGACGGGACGCCGGCCCCCGGCTTGGCGACCAGGGTGCGGCCGAACGGCCACAGCGAGTACGAGGCCAGCCGCAGCGAGGCCACCCCGAACGGGATGGTGATGACGAGGACGAAGCAGATCAGCGCGGCGACGAAGTAGCCGAGGGCCAGCACGATTCCGCCGCCGAGGATGAGCCACAGTACGTTCAGGACGAAGCGAATCATTCTTCCATCGTGACCGGCGTCCGCCACCGTCCCGGCGGGCGCGGAGCGGAGATCCGTCGACCGGGCTCGAACCGGCGTCCGGCCGGTCCCTAGCCGGCTGCTCTACCGCTGAGCTACGACGGATCTCCGCGGTCCCGACCGACTGGGCTCGAACCAGCGTCCACCCGGTTAAGAGCCGGGCGCTCTACCGCTGAGCTACGGCGGGGCGTCCAGCGATGGTGCCGGATCACGGCGTCGGCTGTCCACCCGATTGCGGCAGCTCGCCGACGACGACGTCGGCCGGGACGGTGATCCCGCCACCGCCCGCACGGCCGGAGAAGGCCCCGGCGGCGCGCAGGGCCGAGGCCCACGCCGGGTCCACCACGGACACCCCGTGCACCAGCTCCGGCGTCGGCCGGAACGTGCCGACCGGCCCGTCCGGGCGGGGTGCCAGCCAGCCGGACCGCACGCCGTCGACGCCGGCGTCCGCGCAGGCCGCGACGACGTCCGCGCGGGTGCAGGTGGCGGTGCCGTCGAGGACGTCCCAGGGCAGCGGCAGCCGGGCCCACACCGTCGTGTCGGGGTGCGGGCCTCCGCCGGTGGACCGGTGCCAGGCCGCGAGGTCCGCCGCGATCAGCATCATCGCCTTGCCGGGACAGGCGGCGTCGAGCAGGCCGAGGCTGCCGGAGGCGTCCAGGGTGGCGATCCACGCCGCGCGGGCGGTGTTGTACGCGCCGCAGAGCAGGTTCCACGTCGACGAGTCGTTGCCCCGCCGCACGATCATCGTGGCCCGGTCGAACGTGCTGGCCGACCAGACCCGGGCGAGCAGCGTGGCGACCTGACGCATCGTCGCCCACCAGCGGCCCAGCAGCTCACCGCGCTGCCGGTCGGTGAGCCGGGCGAGGACCGGCGGGGTCGGGTGGACCTGGGCGATCATCCACCAGTCCGTCTCCGGGGCGGCGAGGCAACGGTGGAAGAGCAGGTCGGCGAGTTCGTCGTACGGGTTGTCCCGGCCGGACAGGGTGAACTCGCGGCGCAGCTTGCGCCGGGCGGTGAGGTACGCGACGAAGCTCGCGGCCCACGGGTCGGCGACGAACGCCGCCAGCGGGATGCCGGCGGCGAATCCGGAACGGGCCACCATGGTGAGCTGTCGCCGGGAATGCTCGGTGTCGAGCCGTCCGGCCTTGGCGGCCACCCGCCGGGTCACCCGGAACCGCCGGTTGTACTGCCGCTTGGACAGCTCGATCCCGGCGGCGGCCCGGCCCAGCCGGTTCAGCCGGTCGTGCTGGAAGTCGAGCCGGTGGGGATCGACGGCGCCGAGGGACTCGCCGAGCCGGAGGGTGAAGTCGAGCAGCGACGTCGGGTCGTCCGGGTCGACGTCGTCGGCCGGCAGCGCGAACAGCCGCCGTGCGGCGGCCACCTGCCGGGTGCCGCCGACCGGGTGGGCGAAGTCGTCCGACATGGAGCTCCAGCCGTTCCACCGGGACGCGGCGCGGGCGGCCCGGCCGATCAGCATCCGGTCCTGCGGTTCGAGCCGGTCGCCGACGGCCCGGAGCACCAGCAGGGCGACGTCCTCGGGCCGGCGCCGCTGGTCGAGGGAGGCGTGCAGCGCGGTCAGCGGGTCCGGTGCGGACGGCTCGGCGGTCGACATACCGGCGATCGTGGCAGCGGGCGGAACCCGGCGGCAATCCGATTCGCCGTCGCAGGGGGCCCGGGGCGTACCAGTGACCGGCCGACCCGCCGACGGGCGTCCTCCGGCGGGCTCGGGGATGCCGGGGACGGGCGGCGGGCTGACGGATCGATGACATCAGCGGGCACGTCGCTGTTCATTTCTTTCAGCGATCTGACGTAGGCTCCACGTCGTGACGAAGCGGTTGACGGAGGTGGCCCGCAAGGCGGGTGTCAGCGAGGCCACGGTGAGCCGGGTGCTCAACGGGCGGGGCGGGGTCTCCGAGGCGACCCGGACGGCGGTGCTGACCGCCCTCGACGTGCTCGGCTACGAGCGCCCCACCAAGCTGCGCGGCCAGCGGGCCCGGCTGGTCGGGCTGGTGCTGCCCGAGTTGCAGAACCCGATCTTCCCGGCGCTGGCGGAGGTGGTGACGGGTTCGCTCGCCCAGCGCGGGTTCACCCCGGCGCTGTGCGCCCGCACCATCGGCGGCGTGCCCGAGTCGGACTACGTGGAGATGCTGCTGGACCACCAGGTCTCCGGCGTCATCTTCGCCGGCGGGTCGTACGCCCTGGCGGACGCGACGCACGACCACTACCGGCGGCTGACCGACCGGGGACTGCCCGTGGTGCTGGTCAACGCCGGGGTGGACGAGTTGGCGTTCCCCCGGGTGTCGACCGACGACGCGGTCGCGGTGGAGCAGGCGTACGGGCACCTGCGGTCGCTGGGCCACCAGCGGATCGGCATGGTGCTCGGTCCGGAGGACCACGTGCCGTCGCGCCGCAAGCTGGCGGCGATGGGCCGGATCGCCGGCTGGGACGAGCCGGGGGAGTGGGTGGAGCGGTCGAGCTTCTCCATGGAGGGGGCCCGGGTGGCGGCGGCCAAGCTCGTCCAGCGCGGGGTCACCGGCATCGTCTGCGCCAGCGACGTGCTGGCGCTGGGCGCGATCCGCGCGGTACGCCGGCTGGGCTGCGCGGTGCCGGACGACGTCTCGGTGGTCGGCTTCGACGACTCGGCGTTCATGACCTGCACCGATCCGCCGCTGACCACGGTCCGGCAGCCGATCGAGACGATGGGCCAGGCGGCGGTCGACCTGCTGGTGACCCAGATCGAGGGGGCCGGCGTGCTCACCGACGAGCTGCTCTTCGAGCCGGAGCTGGTGGTCCGTGGGTCCACCGCCCCGGCACGCGGCGCGGCCTGACCCGGCACATCGACAAAAAGGGCGGATCCCTTCGATCCGCCAGCGATCCATGATCTTATGTATCGATGGACACTCCCACTCCTCTCATGCGTCTCGTCGCCGGTGTCTGGGGGTTCAAGACCCTCGCCGTCGGCGTCGAATTCGGCCTGTTCACCCGGCTGGCCGGTGGTCGGACCATCAACGTGGCCGAGGCCGCCACCGAGTTCGGGCTCGACGAGCGCCCGGCCGACCTGCTGCTGGCCGCCAGCGCGTCCCTCGGTCTGCTGGAGAAGGCCGGCGACGGCTACCGCAACTCCCCGCTGGCCGAGCAGTTCCTGGTCGAGGGGCGGCCGTACTACTTCGGCGCCCAGGTCCGCTACTCCGACCTGCGCACCTACCTGCCCTGGCACCGGGTGGGCGAGGCGTTGCGCGCCAACCGGCCGCTCACCTGGGACCCGAGCGAGCAGCAGTCGATGTTCGACACCACCGACCCGGAGATGGTGGCCCAGTTCTGGGACGCCATGTTCGCCACCTCCAGCTTCACCGCCCGGGCGCTGGCCGACGCGTACGACTTCGGCGCGCACAGCCGGCTGCTCGACGTGGGCGGCGGGGCCGGGGCGTTCCCGATCGAGCTGTGCCGCCGCCTGCCGGACCTCCGGGCGACGATCCTCGACCTGCCGCACGTCTGCGCCCGGGCCGAGGAGCGGATCGCGGCCGAGGGCCTGACCGGGCGGATCGGCACCATCCCCGGTGACTTCCTCGCCGACCCGGCGCTGCCGGGCGGGCACGACGTCATCCTGCTCAGCATGATCCTGCACGACTGGGACGAGCCGACCAACCGCGCGCTGCTGGCCAGGTGCCACGTCGCGCTGCCGCCCGGCGGGGCGGTCGTCGTCTGCGAGCTGCTGCTCAACGACGAGCGCACCGGCCCGTCGGAGGCCGCGCTGATGGGGATGAACATGCTCGTCGAGACCGAGGGCGGCAAGAACTACTCCGGCGCCGAGTACGCCGCCTGGCTCACCGACGCCGGCTTCGTCGACGTCCGGACGGTGCCGTTCGAGGCCCCGGGCGCCAACGGCGCGGTGGTGGCCCGCCGGCCCTGACCGCGCACCCCGCCCCGCCCCGCGCCGGGCCGGGGTCCGCCGGCGGCCGTTCACGCCGCCGGCGGACGGGTCAGCCGGCCGTCCCCGGCTTGTACGCGGTGACCAGCTCCCAGCCGCCCGGCAGCACCGCCACCCGTTCGAAGCCGACCTCCTTGAGCAGGCCGGTGTAGTACTCGACCTCCCGCAGCCGGCTCACACAGCTGTCGACCCCGATCAGGAAGTAGCTCCAGAAGAACTGCATCGCCAGCCGGTCCGGGGTGCGGAACTCCTCGCAGATCAGCAGCAACCCGCCGGGCTCCAGCGCCGCGTACGCCTGCTCGACCAGCCGGCGGGCCACCTCGTCGGGCCAGTCGTGCAGCACCCGGACGAACGACAGCGCGTCGTAGCCCGGCGGCAGCGGCTCGGTGAGGAAGTCCCCGCCGACGAAGCCCAACCGGTCCGGATGGCCCCGCTCGACCCGGGTGGCCGCCACCAGCGGGGCCACCGCCGGCAGGTTGTACACGTCGGCCCGCAGCGTCGGGGTGCTGTCGAGCACGTGCGCGGCGAGGGTGCCGTCGCCGCCGCCGACCTCCAGCAGGCGTCGCCGGTCCGACCACAGCCGGTCGGCGTGCCGCCGGATCGTCTCGGTCACCGGGCCGAGCCCGACGGCCATGCTGCGCTCGAAGTCGGCGGTCTGCGCGTCGGTCTTCGGCGGCCACGCGAAGTCGTCGTCGCTCATGCTGACCTCGCCGCGCAGGCTCTCGGCCAGCCGGCCGTGCAGCAGCCGCCACGGGTACCGGTCCCGGTCCCGTTCCAGCGCGCCCGGACCGACCACCGCGGCGACGGCGTCCCGCAGCCCCGGTACGGCCCGGTAGGTGGTCCCGGCGAGGCCGTCGCCCTGCTGGCCGCGGGTGACGAAGCCGAGGCTCTCCAGGCAGTCGAGGAACTTGTACAGCCGCAGCGTCCGCACCTCGAACCGGGCGGCCAGCGCGTCGAGGCGGGCCGGCCCGGGTTCCAGCGCGTCGAGCAGGCCCATGGTGAGCGCGGTCTCCAGCACGTCCATGGCCTTGGGTCCGTTGGCGAGCAGGCTCATCAGCGCCCGCGGGGACAGGGTGACGGTCACCGGTCCAGCTCCTTCTCCAGCGCGTCCATGAAGACGTCGACCTCGTCCAGGGTGTTGTAGACGTGCGGGCCGACCCGCAGCCAGCTCCGCCAGCTACAGATCAGGTCCCGTTCGGCCAGCCGCCGCTTGACCGCCTCGCCGTCGGCGACGTCCAGGCACACCACGCCGCCGCGCCGGTCCGGTTCGGTGGGGCTGACCACGTCGATGCCGGCCGCCGCCGCCCGGTCCAGGACCCGCTGGGTCAGCGCCAGCGAGTGCCGCCGGATGGCCTCGACGCCCACCCCGGCCAGCAGGTCCAGGCCGACCTGGGAGAGCAGCGAGGTGAGCGGGTACGGCGTGCCGCCGGCGAACCGTCGGGCGCCGGGCGCCCAGCCGGTCGACGGCTGGAAGGTCAACGCCCGGTCGCCGGCCTGCCAGCCGGTCGCCGCCGGCTCCAGCTCCACCGCCAGCTCCGGGCGTACGTAGAGGAAGGCGGTGCCGACGCCGCAGAGCCACTTGTGCGCGCCGCCGAGGACGACGTCGACGCCGAGCGCGGTCACGTCCAGCGGCACCACCCCGACGGTCTGGAAGGCGTCCACGACGACCAGGGCGCCGGCGTCGTGGGCGCGGGCGACCAGGCGCGGCAGGTCGATGGTGGCGCCGGAGGTGAAGCTCGCGTGCGGCACGCAGACCAGCAGCGTCCGCTCGTCGATCGCCGCTTCGAGGGCGTCCTGGTCGAACCGGGGGCCGCCGGTGCCGACCGGGTGGTGGCGGGCGCCGTAGCGGCGGAACGCCCGGAAGATGAACGGCACCGTCGGGTACTCCAGGTCGGTGGTGACGACCCGGTCCCGCGGCGGGCGGTAGTCGAAGCAGGACGCCACCCGGGCGAGCAGCGTACTCAGGTTGGCGTCGGTGACCACGCTGCCCGGGGGCGCGCCGATCAGGGCGGCCACCGAGTCGGCGTACCGGTCGAGGCCGACGTGCCAGCCCTGCCACACGTCGTCGCGCCAGGTGCGCAGCGTCGCCCCGTAGTCGGCGAGCACCTCGTCGACGCCCCTCGGTACCGCGCCGGTGGAGTTGTTGTTCAGGTAGACGCAGGTGTCCAGCAGCGGGAACTCGGCCCGCAGCGCGGCGTGCGCGGCGGCGTCCAGGCACCGGGGCGGGTGGGGGTCGGGTCCGCTCACTCGGGGCAGCCTCCAGTCGGGTCGTTCGGGGCGGGACGGGCACCGTGGGGCACGGTGGTGAAGACCGGGATCGAGCGGACCGCCGCCAGGTAGGGGGTGCCCTCGGTGTAGCCGGTGCCGGGGCGGGAGCCGAGCATCCGGGTCGCCAGCCGGTGGTGGGTGCGCCGCCACTGGAGCACCGCCTCGGCGAACGTCGCCATCCGCCGCCGCACCAGGTCACGGTCGGGCCCACCGAGCCGGCCGGCGCGCACTGCCGCCCGGTACGCCTGGTCGATCACCGGCTGCCCGGCCCGCACCCGGTCGCGTACCTCCGGCACCGACCGGTACGCGGCCGAGTCCAGCCGCGCCGGCTCGGGGACCCGGCACAGCGACTCCATGAGCTTGTAGGAGCGGGACTGGATGGCGCTGGCCCCCTCGGTGTACTCCCGGAACGTCCGGAACGACGCCGGCTGCATGGTGGCCAGCAGGGAGAACAGCGGGCCGGCGGTGGTGAGCAGGTCGCAGGCGTAGGCCAGCCGGTCGGCCGCCGCCGGTGGGTGACCCGTCGACAGGGCGGTGACCGTGGCGTGCAGCTCGTCGGCGACCCCGGCGAAGACGCACTCGTACGCCTGGAGCACCCGGATGAACAGGTATTCGTCGTGCGACACGTAGACCGGCAGCATGCTCAACCGCAGGACCCGCTGCCCGGCGGTGTCGCGGGTGGCCGAGGCGAGGGTGTGCAGCTCGGCCGCCGCCGTGGCCGGATCCGGGTCGGTGACCGCACCGGCCAGACCGAGGCGGGCCAGGGCGGCGGCGACGGCCCGGACCCCGAGCCGGCAGCGCTTGTCGACCACCGCCGGCCCCGGGCGTTGTTCGGGGAGCAGGTCGGTGGCGTCGGCGGCGGCGTCCAGTTCGAAGGCGAGCGCGTCGGCGACGAGGTCGACGAGGAGCCGGTCGCGGTCGCGTCTCCCCTCGGCCGGGTCGGCGTCGTCGGACCGGTGGGCCAGGCCGTCCTCGGCGCCGGGCAGCCGGAGCAGGCGTAGCGCCAGGTAGCTGCGGTAGTCGTACCGGGCATCCCATTTGTCGAGCGTCACGTCGAGGAAGGCGGACAGGAGCGGGGCGGGCGTCGGCCGCGCGGCCACCTCCGCCCGGACCTGGTCCAACAGGGCCAACAGTTCCTTTTCGACAAAGTGCTTGCCGACCCGATGAAATTCCGCCAACACGGCCGGATACGGGAAACGATCGGGGTCGGACGCACCGGACAGCCAACTCGTCAGTTCGCGCACGAACCGCACCTCGGGATTCCGTTTGTGTCAGTTACGACGGTGCGGGCACCGACGATTTTCGGGCGGGCGGACTGTCAGGGCGAGTCGGGTCGGGAATGGGCGCAGGTCGGCGTGTCGGCGGTGGCCACCCGGGCCTGCCACAATTCGGGGAAGAACCGGTGCCCGGTGAGCTTGGCGAGCATCGTCGCCGGGCTGCCCGGGGTGCCGGCGGGGGCGTGGCCCCCGATCCGTAGGGCGACCTGCAGGTGGCGCACCCGCCACAGCGACACCCGCTCGTCCCACTCCAGCATCGCCTCGGCCAGTCGGTGGGCCGGGTCGGTGGGGTCGGTCGGTCGGAACGTCGCCGGCGTGGCGCCCCGGGTGGCGAGGTGCTCGGTGAAGGCCCGGCCGAGCTGCCGGCTCGCGGCCTGGACCCGCCGCCAGCCGGGTGACTCGGCGCCGGAGCCGTTGCCCAGCGCCGGTTGCATCGTCTGGAAGGCGGCCGGCGACAGGTGCCGGAAGATCTCAAGCTGGTCGGTGACCAGCCGTACCGCGAGTGTCGCCCGGGTCAGCAGCGACTCGGCCCCCGCCGGGTCGCCGGCGTCGACCCGGTGGACCGCCTCGGTCAGTTCGGCCTCGGCCAGCTTCAGCCACAGCTCGGTCGACTGGTGTGCCACCTGGAACAGGAGCTCGTCGCGGTGCAGCACCTCTCCCGGGTGTCGTTGCAGGTCGAGCAGCGCTTCCGTGCGCATGTAGCGCGCGTAGTCCGTGGCACCGTCGCCCGGTAGCACGGGTGACTGGTCGCGTTTCACCGATTTTCCCTCCGGTTAGCGGCACGGCCCCAAGGAACCGACGACGCCATGGCGTATGACGGCCGAAATTATCCAACGAAGAACAGCAATATGTCACCCCCGGGTCCGATCTTTCTGGTGTCGGTTTCGGGAAGGTTTCCTGACTTCCTGCTATCCGGAAGCGTTCGATAACAGATTGGCCCACGTCAGTCAATGGCGACGAATGGTAGGCATGTCACATGGTGTCGGTCGCGGTGTGGGGAAGGGTCCTGTTGGCCTTAGGTGTTCCGGTTTTGTCCGTCGGGGAGGTGGCCGGGCGTGTGTGATTGCTCACCGATCGATTTGTGGTTAGGGTGCCCTAACACCACGCACGGTGGACGGCCGACTGTGGAGAGTGGCGGTCGACGGTGGTCGCCCGGTCAGGCCCCGAAGGAGTGAGATGACGACTGCCCCGACCTCCCGCACGCGTCGGATCGACGGGTTCGGCGAGGTGTCCATCCGGCCCGTGGAGCCCGACCGGGACGCCGACGTGATCCACGACTGGGTGACGCGGGAGCGGTCCCGGTTCTGGGGCATGCGGGCGGCCAGTCGCGAGCGGGTGCGCGAGGTCTACGCGTACGTCGACTCGCTCGCCACCCACCACGCCTACCTGGTCCACCGGGACGGCCGGCCGGTGGCGCTGTTCCAGACCTACGAGCCGGCGGCCGACCCGGTCGGGGAGTGCTACGACGTGCGGCCCGGCGACTTCGGTATCCACCTGCTCATCGGCCCCCCGGACGGCGGTGCCGAGCCCGGTTTCACCGGGGTGGTCCTCGGCGCGTTCCTCGACTTCGTGCTGGCCGATCCGAGTCGGCTGCGCCTGGTGGCCGAGCCGGACGCGCGCAACGACCGGGCCGTCGCCCGGCTCGTCCGGGCCGGCTTCGTGCCCGGCCCGCAGATCGACCTGCCGGACAAGCGGGCCCAGCTCCTCTTCCTGGACCGGGGCGCGGTGGGCGGGTGAGCCCGGGTGGGCGGGGTCGTCACCCGGACGGCGGTCGGGGCGCACCTCCCTCGCCGCCCACCATGAGCTTAGGCTAACCTAACCTCATGGTGAATGATCAAGCGTGGTCGCCGCGGCAGGGGACCACCCGCCCCGGCGCGGCCGGCGTCGGGACCCGGACCCTGCCCGTCACGCCGTGGCGGCTGTTCGACGTGCAGGTCCGCTCGGTGCGCCGGCTCAGCCCGTCGTTCCTCCGCGTCACCTTCACCGGCCCGGACCTCGACCGGTTCGCCGACAACGGCTTCGACCAGCGGGTCAAGGTGGTACTGCCGGTGGCCGGGCAGCGCGGCGTCCACCTGCCCGGCGGTGCCGACTGGTACGCCCACTGGCGGGCCCTGCCCGAAGACCAGCGCTGCCCCGTACGCACGTACACCGTCCGGGCGGTCCGGCCCCACCTGGCCGAGGTGGACATCGACCTGGTGCTGCACGGCGACGGCGGCCCGGCCAGCCGGTGGGCCCGGCGGGCCCGCCCCGGCGACGAGGCCGGCATCCTCGGACCCGACGCCGGCTACGAGGGCGAGCACGGCGGGGTCGAGTTCCGGCCACCGACCGCGGGCCGGCTGCTGCTGGCCGGTGACGAGACCGCCGTACCCGCGATCTGCGCGATCCTGGAACGGCTGCCGCACGACGCGCGGGGCCAGGTGCTGCTGGAGGTGCCCGAGCCGGCCGACGAGCTGACCGTCGCGGCCCCACCCGGTGTCCTGGTCGGGTGGCTGGCCCGGCACGGCGGCGAGCACGGCAGCCGCCTCGTTCCCGCCGTCGCGGCGGCAGCGGAGCACCTGCTGTCCGGCCGGGCGGAGCCGGTCGCCGCGCCGATCAGCGACGTGGACGTCGACCGGACCGTGCTCTGGGAGGTCCCGGCCCCGTCCGCGCCGGTACCGGTGTACGCCTGGCTGGCGGGGGAGGCCGGCGTCATCCGCGCCCTGCGTCGACACCTGGTCGTCGAGCGTGGCATGGACCGCCGGGCGGTGGCGTTCATGGGATACTGGCGGCTGGGTCGCGCCGACCCGGCCTGACCCCGGCCGGCGGTGGTCGGCGGTGGCCGTCCGGGCGTGACCGTCGACTGTGACCCGCGTTACCTCTTGGTGGGCCGGGAATCAGACCACCGGATCCGGATTTGAAGCAGGGTGTGACAGCCGTACCGATCTCTGCCCGGCCGCACCACGACAGGTCGGAGACCTCCCGATGACCGACGCCACCGCCACCGCGCCCCACGAACTGCCGACGGCCGCGCTGACGCCCGGCGACCTGATGAGCCGCCGGCAACGGCTGCGGCTCGTGCTCGTCCTCGGTTCGCTGATCGCGGTGGGTCCGCTGACCATCGACATGTACCTGCCCGCGCTCCCCGCGATCGTCACCGACCTGCACACCACGTCGGCGGCGGTCCAGTTGACCCTCACCGGCACGCTGGTGGGGCTCGCCCTCGGCCAGTTGCTGATCGGCCCGCTGTCGGACGCTGTCGGCCGGCGGAAACCGCTGATCGCCGGCATCGCGCTGCACGTCGTGGCGTCGCTGCTCTGCGTCGTCGCACCGAACATCGCGGTCCTCGGCGTCCTGCGGGTGGTGCAGGGCCTCGGCGTCGCCGCCGCCTCGGTGGTCGCGATGGCCGTGGTCCGTGACCTGTTCAACGGCGCGGCCTTCGCCACCCTGCTCTCCCGGCTGCTGCTGGTCATGGGGGCCGCGCCGGTGCTCGCGCCCACCCTCGGCGGCGGGCTGCTGCGCTGGACCGACTGGCGCGGCGTGTTCGTGGCGCTGGCCGTCTTCGGCGTACTGCTGGTGGTGGTGGCCATGTTCGGCCTGGCCGAGACGCTGCCGGCGCGGCGGCGCCAGCGCGGCGGCGTGGTCGCGACCGTGGCCGTGTACGGCTCGCTGCTGCGCGACCGGACGTTCGTGGGCCTGGTCCTGGTCGCCGGGCTGGCCATGGCGGCCCTGTTCGCGTACGTGTCCGGCTCGTCGTTCGTCCTACAGGACGGGTACGGGCTGGACGAGCAGCAGTTCGGGCTGGCCTTCGGCGCGGGCGCGGTCGGGCTGATCGGGGCGACCCAGTTCAACGTCCGGTTGCTGCGCCGCTACCCGCCCCAGCGGATCCTCGTCGTCGCCCTGGGAGTCGGCACGGTGGCCGGGGTGGCGCTGCTCGGCTTCGCCGCGACCGGGCTGGGCGGCCTGCCGAGCCTGCTGGTGTCGTTGTGGGTGGTGCTGGCGGCGGCCGGACTGGCCATGCCGAACGCGCCGGCCCTGGCCCTGTCCCGGCACGGCGAGGCGGCCGGAACCGCGTCCGCCCTGCTCGGCGCGGTGCAGTTCGGCGTCGGCGCGGTGGCCGCGCCGCTGGTGGGGGTGCTGGGCACCGGCGCGGTGGCGATGGCCCTGGTGGTGGCCGGCGGCATGGTGGCGGCGCTGGTGGTGCTGCTCGTCGTCGTCCGGCCGGCCCGGCTCGCCGACCTGGAGCCGGTACCGGCGGTCGCGACCGCGCACTGAGGGCACCGGCCCCGCGGGTCAGACCTCCAGGTGCTCCCAGGAGCCGTCGTGCAGGGCGCCGCGGTGCAGTGCGTCGAGGGCCCGGCTGACCTGGCCACGGTCGAGGACGTAGCGGGCCGGATAGTCCACGGCCTGCGCGCCCACCGTCAGGTCGACCGTGGCGTCGTCGCTGTCGGCGGCGCTGTCCGGGCGGACTCCGTTGAGCACGGCGGTGGCCGACTGGGCCGTCAGGACGAACCGGTCCGGACCGCCGCCGATCATCACCTCCCACGGGCCGACCTGCGCCGACGCGAGGGTGCTGCTGGTGCCGTCGAGCAGGTCGAGGGGACTGTCGAGGTCGTCCGCGGAGGCGGCTGCGGGGGTCGGCATGGGCGACAGCCTACCCATTCGTTCCAGACTTTCGGCCGAGCCTGGATCTTGGTTGGTTACCTAGACTGACCAGGTGCCACGCCGGAGCCGACAGGCCGAGCTGCCACTCTGGCCGCTGTACGCGATGTTCGGCCTCATGCCACTGTGGTGGCTGCTCGGCGGTCTGCAGCTCTGCTGGCCGTTGTTCGGGCTGCTGCTCGCCGCGTTCCTGGTCACCCGGGGCCGGGTCAGCCTGCCGACCGGGGCGACGTGGTGGCTGGCTTTGATCGCGGTCGTCGTGGTCAGCGCGACCCGGATGGACCGGGCCAGCGGGCTGTTCATGTACTCGTTGCGGCTCGGTTTCCTCGGCACCGCCTTCGTCGTCTACGTCTACGTCTACAACGCGGCCCGGGAGGGAGCGCGCTGGCAGCGACTTCTCGGCGCGCTCGGCTGCTACTGGCTGGGTATGGTCGCGCTGGGCTGGATCGGCGTCTTCAAGCCCACGTTCGCGATCACCACCCCGGTGGAGGTACTGCTGCCGGACGGGATGGCCGGCAACCGGGGCATCCGGGCGCTGGTGCACAGCCACGCCACCGAGTACAACGTGCTGGGCCGGACCCCGTACTACCGGACCGCGGCCCCGTATCCGTACACCAACAACTGGGGCACCGGGTTCGCGGTGCTCCTGCCGTGCGTGATCGCGTACCTGACCTCGGCCCGGACCGGCGCGCTGCGCGTCGCGCTGCTGGTCTCCCTGCCGCTGGCCCTGGTGCCGGCGTTCCTGACGCTCAACCGGGGAATGTTCATCGGAGTCGGCGCTGGGCTGGTGTACCTCGGCCTGCGGGCGCTGGTCCGCGGCGACCTGCGGCTGATCGTCTCGATCGGCGCGGTGGGCGTGCTGGCGTGGGCCGCCACGCTGGTCATCCCGGTGGGCGACCTGATCTCCCACCGGGTGGAGAACACCGATTCCACCACCGACCGGGCCGATCTCTACGCCCAGACGGTCGACGCCGTGCTGCGGTCGCCGTTGCTCGGCTACGGCGGACCCCGGTTGGTCGACACCACCCAGGCCGCCGAACCACTGGGCACCCAGGGGCAGTTGTGGCTGATGGCCTACAGCTACGGCATCCCGGCGCTGCTGATCTTCGTCGGCTTCTTCGTGCTGACCGCCCGACGTACGGCCGCCGCGGTCAGCGCGCCCGGTAGGTGGCTCAGCGTGGTCCCGGTGGTCGCCCTGGTGATCACGCCGTTCTACGGGTTCACCGACATCAACCTGTCGCTGATGCTCTTCGCCGTCGGGCTCGCCGTCGCCGCCGTCGACGGCCCGGTCAACCGGGAACCCGGCGGGCCGGTCAGCGCCGCCGCCCCGCCGGTCCCGCCACCGGTGACGCAACCGCGATAACCGGTGCGCGGACGGCGGACGAGCCGGCCCACCGCACCATCGGGCGGACGGGCAACCCGCGACACCATCGGGCGGACGGGGAACCCGCGACCGCCGGCTCGTCCCCGCTGGGCGAGACTGCACCGATGTCCTCGACGATGCTGGTGGTCGGCCCCAGACTGGCCGTGGCCCTGGTCCTGCTGACCGCCGTGGCGGCGGCCGTGGCCACCCTCGGACGTCTCGGGCACGGGCGGCAGATCGCCGTCGCCGCCGTCCGCGCCGCGATCCAGTTGGCGGCGGTGTCGATGCTGATCGCCGCCATCGTCGCCTCGCTGTGGGCCACCGCCGGCTTCGTGGCGCTGATGTGCGCGGTCGCGACGGGTACCTCCGGCCGGCGGATCACCGGCGGCCGGCGCGGCTGGTGGGCCGGGCTCCCCGTCGTGGCGGGCAGCCTCTCCGTCGTGGCGGGGCTCCTGCTGGCCGGCCTGGTGCCGATGCGCGGGATCGCGATCATCCCGGTCGCCGGGATCCTGATCGGCGGGGCGATGACCGCCACCTCCCTGGCCGGCCGGCGCGCCCTCGACGAGCTGACCGGCCGGCGGGGCGAGGTCGAGGCGGCACTGGCCCTGGGGCTGCCGCCCCGCGACGCGGTGCTGCTGGTCTGCCGCCCCGCCGCCGGCCAGGCGCTGATCCCCGCGCTGGACCAGACCCGCACGGTGGGCCTGGTGACCCTGCCCGGCGCGTTCGTCGGCGTGCTGCTCGGCGGGGCCGGTCCGCTCACGGCCGGGATCACCCAACTGTTCGTCCTGGTCGGACTGCTGGCGGTGGAGGCCGTCGCGGTCGTGCTCACCGTCGAACTGGTGGCCCGTGGCCGGCTGTCCCGGGCCACGGAGTGACCGTCGGGTTGCCGTGGTGCCGGCCACGGTCGGGCGCACCGCTGGGTGCGTAGGGAAACACCCGATTCCCCGGCGCTGGCGCGGCCGTACCGTCCGAGAGGTGACCGGTCAACTGTTCGCGCTGGAGCGCTACGACTCCTCGGGCGGCGAGAGCGTGCCCGCGCTGGCGTCGCTGCCGCCGTGGCCGGGCGTCCGGCTGGTGGCGGCGGTGCACCTGCCGGCTGATGACGTGGTGCTCGCGATCGTCGAGGGCCCCGACGCGGCAACGGTGGCCGCCGCGGCCGCCACGGTGGGCTGGCAGGTCGACCGGCTCTGCCCGGCGGCCTGGCTCTCCCCGGAGCAGCCGGACGCACCGGACGCGGCCCAGGAGACGTGATCATGCGGCGGTCTGATCATGGGTAGCTGCGGCCTCGACGCCGACCGACAACCGCTGCGCAAGCCACTCGACGAGATCCTGGCCTGACGGGAGCCTACGATGCGACGGAACCACCTTGCCCTGCTCGGCGCCGCGGTGCTCGCCCTCGCGGTACCGGCTGGCTGCGGTCGGCTCGGCGGCGAGCCCGCCGCCACCGACCGGCCCGGGGCGACCAGCACCGAGCTGCCGGTCGCCGACGAACCCACCGCGGCGCCGACGACGGCCGCCCTGCCGGACGCCTGTGCCCTGGTCCCCAAGGCGGACGCGGAGCAGGTGGCCGGCACGCCGTTGGAGGACGCGGTGCCGGTCCGGGACACCTGTAGTTACACCGCGCCGGTCAGCGGGCCGACCGCGCAGGTGGAGGTCTACGTCGGCGACGGCGCGAAGAAGATGCTCGACATCGACCGCGAACTCGGCCACGACTTCACGACGCTGACCGGCATCGGCGACGAGGCATACCTTGAGGACGGCGCCGCCTTCTTCGCCAAGTCGGGCGTCTGGGTGGCGATCCGGCTCGTGCGGCTCAACGACCCGGCGGAGAACCGTACGCCGATGGAGGCGCTCGCCCGCGCGGCCGCCGGTCGGATGTGAGTACGGTGTCCCGACCCGCGCGCCCCGGCCGGACGCCACCCACCCGCCGCGTCCGGGCCGTGGTCGCGGCCACCGTCGCCGTGCTGCTCGTGCTGACCGGCTGCGACGGCGGCCAGCCCGGTACCGGATCCGGCGGGACCGGGCCGGCGAGCGAGCAGGAGCTGCGGTACGGGGCGGCCCCGGCGCCGGGCCCCGACGTCACCCTCCAACCCGACGTGGTCGTCGTCGGCGGGGGTGGCCGCTCGATCCGGTCGGTGACGCCCGACGGGCTGACCTGGCGCATCGACGGGGACGCGAGGAACGTCGGTGACCTCGCACCCGGCAAGGTCATGTTCGTCACCGGGCGGGCCGTCGGCCGGGTCCTCGACCTCGCCGAGGACGGCGACGACGTGCTGGTGACGATCGGCCCGGTGGACCTCACCGAGGTGATCCGCGACGGCACCTTCGACAAGAAGGGCATCACCCTCGCCGAACCGGTCATCTACTCGGCCGGGGAGCCGTTCTGGGCCGACGACGAACCCGCGCCGCCGAGCAGGTTGGGCCGCAGCGGACCGGTCCGCCGGCCACCCGGACGCGCGCCGGCCGATCCGCCCGCCCCGCAGCGCGGCGGCGGGGTCGACACGAAGGCCCACGGGTACTCGGTCTACTCGACGTGCTGCACCGACGGGGTCGGCGCGCACTTCGGGTACGACGACGGCGGCGTCCGGCTCCGGGGGACCGTGACGCTGACCTTCCAGCGGCCGGACGCGAACTTCCGCCTCGCCATCGGCGCGGGCAAGGTGACCCGGGCCGAGTTGGAGATCAGCGGCGGATTCGGGATCAAGGTCGACTTCGAGGCCGGTATCCAGGACGGCCGCAACCACCGCAAGGCGTTCCCCATCGCGGTCGACATCTCCTTCCCGATCGGCCTGCTGGCGGGGATCCCGCTCTCCTTCACGATCAGCCAGACGCTGGCCGTCACCACCGCGTTCGGCGCGAAGCTGGGCACCATCAAGGGGGCCGGCGAGTTCGCGCTGGCCGGGTCGCTCGGCTTCGGGTACGCCAACGGCACCTTCGGGCCCCGGGTGGCGAAGAACTTCCAGCGCAAGACGAGCCTGCTCAACTCCCTCACCGGCGTACCGGTCGGCGTGATGGGTCTGCTCATCGAGCACGGGGTGCGGTTCGGCGTCGGGATCAACGCCTTCCTGTTCAAGGCCGGCGTCTACTTCGAGCTGGTCACCTCGTACGGGACGACGCTGGGGTCGGCCCTGGGCGCGCCCTACGCGCAGTGTCGAGGGGTGGGGATCGGCGTGAAGGCCGTCTTCGGGATCGGCTACACGATCCTGGAACCGGTCGTCGAGGTGATCAACAAGTTCCTGAGCCTGCTGAAACCCATCAAGGTGTTGAACATCAAACCCATCACACCGGAGCACGGCATCAGCTCGCGCGCCGCCGTCTACCGCAACGAGGAGGTCATTCCGAACGTCCAGGTCTGCGGGCGCGCACCGGGCTGACGGTCGACGCGTCCCGCCCGTCCGGGCAGGATCCTCTCGCCGCGCGCCCGGAACAGGTACCCGCGCGGGCTGCCGCTCGTTGACCGGGTGTGTCGCCTCTGACGCAGCTTGCGCGACCGTGTCATGCTCCGGCCGTGGATGCCTCGCTCCCCGGCCGGGACGCCGTCCTCGACCAGGCCTGGCGATCGTTGAGCGCCGGGGCGTCCGTGCTCGTGGACGGACCAGCCGGGATCGGCAAGACGGCGATCTGGCGGGCGCTGGTCGCCGAGGCGGAGCGGGCGGGCTGGCTGGTGCTGGCCTGTGCCCCGACCGAGGCCGAGGCCGTGTTGCCGTTCGCGGCGCTCGCGGACCTGCTGCGGCCACTGGCCGCCGGGGTGCCGGCCCTGCCGCCGCCGCAGCGGGCCGCGGCCGAGGTGGTGCTGCTGGCGTCGCACTCCACCGAGGTTATCGACGAACGCGCGGTCGGGGCCGCCGTCCGCTCGCTGCTGGAGGCGGCGCTCACGGCCACCACCGGCCCGGTGCTGTTCGCGGTGGACGACGCGCCGTGGCTGGACCCGCCGAGTGAACGGGCGATGCGTTTCGCCCTGCGCAGGATGGCCGTTCGGCCCGCCACCCTCGTCACCTGCCGCCACGACGACGCGGCCGGGACCGGGGCGCCGCTCGGGCTCGACCAGGGCCCGGCCGGGAGCCCGGTCACCCGCATCGGCCTGACGCCGCTGGGGGTCGGCGCCCTGCACCATGTCGTGCGGGCGCGGCTGGGTCGGACGCTCAGCCGGCCACTGCTCGCCCAGATCGCCCGGGACGCGGGCGGCAACCCGTTGATGGCCATCGAGATGGCGCGGGCCGTGCTGCGGCTACCCCGGCCACCGCAGCCGGGCGAGGACCTGCCGGTCGCCTCGTCGATCCAGCAACTGCTCGCCGACGCGTTGCGGGCGCTGCCCGCGCAGAGCCGGGACGGGGTACGACTGGCCGCGCTGCTGACCGCACCCACGCTCGGCGACCTGCGGGCCGCCGGCGTGCCGGCCACCGCGCTCGATCCCGCCGAGGAGACCGGCCTGCTGGTCGTCACGCCGGACGGGATCGACTTCGCCCATCCGGCCTACGCCACGGCGGTCCGCGCGGGCATCCCCTCCGGGATCCGTCGCCGGCTGCGCCGCCGGTTGGCCGATGCGGTGGCCGACCCGGACGAGCGGGCGCGGCAACTGGCCCGGTGCACGGTGGAACCGGACGCCGCCGTCGCCGGCGAACTCGCCGGCGCGGCCGAGCGGCAACGTGCCCGGGGTGCCTGCGAGGTCGCCACCGAACTGTACGAACGGGCTGCGGCGATCACCCCGCCGGAGGCGGCCGGTGACCGGGGCCGGTGGCGGCTGGCCGCGGTCCGCTGCCGCTTCGACAGCGGCGACTACGCGGCGGCGGGTGCGGCCGCCGACGCGGCGATCGACCAGCTCTCCGGCGACCAACGCGCGGAGGCGCTGCTGCTGCGGGCGATGGTGGGCTGGGCCGCCGACGACCTCGGGGTCGCGGTGTCGGCGGCGGAACGCGCGTTGGCCGCGGCCCGTGGCGGCACCTCCCTCGCCGGACGCATCCACGCCCACCTGGCCCTGTTTCAGGACGGTCCGGAGCAGGGCCGGCGACACGCCGAGGCGGCGATCTCGCTGCTGTCCGGCACCGCCGGTGACCGGGCGCTGCTGGCCAGTTCACTGCTGCAACTGTTCTTCCACGAGGTGCGGGCCGGTGGGTCCGCCCGGACCGAGCTGCTGGACCGGGCGCGGAAGCTGGAGGACGGTGAGCCGTCGTGGCTGTCCGGCACGGTGCCGGCGATCTGGTGGAAGGCGATCGACGACCACGCGCGGGCGCGGACCAGGCTGTGCGACATGCTGGGCCGGGCGGCGGCGCGCGGCGACGAGCCGTCGCAGCACGAACTGCTGACCCACCTCGGCGAGACCGAGCTGTTGGCGGGCCGGTTCACCGCCGCCGGCGAGCACATCGCGGCGGCCCGCGAACTCGGCGAGCAACTCGGCACCGGCCTGGTCGGTGAGACCTGGCTGGCCGGGACGCTCGACGCCTACCAGGGCAGGCTCGCCGCCGCCGGGGAGATCGCCGAGGCCGGTCTACGCCGCGCCGACGCCCACGACGACGCCTGGTGCCGACGGATCCACCTGCAGCTCGCCGGGTTCGTCGCGCTGTCCTCCGGCCGGATGGCCGAGGCGGCGTCCGCGTACGGTGACCTCGCCGCCGCGCTGGGCGGTTCGGGGGTGGTCGAGCCGATCGCGCTGCGCTTCGAGCCGGACTGGATCGAGGCGTGCATCGGTGCCGGCGACCTCGACACGGCCGGTGCGGTGCTGGCCCGGCTCGCCGAGCGGCACTCCCGGCTGCCCCGGCCGTGGACCACGCTGGGGCTGGCCCGCAGCCGGGTGCTGCTGCGCAGCGCCGCCGGAGCCGACGCGTCGGCGGAGCTCGCCGAGCTGGCCGCCGCGCGGGCTTCCGTACCGGTGGACGTGCTGCCGCTGGACCGCGCCCGCTGCCTGCTGGTGGCCGGGCTGGCCCACCGCCGCGCCCGGCGCAGGAGGGAGGCTCGTGCGGCGCTCGACGCGGCGGTCGACGAGTTCGCCGCGCTCGGCGCCGCCGCCTTCGCCGACCGGGCCCGCACCGAGCTGCTCCGCATCGGCGTACGGGCGTCGACGCCGACCACGCTCACCGCGACCGAGCGTCGGGTGGCCCGGCTGGCCGCCCAGGGCCGTACCAACCGGGCCATCGCCGACGCCCTGTTCATCAGCCCGAAGACGGTGGAGGCCAACCTCGCCCGGGTCTACCGGAAGTTGGGCATCTCCAGCCGCGCCGAACTCGGAGCGGCGATGGCGCAGTCACCACCACCGGACTAGGGCTCCGCTGCTGCCCGAGATGCTCCCCACCGGCCGGTGTCAGGCCGTGCCGAGCACGCGGTGCAGGCGGCCGGCCTCGGTGACCAGCCGGCCCGACCCGCCCCGACCGGCCACCACATCCAGGCCGGGCACCTCGATCCGGACACCGGTGGTGCTGGCCGTCTCGGTGGCCAGGGTCAACAGGTCGGGCAGCCCGCGCGGGGGCGTGGGCGCGGCGAGCAGCGCCGGCAGCGCGGCGGCGAGCAGCCGCCACACGGTCAGCGGCGCCCCGGCCAGGGCGGCGTCCCGCAGCGGCTCGACCGCCCGGGACAGCTTCACCGACTGCCCGGCCACCAACCGGCCCAACTGCTCACCCGTCCCGACGGCGTCGAGCTGACCGGCTCCGGCGAGCCCGAGCAGGGCGTCCAGGGCGGCGACCCGGTCCGCGCCGTGCCGGGCCCCGAGGCCGTAGGCGAGGGCGAGGTTCAGGGCCACCCCGCCGGCACCGGTGCTCTCGGCGAGCAGCGGCAGCACGGCGGCGCCGTCGCGCTGGTCCATGTCGGCGGTGCCGGCCACCGCCGGCAGGACGTACGCGGCCACGATCCCCCGGTGCCCGGGCAGGACCGACGGCCACAGGTTCACCCAGCCGCCGTACTCGACCCCGATCGGCGCGGGATCGGCGGTCAGCAGGCCGTACCGGTCGTCGTAGCCGTCGGGTGGGCGCAACTCGACCAGGATCCGCTTCGCCGTCAGCCGCTCGAACTCCCAGTCGTAGCTGCCCTTGCGGGCCCGACGGACAGCCGTGGCGGGCCGCATGACCGGCTGCGGCAGCCCGCCGTCGCGCAGCCAGGCCGCGAGCCGCTCCCCGGCGGGCGTGCCGAGCGCCGCCGCCTTGCCGGCCACCGCCTCGTCGGCGTCGGCGGGCAGGCGCAGCAACGCCTGGGTGAGGTCCCAGTACCAGGGCGGGCGGTCGCCCAGGGCCGCCAGCCGTTCCACCAGGGCGAGCGGGTCGAGCGCGCCGTTGGCCGAGGTGGGGGCGGCGAGCAGACCGGCGTGCCCCGGCTCGTTGACGTGCGCGCCGATCTCGGCGAGGCGGGCCCGCAGCAGCCGGTGTGCGGCGGGCACCCGGGGGTCGGTGACGGTCAGCTCCGGTGTCGACGTCGCCCGATCGGTGCGCCGTACGGCGGCGAGCAGCGCCTCCCACCGGCTCCGCCGCCGGGGCTGCGAGTTGGTGGCCCCGGCGGTGTTCAGCACGTCCACCACCACCTCGCACAGGCAGAGCGGGTCGTAACGGTGCTCGTTGCCCCACGACCAGTGCCGGCGCTCGATGATCGGGCCGAGCGCCGTCCGGACCCGACCGCCGTCGGCCGCGCTGAGCCGGACCAGTCCGTCGAGGACGCGGTCCGGCGGGACGCCCTGCGACTGCGTGCCGAGCAGGGCGGCGACCTCCTCGGCCAGCTCGTCCAGCTCGGTGATCGGGGCGGGCGCGGGCCCGGCGGGCAGCGGCGTGGGCAGGTCGTCGCCACGCGGTCGGACGAGCGCCGGGCCGATCCCGGCCGCCGCCGGGGTGAAGCCGTGCCGGGCGGCCAGTGCGGTGGCCCGGTCCCGCAGGTCGACGGCGGGATGGTCGGCCGCGACGGCGATCACCTCGGCGATCTGGACGGCCCGGTCCCGGTGCCGCCGGGCCAGCCGGTCGAGCCAGGTGAGCTGTGCCCGCACCAGCGTCTTGTCGGGGCGCGGCAGCACCTCCCGGGAGGTGTCGAGGATCGCCTCCACCTCCAGGTCGGGCAACTCCCGCAGGGCCTTCTGCGCCATCGTGGCGACCGGGGCCGGCGCGTCGGAGAGCAGCCGGAGGTAGTCGGTGGCGCGCGCGGTGATCTCGGCGTCGGTCGGTGCCAGCGCGGTGAGCAGGGTGGTGAAGGCGCGCAGCGCGGCCGTCCGGTCGCCGCGCAGCAGCCGGCCGACCGAGCCGTCGATGAGGACCGCCCGGTCGACCACGCCCTCGGTGGCGAGCTGCGCCAGCGCGGTCGGCAGGGCATGCTGCTCCCACCCCTGCCCGCCCGGGCCGACCTCGTCGAACATCATCTGCGCGCCGAGGCCGTCCACCTCGAACAGCCGGGGCAGCATGACGGCCAGGAACGGGTCGGCGCGCAGCCGGTCCACCAGCGGCACCGGCCGGTCCCGGCGGTGCCGGTCCGGGAACTCCACCGCGCTCAGCCAGAGCTGCACGGACCGGTCGTCGGTCGGTGGCGCGGCGCCCTCGGCACGCAGCAGCGCGGCGATGAACCGCCACCGTTCGGTCCCGGCCTGCTGGTTGAGTTTTCCGGCCAGCCGGCGGGCCAGGTCGCCGAGCCAGGTGACCCCGCGCTCCCGGGCGACCGCGCTCACCAGCGTCGCCGCCCGGTCGCCGTCGAGGGTGACCGAGGTACGGCCGAGGACCGCTGCCGCCTTCGCCGCGGTGGGCAGGCAGCCGACCACGGCGACCGCCAGGGCGGTACCCGAGCCGGCCCCCCACCAGGTGCTGCGGTCCCGTTCCCTGAACCAGGCGGTCAGCTCGACGCCGATCTCCCGGCGGCGCTGCTCGGACAGCCCGGCCAGGGCTGCCGTGACCAGCTCGGCGGAGCCGGTCCGGATCACGTCGAACAGGTCGCTGGTGCCGCCGGCCGCCAGCTCCCGCTGCCGCCGCACGGTGCTCTTCATCAACTCGAACCGCTCCGCGCGCTTCACACCCGCTCCTCGACCTGGCCGGTCAACAGCATCCGGGTGGCCAGGGCGTGCCGGCACGGCCCCCGCTGCCCCCGGTGCTTGGCCCACCAGGGGCAGGTGCAGGTGAAGTCGCCGTCGGGCAACCGGCGGACCCGGTACACCTGGTCGCCGCTGCGGACCGTGGCGGACGTCCCGTCCCGCTCGACCGCCCCGGCGTCGAGCAGCGCCCGCGCACCCACCAGGCGCGGGTTGTCCCGCTCGGCCCGGCCCGCGTCGTACGGCATCACCCGGTGGAAGTACGCCGCCTCGGAGACGTCGTACCCCACCCGGCCGGCGGTGCCGAGCTGCGCCAGCGCGCCCCGGACCCGGGCCGCGTCGATGCCGGCCTCGGTGGCCAGCCGGTCCACCTCGACGGTCGGGTCCCAGGAGAGCAGGGCGGCGACCAGGTCGGCGTCGTCGACCACGTCGTCGCCGGCCAGCGCGGTGAGCGCCGCGCCCTCGCCGGAGAAGCCGCGGTACGGCTCGGGGGAGAGGGTCAGGGAGAGCCGCAGCGCACCGGTGTCCAGCTCCCAGGTGCTCGGCACCGGCGCGGACCCGGCCGCGACGGTCGGCCCGTACACGCGCAGGGCCCGGGCGAAGCGCAGCATCGGGCGCAGGGCGGTCAGCCGGCTCGCCCCGGCCAGACAGACCGCGCCGGGGACGGGCCGGGAGGTGAGCCGCAGCGACCGCCCGGCCGGCACCACCCAGAGCACCGACCGGTCGCTGGTCACCGGCAGCCGGCGCAGGAACGCCGTCGCCTCGGCGGCCGGGACCTCCGCCCGGGGCTCGAACGCCGCGGCCAGCACCTGCACCTCGGCGAAGCCGCGCAGCCAGCGCACCGGCAGCGGGACCTTCTTCTCCACCACCGCACCGGCCATGGTGGACACCGTCAGGTCGTCCGGGCCGACCGACAGGTGCAGCGGGTCGAGGCCGCCGACCCGGGCCAGCGCCTCCCGCAGCGGGTTGTTGACGTCGACGTTGGTGGTGCCGTGCCCGGCCAGGTCGCCGTCGAGGCCGGCCGGCAGGGCGTCGAGGCGGGCGTAGACCCCGCAACAGCCGGAGAAGGACTCGAACCGCAGCCGGTCCCGGCTGCCGGTGACCACCGGGTCGAGGCTGGCCGGGCTCACCGGCCGGTGGTAACGGGTGCGGGCCACCTCGGCGACGGCCAGCAGGCCGACCGCCGCCGCCGGTGGGGTGGTGAGGAACCCGGTGAAGAACCGTGGGTTCGGCGTGGGCCCGCCGCTGGTCTGCAGGGCGAGTCCGCCCTGCCCGAGGGCGGAGGAGCCGAGATACCGGTACGTCTGAACTGCGCTCACGTCCGGGAACGGTAGAGGACCCCACCGACAGGTTCGCCGCCTGCGGCGCCCGCGCCCGGCTGCGTCAGGACCCGAACTCCAACGCGCCCGACTCCAACTCGCGTCGGAAGTGTGTCTCCGGGTGCATGAGCCCGTCCGGGGGATCCTCCACCGCGGCGGCCCGGCGCCGGAGTTCCGTGATGTACGCCGTGTCGAGGACGGCGGAGGCGGCGATCTGTTGCCGCAGGACGAGGGCCCGGGGGCCGGTGTAGAGGTAGGCGTCGGCGCCGGGGTAGCCCTTGGTCGCGGGCGGCTGCCCGGGCCGGGACTCGAAGTACGACGAGTCGAGTTGGCCCAGCCAGGTGCCGGCGAACGGAGCGACCGACGGCACCGGCCAACCGGTCAGCCGCCGCTCCAGCTTGCCGGCGGCAGGCTCTTGTTGACCTCGCGGACGAGCGGGAAGAGCCGCTCGTAGAAGACGGAGAACCCGCAGCTCGGCTGGGTGGTGTTGCGCCACACCTGGCGTACCTCGGCCAGCGGTACGTCCTGGCCCGCGATGTAGCGGTCGAGAAGGGGCTGGTAGAGCGAGTTGCCGCACTCGACGGCGATGACGTCGGCCCTGCCGGGGAAGGCGGGGTTGCGGATGAGGTCGAGAAAGATGTCGTTCGGACTGGCTCCGGCCACCACGTCGTAGCGGTCGAACGCGGCGAGGATGGCCTGCTGGGCGTCCTGGGGGCGAGCGCTGGCGGGGGCGGCCGGTGACGACTCGGACGGCATGACGGCCAGCAGGGCCACGCCGGCAGCCAGCGCCGTGGCGGCGAGGTAGGTGAGTGTGCGCATGGGGTCTCCCGTGGACGGCTTCGCGGTCATGCGACGCGGCGGATGCGGTGGACGGCGAGGTAGAGCAGCAGGGCGGCGACGGCGACGAAGATGCCGGTCTCGATGCCCTGGAACAGCCAGAATCGGGTTCCGGGCTGGTAGAGCTGCCAGTTGTAGGCGCCCGAGGTGATGCCGAGGTCGGCGCCGCACGCGGCGCCCGGTCCGGTGGCGTCGGGCGCGCAGGCGATCTGCGCGTTGGCCGTGATCATTGTGCCGGAGGCGTCGCGGATGCCGTACGACAGGATCCAGTCGCCGGCGGCCGGGTTGGTCTGCTCGGTGGCGTCCTTGACCGGGAAGGTCAGGACGCGGGCGGGCAGGTAGTGCGGCCGGGCGAGCGTCGTCAGGGCGATGCGCAGCCCGAGGAACCCGGCGAGCGTGGCGGACATCGCCGGCAGCACCCTGGGCCGGATGGTGCCGGCGAAGACACCGAGCGCGACCGCGAAGATCGTGTAGCCGATCGGGGCCGTGCCCTGCATGTCGAAGAAGAAGACGGCGAAGCGGCCGTGCTGCCCGGCCTGACTCATCGGGGCCAGCCACCACGAGACACCCAGTCCGTAGACCAGCGAGGCGACGAGCGCGACGGTGCCGGCGACCCCGAACTTGACCAGTGCCCAGCGCCGCCGGCTGACGCCCTGGGTCCAGACCATCCGGTGGGTGCCCTGCTCGATCTCGCGGGCGACCAGCGGCGCACCCCAGAACAGCCCGACCAGCAGCGGCAGGACGAGGAAGAGCACACCGATCATGGTCATCACGCCGTACTGGCCGTTGAACTGGATGGACGCCTTGCCGCAGGTGTCGGCGTCGGCCGGGACCACCGAGGCGGTACCCAGCGCGCGGACGCAGTCGTCCAGGCCCAGTTCCGCGAAGGTGTGCCGCATGGCCAGACCGGTGGGGACCATCAACACGGCGAGGAGCGCGAGGCCGATCGCGGTGAACAGTGCCTGCTTGCGGTGCTGCCGCCAGGCGAGCCAGCTCATGCCGGCACCTCCCACCCGGCGTACGGCCGGGAGTCGCCGTCGCCGAGGTGGGCGAGGATGAGGTCTTCCAGATTCACGTCGTACGCCTTCCATGCCGAATCGCGCAGCGGAGCGTTCGTGCGGACCAGCAGCGTGGACTGCCGCTCGGTGTGCTCGGCCCGGACGACCTGCGCGACCCCTGCGGGCAGCGGGCCGCCGTCTCGGGGACCGACCAACTGCCGGTGTTCGGCGAGCAGGGCGTTGACGTCGCCGACGAGCCTCACCTGCGAGGCGTGCAGCACGATGAGGTGGTCGCAGGTGCGTTCGAGGTCCGCCAGGATGTGCGAGGACAGCAGCACCGTGGTGCCCGTCTCGGCGACGACGCCCGTCAGCGCGTGGAGGAACTCGCGTCGGGCCAGCGGGTCGATGCTGGCGACCGGCTCGTCGAGCAGTAGTAGCCGTGGGCGCTTGGCCATCGCGAGGGCGAGGGCGACCTGGGCCCGCTGACCGCCGGACAGCGTGCCGATCGGCTTGTCGCGCGGGATGCCGACCTGCGCCAACCGGCGGTGCGCCAGCGCGGTGTCGAAGCGCCGGTTCAGTTTGGTGCCCATGGTGAACAGTTCGTCGGCCGTGAAGTCCCGGTACAGCGGCGTGTCCTGGGCCACGAAGCCGACGTCGGACAGCACGGCGAGGTCGTCGTACGGCGTCCGGCCGAAGACCCGTACGGCACCGGCGTCGGGCCGCAACAGGCCGACCGCCAGGTGCAGCAGCGTACTCTTGCCCGCTCCGTTGGGGCCGACCAGCGCGGCCACCCTCCCGGCCGGCAGGCGCAGCGAGCAGTCCCGCAGCGCCCAGGCTCTGCCATACCTCTTTCCGAGCTGGTCAGTTTCGAGAACGATGTCCATCCGTAGCCTTCCGTCCTGCTGACGCGGTGTGCAGGTTCCGGTTCTACGCGGACGCCGGTGTCATGACGGTGCCGCCGGGTGACACCGTGCTGACACCCGGACGGTGGCATGGTGGGGATCATGCGCGTGCTCGTGGTCGAGGATTTCGAGGTGCTGGCCCGTACGGTGGGTGTCGGGTTACGCCGTGAGGGCATGGCGGTGGACGTGGTCCTCGACGGCGACACGGCCCTCGATCACCTGGCCGTGACCCGGTACGACGTGGTGGTGCTCGACCGTGACCTGCCGGGCGTGCCGGGCGACGAGGTGTGCCGGCGGATCGTGGACGGGCACTCGGCGACCCGGGTGCTGATGCTGACCGCGGCCTCATCGGTGAGACAGCGGGTCGAGGGCCTGGGCCTGGGCGCCGACGACTACCTGGCCAAGCCCTTCGACTTCGCAGAGCTGGTGGCGCGGGTGCGGGCGCTCGGCCGGCGGCCGGGCACGGCCGTGCCACCGGTCATGGAGTACGGGGGGCTCACGGTCGACCCCGGCCGCCGGGTCGCGACCCGCGAAGGACACCGGCTGGACCTCAGCCCGAAGGAGTTCGCCGTCCTGGAGTGCCTGCTCGGTGCGGCTGGCCGGCTCGTGTCGGCGGAGGATCTGCTCGAACGGGTCTGGGACGAGGCGGCGGACCCGTTCACCACGGCGGTGAAGACCACCATCCGCCGGCTGCGGACCAAGCTGGGCGACCCCCCGATCATCCATACCGTCCGTGAGGGCGGCTACCGGATCGGCGAACCGTGATGCGGGTCCGGATTCCCCGGCGGAGCCTGCACGTCCAGCTCACGCTGCTCTACGCCGTGCCCTTCCTGATCTCCGGTGTCGTGCTGCTCGCGATCCCGCTGCTGGGCAACAACGACGCCACCCCGGCGGGCCCGGTCGCGGATCCCACCGGCGTCGCCGGCGACGCCGGTCACCTGGATCGGCAGTTCACCACCTCGGCGTGGGCCGTAGCCGGCATGGTGACGGTCTCCCTGCTGCTCGGCTGGTTCGTCGCCGGCCGGTTCCTGCGCCCGCTGCGCACCATCACCGCCACCGCCCGGGAGATCTCCGCCAGCGACCTGCACCGCCGGCTCGGCCGCACCGGTCTGCACGACGAGTTCACCGACCTGGCCGAGACGCTCGACGACCTGTTCCGGCGGCTGCACGCCGCCTTTGAGTCGCAGCGGCACTTCGTCGCCAACGCCTCGCACGAACTGCGTACCCCGCTCACCGCCGAGCGGACGGTGCTCCAGGTGGCGCTCGCCGACCCGGACGCCACCGCCGAGACGCTGCGGTCGGCATGCCAGGACGTCCTCGCGCTCAGCGACCAACAGGAACGCCTCATCGAGGCTCTGCTCACCCTGGCGCACGGCGAACAGGGCCTCCAACTGCACACCCCGCTGGACCTGGCCGGCACCGCCGCCGAGGTGGTCGCCGCCCGCCAGCAGGACGCCGGCCGGCGAGGCATCCGGATGCGGACCGCCCTCGATCGGGCCCCGGCGACCGGCGACCCCGACCTGATCGAGCGGCTGGTCGTCAACCTGGTCGACAACGCCGTACGGCACAACTCGCCGGGCGGGTGGGTCGAGATCAGCACGACGACCACCGCGACCGGCGGCGCCCTCCGGATCAGCAACTCCGGCCCGGTGGTGCCGCCCGGCGAGGTCGACACCCTGTTCCAGCCGTTCCGGCAGGTCGGCAACCGCCGGACCAGGCACCCGGACGGACACGGGCACGGACTCGGCCTGGCCATCGTCCGCGCGATCGCCGAGGCTCACGGGGCGACCCTCGACGCCCGGGCCCGGTCCACCGGCGGTCTCGACATCGAGATCGGGTTTCCCGGACGAGCGAGCCGTTGACAGCCGGGACGTGCCTGGACGGTGCGGACCTGATGCCCGGCCAAGCCGCGTAGCAGGGGGAGAGGGAGGATGGAGTCGTCAGTCGCGCCGGACGATCTGAATGATCGCACCGTCGCGCGTCACCGCAGCCAGTTCCTTCAGCCCGGTGATGGGCCAGTCGTGGAACT
Source organism: Micromonospora sp. NPDC092111 (assembly GCF_044755745.1). Taxonomy (NCBI): domain Bacteria; kingdom Bacillati; phylum Actinomycetota; class Actinomycetes; order Micromonosporales; family Micromonosporaceae; genus Micromonospora; species Micromonospora sp. NPDC092111. The sequence goes on from NZ_JBIVRQ010000006.1 coordinate 353,323, forward strand.
GCTGGTGCAGAGTGGTGGGGTCTCCTCGCCAGTCGGAGATCCGCCGCGCGGATGCGCCGCACCGGTACCGTCCAAGCCGATTTGGCCATCGACAACACGATCTGCGGCACCAACGACCGAGACCAGACCTACCCCTGGACCTGCGACAAGATACTTCCCGCCATCCTGCCGCAAGGGTGCCGCCTGAGAGTGAGATGCTTCTATAGCTGTCAAGTGGTGCTGGTGGCTGGGTGGGCGCCGTTCAGGGTGCGGAAGAGTTGCCGGCTGATGTAGCGCTTGAGGCTGC
>NZ_JBIVRQ010000007.1:0-203068 GCF_044755745.1 Micromonospora sp. NPDC092111
CGAGGCACCACCCGGCCCAACCCCGAAGGAAAACAACCCCCCGAAATCAGCAACTCACACCACGCCCCGGCCTCCAGGACATACGCCCCGATTCGTCCGTTCCGCGCTGGCAGAGAGAAAGTTACGCCCCCAACAAGTTGATCGTCAAATTCACCGGGGGCGTCCCCCGTCACATCCTCGGTCCGGCGACTATCCGCGCAGCTCAACGCCGGCGAAGGAGCGCTTGCCCCGGCGCAGCACCAGGTAGCGGCCGTGCAGCAGGTCGGCCGGGTCGACGGTGGCGTCGACATCGGTGACCCGGTTGTTGTTGACGTACGCGCCACCCTCGGTGATCACCCGGCGGGCCTCCTTGAGCCCGCCCACCAGGCCGGAGTCGCGGAGCAGCCCGGCCACGTCGGGCAGTTCGCCGGTGAGTTCCACCAGGCCGGCCTCGCTCAGCGCCGCGCGCAGGGTCTCCGGGGACAGTTCGTCCAGCGAACCACGGCCGAAGAGCGCCTGGCTGGCGGCGATCGCCTGCCGGGTCTCCTCGGCGCCGTGCACCAGGGTGGTCAGCTCCTCGGCCAGCGCGCGTTGCGCCGCGCGGGCGGCCGGTCGTTCCGCCGTCTCCTTCTCCAGCGCCTCCAACTCCTCCCGGGAGCGGAAGCTGAAGTAGCGCAGGTAGCGGGAGACGTCCCGGTCGTCGGCGTTGACCCAGAACTGGTAGAAGGCGTACGGGCTGGTCATGGCCGGGTCGAGCCAGACCGCGCCGCCCTCGGTCTTGCCGAACTTGGTGCCGTCCGACCGGGTGACCAGGGGGGTCGTGAATGCCTGCACCGGGCCGGCGCCCCGACGCCGGACGTAGTCGACGCCGGCGGTGATGTTGCCCCACTGGTCGGAGCCGCCGTACTGGAGCTGGCAGCCGTGCCGGCGGTGCAGCTCGAAGAAGTCGTTGGCCTGGAGTAGCTGGTAGCTGAACTCGGTGAAGCTGATCCCGGTCTCCAGCCGGGCCCGCACCACCTCGCGGGCCAGCATCTTGTTGACCGGGAAGTGCTTGCCGACGTCGCGGAGGAACTCGACCACCGACATCTCACCGGTCCAGTCCAGGTTGTTGACCAGGTGCGCCGCGTTCTCCCCGGTGTACGACACGAAGGGCGCGAGCTGGTCGCGGATCCGTCCGAACCAGCCGGCCACCACCTCCGGCGGGTTGAGCGTGCGCTCCGCGCTCTCCTTCGGGTCACCGATCTGCCCGGTCGCCCCACCCACCAGCAGCAGCGGACGGTGCCCGGCGTGCTGGAGCCGGCGGGCGGTGATGACCTGCATGAGGTGGCCGACGTGCAGACTGGGCGCGGTCGGATCGAAGCCCACGTAGAAGGTGGCCGACCCGTCGTCGAGCAGCGCGCGTAGCTCGTCGGGGCCGGTGGAGTCCTGGATCAGGCCCCGCCACCGCAGGTCTTCGGTCAGGGAGTCCCGCCCGTGCGGGAGGTTGCTCTCGGTCACGGTCACCGATTCTCCCCCATCGCCGGCCCCGGGCCGTACCGGGTTTGCCGCCCGGCCGGGGCGGCTAGGCTGGCGGGTCCCGTGAGGCGAGGAGGAGCAGTCGTGGATATCCCGGATCTGACGGGTGGCCTGGTCGGCCTGCTCGGGCTGACGTTCGATGAGGTCAGCGGCGACCGGGTGGTGATCCGGTGGAAGGTCCGGCCCGAGCTGCACCAGCCGGCCGGCATCCTGCACGGCGGCGTCTACTGCGCGGTGGTGGAGACCGTCGGCAGCGTGGGCGGCTCGATCTGGCTCGGCGACCGGGGCACCGTGGTCGGCGTGTCCAACCAGACGGACTTCCTCCGCGCGGTGCGCGAGGGTGAGCTGGTCGCCGTGGGCACGCCGGTGCACCGGGGGCGCAGCCAGCAGCTCTGGCAGGTGGAGATCACCGATGCCGCGGGCCGGCTGGTCTCCCGGGGCCAGGTCCGGTTGCAGAACCTCAGCCGGGGCTGACCCCGCGGTCGGCCCCGGGCCCGGGTGGCCCGCGCCGGCTCGTCCCGCCCTGCGACCGCGTCGAGTTCGGACCCGCGGCGGCCCGAACGCGACGGTGGCCGGCGACGGGAGGCGCGGCGGGGTTCGCGGCCAGCCGGACAGTACGGTCTGACCGGTTTGCCGGATAGAGAGGTTCCTGCGCCGATATCGTCGCCTCGATGACACCGGCCGATCCGCATCCGACGTGAGGAAGCTCCTCGGCGTCACCCTCGGCGTGCTCTCGGCCATCGGGGGCTTCGTCGACGTCGGCGACCTGGTGGCGGCGAGCCAGGCCGGCGCCCGGTTCGGGATGGCGCACGCCTGGGTGCTGGTGCTGGGCGTGGTCGGCATCTGCGCGTACGCGGAGATGGCCGGCCGGATCGCGGCGGTCAGCGGACGGGCGGTGTTCGACCTGGTCCGCGAGCGGTTGGGCCCGCGCGTCGCGCTGCTCAACCTGGTGGCGTCCTACCTGGTCACCGTGCTCACCCTGGCCGCGGAGCTGGGCGGGGTGGCGCTGGCGCTGCAACTGGCCTCCCGGGTGAGCTACCTGCTCTGGGTCCCGGTGGCGGGGTTCGCCGTCTGGCTGGTGCTGTGGCGGATGCGCTTCCAGTTGATGGAGCGGGTGTTCGGGCTGGCCGGCCTGTCCCTGCTGGTCTTCGCCGTCGCGCTGCTGTGGTTGCCGACGAACTGGGGCGCGCTCGGCCACGGCGCGCTGCATCCCGGTACGGCGGGGCAGGGCTGGGGGGCGTACTGGTTCGTGGCGGTGGCCCTGTTCGCGTCCACCGTCAGCCCGTACGAGGTGTTCTTCTTCTCCTCCGGCGGGGTGGAGGAGACCTGGAGCGCCGCCGACCTCGCCAACGCCCGGTCCAACGTGCTGATCGGCTTCCCGGTCGGCGGATTCCTGGCGTTGTCGCTGGTCGCCACCGCCACCGTGGTCTTCCACCCGAGCGGGGTCTCGCTGACGAGCCTCGACGAGGTCGCCCGGCCGGCGGTGCTGGCCTTCGGCGGGGTGGGGCTGGCGATGGCGGCGCTGGCCTTCTTCGCGGTGACCTTCGGGGCGGCGCTGGAGACCGGGCTGTCGGCGGCGTACGCGGCGGCCCAGTACTTCGGCTGGCAGTGGGGCAAGCGGGTCAGCCCCCGGGAGGCCGCCCGCTTCCACAGCGTGCTGCTGGTCAGCGTGCTGGCCGCGATGCTGCTGCTGTTCACCACGATCGACCCGGTGCAGTTGACCGAGTACATGCTGGTGCTCAGCGCGGTGGTGCTGCCATTGACGTACCTGCCGATCCTGATCGTGGCCAACGACCGGACGTACCTGGGCGACCGGGTGAACGGGCCGCTGCTCAACCTGCTCGGCGCGGTCTTCCTGGTGGTGATCGTGGCCGCGTCGGTGGCCGCGATCCCGCTGGCGATCGGGACGGGGATGGGCCGGTGAGGATCCAGCTCGACCGGCAACTGCTCGACCGGCAGATCGTCGACGCCGACGGACTGCTGGTCGGCAAGGTCGACGACGTCGAGTTCGCCGTCGACGACCGGGGCCTGCCCTACGTGGCGTGCCTGCTGACCGGTCAGGCGGCGCTCGGCCAGCGGATCGGCGGCCGGGTCGGGCGGCTGCTGGTGGCGCTGGCCGACCGGTTCACCGACGAACCGGCGGTGCCGCTGCGCATCCCGTTCCGCGAGGTCGCCCGGATCGACAGCGCGGTGCGGCTGCGTGCCCGCGCCGACGAGTTGCCCCGCCCGCCGGTGGAGGCGTGGCTGCGCCGGCACCTGATCGACCGGATTCCCGGAGCTGGCCGTGCGAGCGGGTGAGCTGCTCGGGCGGACCGCCTACGACCTGCACGGCCGCCGGCTCGGCCGGGTGGTCGACGTGGTGGTGCGGGGGGACTTCCCGGACGGCCGGCTCAGCCTGACCGACGTGGTGGTGACCACCCGCTCGTGGAGCCGGGCGTGGGGCCGGCTGATCGGGGCCGAACGCCACCCGGCCGGCCCGTGGGCGATCCGGGTGGCCTCCCGGGCACTGAGTCGGGGCACCCGCCAGTTCCCCGCCGACCAGGTGCAGCTCCGGCCGCCGGTGCCGGGCTTCCCGTTCGGCGACCCGGCTGACCGGCCGGGGCCGGACCCGGCCGGCTGACCGGGGCCGGCTCAGCCGCGCGCCTCGTCGAGGACCGGCTCCGCCTCGTCGGTCTCCGTCGGCGCCGCCACCCGGCACAGCCGGACCTGGGTGATGGCGCGGTGGTCGATGTCGGTGACCGTCAGCTCCCAGCCGTCGATGGTGACGTTCTCCCCCGCGACGGTGGGGATGTGCCCGAGGCAGGAGAGCACCATGCCGGCGACCGTGGTGTAGTCGCCACCCGGCCGGCCGGGCACCTCGACGCCGATGTCCGGCAGGTCGTGCACCGGGAAGGTGCCGGGCAGCACCAGCGACCCGTCGGCCTCGGTACGCACCGATCGGACGTCCCGGTCGGTCTCGTCGTAGATCTCGCCGACGATCTCCTCCAGGATGTCCTCCAGGGTGACGATGCCGTCGACCGCGCCGCGCTCGTCCACCACCAGGGCGATGTGCTGCCGTTCGGCCTTGAACTGGCGCAGCGCGTCCACCACCGGCAGCGAGTCGGGCAGCAGCATCGGCGGGCGGGCACAGTCGTCGACCGGCCGGTCGTCCGGCACACCCACCAGGTCCCGCAGGTGGATCACCCCGACCGCGTCGTCGAGACCGCCGTGGCGCACCACCGGGGCCCGGGAGTGGCCGGTGGCGGCCAGCACCAGCCGGGCCGCCTCCGCGGTGGTCCCGCTGTCGAGCGTGAAGACCTGCAACCGGGGTACGAGCACCGCCCGCAACTGCCGGTCGGCGATCTCCACCGCGCCGGCGATGATGGTCCGCTGCTCCTTGGTGAAGCCGTGGTTGCCGGCGACGATGTCCCGCAGCTCGTCCGGGCCGATCTCGTCGGGCTGGTGCTCCGGGTCCACCCCGGCGAGGCGGACCACCAGGTCGCTGGTGGCGCCGAGCGCCCAGACCGCCGGCCGGGTGAAGCTCGACAGCACGTCCAGGGGGCGGGCCACCAGCAGCGCCCAGCGCTCGGCGCGCTGCATCGCGATCCGCTTCGGGGCCAGCTCACCGAAGACCAGCGTGACGAAGGTCAGCGCCAGGGTCACCACCACGATGGCCACCGTCTCGGCGGCCCCGCCGAGCAGACCGAGCAGCGGCACCAGCGGCTTGGCCAGGGAGACCGCCGCGGCGGCCGAGGCCAGGAAGCCGGCCAGGGTGATGCCGATCTGGATGGTGGCGAGGAACCGGTTCGGGTCCTTGGCCAGCCGGGCGAGCACCTGCCCGGCCCGGCTGGTGCGTTCCAGCCGTTGTAGCTGGCTGTCCCGCAGCGAGACCAGCGCCATCTCGCTGCCCGCGAAGATCGCGTTGAGCACCACCAGGACTCCGACCAGGGCCAGTTGGCTCCAGTAGCTCTGCACGCCCGGCACTCTCCCTCAGGCGGTGGGCACCGGCCACCACGGCCGGCGCCACCGGACGGAGGACCCGCCCGGCGTAGCGCTGACTGTGCCCAGCGGGGCGCTGCGCGAACCCTCCGCCGGCCGATCGGCGGCCGGGCCGGGGTCAGCCCCGGCCGGTGACCGGTGGCAGGTCGAGGACGTACGAGCCGCCCTCGGGGCGGAAGCCAAGCCGGTGGTAGTACGGGGCGACCATGCCGGGTGGGCTGACCACCCGGCGGAAACCCCGGTCGGTGAACAGGCTGCTGCGCCGGTAGACGAACTCGCCGGGGGTGAAGTCGCGGAACCGCTGGGTGACGTAGTCGAGGTCGATCTGGGCGATCCCGTCCGCCTCGGCGTGCGACAGCACCACACCGACCACCTCGTCCGCCCGGACCACCAGGAACGCCGACCCGTCCGCGTCGACCGGCACCCCCCGGAAGCCCGGGTTGAACCGGGCGATGTCGGCGGCGTGCACCCGCAGCGTGTGCGCGAGGAACTGGTCCCCGGCGTCCACCTCGACCACCTGGTAGGTCTGCTCGTCGTGCCGGGTGGCCAGCATCGACCGCAGGTACCACACGTTGATCACGGCGAGCACCACGTTGAGGCCGACCATCGGCCAGACCTGCACCGCGGCGTTGTAGCCGATCAGGATCAGGCAGCCGACCAGGTTGAGGGCACGCAGCCGCAGGATGCGCGTCTGCAGCAGCGACCAGACCAGCAGCGCGGAGCCGGCCCAGCCGACGAGTTCCAGCCAATTCACCCCGCGAGACTAGTGGTTGCCCTGGTCAGTCGGCACGGCGGGCAGCTCCAGCACCCACTCCGGCACCTCCGCGCCCCGGCCGTTGGCGTAGCCGGAGTCCTCGCCGACCACGACGAAGCCGCACTTGCGCAGCACCGCCAGGGAGGCGTGGTTGTCCTTCGCGGCGCGGGCGTGCACCGGTCGTTGCGGCAGTTCGCGGAGCAACGCGGACAGCGCGGCGGTGGCGTGGCCGCGCCCCCACCGACGCGGATCGACCCAGTAGCTGACCTCGGTGCGCTCGACCACCGGGAAGGCGGCCACCCGGCCGACCACCTCGCCGTCGACGACCACCGTGCGGGAGACGATCCGTGGATCGGCGCGGATCCGCGCCCAGTGCGCGTCGAACGCCGCGCGGTCGGCCGGGTCGGCCGGGCCGAAGGCGGCCATCCAGGTGGCCTTCGGATCCTGCTCGTGGGCGAAGAAGTGCGGCAGGTCGTCGTCGCGCACCGGGCGCAGCAGCAGGTCGGCAGTCACCGCCGGAGGATACGTGCCGGCACCGACACCGCCGGGACCTGTGGCCCGGGCCGGCCGGCGGCGCGCCGGCCGGCGGACATCCCGGAGCCGGGACCGGGGTACGCCGACAATGGGCTGAGCCGACCCTAGGAGCGCCGATGAACCGACCTGTCGTGGTGGGCGTGGACGGCTCGCCGTCCAGTCTGGTCGCCGCGGAACACGCCGCGCACGCGGCGGTGCTGCGGTCCGCGCCCCTGCACCTGGTGCACGGCTACCTGCACCCGCTCGGCTACGGCGTGCCGCTCAACCCGTACGACCTGGGGGTGCCGGCGCCGTCGGACGAGGCGCGGCAGATGTTGACGCGGACGGCGGGCGAGCTGACCGGCCGGTGGCCGGGGCTGGTGGTGGAGGTGCGTGAGGTGGCCGGCGGGCCGGGCGCCACGCTGGTCGAGGAGTCCCGCCGGGCCGATCTGGTGGTGGTGGGCAGCCGAGGGCTGGGCGGCTTCGCCGGGTTGCTGCTCGGCTCGGTCGGCACCCAGGTCGCCGCGCACGCGCACTGCCCGGTGCTGGTGGTACGCCCGGACGAGCAGCCGATCCCGGGGGACCGGCCGGTGCTGGTCGGGGTGGACGGCTCGGACGCCGCCCGGCTCGCCGCCGGTCAGGCCGCCGCCGAGGCGGCCCGGCGGGGCGTCGCCCTGCTGCTGGTGCACGTCGGGCCGGCGGAGCAGGACCGGGCGCTGCCGGAGGAGGAGGCGGAGGAGTCCGACGCCGCGCACCGGGCGCACGCGGCGCGGCTGCTCGCCGAGGCGTCCGCCACGGTCCGCGCCGACCACCCGGACCTGGTGGTGCGGGAGCACCCGGTCCGGGCGGCCAGCGTGCCGCAGGGCCTGGTCGAGGCGAGCGGGACGGCCGCGGTGCTGGCCGTCGGCACCCGGGGCCGGGGCGGCTTCGCCGGGCTGCTGCTCGGTTCGGTCAGCCAGGCGGTGGCGCAGCACGCGCACTGCCCGGTGCTGGTGGCCCACCCGTACCGGTGAGGGTCAGTCGTCCCGGCCGCCGCCGAGGAGCTGGGCGAAGTCGGTGGTGAGCGCGAACGGGTCGGCCGGGCCGGTGGCCGGCGCGCGCCGGTCGACCTGGTCGGCCAGTTCGGCGCCGGCCCGGCGGATGCGGGCCCGCAGCGCCCCGTCGGCGGTGCCGCCGGACCAGTCCTCCGGGGCGGCGAAGACCGAGGTCGGCACCACCACCGCGCGCAGGTGACCGAACATCGGCCGGACGGCGTGTTCCAGGGCGAGCGAGTGCCGGGCGGTGCCGCCGGTCGCGCCGATCAGCACCGGCCGGTCGACCAGCGCCTGGGCGTCCACCACGTCGAAGAAGGACTTGAACAGCCCGTTGTACGACGCGTTGAAGATCGGTGTGACGGCGACGATGCCGTCGGCGCCGGTCACCGCGTCGAGGGCGGCCCGCAGGTCGGCCGACGGGAACCCGGTGAGCAGGTTGTTCACCACGTCGTGGGCGTGGTCGCGCAGCTCGACCACCCGCAGCGCCACGTCGGCGCCGCGCCGGACCAGCTCGTCGCGGGCGGCCGTGGCGAGTTGGTCGGCGAGCAGCCGGGTGGACGAGGGCTGGCCGAGCCCGGCCGACACCACGGCCAGGGTGCGCCGGGTCATCGGACGCTCTCCGCACCGGCCAGGTCGGCGGCGACCCGGGCGGCGACCAGCGAGGCGTGGGTGGGCGCCGCGGGCACGTTCGCGGGACGCCGCGAGTCGAACTCCTTGCGCAGCACCGGGACGACCTCCGCGCCGAGCAGGTCGAGTTGCTCCAGCACGGTCTTCAGGGGCAGGCCGGCGTGGTCCATCAGGAAGAGTTGCCGCTGGTAGTCGCCGACGTACTCGCGGAAGCCCAGGGTCCGGTCGATGACCTGCTGCGGGCTGCCCACGGTCAGCGGGGTCTGCCGGCTGAACTCCTCCAGCGACGGCCCGTGCCCGTAGACCGGGGCGTTGTCGAAGTACGGCCGGAACTCGCGGACCGCGTCCTGGGAGTTCCGCCGCATGAACACCTGGCCGCCGAGGCCGACGATGGCCTGCTCGGGGGTGCCGTGGCCGTAGTGGGCGAAGCGCTGCCGGTAGAGGCCGACCATCCGCTGGGTGTGCTCCCGGGGCCAGAAGATGTGGTTGGCGAAGAAGCCGTCACCGTAGTAGGCGGCCTGCTCGGCGATCTCCGGGCTGCGGATCGAGCCGTGCCAGACGAACGGCGCGACGCCGTCGAGCGGGCGCGGGGTCGAGGTGAACGACTGCAACGGGGTGCGGAACTTCCCCTGCCAGTCGACCGTGTCCTCGCGCCACAGCCGGTGCAGCAGGTCGTAGTTCTCGATGGCGAGCGCGATGCCGTTGCGGATGTCCTGCCCGAACCACGGGTAGACCGGTCCGGTGTTGCCGCGCCCCAGCATCAGGTCCACCCGGCCGTCGGCGAGGTGCTGGAGCATGGCGTAGTCCTCGGCGATCTTCACCGGGTCGTTGGTGGTGATCAGCGTGGTCGAGGTGGACAGCAGCAGCCGCTCGGTGCGGGCGGCGATGTGGCCGAGCAGGGTGGTGGGCGACGAGGGCACGAACGGCCGGTTGTGGTGCTCGCCGGTGGCGAAGACGTCCAGGCCGACCTCCTCGGCCTTGAGCGCGATGGCCACCATCGCCTTGATCCGCTCGTGCTCGGTCGGCTCCCGTCCGGTGGTCGGGTCGACCGTGACGTCGCCGACGGTGAAGACTCCGAACTGCATGACCAGCTCCTCGCGTCTGCCTGCCGGGACCGTCGTGGCACCCGGACGTCGCGGACAACATATTTGACGAGTCAACTATTCCGTTGGCGGCGGTGGGCGGGGTGGCGCCGGTCACCCGCCGGCCGGCGGCTCGCCCGACCCACCCGATCTGGCGGGTCACGTCAGGCTCGTCGCCGGGGGACGTGCCGGCGGTAGGCGCTGACCGTCGGGTCGCCGGTGATCCAGTAGCGCCAGGGCACGTCGTGGGCGGCGGCCACGCCGACCCGTGGGCCGGCGGAGACGGCCGAGCGGGCAACCGGGCGCGTCGGCGGGGTGAGCAGCAGCGGACCGCTCCCGTCGATCACCGAGGTGCCGTTCGCCGCCGCGGTGACGCCCAGCGCGACCACGAGTCGGGCCGGTCCACGGGCCAGGTCACGGTCCGCGACGTTCCCTCGGCGCTCGCGGGCGGCCGGCAGCCCGTCGACCACCTCACCGGCCCGGAGCAGGACGGCCGCCGCCTCGCCCCGGTCACCGCAGACGATGTTGAGGCACCAGTGCACGCCGAACACGAAGTACGTGTAGGCGTGTCCGGGCGGCCCGAACATCACCTGCGTCCGGGGCGTGGGGCCGCGATGGGCGTGCGAGGCGGGATCCGCTCCGGTGCCGGCGTACGCCTCGACCTCGGTCAGCCGGATCCGGACGCCGCCGGCCGCGACCTCCCAGCCGAGCAGCGTCCGCGCCGTCTCGGCCACCTGGGCGGCCGGGGCGTGTAGCCAGGGATAGTCCATCAACATAACGTTGACAATATCTCGTTGATGCGCTGTGCTGGGCAACATGACCGACTCCTTCGCCGCGCCCGACGCCGCCCGGGCCCGGGCCGAACGCACCTATGCCGCACTGCACCGGCTCACCGAGCGGCACGCCGGCACCGAGTCGCGCCGCCGCCGGCACACCAACCCGTACCTGGCGGACCCGTGGGAGGCCGTCGCGGTGGTCACCGCCCTCGCCGCCGGCGGCACCCCGCCGGACGCGGACGAGGAACCGGTCGACGAGACGGACCTGACCGCCGCGCTGACCCTGCTGCCCCACCTGCGCGCCGAACTCGACGCACTGGAGGCCGGGCTGCTCGGGCTGGCCCGCGCCCGTGGACTGACCTGGCAGACGATCGCCTTCGGGCTGGGCCTGGGCAGCGCCCAGGCCGCCAAGCAGCGCGCCGAACGCCTGACCGCCCGTACCATCTAGACCACCCGGGGCGCGGCCGGCACCCCGCCCGGCCCGCGATCAAGGACGGTGTCGGCGAGACTGGGGGCAACCTGCCACCGGGAGGACGAGATGACGCGCGAGGAGATGCTGGCGTACTGCCTCGACAAGCCGGGCACCTGGCTCGACCGGCCCTGGGAGGGCGACGAGGTGGTGAAGGTGGGCAGCCGGATCTTCGCCTTCCTCGGCGCACCCGACGGCGAGGCGCGCGTCGGCGTGAAGTGCGGGCCGACCCGCGAGGTCGCCGACGAGTGGCTGCACCGCTTCCCCGCCGACGCGCGGCCGATGCCCTACGTCGGACGGAGCGGCTGGAACGCGCTGAACCTGAACGGCGGGATCCCCGACGAGGAGTTGACCGAAGCGGTCGACACCTCGTACGACGCGGTGGTGGCGAAGCTGCCGAAACGCGAACGTCCGACCGCCTGAGGGTCGGCGCGGCCCGCGCCGCGCCGACCCGACGACCTCAGCGGGGGACGACCCGCTCGGCGGCCCACTCCCGCCAACCGGCCAGTTTGTCCGCCGCGGTGGCGAGCTGGTCGGCCACCGGACCGGGACCGGTCGAGCCGGGGGTGGTCCGGGCGGCCAGCGCCGACCGGACCGACAGCACGTCGCGCACCGACGGGTCGAGGTGCTCGCTGACCGCGCCCAGGTCGGCGTCGGAGACCTCGTCGAGGGCGCAGTCGCGGGCCACGCAGAGCGCCACCAGCTTGCCGGTGATCTCGTGCGCGTCACGGAACGGCACGTTGCGCCGGACCAGCCAGTCGGCGACCTCGGTGGCGAGGGAGAAGCCGACCGGCGCGGCGGCCACCAGGCGGTCCACCCGGACCGTCATCGTGGAGATCATCCCGGCCAGGGCGGGCAGCAGCAGCTCCAGGGTGTCGACCGCGTCGAAGGCCGGCTCCTTGTCCTCCTGCATGTCCCGGTCGTACGTCATCGGCAGGCCCTTGAGCATGGTCAGCACGCTCATCAACCCGCCGACCAGCCGGCCGGACTTGCCCCGGGCCAGCTCGGCGATGTCCGCGTTCTTCTTCTGCGGCATGATCGACGAACCGGTGGCGAACGCGTCGTCCAGCTCGACCCAGCCGAACTCGTGCGACGTCCAGAGCACCACCTCCTCGCCGAGACGGGACAGGTGCACCCCGACCAGCGCGGTGACGAAGAGGAACTCGGCGACGAAGTCCCGGTCGGCCACCGCGTCCATCGAGTTGGCGAAGGAGGTGCGGAAGCCCAACTCCTTGGAGACGGCCACCGGGTCCAGCGGCAGCCCGGAGCCGGCGAGGGCACCCGCGCCGAGCGGGCTGATCGCCGTCCGGTGGTCCCAGTCGCGCAGCCGTTCCAGGTCACGCAGCAGCGGCTGGACGTGGGCCAGCAGCCAGTGCCCGAAGGTGACCGGCTGGGCGTGCTGGAGGTGGGTCATCCCGGGCGCGGCGGTGTCGACGTGCCGCTCGGCCTGCTCGACCAGGGCCTCGGCCAGCTCGACCAGCCGGGCGGCCACCCCCCGGGCGTGGTCACGCAGGTAGAGCCGCAGGTCGGTGGCGACCTGGTCGTTGCGGGACCGGCCGGCGCGCAGCTTGCCGCCGAGGCTGCCGAGCCGCTCCAGCAGGCCCCGTTCCAGCGCGGTGTGCACGTCCTCGTCGTCGATGGTCGGGCGGAACTGCCCGGAGGCGCAGGCCGCCTCCAGGTCGTCCAGCGCGGCCAGGATGCGGCCCAGTTCGTCCGGGTCGAGCAGGCCGGCGCCCGCCAGCACCCGGGCGTGCGCCCGGGAGCCGGCGATGTCGTACGGGGCGAGGCGCCAGTCGAACTGGACGCTCACCGACAGGCGCGCGAGGGCCTCGGCGGGGCCGCCGGCGAACCGGCCGCCCCACAGGCTCGTCCGGTTGGTGGCGGCGCTGTTCTCGGTCAGGCTCTTGTCGTCCACGCCGCCCATTGTGGTGGCCACGGTCAGGAGCCACCCAACCGGGCGTCCCGGGCGGCGGCCATCTTGCTCGGCAGTCCCCACAACTGCACGAAGCCCTTGGCGAGGGACTGGTCGAAGGTGTCGCCGGTGTCGTAGGTGGCCATCCCGAAGTCGTAGAGGCTGGCCTCGGAGCGCCGCCCGGTGACGGTGGCCCGGCCACCGTGCAGGGTGAGCCGCACCTCGCCCGAGACATGCCGCTGGGCGTCGTCGATGAACGCGTCCAGGCTGTCCTTCAGCGGGGAGAACCAGAGGCCGTCGTAGACCAGCTCGCCCCAGCGCTGGTCGACGCTCTTCTTGAACCGGGCCAGGTCCCGCTCGACGGTGACCGCCTCCAGCTCCTGGTGGGCGGTGATCAGGGCGAGCGCGCCGGGGGCCTCGTACACCTCGCGGCTCTTGATGCCGACGAGCCGGTCCTCGACCATGTCGAGCCGGCCGACGCCCTGCGCGCCGGCCCGCCGGTTCAGCTCCAGGATCGCCTGGTACGGGGTGACCGTCTCGCCGTCGATGGCGACCGGGTTGCCACCGTCGAAGGTGATCACGACCTCGTCGGCGTCGCGCGGCTCGGCCGGATCGGAGGTGTAGGAGTACAGGTCCTCGATCGGGGCGTTCCAGATGTCCTCCAGGAAGCCGGTCTCCACCGCGCGGCCCCACAGGTTCTGGTCGATGGAGTACGGCGACTTGGCCGACACGTCGATCGGCAGGCCCTTCTCCTCGGCGAACGCGATCGCCTTGTCCCGGGTCCAGGCGAAGTCCCGGGCCGGGGCGACGATCCGCAGGTCGGAGGCGAGCGCACCCAGGCCGACCTCGAACCGAACCTGGTCGTTGCCCTTGCCGGTGCACCCGTGCGACACGATCGTGCCGCCGTGCTTGCGGGCGGCGGCCACCAGGTGCTTCACGATCAGCGGCCGGGACAGCGCCGAGACCAGCGGGTAGCGGTCCATGTAGAGGGCGTTGGCCCGGATCGCCGGCAGGCAGTATTCGGCGGCGAACTCGTCGCGCGCGTCCACCACCTCCGACTCCACCGCGCCGCAGTCCAGGGCGCGCTGCCGGATGGCGTCGAGGTCCTCGCCGCCCTGCCCGACGTCGACCGCCACCGCGATGATCTCGGCGCCGGTCTGCTCGGCCAGGTACGGAATGGCGACGGAGGTGTCCAGACCCCCGGAGTACGCAAGGACGACCCGCTCGGTCATGGTGTGCTGCTCCCTTCAACGTTCTCTTCGCGGCGGGCCCACCCGGCGAGCTTGTCGCCGAGGGCGGCCCCGCCGTCGGCCTCGCGGGCCACGACGAGGATGGTGTCGTCGCCGGCGATGGTGCCGACGACCTCGGTCAGGCCCGCTCGGTCCAACGCGCTGGCCAGGTAGTGGGCTGCGCCCGGCGGGGTGCGCAGTACGGCGATGTTGCCGCTGGAGTCGACCCCGTTGAGCAGCTCACGCAGCAGCCGGACCAGCCGGGCGGGGGCCGCCTCGGCGTCGCGCAGCGGCCGGTGGCCGTCCTCGGGGATCAGGTAGCCGGCCCGCCCGTCGCCGCCCCGGGCCTTGACCGCGCCCAACTCCTCCAGGTCCCGCGACAGGGTGGCCTGGGTGACCTGCACGCCGTCGGCGGCGAGCAGGTCGGCCAGTTCGGTCTGCGAGCGGATCGCCCGGTCCCGGATCAGCTCGACGATGCGGGCGTGCCGGGCGGCGCGGGTCAACGGGGCGGTCATGAGGTGGATGCCTCCAGGAGAAACGTCAGCAGCGCCTTCTGGGCGTGCAGCCGATTCTCCGCCTGGTCGAAGACCGCGCTGTGCGGGCCGTCGAGCACCTCGTCGGTGATCTCCTCGCCCCGGTGGGCGGGCAGGCAGTGCAGCACGACGGCGTCCGGCCCGGCGTGGCCGAGCAGCGCGTCGTTGACCTGGTACGGCAGGAACGGGGTGATCCGGTCCAGTCCGTCGTCCTCCTGGCCCATCGAGGTCCAGGTGTCGGTGGCCACCACGTCGGCGCCCCGGACCGCCTCGACCGGGTCGACCAGCGCCCGCACCGACCCGCCGGTGCTGACGGCGATCTTCTCGGCCCGGGCCAGTACGTCGCGGTCGGGCTGGAAGCCGGCCGGACCGGCCACCCGGACGTGCATCCCGGCGGTCGCCCCGGCCAGCAGGTACGAGTGGGCGAGGTTGTTCGCCGCGTCGCCGACGTACGCCAGGGTGCGGCCGGCGGTGCCGCCGCAGTGTTCCCGGACGGTGAGCAGGTCGGCGAGGAGCTGGCACGGGTGGTAGCCGTCGGTGAGCGCGTTGACCACCGGCACGGTGGCGTGCGAGGCGACCTCGGCGATCCGGTCGTCGCCGTGGGTGCGCAGCACGATCGCGGCGACGTACCGGGAGAGCACCCGGCCGGCGTCGGCGAGCGTCTCGCCCCGGCCGAAGTGGGTGACCTGGGTGTCCACCACCAGCGGGTGGCCGCCGAGTTCGGCGATGCCGGCGTCGAAGGAGATCCGGGTGCGCAGGCTCTGCTTGTCGAAGAGCACCGCCACCGAACGCGGCCCGGCCAGCGGCGTGTGCCCGAACCGGTCGGCCTTCATCCGGGCGGCCAGGTCGAGCACCGTCGACTGCTCGGCCGGGGTGAGGTCGTCGTCGGCCAGGAAGTGCCGGATCATGCGCGCGTCTCCGTCGGGGTCGAGGTGGTGGGCGGCGTCGAGGTCCTGGCGGAGTGCGACCCCTCGGGGAGCCGCTTCCCGTCGGGATCCGACGTGGCCGCCGCGTCGAGGGCGACGGGGAGGACGGCCAGGAAGGCGTCGACCTGCTCGGCGGTGAGGATCAGCGGCGGGGCGAGCCGGACCACGCCCGGCTGCACCGGGTTGACCAGGAAACCCGCCGTACGCAGCGCGCCGGCGACTGGGCCGGAGACCGGTTCGGTGAGCACGATGCCGAGCAGCAGCCCGGCGCCGCGTACCTCGGCGACGAGCGGGTGGCCGAGCGCCTCGACGCCCCGGCGCAGCCTCTCGCCGGTCCGCTTGACGTGGTCGAGCAGCCCCTCGCTGGCGATGGTGGAGATCACCGCGAGGGCGGCGGCGCAGCTCACCGGGTTGCCGCCGAAGGTGGTGCCGTGCGAGCCGGGGGCGAGCAGCCCGGCGGCCCGGCCGAAGGCCAGGCAGGCGCCGATGGGCAGGCCGCCGCCGAGGCCCTTGGCGAGGGTGACGATGTCCGGCTCGACGCCTTCGGCCTGGTGGGCGAACCAGTGGCCGGTGCGGCCGACGCCGGTCTGCACCTCGTCGAGGACCAGCAGCGCGCCGTGCCGGGCGGTGATCCGCCGGGCCGCCACCAGGTAGCCGGCGGGCGGTACGACCACCCCGTTCTCGCCCTGCACCGGCTCCAGGATCACCATCGCGGTGGCGTCGGTGACGGCCGCCTCCAGCGCGGTCACGTCCCCGTAGGGCACGTGGGTGACGTTGCCGGGCAGCGGGCGGAACGGGTCGGCCTTCGCCGGCTGGCCGGTGAGGGCGAGGGCGCCCATCGTCCGGCCGTGGAAGCCGCCCCGGGCGGCCACCACGTGCGACCGGCCGGTGAGCCGGGAGAGCTTGAAGGCCGCCTCGTTGGCCTCCGCGCCGGAGTTGGCGAGGAAGACCCGGCCAGGCCGGCCGGCGAGGGCCAGCAGCAGCTCGGCCAGGGCCACCGGCGGTTCGGCGACGAAGAGGTTGGAGACGTGGCCGAGGGTGGCGACCTGCCGGGACACGGCGGCCACCACGGCCGGGTGGGCGTGCCCGAGGGCGTTGACCGCGATGCCGCCGAGCAGGTCGACGTACTCCCGGCCGGCCTCGTCGACGACGACCGCGCCGGAGCCGGAGACCAGCGCCAACGGCGGGGTGCCGTAGTTGTCCATCATGGACTGGCCCCAGCGTTCCACCAGCGTGCTCATGGCGAGACCGTGCCTTCCTCGTTCGGCGGGACGTCGGCGACCATCGTGCCGAACCCTTCGGAGGTGAAGACCTCCAGCAGCGTGGAGTGGGCCACCCGACCGTCGACGACGTGCGCGGCGGGCACTCCCCCGCGCACCGCCCGCAGGCAGGCCTCCATCTTCGGCACCATGCCCGCCTCCAGGGACGGCAGCAGCTTCGCCAGCGCGTCGCTGTCGATCTCGCTGACCAGGCTGGTGGTGTCCGGCCAGTCGGCGTACAGGCCGGCGACGTCGGTGAGGACGACCAGCTTGCGGGCGTCCAGGGCGATCGCGAGCGCGGCGGCGGCGGTGTCGGCGTTGAGGTTGTGCAGCACCCCGTCGGCGTCCGGCGCGACGGTGGAGATCACCGGGATCCGGCCGGCCGCGATCAGGTCGGCCACCGCGGAGACGTCCACCGACTCCACGTCGCCGACCTGTCCGACGTCGACCGCCTCGCCGTCGACGTACGCGGGCCGCCGTACCGCGGTGAACAGGCCGCCGTCCTCGCCGGAGAGGCCGACGGCGAACGGGCCGTACGCGTTGACCAGCCCGACCAGTTCCCGGCCGACCTGGCCGACCAGCACCATCCGGACGACGTCCATCGCCTCCGGGGTGGTGACCCGCAGGCCACCCCGGAACTCGCTGGCGATGCCGAGCCGACCCAGCATCGCGGAGATCTGCGGCCCACCGCCGTGCACCACGACCGGCTTGAGGCCGGCGTAGCGCAGGAACACCATGTCGGCGGCGAAGGCGCGCTGGAGCGCGGGGTCGACCATCGCGTTGCCGCCGTACTTGACCACCACGGTGGCCCCGGAGAAGCGGGCCAGCCAGGGCAGCGCCTCGATCAGCGTCTCGGCCTTGACCTGGGCCCGGACGAGGTCGGCGGAGAGGCTCACGACCGCACCGGCCTTCCGGGCCCGACCGCGGGACCGGGCTGCGCCGGGTTGCCCGCGCTCACGACGAGTACGCCGAGTTCTCGTGCACGTACGCGTGCGACAGGTCGTTGGTCCAGATCGTCGCGGCGGCGTCGCCCGCGTGCAGGTCGATCCGGATGGTGACGTCCCGGCCGGTGAGATCCACCTTGGCGCGGTCCTCGGCGGCGGCGCCGCAACGGCACACCCAGATCCCGTTGACCGCGACGTCCACCCGGTCCGGCTCGAACGCGGCGGCGGTGGTGCCGACGGCGGCGAGGATCCGACCCCAGTTCGGGTCGTTGCCGAACAGCGCGGTCTTGACCAGGTTGTTGCGGGCCACCGAGCGGCCCACCTCGACCGCGTCGTCCTCGCTGGCCGCGCCGACCACGTCGACGGCGATCTGCTTGGTGGCGCCCTCGGCGTCGGCGACGAGCTGCTGGGCCAGGTCGTGGCAGGCGGCGGTGACCGCGGCGGTCAGCTCGGCCTCGGTGGGCTCGACGCCGGACGCCCCGCTGGCCAGCAGCAGCACCGTGTCGTTGGTGGACATGCAGCCGTCGGAGTCGACCCGGTCGAAGGTGACCCGGGTACCGGCACGCAGCGCGGCGTCGAGCAGTTCCGGCCCGGCCACCGCGTCGGTGGTGAGCACGCAGAGCATGGTGGCCAGGCCCGGGGCGAGCATTCCCGCGCCCTTGGCCATCCCGCCGACGGTCCAGCCGCTGCCCCTGACGACGGTGGTCTTCGGCCGGGTGTCCGTCGTCATGATCGCCTCGGCGGCGGCCGGGCCGCCGTCGCGGGCGAGCCCCCGGATCGCGGCACGCACGCCGGGGAGCAGCTTGTCCATCGGCAGCCGCTCACCGATCAGGCCGGTGGAGCAGACGGCGACCTCGCCGGCACCGAGCCGCAGCCGGGGGCTGGCCGAGGTGAGTGCGGCGGCGGTGTGCTCGGCGGTGGCGTGGGTGTCCTGGAAGCCGGCCGGGCCGGTGCAGGCGTTCGCGCCGCCGGAGTTGAGCACCACGGCGCGGACCACGCCGCCCCGGACGACCTGCTGGGTCCAGCGCACCGGCGCGGCCTTGACCCGGTTGGCGGTGAAGACGCCGGCGACCCCGGCGTCCGGGCCGTCGTTGACGACGAGGGCGAGGTCGGCGACGCCGCCGCTCTTGAGGCCGGCGGCGACGCCGGCCGCGCGGAAGCCCCGGGGGGTGGTGACGCTCATGGCGCGACTCCGAAGACCGACAGGCCGGCGGTCTCGGGCAGCCCGCACATCAGGTTGGCGTTCTGCACGGCCTGCCCGGCGGCGCCCTTGCCGAGGTTGTCCAGGGCGCTGACCACGATCACCCGCCCGGAGTCGACGTCCACGGTCGCCTGCAGGTGACAGGAGTTCGCGCCGACGGTGGCGGCCGTGTGCGGCCAGGTGCCCTCGGACAGCAGGTGCACGAACGGCGAGTCCGCGTAGGCCGCCGCGAGGACCGCACGCGGGTCGACGGTGCCGGTGGGCACGGCGGTGACGGTGGCGAGGATGCCGCGCGGCATGGGCGCGAGCACCGGGGTCAGCGAGAGGCCGGTCGCGCCGGTGGCCTGCCTGATCTCGGGGACGTGCTGGTGGGCGCCGACCTTGTAGGGCGACAGGTCACCCATCACCTCGCTGCCGAGCAGGTGGGCCTTGGCGGCCCGGCCGGCGCCGGAGGTGCCGGAGGCGGCGACCACCACCACGTCGGCCGGTGACACCGCGCCGGCGGCGACCAGCGGGGCCAGGGCCAGGGTGATCGCGGCGGCGTAGCAGCCGGTGTTGGCGACCCGGGTGGCGGCGGCGATCGCCGCCCGCTGGCCGGGCAGCTCCGGCAGGCCGTAGGTCCAGGTGCCGGCGTGCGGGCCGCCGTAGTAGCGGGACCAGGCGTCGGCGTCGTGGAGCCGGTGGTCCGCGCCGAGGTCGACCACCTTGACCGGCTCCGGCAGGGCTGCGGCCAGGGCCGCCGACTCGCCGTGCGGCAGGGCCAGGAAGACCAGGTCCGCGTCGGCCAGGGCCGTCGGGTCGGTCGCCGAGAACACCAGGTCCGACCCGACGAGCTGCGGGTGTACGGCGCTGACCGGCGCGCCGGCCCGGCGGTGTGCGGTGGCGGTGACCAGGTCGAACTCGGGGTGGCCGGCGACGAGGCGCAGCAGCTCGCCCCCGGCGTAGCCGCTCGCCCCCGCGACCGCGACTCGGATACCCATTCTCACCTCCGCATGACTATGCAGAGAAGGCTAACCAGCGGCGGCGGCACCTGCAAGTTCATACGCCTTATTGCATGGAAATGAGGAGGTGATGTGGATCACGACCGGCTCCAGAACCGTGCGGCGACGTGGCTGGCACCCCGAGGTGGCCGACGCCCCGGTCCTCCCGCCTCCGCCGGTGGATACGACGACGGCCCCGACCCGGTGACCGGGTCGGGGCCGTCGGACGGGCCGGTCAGGCGCCGCGCAGGGTCGCCCCGAACCGCTGCTCAGCCACCGCGACAGCGGCGTCCCGGGCGGCCACCGCCTCCTCCACGGTCAGCGTCCGGTCCGGGGCCCGGAAGGTGAGCTTGTACGCCAGCGACCGGCGACCCGCGCCGAGCTGCTCGGAGGCGTACACGTCGAAGAGCCGGACGTGCTCCAGCAGCTCACCGGCCCCCTCGACGAGGGCGGCGCGCACCTCGGCGGCAGGCACCGACTCGTCCACCACCAGGGCCACGTCGATCAACGCCGGCGGGAAGCCGGAGACGGTCGGCGCGGGCACCACCGGCGCGGCCGGCAGGGCGTCCAGGTCCAACTCCATCGCGCTGGTCCGCCGGGGCAGCTCCAGCGCCGCCACCACCGCCGGATGCAGCTCGCCGGCGTGGCCGACCACGGTGCCGTCGACCCGCAGTTCGGCGCAGCGGCCGGGGTGCCAGGGGGCGTACTCGGCGGCCCGTACCTCGATCCGCTCGGCGGGCAGGTCGGCGGCGGCGAGCACCGCCCGGCCGGCCTCGACCGCGTCCGCCCAGCCGGCGGCGCGGCCCGCGCCCCACCAGCCGGCCGGGTCGACGTCGCCGGTGAGCACCACCGCGACGTGCCGGGGCTGGGCCGGCACCACCGCGTCGGCGGCGGCGAACTCGGCGTCGGTGGGCCGCCGGTCCACGCCCATGGCCGGCGGGACGCCCGCGTCGGGACGCGGGTGGAACACCGTGCCGATCTCGTACAGCGCCAGGTCACGGTGGCCCCGGCCCAGGTTGCGCTTGAGGATGCCGAGCAGCGGGCCGAGCAGCGTGGTGCGCAGCAGCGGCTCCTCCTCGGACAACGGGTTGGCCAGCCGCACCGCCGGGCGGCGCGGGTCGTCGGCGGGCAGACCGAGCTGGTCGGCCAGCTCCGGGGCGACGAACGGCAGGGCCAGCACCTCGACGTACCCGCGCTCGGCGAGCGACCGGGCCACCGCCCGGCGGCGCCGCTGCTGCCAGGTCAGGCCCCGGCCGGGCGGCGCGGTCGGCAGCACCGACGGCACCCGGTCGTACCCGTCGAGGCGGACCACCTCCTCGACCAGGTCGGCCGGGTCGGTGAGGTCGGGCCGCCAGGTCGGCGGGGTCACGGTGAGCACGTCGCCGGTGCCGGCGGCCACACCGACCTCACCCGGCTCCTCGGCCAGCCGGTCCACGCCCCGGACCACGGTGCAACCCACCTGCTCCAGCAGGTCGACCACCCGCTGCGGCGGGTAGGTCACGCCGACCCGCCGGGACGGCAGGTCGGCGGGGAGGATGACCGGACGCATCGGCCGGACGTGGTCGAGGTCGAGGATCTCCGCGCCGGCGGTGCCACCACCGTGCGCGGTGAGCAGCGCGACGGCGCGCTCCAGCGCGACCAGCGGCAGCGCCGGGTCGACGCCCCGCTCCCACCGCTTGGCCGCCTCGCTGAACAGCTTGTGCCGGCGGGCGGTCCGCCCGACCATCACCGGGTCCCAGTGGGCGGCCTCGAAGAGCACGTTCGTGGTGCCGCCGACCACCTCGCTGGTCTCACCACCCATCACCGCGGCCAGCGAGATCGGGACCCCGGCACCCTCGCCCGCGAGGGTGTTGGGCAGCCCGGCGTCGCAGATCACCATGTCCTCCGGGGTGAGCGCCCGGGTGACACCGTCCAGGGTGGTCACCTTCTCCCCCGGCTCGGCGCGGCGTACCACCAGCGGGCCGGTGATCCGGTCGGCGTCGAAGGCGTGCATCGGCTGGCCCAGTTCGAGCATCACGTAGTTGGTGATGTCGACCGGCAGCGAGATGCTGCGGATGCCGGCGACGGTCAGCCGCTGCTGCATCCAGCCGGGCGTCGGTGCGGTCGGGTCGACGCCACGGACCATCCGGGCGGTGAACCGGTCACAGCCGACCGGGTCGCGCACCTCGACCGGGTACGCCGGCTCGGCCGTCCCGGCCGGGGCGGGCAGCAGGCCGGGGTCGCGGAAGGACAGGCCGAGGGCGTGCGCCAGCTCACGGGCGATGCCCCGGATGCTGAGGGCGTACCCCCGGTCCGGGGTGATCTCCAGCTCGACCACGACGTCGTCGAGCCCCACCACGGGCCGGGCGTCGTCGCCGGGCCGGGCCGGGGTGTCGGGCGGCAGCACGATGATGCCCGAGTGGTCGTCGCCGAGGCCCAGCTCCTTCGCCGAGCAGATCATCCCGGCCGAGGTGCGCCCGTAGGTCTTCCGCGCGCCGATGGCGAAGTCACCCGGCAGCACCCCCCCGGGGAGGATCACCACGACCCGGTCGCCGGGGGCGAAGTTACGCGCCCCACAGACGATCTCCTGCGGCTCGCCGGTGCCGTTGGCGGCACCGACGTCCACCAGGCAGTGCCGGATCGGCTTCTTGAAGCCGGTCAGCTCCTCGATCTCGCGGACCTCGCCGACGACCAGCGGACCGGTGACGGTCTCCCGCAGGTCCACCACGGACTCGACCTCGATGCCGAGGTCGACCAGGGCCTGCTCCAGGTCCTCGGTGGGCAGGTCGACGGGGAGGTCGACGTACTCCCGCAGCCAACTGACAGAAACTCGCATGACTCAGACCACCGTCTCCGTGACTCGTACCCGCATCGCCCTACGCCCCGGCCCCGAACGCGCGGGTGAACCGCACGTCGCCCTCGGCCAGGTCCCGCATGTCGCTGACCCCGTGCCGGAACATCACCGTCCGGTCGATGCCCATGCCGAACGCGAACCCGGAGTAGACCTCCGGGTCGATGCCGCAGGCGCGCAGCACCCGCGGGTTGACCATGCCGCAGCCACCCCACTCGACCCAGCGCGGGCCGTCCCGGTGCTCGGGGAACCAGACGTCGAACTCGGCCGACGGCTCGGTGAACGGGAAGTAGTGCGGACGCCAGCGGGTCTTCGCGCCCTCGCCGAACATGGCCCGGGCGAAGTGGTCCAGGGTGCCGCGCAGGTGCGCCATCGTGATGCCCCTGTCCACCACCAGGCCCTCGACCTGGTGGAAGACCGGCGCGTGGGTGGCGTCCAGCTCGTCGGTGCGGTAGACCCGGCCGGGCACCACCACGTAGATGGGGGGCCGGCGGGTGAGCATGGTGCGCGCCTGCACCGGCGAGGTGTGGGTACGCAGCACCAGGCCGGAGCTCTCCGCGCCCGGCGGCGGGGCGATGTGGAAGGTGTCCATCAGGCCGCGCGCCGGGTGGTCGGCGGGGATGTTCAGCGCGTCGAAGTTGGTCCACTCCAGCTCGACCTCGGGACCCTCGGCCACCTCGTAGCCCATCCCGACGAACAGGTCGCTGATCTGCTCCATCAGGGTGGACAGCGGATGCCGGGCGCCCCGGGGCCGCCGGTCGTACGGCAGGGTCACGTCGACCCGCTCCTCGACCAGCACCCGGGCGGCCTGCTCGCGTTCGAGGACCTCGGCGCGGGCGGCGTAGGCGGACTCGACCGCCCGGCGGGCCTCGTTGACCCGCTTGCCGGCGTCGGACTTCGCGGCCGGCGGCAGCGCGCCGATCTCCCGGCGGGCCAGCGAGACCGGGGACCGGTCGCCGAGGTGCGCGGGGCGCAGGGCGGTCAACGCGTCGGGGTCGGCGGCCCCGGCGAACGCCTTCTCGGCGGCGGCCACGGCCTCGGCCAGGGCGGCCGGGTCGAGCAGGGCGACCTGCTTCGGGTCGTACGGATCGTTGCGGTAGCTCATGGCGTACGGGCACTCCCTCACGGCGGCGCCGGCCCTCCCGGGCGGCTAGGCGAGTCTACGGACGCGCGGCTTCGCCGCAGCCCGCCGGTGGGAGTTACGCGCAGGGGAAGGGTCAGGCCCGCCGCCCGCCGACACCGGCGGGCTGGCTAAACGAACGCTGTGCCGCGTTCACCATCGGACGACTCTCCTGTGCTGGGTGGCCGCCGACGAGGTCGGCGGGCCTGGAGCGGGCGGCCGACCGGGTCGACCGAGACGGCGGGTGGCCGGCATCCGGGCCGGGTGGGTGACCGGCTGACGGGTCAGCGCAGCGCCCTCGCTGAAGCGTACAGGCAGACCGCGGCAGCCGCCGCCAGGTTGAGGCTCTCGGCGCGCCCGTGCAGCGGCACCCGGACCCGGGCGTCGGCGGCGGCGGTCAGCTCCTCGGGCAGGCCGTGCGCCTCCGAGCCGAACAGCCATCCGGTGGGGGTGGCGAGCCGGCCGGCGTCGGCGAGGTCGTCGAGGTCGCTGTCGCCGTACCCGGTGGTGGCGAGGACACGGAGCCCGGCGGCCCGCAGCGCGTCGACCACCGCCAGCGGGTCGGGGGCGCGGACCACGTCGACGTGGAAGAGACTGCCGGCGGAGGACCGCACACACTTGCCGTTGTACGGGTCCACCGCGTCGCCGGCGAAGACCACCGCGCCCGCCCCGGCCGCGTCGGCGGTACGCAGCACCGTGCCGGCGTTGCCCGGGTCACGGATTCCGGCGAGCACCGCGACCAGGCGCGGCCCGCGCGCCAGGGCCACGTCCAGGGGTACGTCGAGGTGCCGGCAGACGGCGACCAGGCCCTGCGGGGCGACGGTCTCGGCGAGCGTCGCCAGCGCCTCGTCGGTGACCTCAGAGACGGGTACGTCCGCCCGGGCGGCCTGCCCGGCGAGGTCGGCGTACCGGTCGAGGGCGGCCGGGGTGCCGAACAGTTCGGCGACCGTCCCGGGGCGGGCCAGGGCCTCGCGGACCGCCTGCGGCCCCTCGGCCAGGAACCGGCCGGCGGCGTCGCGGTCCCGGCGGCGCTGGAGCCGGCGGGCGGCGGCGACCCGAGGGGTACGCGGGGTGTACGGGCCGGAGACGGCGTCGAGGCGCCTCCCGCGCGATGGTGACTGCATGGGAGACGCCTCGATCTGCTGCTACGGGTGGGTCAGGCGGCCTGGGCCGCGGCGCCACCGGTGCCCTCGGCCGCCACTGCGGCCCGGGCCAGCTCGACGATCGCGGCGAACGCCGGGGCGTCGTTGACGGCCAGGTCGGCCAGGATCTTGCGGTCGACCTCGATGCCGGCCAGGCGCAGGCCCTGGATGAGCCGGTTGTAGGTCATGCCGTTGGCCCGGGCGCCAGCGTTGATGCGCTGGATCCAGAGCTGCCGGAAGTCGCCCTTGCGGTCGCGGCGGTCCCGGTAGGCGTACTGCATCGAGTGCAGCACCTGCTCCTTGGCCTTGCGGTACAGCCGGGAGCGCTGACCACGGTAACCACTCGCGGTCTCCAGCAGGGTACGACGCTTCTTCTGGGCGTTCACAGCCCGCTTGACGCGTGCCATCTCAACTCCTTCTTCGGTTCAGGTGGCGCGCGTCAGCGGCCGAGCAGCTTCTTGATGCGCTTGACGTCGGCCTTGGCCAGCTCGACCGTGCCGGTCAGCCGCCGGGTCTGGGTGGAGGGCTTCTTCTCCAGGTTGTGGCGAAGGCCGGCCTGCTGGGCAACGATCTTGCCCTTGCCGGTCACCTTGACCCGCTTGCCCATACCCGTGTGGCTCTTCATCTTCGGCATTGGAACGTCTTCTCCCCTGTTACTCGCCGGTCTGGTCGGCGACTGCGCCGGCCCCGCCGGCTGCTGCGGTCTCGCCGGTCGCCGCGGTCTCACCGGCTGCCGGAGCGGCGGACTCCTCCACGGCCCGGTCCCGGGGCCCACCACGGGACGCCGTCGCGGCGACCGCGGAGGCCTTGACGGCCCGGTGCGGAGCGAGAACCATGATCATGTTTCGGCCGTCCTGCTTGGGAGCGGCCTCGACGTATCCCAGGTCCGTGATCTCGGATTCGAGTCGGCGCAGGAGCCGGTAACCCAGCTCCGGGCGGCTCTGCTCGCGACCGCGGAACATGATCGTCACCTTGACCTTGTCGCCCGCCTTGAGGAACCGCACCACGTGACCCTTCTTGGTCTCGTAGTCGTGCGGGTCGATCTTCGGGCGGAGCTTCATCTCCTTGATGACGGTCTGCTGCTGGTTACGCCGCGCTTCGCGCGCCTTCAGTGCGCTCTCGTACTTGAACTTGCCGAAGTCCATGAGCTTGCACACCGGCGGGCGCGCCATCGGCGCAACCTCGACCAGGTCCAGGTCGACGTCCGCGGCCAGCTGCAGGGCGCGCTCCAGCGGGACGATGCCCACCTGCTCACCCTCAGGGCCGACCAGTCGGACCTCACGTGCCCGGATCTGCTCGTTCACGCGTGGTTCGACGCTGATGGGGCCTCCTCGAGTCGGGTCTGCTGCGTGGCCGACCCCGTGGGCCCCCGGGTGGGGGCGACTCGGAAAGCAGAAAGCCCCGGCACATGCCAGGGCCCACTCGACCGGTCGGCACGATCACATGATCGCGCATCCGGGACCGGGACATGCCCGGAACCGGTGACCGGACCCGGCCGCCTACGGGGGCGACTCAGGTGGGAGCAGGCGCTCCGCTTCAGGACCACCCCTCGCCGAAGGCGCGGGCAGTCTGGTCGACTCGGCAACACTACACCCTCGCCCCAGCCACTCCCAAACCGGGCCCGCAGGTCAGTGGGGGTCGGGACCGCTCAGCCGGGGGTCGGGGCGCCGCCGAGGCCGGCCAGATGGGTCTGGTGCAGCCGGCGCAGCGCGCGGACCCCGTCGACCGCGATCTCCTTGTCGGCCGCCTGGAGGGCCACCATCGGCAGCAGGTCGTCGTCGTGCAGCTCCAGGCTGGCCCACGGGGCGCCCCGGTCGAAGCGCACCCCCCGGACGACCTCCCAGGGCAGCTCGTAGGAGCCGATCACGTTGCGTACCCGGACCCCCCGGGCGTCCGCCTCGACCCGGGGCCGGGTGAACAGCAGCAGGCCGAGCGCGCCGAGCACCCCGAGACCCACCATGGCGAACTGGTCGCCGCGCTGGAAGGTGCCGTAGCCCTCGCCGGTCGCCCCGGTCAACGAGGTGGCCACCACGCTGAAGACCACCAGCAGGGCGATCGCCGACGCCCAGCAGACGACCCGGACACGGCGCGGCTTCAGGCGGATCAGCTCGGTGTCGCTCACCCGTCCAGTCTGCCATCCCGCCCCCGGCCTGCCCCGACCCGGCGGGGCCGCCGCGCGGGGGGCGGGGCGTGGGGGCGGGGCGTGGGGGCGGCGTTTCGTCCAAATGGCGGCATCGGCGCGGTGACGACACCCCCATTCGGGCGGAACGGAGTGGATCACCGCCCGGCCGGCACGTCCGGCGCGGGCACCGCCGGCCGGGCGGGCGACGGGGCGGGCGACGAAGCGGGCGACGGGGCGGGCCCGGCCGGGCCGCGGTCCCGGCCGGCGACCGCCGCCGCGACCAGGGTGAGCAGTGCCCCGCCCAGCACCGGCCAGCGCAGTCCCGGCCCGCCCGGCAGCAGCAGGTCCAGCAGCACTCCCCCGCCGAGCTGCCCGGCGACCATGGCCAGCCCGGTACGCAGCACCCCCAGCGCGCGGACGCCGACCAGCAGAGCAGTCACGATGCCGACGCCGAGCAGCCCACCGGTCCACAGGTACCAGGCGTCCGGCCAGCCGCGCGGCAGCGCGCCGAACGCCCCGGCGAGCACCGCCACGGCGAGCACGGCGGGGGTGCTGACCGCGAAGTTGACCGCGACGCTCCCGGCCGCGGTGCCGGCGGCGGCGAGCCGGCCGTTGAGGGCCGCCTGGACGGCGACCGCCAGCCCGCCGACCACGGCGAGCAGCACCACGCCGACGGCCAGGTCACCGAGGGGCCGGCCGAGCTGGGCCAGACCCACCGCCGCCGTGCCGAGCAGGGCGGCCGCCACCCGGGGTACGGAGAGCGCCAGCCGACCGACCGGGGCCAGCCCGGCCCGGTCGACCGCCAGGCCACCGAGGCTGCCCCCGGCGACCTGGGCGATGGTGAAGACCGCCACCCCGAGCACCGGCACCGCGTAGGTGCCGATCACGATGATGGCCGCCCCGCCCAGCCCGCCGAGCCAGCACCACCAGGGCGGCCGGGCCCGGCGCAGCGCGGCCAGGCCGGCCCGCATGGACGGCAGGGCCAGCAGCCCGAGCAGCACCAGCAGGGTGCCGCCGGCGTTGTTGACCACCGCGCCGAGTACCGGGTTGCCGGCCCGAGCACCGAACTCGGCGTTCGCCGCGCCCTGCGCCGCCGAGGCCACCCCGCCCAGGACCACCAGGGCCAGCGCGGCCGTCGGCGGCAGCGGCCTCACAGCCGGCAGGCGTGGATGTTGGTGACCAGGATGGCCCGCGCGCCCAGCTCGTACAGCTCGTCCATGATCCGGTGGACGTCGTCGCGGAGCACCATCGCCTGGACGGCGACCCAGCCCTCCCGGTGCAGCGGGGAGACGGTCGGCGACTCGATGCCCGGGGTGAGCGAGCTGGCCCGGTCGAGCAGGCCGGCCGGCACGTCGTAGGCGAGCATCACGTAGCGGCGGGCCACCAGCACCCCGTGCAGCCTACGCAGAAGCTGCTCGGACTGGGGGTGCACCGGCGCGCCGGCCCGGCGTACCAGCACCGCGGCGGAGCGCAGCAGCGGGTCGCCGAAGACCACCAGCCCGGCCTGGCGCAGTGTGGCGCCGGTCTCCACCACGTCGGCGACGACGTCGGCGACGCCGAGGCGGATGGCGTTCTCCACCGCGCCGTCGAGCCGGATCACGTCGGCCTTGACGCCGAGGTCGGCGAGGTACCGCTCGACCAGCCCCGGGTACGCGGTGGCGATCCGGTGCCCACCCAGCTCCCGTACGTCGTCGACGTCCTCGGGGCGGGCGGCGAACCGGAAGGTGGCCCGGCCGAAGGCGAGGTCCACCACCTCCTCGGCCGGCGCGCCGGAGTCGATCAGCAGGTCCCGGCCGGTGATCCCCACGTCGAGATCGCCGGAGCCGACGTAGGTGGCGATGTCCTTCGGGCGCAGGTAGAAGAACTCGATGTCGTTGGACTCGTCCCGGCAGACGAGATCCTTGGGGTCGGTGCGCTGGCGGTAGCCCGCCTCGCGCAGCATCTGGGCGGCCTTCTCGGCCAGCGCGCCCTTGTTGGGTACGGCGACACGCAGCATGACGGAGTGCTCCTTCGATCGGATCTGATCAACGGCGGGGCGCACTCACAGATGTCGGTAGACGTCCTTCAGCTCCAGACCGCTGGCGAGCATCAGCACCTGGACCTGGTAGAGAAGCTGGGAGATCTCCTCGGCGGTCCGTTCCGGGCCCTCGTGCTCGGCGGCCATCCAGGACTCGGCCGCCTCCTCGACGACCTTCTTGCCGACGAAGTGCACCCCCTTCTCCAGGGCGGCGACCGTGCCCGAGCCCGGGGTGCCGGCGGCGGCCTTGGCCTGCAGCTCGGCGAACAACTCCTCGAACGTCTTCACGGGATCGGATTCTTCCAGTCACCCGCCGACGCCGTGCGCTCCGGGTCCGGCCCGGTCCGCTTCCGCGCCGGTCCGGGGCCGGCCGTCGGCAACGGGCCGGCCACGATCAGGCATCGATCTCCCATCTACCTGGTGGGACACCCTTCGGGACGGCCCTGGCCCGGCCCTACGCTTGCCGCCATGGTCAGCAGCTCACGTACCCTCGCGCTCACCGCCGCCACCGCCGTCCTGGTCGGGACGGCCGGCTGCGCGCCGCAGGACGAAGACCCCGCCCCCGCCCCCAGCGCCACCGCGGCCTCCTGCACCAAGGAGGGCCTGCGCACCCGGACGGCGGGCAAGCTCACCGTCGCCACCGACGAGCCGGCGTACGAGCCGTGGTTCCGGGAGAACAAGCCGGAGAGCGGCGAGGGATTCGAGGCCGCCGTGGCGTACGCGGTGGCGGAGAAGCTCGGGTACGCCCGCGCGGACGTCGTCTGGACCCGGGTGAAGTTCGACACCGCCATCGCCCCCGGCCCGAAGTCCTTCGACTTCGACATCAACCAGTTCTCCATCACCGAGGAGCGCAAGCGGGCGGTCGACTTCTCCGCGCCGTACTACCTGGTGCGGCAGACCGTGATCGCGCTGAAGTCCTCGAAGATCGCCGGCCGGAAGTCGCTGGCCGACCTGCGCG
Source organism: Micromonospora sp. NPDC092111 (assembly GCF_044755745.1). Classification (NCBI taxonomy): domain Bacteria; kingdom Bacillati; phylum Actinomycetota; class Actinomycetes; order Micromonosporales; family Micromonosporaceae; genus Micromonospora; species Micromonospora sp. NPDC092111. Next base: position 29,901 of record NZ_JBIVRQ010000007.1, read on the forward strand.
ACGCCAAGCTCGGCGCCCAGGTCGGCACGACCAGCTACCAGGCGATCACCGACGTGATCAAGCCGACGGCGAAGCCGCAGGTCTACAACAGCAACGACGACGCCAAGAAGGCGCTGCAGAACGGTCAGCTCGACGGCCTGGTGGTCGACCTGCCGACCGCGTTCTACATCACCGGGGCGGAGCTCACCGACGCCACCATCGTCGGCCAGCTACCGCAGGTCGGCGCGCCGGAGGCGTTCGGGCTGCTGCTGGACAAGGACTCCCCGCTCACCTCCTGCGTCGGCGGCGCGGTCGGCCAGCTCGCCGAGGCCGGCACGCTCAAGACGCTGGAGCAGAAGTGGCTGGCCCAGGTGGCAGGGGCGACAGAACTCCAGTGAGCCTCCTGGAACACACCCCCTCGGCGGCCCAGCAGCGCCGGGCCGCGTACCGCCGCCGGCAGACCACCCGCAGCGTGCTGGTCGCCGCCGCCTCCACGGCGGTGCTCGGCACGCTGCTGGTGGTCGCGGTCACCGGCGCGCCCGGCTGGGACCGGGTCCGCGAGTCGTTCCTCGACCCGGCGATCGCCCGGGACGCCCTGCCCGACGTGCTGACCGGGCTGTGGCTCAACGTCCGGCTGCTGGTCTGCTGCGCGGCCGGGGCGCTGCTGCTCGGGCTGCTGATCGCACTGCTGCGGACCCTGCGCGGCCCGGTCTTCTTCCCGGTCCGCGCGCTGGCCGCCGGGTACACGTACACCTTCCGTGGCCTGCCGCTGATCATCGTGCTGTACCTGCTCACCCTCGGCGTGCCCGGCCTGCGGTTGCAGGGCATGCCCCCGGTGCTGGTGCTCGGTGGGCTGGCGCTGGTGCTCACCTACGGCGGCTACCTGGCGGAGGTGTTCCGGGCCGGCATCGAGTCGATCCACCCGAGCCAGCTCGCGGCGGCCCGCTCGCTGGGGCTGACCTACCGGCAGACCATGCGGCACGTGGTGCTGCCGCAGGCCGTCCGGCGGGTCGCCCCACCGCTGCTCAACGACGTGGTGGCGTTGCAGAAGGACGTCGGCCTGGTCTCCCTGGCCGGGCCGATCGACGCGGTCCGGGCGGCACAGATCGCCACCGCCGAGACCTTCAACTACACCCCGTACATCCTGGCCGGGGTGCTGTTCGTGCTGCTCGCCATCCCGCTGATCGCGGTCACCGACTGGGTGACGCTGCGCTCGGCCCGACGCCAGTCCGGAGGCTGACATGGCCGTGTTGACCTGCCACGGGCTGCGCAAGGAGTTCGGCGACCACGTGGTGCTCGACGGCCTCGACCTGACCGTCGAGGAACACCAGGTGGTGGCCCTGATCGGGGCGTCCGGGTCGGGCAAGTCGACGCTGCTGCGCTGCGTCAACCTGTTGGAGGAGCTGGACGACGGGGTGATCGAGCTGGACGGCGAGGAGATCTCCGACCCCCGGGTCGACCCGGACCGGGTGCGCCGGCGGATCGGCATGGTCTTCCAGTCGTACAACCTGTTCCCGCATTTGAGCGTGTTGGAGAACGTCACCCTGGCCCCGCGCCGGGTGCACCGGCGGGCCCGGGCGGAGGCCGAGGCGCAGGCCCGGGAGCTGCTGGACCGGGTCGGGTTGGGCGGGAAGGCGGACGCCTACCCGGACCGGCTCTCCGGCGGCCAGCAGCAGCGGGTGGCGATCGTCCGGGCGCTGGCCAACTCCCCCCGGCTGATGCTGCTGGACGAGGTCACCTCGGCGCTCGACCCGGAGCTGGTCGGCGAGGTGCTGTCGATGATCCGGGACCTGAAGACCGACGGGATGACGATGGTGCTGGCCACCCATGAGATGGGCTTCGCCCGGGAGGTGGCCGACCAGGTCTGCTTCCTCGACGGTGGGCGGGTGGTCGAGGCCGGGCCGCCCGGGCAGGTGCTCGGCGAGCCGACCCAGCCACGGACCCGGCAGTTCCTCAAGCGAATCATCGAGGCCGGCCGGCTCTGACCCGCCTTCACCGACAGGTGTCGAGGCCGGCGACGATCGCCCGCGACACCGGAGACGGATCGGACCCGTCGATCGCGAAGCCGTCTTCGACGTGGATGGCGGGCTGGGCCATCATCCGAGGCGTCGTACCGCGGTGCGGCCACGTCGCGGTGTGCACGACGAACGGGTGGCACAGAAACACGTCACCGGCGCGCCCGGTGGCGTGGACGACCGTGCGGCACATGACCGATGGACGCACGAGAGAAATGGCCTCGTCACCGCTCATCCCGGTCTCGCCAACCGATGCCAGGATGCGCGGCATCGCCAGATGCGATCCGATCGCCATCCGGGTCGGCGCGTCACTCTCGCCCACGTCCCCGAACAGGAACAACGCGAGCAGGCCCCGCGCCCGGGAGCGGACATTGGCCCAGTACTCGCCGTTGACCTCGTAGCTGCCCTCGATGTGCCAGCCGACGTCACCCGGATATTCCTCGGACGGGAACCGCACCGGCACGGAGCCGCCAACGCCTCGGCGCCGCACCCAGCGGCCGGGGCCGATCAAGGCGTCGTACGCGAACTGCAACGCGGGCGCGGTGCCGGCGGCCTCGAACGGACCACCCTCCGGGCAGGGGACCCGGACGACGGGACGGGTCCACGTCGCCCGGTCGCGGGTCACACCCTGCACGGCGAGTGCTTCCCAGATGGCCTCCCTACAGGCGGCGGTGAGGTCTGGATCGACGGCGCCGCGTACGGCGACGTACCCGTCCCGCTCGAACTGCGCGATCTCGCGGCTGTCCACCGCACCAGTCTGCCGAACACCGCCGCACCGAACAGCCGATATCCGCTCGGGACCTGCCTCCGGAGCAGTCCAGCAGGTCGAGGACCAGGCCGTCTGCGAGACAAGCCTTGAGCAGGTGTCCCACCTCTGCCGCCGACGACGGGTGGCCCTCGACGATCCGGCCCACGGACGGGAGACCCGGTCCGGCGGTGGCCAGCCAGGGCAGTCCACTCCGGCCGGTCCGAGAGGTCCACTCCGGTACGCCGAGGTGGCGGTGTCCGGGCTGGCCGGACACCGCCACCTCGGCGGAACGGATTCGATCATGGCCGGTGGCCGGGCCGGCGGCGGAGCGGTCAGCCGGCGAAGCCGACCCGGTGGCCGTTGGCGTTGGCCACCGCCCGGATCGCCAGCGCGGCGTCCAGCGCCGCCACCGTCGCCGCCCAACCCTTGTCCTCCGCCGAACCGGGCAGGCCGGCCCGGTCCCGGGCCTGCTCGATGGTCTCCACGGTGAGCACCCCGTGCGCCACCGGCTTGCCCTCGTCGAGCGCCACCCGGGTCAGGCCGTCGGTCACCGAGCGGCAGACGTAGTCGAAGTGGGCGGTCGCACCGCGTACCACCACGCCGAGGGCGACCACCACGTCGCAGCGCCGGGCCAGCGCCTGGGCCACCACCGGCAGCTCCACCGAGCCGGCCACCCGGGCGGTCACGGCCCGCGCGCCGCACGCCTGGGCGGCGGCCACCGCCCGGTCGAGCATGTGGTCGGTCAGCTCGCCGTGCCAGCGGGCGGCCACCACCCCGACCGTCAGCCCGGTGGCGTCCACCGAGGTCACTCCGGGTTCACCGAAACCCGCCATGGCTACGCTCCGATCTCGTCGCCGGGGACCGGGTGGCCCATCGGGGCCTCGGTCACCTCGTCCAACTCACCCAACAGGTGGCCCATCCGGTCCCGCTTGGTCCGCAGGTAGCGGACGTTCTCCGGGTGCGGCCGGATCGGCAGCCCCTCGCGGCCGGTGACGGTCAGCCCGTACCCCTCCAGCCCGGCCCGCTTGGCCGGGTTGTTGGTGAGCAGCCGCATCGACCGTACGCCCAGGTCGTAGAGGATCTGCGCGCCGGTGCCGTAGTCCCGGGCGTCGGCCGGCAGCCCCAGGTCGAGGTTCGCGTCCACGGTGTCCCGCCCCTGGTCCTGGAGCTGGTACGCCTGGAGCTTGTGCAGCAGGCCGATGCCGCGCCCCTCGTGCCCACGCACGTAGAGGACCACCCCCCGCCCCTCCCGGGCGACCCGGGCCAGGGATGCCTGCAACTGCGGCCCGCAGTCGCAGCGCAACGAGCCGAAGACGTCGCCGGTGAGGCACTCGGAGTGCACCCGGACCAGCACGTCCTGCCCGTCGCCGAGGTCACCGAAGACCATCGCGACGTGCTCGGCCGGGTCGTGCTCGGCCCGGTAGCCCACCGCCCGGAACACCCCGTACGGGGTGGGCATCCGCGCCTCGGCGACCTGCTCCACCTGCTTCTCGTGCCGCCGCCGGTACGTCACCAGGTCGGCGATGGTGACCAGGGTGAGCGAGTGCTCGGCGCAGAACTTCTCCAGATCCGGCATCCGCATCATGGTGCCGTCGTCGTTGACCAGTTCGCAGAGCACCCCGGCGGGGCGCAGCCCGGCCAGCCGGGTCAGGTCGACGGCTGCCTCGGTGTGCCCGGGCCGGCGCAGCACCCCACCCTCCCGGGCCCGCAGCGGCACCACGTGGCCGGGACGGGACAGGTCGGTCGGGTCGGTGCCGGGGTCGGCGAGCAGCCGGATGGTGTGCGACCGGTCGGCGGCGGAGATGCCGGTGCTGACCCCCTCCCGGGCGTCCACGGTCACCGTGTAGGCGGTGCCGCGCCGGTCCTGGTTGGTGTGGTGCATCGGGGGCAGATCCAGCCGGTCGCACTCCGACTCGGTCAGCGGCACGCAGATGTAGCCGGAGGTGTGCCGGACCATGAACGCGACGAGTTCCGGCGTCGCCAGTTCGGCGGCGAAGATCAGGTCGCCCTCGTTCTCCCGGTTCTCGTCGTCGACCACGACGACGGGCCGGCCGGCGGCGATGTCGGCCACCGCCTCCTCGATGCTGACGATCCGCTCGCTCCGCACGCTCATGCCCGCACTCCGCTTCGCTCCGTGCCGCCCTGAGGCACCACCGCACCGCGCCCGACGATCCGCTCGCTCATGCCACGACCTCCGAGTAGGTGGACGGGATCGGCCGGGACGTCGACCCGGTAGCCCGCGAGGTGCGCCACCAGGCGGCGAAGCCCCCGGCGCAGAGGACGCCGTAGACCAGGTACATGGCCGCCGACGGGTAGAAGCCGCCGCGCAGCAGCAGCGGCACGCCGACCGCGTCCACGGCGATCCAGACCAGCCAGAACTCCACCCAGCCGCGAGCCATGCCGTAGGTCGCCAGCAGGCTGCCGGTGAGGATCCAGGCGTCCGGCAGCGGGCCCCACGAGCCGAGCGCGGCGAGCACCGGATACCCGGCGGCGGTGCCGACGGCGGCGGCGAGCAGCAGCCCGAGCCGCTCCCGGCCGGTGGCCCACCGTGGTGTGACGGCGGGTTGGTCGCCGGCCCCCGCGCGGCGGTTACCCGACCAGCGCCACCAGCCATAGACGCTGACCGCGAAGAAGAAGACCTGCCGGCCGGCCTGGCCGTAGAGGTCGTGCGCCTGCGGGGTGACGAAGACCCCGCCGAGGAAGACGGTGAACAGCAACCCGTTGCCGATCATGCCGACCGGCCAGGCCCAGACCAGCCGCCGCAACCCGAACAGGGCGGAGAGCAGCCCGAAGACGTTGCCGACGATCTCCCGGACCAGCACCGGGGAGCCGGCGACCTGGACCTGCGCGTCGAGCAGCCAGCCGAGCGGGCCCATCAGCGGTCGTTCCGGTCTGCGGCCGGCGCGGCGTCGGCCAGTCGGGCGCCGAGCAGCCGCTCGACGTACTTGGCGAGGACGTCCACCTCCAGGTTGACCGGGGCACCGACGTCGCGGGCGCCGAGGGTGGTCAGCTTGAGGGTGGTCGGGATCAGCCCGACGGTGAACCAGTCGTCGCCGACCGCCGCCACGGTCAGCGAAACCCCGTCGACGGTGATCGAGCCCTTCTCCACCACGTACCGGGCCAGCCCGGCGGGGAGCCGGAAGCGCAGGGTCTCCCACTGCTCGGCCGGCTCCCGGGAGAGCACCTCGCCGACCCCGTCGACGTGGCCCTGCACGAGGTGCCCGCCGAGCCGGCTGTTCAGCGCGGCGGCCCGCTCCAGGTTGACCGGGTCGCCGGGGCGCAGCCCGCCGAGCGCGGAACGACGCAGGGTCTCCCCCATCACGTCGGCGGTGAAGACCCCGCCGTCGACGTCGACCACGGTGAGGCAGACCCCGTTGACCGCGATCGAGTCGCCGTGCCGGGCGTCCGAGGTGACCAGCGGGCCGTGGATCGCGACCAGCGCCGAGTCACCCCCGGTCTCGGCGATCCGGACGACCTCGCCCAACTCCTCGACGATGCCGGTGAACATGTCAGGCCTCCCTCTTCCGGGGCAGCGCGGTGATCCGCAGGTCGGGACCGACCCGCGTGACGTCGGTGATCTCCAGGTCGATGACCTCGGCGATGGTCGTCACGCCGGCCCCGGTCAGCGCGGTCGGGCCGGCGCCGAGCAGCTTCGGCGCGACGTACCCGACGATCCGGTCGACCAGGCCGGCGGCGAGGAACGCGCCGGCCAGTTGCGGGCCGCCCTCCAGCAGCGCGGCCCGCACGCCCCGGTGGTGCAGCTCGGCGAGCAGCGCCGGCAGGTCCACCCGGCCGTCCGGGCCGGCCCCGACCTCGGCGGCGGTGGCGATCCAGGTCCGGGCGGCGCCGTCCCGCACCCGGGCCCCGGCGGGGGTGCGACCCGCGCTGTCCACCACCACCCGCAGCGGCTGCCGGATGGCCAGGGTGCCGTCGCGCAGGTTGCGGGCGGTGAGCCGGGGGTCGTCGGCGAGCACGGTGCCCACCCCGGCGATGACCGCGTCGACCGTGCCGCGCAGCGCGTGCACGTCCATCCGAGCCGCCTCGGCGGTGATCCACATGCTGGTGCCGTCCGCCGCCGCCGACCGGCCGTCGAGGGTGGCGGCGAACTTCCAGATCAGGTACGGCCAGCCGCGCCGCATCGAGGTCAGCCAGGCGACGTTGCCGGCCTCGGCCTCGTCGGCGCGTACCCCGAACTCGACCTGCACCCCGGCGGCGCGCAGGGTGGCGGCGCCGCCGGAGGCGACCGGGTTGGGGTCCGGCACGGCGATGACCACCCGGGCGACGCCGGCGTGGATGAGCGCGTGGCTGCAGGGACCGGTGCGGCCGGTGTGGTCGCACGGTTCCAGGGTGACCACGGCGGTGCCGCCCCGGGCCCGCTCACCGGCCTGGGCGATGGCCACGATCTCGGCGTGCGGTCCGCCCGCGTACGCGTGGAATCCCTCCCCGACGACGGTGCCGTCCGGGTCGAGCAGGACACAGCCGACCACCGGGTTGGGGCTGGTGGTGCCGAGGCCACGGGCGGCGAGCGCGACGGCACGACGCATCGCCTCGTCGACGGATACGCCGCCCATGCCCTGCCCTCTCACTCGCCGGTCCGCGCGCGGGCGGTACGGGAGGAGCCGCGGGCAGGCGGCGGCGGAGCCGGGAACGGCACAGCCGGCCCCGGGGAGCCCACGCGCCGGCTGGCATGCAGCGACCCGCGCGGGCCCGCCCCGTCCCGCGCGCTGTCTCCCATCCGGACTGTCTGGGGTGCGGACCAGCCGCTCCCCAACCGTCGGCCCCGGATTCTCACCAGGTCCACCGGGCGGCAGAGCCGTCCGGGTCGCGGGCTTACCACGTTGGTCGTGGATCACCGCCGGTTCGGAATTTCACCGAGCCCCGCCAGCGCGTGGTGGGTACATGCGAAGTCTTACACGTCCACCCGGGGGGTTCGCCACCTCCAGCGTGCTACCTCACACCCCGTCCGCGCGACGCCGGTCCACGGCGACGTACGACCCGGGTTGGCTCTTGGCGACCGTTTTCATCTCGCTGGCGACGGCGATCGCGGCCAGCGGGTCGGTGAAGCGCTTCTTGGCGTCGGAGAGTGAGACGCCGATGGACAGGGTGACCAGGGCGGCCCGCCGGATGTTGCCCCGCCGGTCCTTCAGCTCGACGAAACCGCGCTCCCGGTCGGTCGGGTCGTAGAGGGTGTCGGCGGACTTCTCGAAGTCGACCACCGAGCGGGAGGTGAGCGGGCGGATCTGCTCGGGCGTGCAGACGATCACGAAGTCGTCCCCGCCGACGTGGCCGAGGAAGGCCGGCGGCAGCCCGATCGAGACCACCGCCCGGTGCAGGCTGCGGGCCAGCGCGGAGATGAACTCGTCGCCCCGGACGAAGCCGTACCGGTCGTTGACGCTCTTGAACCGGTCGATGTCGATGTAGCCGACGGCGTAGTCGACGCCGCTGCGTACCCGGTCGCTGATCTCCCGCCGGATCCGGCTGTTGCCGGGCAGCCCGGTCAGCGGGGAGACCTCCCGGAACTCCTTGTTGCGGCGCAGCGTGGAGCTGACCCGGGCTACCAGTTCGGCGGTGTCGAAGGGCTTGACCAGGTAGTCGTCGGCCCCGGCGCTGAGCCCGTGGACCTTGTCCACGGTCATCCCCTTGGCGGTCAGCATGATCACCGGCAGGGCCGAGGTCATCGGGTCGGCGCGCAGCCGGCGGGTCAGTTCCAGGCCGTCGATGCGCGGCATCATCAGGTCCACCACGGCCAGGTCCGGCCGGTGCCGCTCGATCATCTCGAGCGCCTCCTGGCCGTCGCCGGCGTGCAGCACCTCGAAGCCGTGCAGCCGCAGGTTGAACTCGACGAAGCGGGCGATGTCCTCGTCGTCGTCGACGACCAGGATCACGTCGGGGCGGTCGTCGGCCGGTTCCACGTCAGGCCCCGGGAGCCGCGCGCTCCGCGAGCCCCCGCAGGCGGCGGACCGCCTCGGCCGGGTCGGCCGCGCCGTAGACGGCGGTGCCGGCGACGAACGCGTCCGCGCCGGCCGCCGCGGCCTGCTCGATGGTGTCGGCGGCGATCCCGCCGTCGACCTCGATCCGCAGTTCCAGGTGACCGCTGTCGACATGCCGCCGGGCGGCGCGCACCTTGTCCAGCAACTGCGGGACGAACCGCTGCCCGCCGAAGCCGGCCTTGATCGTCATGATCAGCAGTGTGTCGAAGCTGGGCAGCAGCTCCAGGTACGGCTCGATCGGGGTGTCCCGGTCGATGGCCAACCCGGCCTTGGCCCCGGCCGAGCGGAGGTCCTTGGCGAGGGCGACCGGGTCGTCGCAGGCCTCGGCGTGGAAGGTGACGTTGTAGGCGCCGGCGTCGGCGTAACCGGGAGCCCACCGGCGCGGATCGGTGATCATGAGGTGCACGTCGAACGGGATCTGGGTGGCGGCCCGCAGGCTCTGCACCACCGGCAGGCCGATGGTCAGGTTGGGCACGAAGTGGTTGTCCATCACGTCGACGTGCAGCCAGTCCGCGGCGCCCTCGACGGCGCGGACTTCATCGGCGAGGCGGGCGAAATCGGCGGCGAGGATACTGGGCGCGACGATCGGCGGCGGTACGGTCACCGGGTCAGTGTACGAACGCGGCCAGCCACCGCGGACATCGCGGCTCCCCCGGGAACGCCCCGTGACCCGGGCATGACCAGTGGTGCACAATCAGGTCTCTCCGGGCCGAAGTTCGGACGAAGGGCCAGCGGTGACTGGCCGACCGACCGAAACGCGGCAACACTCCATCGGGGACGGTCACATATGCTGCACGCCCGGCGGCGGGCAACACCGTGCGGGCGCGGCATCCGACCGTCATCTCCCGGAAAGGGCGGACGATGCGACGGTGGCTCGTGGCGCTGGTGCTGGCCGGCGCGGCGACGGTGACGCTGAGCGGCTGCGTGCCGCCGCACCGGTCCGACGGTGACCTGCTCGACGACTGGCCGGCACTGCCGGTGGCCCAGTTGTTCGTACCCGTCACCGACGCCTGCCTGCCGCGGATCACGGCGGTGGTGCAGGCCGGCACCTACGAGACGGTGGACTGCGCCCGCAGCCACCTGGCCGAGGCGATCCACGTCGGCGCCTTCACCGGTACGGTGGGTGAGGGCCCCCGGCCCGAGCCCGGGTCACCGGCGCTGCGCCCGGCCCGGGCCGAGTGCGACCGGCAGGCCCGCGAGGTGCTCGGCGGGGACTGGCACTCCGCCCGGCTCACCATGAGCATCGCGCTGCCCGCCACCTCGGCGTGGAACAGCGGCGCCCGCTGGTTCCGCTGCGACCTCAGCGAGACCGACAGCATCGACAACACCCGGCCGGTGAACCGGGCCGGCAGCCTGCGCGGGGCGATGGTCGGCGACAACCCGCTGAGCCACCGCTGCTTCGACCCGAAGTTGATCGGCAACAACCTCAACTACATGGCTCCGGTGCTCTGCTCGGAACCGCACCGCGCCGAGTTTGTCGGGGTCTACCAGGAACGTACGGGCCTGAGCTGGGCCGAGTTCGGCCGGGCCAACCGGCAGGTGCACCGGCGCTGCATGACGCTGATCGCCACCTTCGCCGCGGTGCCCGACAACAGCGACCTGCCGTACCGGGCCGGATCCATCTTCTACCCGCCGTCCCAGCGGGAGTGGGAGGAGGGTGACCGGGGGATCCGTTGTTTCCTGTGGAGCGACGACCGGAAGCTGACCCGCTCGATGCGGGGCGCCGGTCCGAAGGGACTCCCCGCGATCTGAGCCGGGTGCCGTATGCTGCCGCACCGTGGCGTCGGCCGGGTACGGGTCGTCGCCACGGTGACGAGAGCGGGGGCGGACGCGATGCGGCGATGGTGGACGGCGGTCGCCGTGAGCGGCGTGACGGCCCTGGCGTTGGCCGGCTGCGCCGCTGCGGCGGGGGTGGACCGGAACCTCACCGACGACTGGCCGGCGCTGGCCGCGCCCCAGGGTTTCGTGCCCACCGAGGGCGCCTGCCACGCCGGCGTGCAGGACGTCGGCTACCGCAGTGGCTGGAACCCGGTCGACTGTGCCGGGTCACACCGCACCGAGACGATGCACGTGGGCACCCTGACCGGGGCGAACGCCGGCCCGACGGCTCCCCCGGCGGACGGTTCGCCGGCCATGCGGGCGGCCCGCGCCGAGTGCGACCGGGAGGTCGGCCGGCAGGTCGGCGGGGACTGGCGGGCCGGCCGGCTCGGCCTCACCGTCGTCTTCCCCTCCCCGCAGGGCTGGACCGGCGGGGCCCGCTGGTTCCGCTGCGACGTCAGCGAGATCAAGAGCATCGACGAGCCCGGGGTCAACCCGCGGACCGGCAGCCTCAGGGGCGTGCTGGCCGGCGACACCGATGTCAAGCTCGGCTGCTTCAACCCGAAGGTCGCCCGGGACGACGTCCAGGCGATGGTCCCGGTCTCCTGCGCCACCCGGCACCACGCGGAGTTCGTCGGCGTGTGGCAGGCCCCGGACGTCAGCTACGCCGAGTTCACCCGCGCCGGCAACCGGGTCCACCAGGGCTGCCTCGGCCTGATCGCCCGGTACGCCGGCGTGCCGAAGGACGGCGACCTGAAGTTCCGGGCCGGCTCGATCTACTACCACCCGGTCGAACCGGAGTGGCGCAGCGGCAACCGGGGGGTGCAGTGCTTCCTCTGGCTCAGCGACCGGGCGCTGACCCGCTCGCTCAAGGGCGCCGGCACCCGGGCCCTCCCGGTCCGCTGACCCGGGCCGCGTCGGTCCGCTGACCCGCGCCCCCGTCGGCCGCCGCGTCGGGTGGGATGCCCACCCGACGCCCACCCCGAGGCGGTCACCCCGAGGCGGTGACGCACCGCCGGGCCGGGCCGCCTCGCCACCGGCAGGGTGCGGGTGGCGGGACGGCCCGGTCCGGCGGCTGGTGGTCAGCCCCGGCGCAGGACCGCGAGGAACATCGCGTCGGTGCCGTGCCGGTGCGGCCAGAGCTGCACCGTCGGCCCGTCCCCCAGCCCCGGCATGCCGGCCGGCAGCAGCGTACGGGCGTCGACGAAGTCCGCCGGCACCCCGGCACGCCGGGCCGCCTCGGTGACCGTCACGTGCGTCTCCACCGTGTGCGGGGAACAGGTGACGTAGGCGACCAGGCCACCCGGGCGGGTCGCCCGCAGCGCGGCGGTGAGCAGCTCGCGCTGCAACCGGGTCAACGGCGGCAGGTCCGACGGCTGCCGCCGCCAGCGCGACTCGGGCCGGCGGCGCAGCGAACCCAGCCCGGTGCACGGGGCGTCGACCAGCACCCGGTCGAAGTGCTCCTCCGGCAGCTTCGGGTCCGCCCCGACCGTACGTCCGTCGGTGTGCAGCACGGTCACCGGCAGCCCCCGGGTGGCCTGTTCGACCAGCCGGGCCCGGTGCTCCGAGACCTCCACCGCGGTCAGCCGGGTACCCCGCTGCGCGGCGATCGCGCCGAGCAGACCGGACTTGCCGCCCGGACCGGCGCACAGGTCGAGCCAGCGGCCGTCGGGCCCGTCCAGCGGGGCCACCGCCAGGGCGTTCGCCACCAACTGGGAGCCCTCGTCCTGTACGTGTGCCCGACCGTCGGCCAGCGCCGGCAGGTCGCCCGGAGCGCCGCCGCCCAGGTAGACCGCGTACGGGGAGAAGGCGCCCGGAGCGCCGCGGACCTCGTCGGCCAGCTCCACCGGGTCGGCCCGGCCCGGCCGGGCGCACAGGTGCACCGGCGGGCGCTCGTTGTCCTCGATCAGCAGGCGGGTGGTCTCGCCCAGGTCCCCGCCGAGCGCCTCGGCGAAGGCCCGCACGATCCACTGCGGGTGGCTGTACGCCACCGACAGGTGACCGATCGGGTCGGCCTCCAACGCCGGGGCGAGCTTCGCCACCCAGGCGTCGACGTCCCGGTCGGCGACCTCGCGCAGCACCGCGTTGGCGAAACCGGTGGCGCCCGGCCCGACCGTACGGACCAGGTCGACCGTCGACGACACCGCCGCGTGCGCCGGCACCCGGGTGTGCAGCAACTGGTACGCCCCCAGCCGCAGCGCGTCGCGCACCGGCGGGTCGATCCGGGCGACGTCCCGGCCGGCCGCGTCGGTGATGATCGCGTCCAGGGTGCCGGTCTGGCGCAGGGTGCCGTAGGTCAGCTCGGTGGCGAAGGCGGCGTCCCGCCCGGCCAGCCCCTCCTCGCGGAGGATCGCCGGCAGCACCAGGTTGGCGTACGCGTCGTCGCGGTGCACCGCCGCCACCGCCTGGTACGCGGCGAACCGGGGCAGGTCCACCGCCGGCCGCGCCGGCCGGCCGGGACGCCCGCCACGCCGGTCGGCGCCAGCGCGGTCACCCCACCCGCCACCCCGGGTGGGTCGCTCGTCCCGGAAACCACCGGCGGACCGGTCACCGCGGGGGCCGCCGGAGGGCCGCTCGGGGCGGTCGCCCCGGAAGCCGCCGGACGGGCGCTCGCGGGGCTGCTCGTCGGTGCCCGACGCGGGACGCTGGTCGTCGGCGCGGCGCTCGGGCCGATCCGCTGCCCCGGTCACGCGAGCTCCTCCCCGGCGCCGACCCGGACGCCGCGCGCCCAGTCGGTCGCCGGCATGGCCTTCTTGCCGGCCGCCCGGACCTCACCGAGCCGCACCGGCGTCGTCGCCGTTCCGGCGAGCACCCGGGACTTCTCCACCAGCAGCTCACCCGGCTTCAACTCGGGACCGTCGGGCACCGGGAGCACCGTTCCGAGCTTGACCCGGTCGCCCCGGAAGGTCGTCCACGGGCCGGGGGCCGGGGTGCAGGCGCGGACCCGTCGGTCCACCGCGAACGCGGGGTCGGTCCAGCGCACCCGGGCATCCTCCACGGTCAGTTTCGGGGCCAGGGAGACCCCGTCGGCGGGCTGCGGCTCGGCCCGGGCGGTGCCCGCCTCGATCGCGTCCAGCACCGCCACCAGCAGGCCGGCACCGGACTCGGCGAGGCGGTCCAGCAGCGCGCCGGAGGTGTCGGCGGGACGGATCTCGTCGGTCAGGGTGCCGAAGACCGGACCGGTGTCCAGCCCCGCTTCGAGCTGGAAGACGCTGGCCCCGGTCAGCTCGTCGCCGTGCAGCACCGCGTGCTGCACGGGGGCCGCGCCCCGCCACGCGGGCAGCAGCGAGAAGTGCAGGTTGACCCAGCCGTGGCGGGGGATGTCCAACGCCACCGGGGGCACCAGCGCGCCGTAGGCGACCACCGGCACGCAGTCGGGGGCCAGCTCACGCAGCCGGTCGAGGAACTCGGGGTCGCGCGGCTTGGCCGGGGTGAGCACCTCGACGCCGTGCTCGTCGGCCCAGCCGCCGACGGGCGAGCGGACCAGGCCCCGGCCCCGGCCGGCGGGGGCGTCGGGACGGGTGACCACCGCCAGCAGCTCGTGCCCGGAGGCGTGCACGGCGGCCAGGGCGGGGACGGCGACAGCCGGCGTGCCGGCGAAGATCAGACGCACCGGCGGCTCACCGACCCAGACCGAAGGGGCTGCCGGCGACGTGCGGGCTCGGCTTGACCGTCGGCGGGGCGGCCGGGTCGTACCACTCGGCCTGGCGGATCGCCTTCATCGCCTCCTTGCGCCCGGCCGGGTCCAGCCGGTCGAGGAAGAGCACCCCGTCGAGGTGGTCGGTCTCGTGCTGGACGCAGCGGGCCATCAACCCGGTGCCGACGATCTGCAACGGATCGCCGTGGCCGTTGAAGCCCTTGGCGATCACGTTCTGCCGGCGCTTGGTGTCGAAGTAGAGGCCGGGGATGGACAGGCAGCCCTCCGGGCCGTCCTGCTCCTCGGCGTCGGGGAACTCCAGCACCGGGTTCACCAGGTGGCCGACCACGTCGTCCACCTCGAAGGCGAAGACCCGCAGGCCCACGCCGAGCTGCGGGGCGGCCAGGCCGGCGCCGCCCTGCTCGCGCATCGTGTCGGTGAGGTCGGCGATGAGCCTACGCAGCTCGACGTCGAAGTCGACGACCGGATCGGCCGGCGTGCGCAGCACCGGATCCCCGAACAGACGGATGGGCTGGACGGTCACGCGGTGTGGCTCCTTCGGCTGGGCGGCGTGGTGCCGTACCAGTCTACGGAGTGCCGGGCGCCGCGCCGGCCGGCGTACCGTGCTGGGCCGGTACGGATGCCGTGTCGGTGGTCACCGGCAGGGTCTGGTAGCCGCGCAGGGTGAGCCGGGTCCGCCGGGTCGGCCGGCCGGCGAGGGCCAGCCCGGGCAGCCGGCGCAGCAGCAGCGGGAAGGCGACCTGCGCCTCCAGCCGGGCCAGCCCCGCGCCGAGACAGTAGTGCGGCCCGGCGCCGAAGGAGAGCGGGTGGACCGGCGGACGCCACGGGTCGAACCGCTCCGGCTCCGGGTAGCGCAGCGGGTCCCGGTTGGCCGCCCCGAGCAGCAGGAGCAGCCAGCTCCCCGGCGGGATGTCGACGCCGCCGTGGCTGGTGCCGGCACCGCTGATCCGGGTGGTGAGCTGGACCGGGGAGTCGATGCGGAGCAGCTCCTCGACGTAGCCGGGGGCGAACTCCGGGTGGTCGCGCAGGGCGGCGGCCTCCCGGGGGTGGTCGAGCAGCACGACCAGCCCGTTGCCGAGCAGGTTGGTGGTGGTCTCGAAGCCGGCGACCAGCAGCACCACCAGGTTGGCCAGCAGCTCGTCGCCGGAGAGCCGGTCGCCGTCGGCGTCGTGCACCTGGACCAGGTCGGTGGTCAGGTCGTCGGCGGGCGCCCGCCGGCGGGCCTCGACCAGCTCGGCGAAGTAGTCCCGCAGTTCGGTGGCGCCCCGGTCGGCCACGGCGAGCTCGGCGGGGGTGATCTCCGGTTCCAGCACCCCGGTCAGGTCGGCGGCCCAGCGGCGGAAGAGCGGCCGGTCGGCCGCCGGCACGCCGAGCAGCGCGCAGATCACGCCGACCGGCAGCGGGTACGCGAAGGACTCCAGGAAGTCGACCGGCTCCCCGGGCCGGTCCCCCGCGACCATCCGGTCCACCAGCTCGTCGGCCTGGGTCTCGACGACCGACCGCAGGGCGGCGATCCGGCGCGGGGTGAACGCGCCGGCCGCGAGCCGGCGCATCCGGCTGTGGTCCGGCGGGTTGGTGCGCAGCATCGACCGGGAGATCGACGCCACCGCCGGGCTCTCCCGCCAGCCGGGCAGGAACTGGTCGCGCAGCGCGTCGTCGAGCACCCCGAAGCGCGGGTCACGGAGGATCTCGTCGGCCTCGGCGTGGCCGGTGACCACGAAGAAGACCGGACCGGCCTGGACCACCGGGCCGTACGCCCGCAGCCGTTCGTAGGTGGGATAGGGGTCGACCCGCCCCTGGGGTGACATGAGCAGCGCCAGCGCCTCGGCAGCGTCCATGACCGGCCTCCCGTCGATGCGTCGGAAGCCTCCATCATGCGTGCCCGGGACCCGTCCGGGCGACCCGTCGGGCGGCCGGCGCGGACCGGTACGGGGCGCGCGGGGACGGGCCCTGGCGGCGGAGGAGGACCGCCCCGGCCGGACGGGACCGGCCGGGGCGACGGGCTCAGGCGCCGGCGCCGGCGCCGGGCTCTCCGGCCAGCACCGCGTCCCCGCCGAGCAGGGCGTGCTCGGGAACCGGAAGCCCGGTGCCGTGGGCGACCGCCCAGTCGTGGACCAGGCTCGGCCGGACCTGGGCGGCGAAGTAGTCGACCGCGCTCAACCCGCCGACCACCGGCTCGTCCACCTCGGCGACCAACTGCGCCGGCACCAGCGGGAAGCCGTTCTGCAGGGCGGCACTGAGCCGGCGGTGGCCGTCGACGACGAAGAAGTACTCGCCGGTGTAGCCGATCCGCAGCGGTTCGAGGGCCTCGTCCCCCGCCTCGGCCAGCTCGCCGACGAACTCGGAGTCCCACAGGCCACGCAGGGTGGCGATGTCCTCGGTCGGGTAGACCCGGGCCGGGTCGAGCAGCAGCAGCGGCGGGGCGTCGCGCAGCACGTCCGCGCCGAGCCGGCCCTCGTACGCGTCGACGATGTGCGTGATGACCTCGGCGGCGGAGGCCCGGGTGGTGTCGCAGACCAGGTCGTAGTTGCGCAGCCGGGCCTTGTCGACGCCGTACCGGACGATGAACCGGTTCCGTTCGCTCTCACTGCGCTCGCGGAGCTTGGCCTCCGCCTCCGCCAGCGAGGTGTAGCTCTCGGCCGGGCCGGAGGGGCGCAGCAGCACCCGCCGGGCCGCCTCGGCCGGCTCGGTGATCATGTGCACCTTGAGAGCGTCGGTGAAGAAGTGCCAGGCCAGCCGGGAGTCCATGACGAGCGACTCGCCGGAGGCGGCGATGTCCCGCTGGAGCTGGTCGACGTAGCCGTCGACGGCCTGGTCCAGCTCGGCGTGCAGGTTGAGCTGGAGGGCGGTCATCTGCCGCTCCTGCGCCATCTGCCGGTAGAGGTCACCGACGCTGACCCGGCGCAGGCCGAGCCGCTTGGCGATCTCGACGGAGACGGTGCTCTTGCCGCTGCCGAGATCACCGTTGAAGACGATCGACTGACGAACGGTCACGACTGGTCCACCCCTGCTCACCGGCTGCTTGACATCATCGATCTGGCGTCGGCTCGACGCGCTCCCGCCTTCGTCGCGCCATCCGTGCGCCCGGGCATGACGGGCGATGCTATCACGCAGGCGCCCGTCATCCGCCGGACGCGGTGTGCGTCGGACGGCTGGCCGGCCCCCGGTGCCGGCCGGACCGGTGGCTCAGAACAGGCTCAGCGGATCGACCTGGAGGCGGACCGGGTCGGCGGCCCTGCGGGCGCTGCGGACCCCGGCGGCGGTGTGCAGCGCCTCGGCCAGTTCGGCGGCCCGGGACCGGGGCACCCGGACCAGCATCCGTTCCCGGCCCTCGTCGGCGGGGACCGGGCCGAGCACCTCCGCCCCGTCCGGCAGCCGGGCCTGGGCGAGCAGGTCGGCCACCGCGTCGGCCACGCCGGTGACGCTGGCCATCTTCACGGCCGGCGGGAAGCCCAGTTCCCGGCGCTCGGCCAGCTCCCGGGCCGCGAACCAGCCCGGGTCCCAGCGCAGCAGCGCCTGCACCGGGGCGAGGGCGCCGTCGGCGACCACCACCACCCGTCCGCCGGCCGGCGCGGGCCGGGCCAGGGCGGCGGCGGACAGCCAGCGTCGCAGGGTCTCCTCACCGGCCCGCAGGTCGGCCCGGGTGAGCAGGGCCCACGAGTCGAGCAGCAGGACCGCGCCGTAGCCGCCCTCGGCCACCGGTTCGGCGCCCGGCGTGGCGACGACCAGTCCGGCGCCGCCCGGCACGGTGGCCAGCACCTCCTCCCGGCCGGAGGTGCGCACCGGCACCCCGGGAAAGGCCCGACCCAGCTCCTCGGCGGTACGCCGGGCACCGGTGACGGCGGCCCGCAGCCGCCGTCCACCGCACTGTGGGCAGGCGTACGCGGCGGTGACCCGGCCGCACCAGCGGCAGGCGGGCGGGGTGTCGGCGGCGCGCAGCGCCAGCGGGCCGGCGCAGTGCGGGCAGCGGGCCGGGGTCCGGCAGTCGGCGCAGGACACCGAGGGCAGGTAGCCGCGCCGGGGCACCTGGACCAGCACCGGCGCGTCCGCGCGCAGGGTGTCCCGGGCGGTGGTCCAGGCCAGGCTGGGCAGCCGGGCGGTGGCGGCGCCCGGGTCCCGGGCCAACTGCGGGTCGTCGCCGGTCGGCGCGATGGCCGGGGTACGCGCCCGCAGGGTCGCCCGGTCGGCGACCACCTCGCGGGCCCACCCCGTCTCCACCAGCAACTGCCCCTCGGCGGTCCGGGTCCAGCCACCGACCAGCGCGGCGGCCTCGGCGAGCTGGGCCCGGGTGAGCAGCACCTCCCGGGCGTGCGGGTACGGCGCGCGTGGCTCGGCGTGCAGGTCGTCCCCGTCGTCCCAGACAGCCACCAGGCCGAGCCGGCGCACCGGGGCGAACATCGCCGCCCGGGTGCCGATCACGACCGGCACGTCGCCCCGGCTGGCGGCGAGGAAGGCCCGGTAACGCCGGGCCGGACCCAGCGCGGCGGAGAGGGTCACGTGCCGGTCCGGGCCGAGCACGGCGGTCAGCGCCACGTCGAGGCGGTCCAGGTCCCGGGCGTCGGCGACGACGACCACCGCGCCCCGGCCACCGGCGACGGTGGCGGCCACCGCGTCGGCGTACCGGGCGGCCCAGTCCTCGCCGGCCAGCGCCGACCAGACCGCGCGCGGGGCCCGGCCGGCGGTGAGCGCCCTGAGGTACGCCGGGCCCGCCGGATAGTCCCGCCACCCCCGCGGGTCGACGGTGGGCCGGGTGCCGGGCGGCGCGGCAGCCGGCTCCGGGGCGACAGCCGGCTCAGGGGAGTTAGCCGGCTCCGGGGCGACGGCGGCCGGCTCCGGGGCGACGGCGGCCGGCTCCGGGGCGGCTCTCGGTTCCTTCTCGACCCGGGCGTGCCGGGGCGGGACGGCCAGCCGGAGCACGTCGGCGAGGCCGCCGGCGTATCGGTCGGCGACCGCCCTGGCCAGCCGGGCCACCTCCGGCGCCAGCACCGGTTCCGGGGAGACGACCTTCTCCAGGTACGCCAGCTTGCCGCCGTGGGCGGAGGCGTCGACGCGCGCCAGCAGCCAGCCGTCGACGAGCTGGCCGGCGAAGCGGACCTTCACCCGCACTCCGGGGACCGCGTCGGCGTCCAGCCCGGCGGGGACCAGGTAGTCGAAGGGACGGTCGAGGTGCGGCAGCGGGACGTCCACGCAGACACGAGCGACCGGCGACCCGTCGGCGGGTCGCCGGTCGCTGCGCGTGGTGCCGGTCAGGCTCCCGCTACCGACTTCAGGTCGGCGGCCCGCTCGGTGCTCTCCCAGGTCAGCTCCGGCAGCTCGCGGCCGAAGTGGCCGTAGGCGGCGGTCTGCTGGTAGATCGGGCGGAGCAGGTTGAGGTCCCGGATGATGGCGGCCGGGCGCAGGTCGAAGACCTCGGTGACGGCCTTCTCGATCGAGGCGACCGGCACGGTCTCGGTGCCGAACGTCTCGATGAAGAGGCTGACCGGGTGCGCCTTGCCGATGGCGTAGGCGACCTGCGCCTCGCACCGCTCGGCCAGGCCGGCGGCCACCACGTTCTTGGCCACCCAGCGCATCGCGTACGCGGCGGAACGGTCCACCTTGGACGGGTCCTTGCCGGAGAACGCGCCGCCGCCGTGCCGGGCGTAGCCGCCATAGGTGTCCACGATGATCTTCCGGCCGGTCAGGCCGGCGTCACCCATCGGGCCACCGATCTCGAACCGGCCGGTCGGGTTGACCAGCAGCCGGTAGCCGTCGGTGTCCAGGCCCAGGCTCTCCAGCTCCGGGGCGATGACGTGCTCGCGCACGTCCGGGGTGAGCAGCGACTCCAGCGAGATGTCCGCGGCGTGCTGGCTGGACACCACGACGGTGTTCAGCCGGACCGGGCGCAGGCCCTCGTACTCGATGGTGACCTGGGTCTTGCCGTCCGGCCGCAGGTACGGGATGGTCCCGTCCTTGCGCACCGCGGACAGCCGTCGGGCCAGCCGGTGCGCCAGCGCGATCGGCAGCGGCATCAGCTCCGGCGTCTCCGCGCAGGCGAAGCCGAACATCATGCCCTGGTCGCCGGCGCCCTGCGCGTCCAGCGCGCTCTCCGACGTCCCGGTGCGCAGCTCGAAGGCGTTGTCGACGCCCTGGGCGATGTCGGGCGACTGGGCGCCGATGGAGACGCTGACGCCGCAGGAAGCGCCGTCGAAGCCCTTCTTCGACGAGTCGTACCCGATCCCCAGGATCGTCTCGCGGACGATGGTCGGGATGTCGGCGTACGCCTTGGTGGTCACCTCGCCGGCGACGTGGACCTGGCCAGTGGTGATCAGCGTCTCGACGGCGACCCGGCTGTGCGGGTCCTGGGTGAGCAGGGCGTCGAGGATCCCGTCGCTGATCTGGTCGGCGATCTTGTCCGGGTGGCCTTCCGTGACCGATTCGGACGTGAAGAGGCGGCGTGTCACGGCACTCCTAAGCTCTTTTAGAAAGTCGTTCGGGGCAGTCTAGTCACCACGGAGCACCGCAATCGACCGGGCAAGTGCTCTATCCATCGTTCAGGACCGGGCGGCCCACCGGGCGAGCACGAGGTCCCAGACGTTGTCGGCCAGGTCCTCCTTGGCTTGTTCGGGCAGGGTGTGCACGGTGCCGTCCGCGCCGATGACGGTCGCCGCGTTGGTCTCGGCGCCGAAGACCTTGTCGACTCCGACCTCGTTGACCACGACGAGGTCGGCCCGCTTGCGGGCGAGCTTGGCCCGACCGTTGGCCTCGGCGTCGCCGGTCTCGGCGGCGAACACCACCAGCACCTGCTCCGGTCGACGGCGTCTCCCCAGCTCGGCGGCGATGTCCGGGTTGGTGACGAGCGCGATGGTGGGAGCGGGGCCGTCGTCCGACTTCTTGATTTTGCCAGCCGCGTAGGTCGCCGGACGGAAATCGGCCGGAGCCGCGGCCATCACCACCGCGTCGGCGTCCTCGGCCGCCGCCAGGGTGGCCGTGCGCAGTTCCTCGGTGGTGCCCACCCGGACCAGGTCGACCCCGGCCGGGTCGGGCAGCGACACGTTCGCGGCGATCAGCGTGACCCGGGCACCCCGGGCGACGGCCGCGCGGGCGAAGGCGTAGCCCTGCTTGCCGGAGGAGCGGTTGCCCAGGAAACGGACCGGGTCCAGCGGCTCACGGGTGCCGCCGGCGGTGACCACCAGGTGCCGGCCGGCGAGGTCCGCCGGGGCGTCGACGCCCCGGGCGAGGGCCCGGCGGACGATCGCGAAGATCTCGGCCGGGTCGGGCAGCCGGCCCTTGCCGCTGTCCGCCCCGGTGAGCCGGCCGACCGCCGGCTCGACCACCCGGACACCCCGGGCGCGCAGGGTGGCGACGTTGGCGACGGTGGCCGGGTGCTCCCACATCTCGGTGTGCATCGCCGGGGCGAGCACCACCGGGCAGCGGGCGGTCAGCAGGGTGTTGGTGAGCAGGTCGTCGGCGAGTCCGTGGGCGGCCTTGGCGAGCAGGTCCGCGGTGGCCGGCGCGACCACCACCAGGTCGGCCCCCTGGCCGAGCCGGACGTGTGGCACCTCGTGCACGTCGGACCAGACGTCGTCGGCGACCGGCTGACCGGAGAGCGCCGCCCAGGTCGGCGCCCCGACGAAGCGGAGCGCCGACGACGTCGGCACGACCCGGACCCGGTGGCCCGACTCCGTGAGGAGCCGCAGCAGCTCACACGCCTTGTAGGCGGCGATGCCACCGCCGACCCCGAGAACGATCTCGGCGGACATCGGGGGTACGGGTGTTACGGCTGGTCGGTCGGTTCGGCGGTGAGCAGGCCCGCGTTGATCTCGCGCATGGCGATGGAGAGCGGCTTCTCCTGCGGGGTGGTCTCCACGAGCGGGCCGACGTACTCGAGCAGGCCCTCGCCGAGCTGGCTGTAGTAGGCGTTGACCTGACGCGCCCGCTTGGCGGCGAAGATCACCAGCGCGTACTTCGAGGTGGTCTTCTCGAGGAGCTCGTCGATCGGCGGGTTGGTGATGCCCTCGGGGTTGGCGATGGATCCCACGAATAACCTCTGCGTCTGAAGTGTCCGCGCGAGCGCGGCTGGTCGCTCAGCCGCGCGAGCACGGCCGGGCGGGAGCCAGATAGGAAGAACCGAGCAAGCCTACCAGTTCGGTCACGGCCCGCTCGGTGTGGTCGTGCCGGACGGTGTGTCCGGCGGCTGCGGCGACCGCCGGAACCGGGCGGTGCCCGGGCGGCAGGAGCAGTACGAGGTGCACCTCCGGCAGGGCCGCCCGGACGCTGAGCGCCCCGGGCAGGTCGAGCGGCAGCAGCACGTGCTGTCCCCGGGCCAGCCGCTCGCGCAGCGGACCGCGCGGCGTGCCCCGGCGGTACGGCCCGGCCCGGGACCACTCCAGCAGCTCGCCCGCGGCGATCATCCGGTCGAACTCGACCGGCTCACGGAAAAGCCGGTCGACGCCGTCGGACTCGTCGGGGCGGCGCGGCCGGGTGGTCACCGGCACCGGCACCCACACGAACGGCGAACGCGCCCGGAACAGCTCGACGACACCACCCCGGCCGGCACCCGAAGGTCCAGTCAGGACAGTGAGCCGAGCCGCCGGGCGCGCCTCGTCATCCGTGCTCACCGCTTGTTTCTACACGCTGCGGCGCTCAGTTGGCGGCGAACTCTCCAAGCAGAGCCTTGCGCTGCTGCTCGCCCAGTCCACGCAGCCGACGGCTGTCGGCGATCTTGAGCTTCTCATGATCTGGGTGGCCCGGATCTTGCCGATGCCCGGCATCGCCTGCAGGACGGCCGACACCTTGAGCTTGCCGACGACATCGTCGGACTCGGCCCGCTCAAGAACGGCGGCGAGGGTGGTCTTGCCCTGCTTGAGCTGCTCCTTCAGCTCAGCACGGGCCTTGCGGATCTCCGCGGCCTTCTCCAGCGCGGCAGCGCGCTGTTCGGGGGTCAGTGACGGGAGCGGCACCAGTTCTCCTCAGGTCCCTATCGCGACGGGCGGAACGCACCGACGCTCTGTGAAACGTGGTGTCGCTGGCAACCAAAGGGGTCCGTGGTTCCCAGCGCGGGGAAAACTAGCGTTCGCCGGAGCTTTCGGCAACGTGGACGCGCGATGATCAACATAAAGTGACCGAGCCGTCAGTCAGTTCCGGCAGCCAGCGCCTTCCGGCAGGCGGCCGCCGCACGGTCCGCCGCGGCCCGCAGCGCGGCGGGGTCCGGGCCGGCGTTCAGCACCTCACGCGAGTACGACGGGAGCACCGCCGGCAGGCTCGGGCCGAACACGGTCCGCAGGTCCGCCGCCGTCGCACCCTGGGCGCCGAGCCCGGGGGCGAGGAGCGGACCGTTGACCCGGGACAGGTCGTGGCCGGTGTCGCCGATCGTCGCGCCGACCACCAGACCAAAGCTACCGAGCGGTTCGGCACCCCTGTTGAGCTGCGAAATCTCATCGATCACGGTCTGCGCGACGGTACGTCCACCGGCGGTGACGGCACGCTGCACCGCCGCCCCCTCCGGGTTCGAGGTGAGCGCCAGCACGAACACTCCGCCACCGTGCGCGGCGGCGAGCTCGAACATCGGGGCCAGCGAACCTACTCCCAGGTAGGGGCTCGCGGTGAGCGCGTCGACATACAAGGGGCTGGATGGATCAAGGTACGCCGAGGCGTACGCCGCGACCGTCGATCCGATGTCGCCACGCTTGACGTCGAGGAGAACGAGCGACCCCGTCTCGCGCAACTGTCGGATAGTTGACTCAAGAATCGCCACTCCCCGGCTGCCGAAACGCTCGAAGAAGGCCGACTGGGGCTTGACCACCGCAACCCGGTCACCGAGCGCTTCCACCACGGTCCGGGCGAACCGCTCCAGCCCGCTGACGTCGTCCGGCAGCCCCCACCGGGCCAGCAGCCCGGGATGCGGGTCGATGCCCACGCAGAGCGGCCCACGCTCCGCCACCGCCCGGTGCAGCCGGGTTCCGAAGGTCTCCATCGACGCCCCTCTCGTCTCGCACTCCACTGGCCGGGCCGACGCTCGCCGCCCCGGTGTCGTCCCGGCCCCGCCGGGTCAGCCGGCCTTGACCGCGGCGGCGATCCCGGCGGCGATCCGGGCCAGGTCCGCGTCGTCGGTCAGGTACGGCGGCATGGTGTACACCAGGTCCCGGAACGGGCGCAGCCAGACACCCTGGGCCGCCGCGGCGGCCGTCGCCGCGGCCAGGTCCACCTCGTGGTCGAGCTGCACGACGCCGATCGCGCCCAGCACCCGGACGTCGGCCACCCCCGGCGCGCCGCGCAGCGGCTCCAGGCCGGCCCGCAGCCCGCTACCCACCCTGCTCACCTCGGCGGCCCAGTCGCCGGCCCGCAGCAGCCCCAGGGAGGCGTTGGCGACCGCACACGCCAGCGGGTTGCCCATGAACGTCGGGCCGTGCGCGAGCACCCCGCCGGCGGAGATGCCCCGGGCGACCTCCGGGGTGCACAGCGCCGCGGCCAGGGTGAGGTAGCCGCCGGTCAGCGCCTTGCCGACGCAGAGCACGTCCGGGGTCACCCCGGCGTGCTCCGCGGCGAACATGGTGCCGGTGCGGCCGAAACCGGTGGCGATCTCGTCGAAGATCAGCAGCACCCCGTGCGCCTGGGTCACCTCGCGCAGCACCCGCAGGTAGCCGGGGTGGTGGAAGCGCATCCCGCCGGCGCCCTGCACCACCGGCTCGACGATCACCGCGGCCAACTCGTCGGCGTGCCGGGCGACCGCGTCGGTCAGCGCCGTCACGTACGCCGGGTCGGGCGGGTCGTCGAAGCCACCGGGCGGCACCGGGGCGAAGACCTGCCGGGGCAGCACGTCCCCCCACAGGTGGTGCATGCCGCCCTCGGGGTCGCAGACGCTCATCGGGTGGAACGTGTCGCCGTGGTAGCCGCCCCGCCAGGTGCCCAGCCGACGGCGTGCCGGCCGCCCGGTGGCCCGCTGGTACTGGAGGCACATCTTGATCGCCACCTCGACGGAGACCGAGCCGGAGTCGGCCAGGAAGACGTGCTCCAGCCCGTCCGGGGCCAACTCGACCAGCGTCCCGGCCAGCCGTACCGCCGGTTCGTGGGTGAGCCCGCCGAACATCACGTGGCTCATCCGGCCGAGCTGGTCGGTGACCGCCGCGTCCAGCACCGGATGCCGGTAGCCGTGGATCGCCGCCCACCAGGACGACATCCCGTCGACCAGTTCCCGGCCGTCGGCCAGTCGCAGCCGGACCCCCTCGGCGCTCTCCACCACGTACGGCGGGCTGGCCGGTGGCAACGCCGCGTACGGGTGCCAGACATGCGCCCGGTCGGCGGTCAGGATCTCCTCGGGCGTCATGCGCTCTCCTCCGTACCCACGTCGGTGGCCGGTCCGGCGGGCGGCCCAGTCCCGGCCGCCCACCGGGGGTCGGCGCGGCGGCTGGACCCGCCGCCCGGACGGCGACGGCGGTCGGGGGACCGGCGGACGGCCGGTGTCGCGGCCACGGCGGCGGTGCGCCGGACGCGACCCGGGGGCCGCCGGCGGGCCCCCCGGCTCACCGGCCGCTCACCGGCCGTCCAGCCGGCGGGTTCCCGCCGACGGCGGCCGAGGCGCGGGCGACGGCCCGGACCAGTGCCGGGCCCCGGTAGATGAAGCCGGTGTAGAGCTGGACCAGGCTGGCCCCGGCGTCGAACATCCGGGCGGCGTCGTCCGGATCGAGGATGCCGCCGACGCCGATCACCGGCAGCCGGCCGCCGGTTTCCCGGTGCACGAAGGCCACCATCTCGCGGGCCCGCCCGGTCAACGGCCGGCCGGACAGGCCACCGGCCTCCGCGCCGCCGGCCCGGTCGGCGGGGGCGAGACCGTCCCGGGCGAGGGTGGTGTTGGTGGCGATCACTCCGGCCGCGCCCCGGGCCAGGCAGACCTCCAGCAGCTCGGCCACGGCCGGCTCGGTGAGGTCCGGGGCGATCTTCACCAGCACCGGCTTCTCGCCCACCAGGGCCGCCAGCAGGGCGTCCAGGTGCGCCCGGTCCTGCAACGCGCGCAGGCCGGGGGTGTTCGGGGAGGAGACGTTGACCGCGAAGTAGTCGCCGTGCCCGCGCAACGCCCGGTACGAGGCGAGGTAGTCCTCGACCGCCTCGTCCAGCGGGGTCACCTTGGACTTGCCGAGCGAGATGCCCAGCGGCACCCCCAGCGGGCGGGGCAGCGCGGCCAGCCGGGTCGCCAGGGCCCGCGCGCCGGCGTTGTTGAAGCCCATCCGGTTGACCACGGCCTCGCTGCCGGGCAGCCGGAACAGCCGGGGCCGGGGGTTGCCCGGTTGGGGCTGGGCGGTGACCGTGCCGACCTCGACGAAGCCGAAGCCGAGCGCCGGCCAGGCCGGCAGCGCCACGCCGTTCTTGTCCATCCCCGCCGCCAACCCCACCGGGTTGGGAAACTCCACCCCGAACACCGTCCGGGGGGTGCGGTGGAGGTAGCGCGCCCGCAGCAGCGACAGCGCCGCCGGCCGCCGGGACAGGGTCGCCAGTCGCCGCAATGTCCAGTCGTGCGCCGCCTCGGCGTCCCCACCCCCCACCCGGAACAGCAGGCCCCGCACCCCCTTCTCAAACACCACCACACCCACCCCCCGTCCCCGCCGTCACGCCGGCAGCACCACTGGTGATCAAGAGGTTTGCGTCATCGCACCAGCCGGTGGCTGACCGAAACCTCTTGATCACCACGGAGGTCACGGGGGTGGGGGTGGGGGTGGGGGTGGGGGTGGGGGTGGGGGTGGGGGTGGGGGTGGGGGTGGGGGTGGGGGTGGGGGTGGGGGTCATTGGGCGGCTCGGAGGGCGGCGTGGAGTTCCTGGAGGGGGCGGACCCGCATGTCGCCCCGGATGCGGGCCTCGATGCCCATCACCGCCGCCGCCGCGCCGGGCACGGTGGTGATGCACGGGATGTCGGCGGTGACGGCGGCGCTGCGGATCTCGTAGCCGTCCGAGCGGGCGCTCGCGCCGGAGCCCTGCGGGGTGTTCACCACCAGGGCCACGTCCCCGGCGAGGATCATCGACACCGCGTCCGCGCCCTCGCCCGCCTGGTAGTGCTTGCGGATCTGCTCGCAGGCGATGCCGTGCCGGCGCAGCACCTCGGCGGTGCCGGTGGTGGCGACGATCTCGAAGCCCAGGTCGGCCAGCCGCTTGATCGGGAAGATCATGCCGCGCTTGTCCCGGTTGGCCACCGAGACGAAGATCTTCCCGGCGGTCGGCAGCGACCCGTACGCGGCCGACTGGCTCTTGGCGAAGGCGTGCCCGAAGTTGGTGTCGATGCCCATCACCTCGCCGGTGGACTTCATCTCCGGGCCGAGCAGCGAGTCGACGCCCTTGCCCGACGGGGTGCGGAACCGCTTGAACGGCAGCACCGCCTCCTTCACCGCGATCGGGGCGTCGGCCAGCATGACGCCGCCGTCCCCGGTCGGCGGGAGCAGGCCCTCGGCGCGCAGCTCGGCGATGGTGGCGCCGAGCGCGATCCGGGCCGCCGCCTTGGCCAGCGGCACCGCCGTCGCCTTCGAGACGAACGGGACGGTACGCGAGGCCCGGGGGTTCGCCTCCAGCACGTAGAGCATGTCGTCCTTGAGCGCGTACTGGACGTTGAGCAGGCCCTTCACCCCCACCCCCCGGGCGATCGCCTCGGTGTAGCGGCGCACCTGGGTCAGGTGCGAGCCGGCCAGGGTGATCGGCGGCAGCGCGCAGGACGAGTCGCCGGAGTGGATGCCGGCCTCCTCGATGTGCTCCATCACGCCGCCCAGGTAGACCTCGCCGTCGGCGTCGCAGAGCGCGTCCACGTCGATCTCGATGGCGTCGTCGAGGAAGCGGTCGACCAGCACCGGGTGGTCCGGGGAGATGTCGGTGGCCCGGCCGATGTAGTCGCGCAGCGTGGCGTCGTCGTAGACGATCTCCATGCCCCGGCCGCCGAGCACGTACGACGGCCGGACCAGCACCGGGTAGCCGATCTCGTCGGCGATCGCCTTCGCCTCGTCGTACGAGGTGGCCATGCCGTGCGCCGGGGCGCGCAGCCCGGCCCGGGCCAGCACCGCGCCGAACGCGCCCCGCTCCTCGGCCAGGTGGATCGACTCCGGGGAGGTGCCGACCACCGGCACCCCGGCGTTCTTCAGCCGCTGCGCCAGCCCCAGCGGGGTCTGCCCGCCGAGCTGCACGATCACGCCGACCACGCCCGGCCCGCCGGCCGCCTTGCCGGACGAGTCCTCGGCGTGCCAGACCTCCAGCACGTCCTCGAAGGTCAGCGGCTCGAAGTAGAGCCGGTCGGCGGTGTCGTAGTCGGTGGAGACGGTCTCCGGGTTGCAGTTGACCATCACCGTCTCGTAGCCGCCGGCACCGGCACTGCCGGACCCGCCGGCACCGGCGAGCGGCGCGCTGCGCAGTGCCTGGACGGCGTGCACACAGGAGTAGTCGAACTCGATGCCCTGGCCGATCCGGTTCGGCCCGGAGCCGAGGATGAGCACCTTGGGCCGGTCCGAGGGGGCGACCTCGGTCTCCGAGTCGTACGTCGAGTAGTGGTACGGGGTGGTCGCCTCGAACTCGGCGGCGCAGGTGTCCACCGTCTTGTAGACCGGGCGTACGCCCAGCCGGTGGCGCAGGGTGCGCACGCCGTCCTCGGCGGCCAGCTCCGGGCGGAGCGCGGCGAGCTGCCGGTCGGACAGCCCGGCCCGCTTGGCCTGACGCAGCAGGTCGGCGTCGAGCACCGGGGCGTCCACGATCTCCGCGCGCAGCTCGACCAGCGCGGCGACCTGGTCCAGGAACCAGGGGTCCATCCCGCCGGACGCCTCGGCGACCTCGGCGATGGACGCGCCGAGCCGCAGCGCCCGCTCGACGGTGTAGAGCCGGCCGTCGTGCGGCATGCCCAACGCGGCGAGGGTGTTCTCCCGCGTCGCGCCGGCCGGGTCGGGCTGGGTCCAGAACCCGGCGGCCTTCGTCTCCATCGAGCGCATCGCCTTGTTCAGCGCCTCGCTGAAGTTGCGGCCCAGACTCATCGCCTCGCCGACCGACTTCATGGTGGTGGTCAGCTCCGGGTCCGCGCCGGGGAACTTCTCGAACGCGAACCGGGGGATCTTCACCACCACGTAGTCCAGGGTCGGCTCGAACGCCGCCGGGGTCTTCCGGGTGATGTCGTTGGGGATCTCGTCCAGGGTGTAGCCGATGGCCAGCTTCGCGGCGATCTTGGCGATCGGGAAGCCGGTCGCCTTCGAGGCCAGCGCCGAGGAGCGGGACACCCGGGGGTTCATCTCGATCACCACGATCCGCCCGTCGGCCGGGTTGACCGCGAACTGGATGTTGCAGCCGCCGGTGTCCACCCCCACCTCGCGCAGCACCGCGATGCCCAGGTCACGCAGGCGCTGGTACTCCCGGTCGGTGAGCGTCATGGCGGGGGCGACGGTGACGCTGTCACCGGTGTGCACGCCCATCGGGTCGACGTTCTCGATCGAGCAGACCACCACCACGTTGTCGTGCCGGTCGCGCATCAGTTCGAGTTCGTACTCCTTCCAGCCGAGCACGCTCTCCTCGATGAGCACCTCGTGCACCGGGCTGGCGGCCAGCCCGGCCCCGGCGATGCGGGCCAGGTCCTCGTCGGTGTGCGCCATGCCGGAGCCGAGGCCACCCATGGTGAACGACGGCCGGATCACCACCGGCAGGCCCAGCTCGGCGACGGTCGCCTCGACCTCGGCCATCGAGTGGCAGACCCGGGACCGGGGCACCAGGCCGGCCGGATCGGCCAGGCCCAGCCGTACGCCGGCCTTGGCGACGATCTCCTTGAAGAGCTGGCGGTCCTCACCCCGGTTGATCGCCTCGATGTTCGCGCCGATCAGCTCCACGCCGTACTTGTCGAGGACGCCCGCGGCGTGCAGGGCGACCGCGGTGTTCAGCGCGGTCTGCCCGCCCAGGGTGGGCAGCAGCGCGTCGGGGCGCTCCTTGGCGATGACCAGCTCGACGAACTCCGGGGTGATCGGCTCGACGTAGGTGGCGTCGGCGAACTCCGGGTCGGTCATGATGGTCGCCGGGTTGGAGTTGACCAGGCTGACCCGGATCCCCTCGCTGCGCAGCACCCGGCACGCCTGGGTGCCGGAGTAGTCGAACTCGCAGGCCTGACCGATGACGATCGGCCCGGAGCCGATCACCAGGATGTGCTTGAGATCGTCGCGCTTAGGCATTCGTGCCGCCCTCACTGTGGTTCCGGTCGGGGCCACGGCCCTCGATCAGCTCGGCGAAGCGGTCGAAGAGGTAGTCCGCGTCGTGCGGGCCGGCCGCCGCCTCCGGGTGGTACTGGACGGTGAAGGCGGGCACGTCGGTGGCCCGCAGCCCCTCGACCACGTTGTCGTTGAGGCAAACGTGCGACACCCGGACGCCGCCGAACTCGGTCTCGATCACCTGGTCGGGCACGACCGCGCCCTGCCCCGCCCCCGGCACCCGCACCGCGAAGCCGTGGTTGTGGCTGGTCACCTCGACCCTGCCGGTGGCCCGGTCGAGCACCGGCTGGTTGATCCCCCGGTGGCCGTAGCCCAGCTTGTAGGTGCCGAAGCCGAGCGCCCGGCCGAGGATCTGGCTGCCGAAGCAGATGCCGAACAGCGGGATCCGCCGGCTCAGCACGTCGCGGGCGAGCGCGACCGGGCCGTCGGCGGTGGCCGGGTCACCGGGGCCGGGCGAGAGGAAGACCGCGTCCGCGCCGGTGGCCAGCAGGTCGTCGACGGTGGAGCCGGCGGGCAGCACGTGGGTGGTGACGCCCCGGGCGGCGAGGCGGCGCGGCACGTTGCGCTTGATGCCCAGGTCGAGGGCGGCGACGGTGAACCGGTGGGTGCCCTCGGCCCGCACCACGTACGGCTCGGCGGTGGTCACCTCGGCGGAGAGGTCCGCGCCGGCCATCTGCGGGGACTGCCGGACCCGGGCCAGCAGGGCGCGCGGGTCGTCGTCGACGCTGGAGACGCCGACCCGCATCGCGCCGCGTTCGCGCAGGTGCCGGGTGAGCGCCCGGGTGTCCACCCCGGCGATCCCGACCACCCCCTCGGCGGCGAGCCGGTCCTCCAGCCCGCCGGTGGCCCGCCAGTTGGAGCCGATCCGGGCCGGGTCGCGGACCACGTAGCCGGCGACCCAGATCCGGCCGGACTCGTCGTCCTCGCCGTTGACGCCGGTGTTGCCGATGTGCGGTGCGGTCTGCACCACCACCTGCCGGTGGTAGGACGGGTCGGTCAGCGTCTCCTGGTAGCCGGTCATGCCGGTGTTGAAGACCGCCTCGCCGAAGGTCTCCCCGACGCTGCCGTACGCCTCGCCGTGGAAGGTCCGGCCGTCCTCGAGGACGAGGATCGCGGCTCTACGCTTACCCATCTACTGTCCCCGCCTTTCGTTCGCGGCTGCGGGACTCCGCTGCGCCGTGCTCCTCGCGCTCACTTGACAGCCTTTCCGTCCAGGACCGTCGGCTCGCCGCGCAGAAAGGTCGCCACGATGCGACCCGGCAGCGTCATGCGGGCGTACGGGGTGTTGCGACTGCGGCTGGCCAGCTCCGCGGGCTCGATGACCCGGCGGGCGGCCGGGTCGACCAGGGTGAGGTTGGCCGGGACGCCGGGTGCCGGGTCGAGGCCGTGGGAGTCGAGGCCGGCGATCCGGGCCGGGGCGCGGGACATCCGCTCGGCGATCAGGTCCCACTGCGGGCCGAGCACGTCCAGCGCGATCGACAGCGCCGTCTCCAGGCCGAGCATGCCCGGCCGGGCGTACGCCCACTCGCACTCCTTGTCCTCCACGGCGTGCGGCGCGTGGTCGGTGGCCACGATGTCGATGACACCCTCGGCCAGCGCGGCGCGCAGCGCGGCGACGTCGGCGGCGGTACGCAGCGGCGGGTTGACCTTGTAGACCGGGTCGTAGCTGGCCGCCCGCTCGTCGGTGAGCAGCAGGTGGTGCGGGGTGACCTCGGCGGTGACCCGGACCCCGCGTGCCTTGGCCTGGCGCAGCACCTCGACGCTGCCGGCGGTGGAGACGTGGCAGACGTGCAGCCGGCTGCCGACGTGCTCGGCGAGCAGCACGTCCCGGGCGATGATCGCCTCCTCGGCGACCGCCGGCCAGCCGGTCAGGCCGAGCCGGGTGGAGACCTCGCCCTCGTGCATCTGCGCGCCCTCGGTGAGCCGGGGCTCCTCGGCGTGCTGGGCGATGATGCCGTCGAACGCCTTGACGTACTCCAGCGCGCGGCGCATCAGCTTCGGGTCGGCGACGCAGTGCCCGTCGTCGGAGAAGATCCGCACCCGGGCCGCCGAGTCGGCCATCGCGCCCAGTTCGGCCAGCCGCTCGCCGGCCAGCCCGACGGTGACCGCGCCGATCGGCTGCACGTCGACCAGCCCGGCCTGGCGGCCGAGCCGCCAGACCTGCTCGACCACGCCGGCGGTGTCGGCGACCGGGGAGGTGTTGGCCATCGCGCAGACGGCGGTGTAGCCGCCCAGCGCCGCCGCCCGGGAGCCGGACTCGACGGTCTCGGCGTCCTCCCGGCCCGGCTCGCGCAGGTGGGTGTGCAGGTCGACCAGGCCGGGCAGGGCGACCAGCCCGGCGCCGTCGACGACGACGTCCGGCGCGGACAGCCCGGCGCCGGTCTCGGCGACGACGCCGTCGCGGATCAGCAGGTCGGTCGGCGCGGCGCCGACGACACTCACGCCTTTGATCAGGTACGCGGTCACCGGTTGTTCCCTCCGAGCAGCAGGTAGAGGACGGCCATCCGCACGGAGACCCCGTTGGCGACCTGTTCGACGATGGTGGAGCGGGGTGAGTCGGCGACCTCGGGGGTGATCTCCATGCCCCGGTTCATCGGGCCGGGGTGCATGACGATCGCGTGTCCGGGCAGCCGGCGCATGCGCGGACCGTCCAGGCCGTAGCGGCGGGCGTACTCGCGGGCGGAGGGGAAGTAGGAGTCGTTCATCCGCTCCCGCTGCACCCGCAGCATCATCACCACGTCCACCCCGGGCAGCACGGCGTCGAGGTCGTACGAGACGTCGGTGCCGTGACCGGGCGCGGCGACCGGGCCGTCCGCGCCGGGGACACCGGGTGGCGCGGCGCTCGCCCGGGCGGCCCAGTCGACCGGGATGAGCGTCGGCGGGCCGACCAGGGTGACCTTGGCGCCGAGGGTGGTCAGCAGCAGCACGTTGGACCGGGCCACCCGGGAGTGCAGCACGTCCCCGACGATCGCCACGTGCAGGCCGGCGAGCCGGCCCAGCCGGGAGCGCATCGTGTACGCGTCGAGCAGCGCCTGGGTGGGATGCTCGTGGGTGCCGTCGCCGGCGTTGACCACCGAGCCGTCCACCCAGTCGGCGAGCCGGTGCGGTGCGCCGGAGGCCGGGTGCCGGACGACCACCGCGTCGGCGCCCATCGCCTGGAGGGTGAGCGCGGTGTCCTTCAGGCTCTCCCCCTTGGTCACGCTGGACCCCTTGGCGGAGAAGTTGATCACGTCGGCGCTGAGTCGTTTGGCGGCCGCCTCGAAGGAGATCCGGGTCCGGGTGGAGTCCTCGTAGAAGAGGTTGACCACGGTCCGGCCGCGCAGCGCGGGCAGCTTCTTGACCTCCCGGCCGGCGACGGTGGCCATCTCGGCGGCGGTGTCGAGGATCTGGGTGGCGGTGTCGGCGTCCAGGTCGGCGCCGGAGAGCAGGTGCCGGATCATGCGGGAGACCCCCCGAAGAGCTTGACCTCGTCCACCCCGTCGGTCTCGGCGAGGGTGACCCTGACGCTCTCGGCCAGCGAGGTCGGGATGTTCTTGCCGACGTAGTCGGCGCGGATCGGCAGTTCCCGGTGGCCACGGTCGACCAGGACGGCGAGCTGCACGCAGGCGGGACGACCCACGTCGTTGAGGGCGTCGAGGGCGGCCCGCACGGTACGGCCGGAGAAGAGCACGTCGTCGACGAGGACGACCCGCTTGCCGTCGATGCCGCCGGGCGGTAGCTGGGTGGGGCCGACCGCGCGGGTGGCGTGCCGGCGCAGGTCGTCGCGGTAGAGCGTGATGTCGAGCACGCCGACCGGGACGTCGACGTCCTCGAAGGTGCTGATCCGGGCGGCGAGCCGCCGGGCGAGGGGGGCGCCCCGGGTGGGGATGCCGAGCAGGACGGTGTCGGCGGCGCCCTGGGTCTTCTCCAGGATCTGGTGGGCGATCCGGTCGACGACGCGCTGGACGTCGGCGCTGGCGAGGATCACCTTCACCGAGGGTTGTCGCTCCTGCGACGAGGGGGCAGCCGGTGGGCAGGCCACGGCGGACCTCCTTCCCCGCCTCACGGGACGGGTCGTTAAAGGACGTCTGGATCTCCGGTCGGGTCGCGGACGACCCGGACCGGGGCTTGCGGCCACGTTACCAGCGGTCACCGGGCCGATCGCCGGCACCCACTGATCCCCGGATCAGGGTGGCGAAATAGGGATAAGTCCCCCCGCGCTCCCCAACGGTAAGGTCACGAGCACTTGACCACGTGTCGCAATCCCCGTACCGTCACGCTCCGTAGCGATCGCTGGGAGAACCCCAAAGCACAGCACTGGGAGTGTCCGAATGCCCTCTGAATACGCCAAGTCGCTGGGCGCCCGCCTGCGCTCCATCCGCCAGCAGCAGGGCCTGTCCCTGCAAGGGGTGGAGGAGAAGTCGAACGGGCGGTGGAAGGCCGTGGTGGTCGGCTCCTACGAGCGCGGCGACCGGGCCGTCACCGTGTCCCGCCTGGCGGAGCTGGCCGACTTCTACCGCGTTCCCGTCTCGGAGCTGCTGCCCGACGGCAGCGGGGTGCGGCACGAGCCCACCAGCAAGATCGTCCTGGACCTGGAGCGGCTCTACGACGAGGCGTCCGAGGACCTCGCCTACGTCGCCCGTTACGCCCGCGCCATCCAGCAGCAGCGTGGTGACTACAACGGCCGGGTGCTCTCCATCCGCGCCGACGACCTGCGTGCCCTGGCGATCGTCTACGACGCCTCGCCGTCCGGGCTGATCGAGCGGCTGACCGAGCACGGCGTGCTGGTCGCCGACCCGCGGGCGTTCTTCGCCTCCTGACCGTCCGCACCACGACAGAGGGCCCGTGCCGTCCGGCACGGGCCCTCTGTTCGTCGCACTGGTCGCCACGCCGAAGCGGGGCGCGGGCCCGCGAGGCCACGCCGTCGTCGGGCGCGGTCCCGCGAGCGGGTCGGGTCGCGGTCAGCGGGTGGCGTACTCGGCGATCCGACCGAGGATGCCGTTGAGGAAGCGCGGCGAGTCGTCGGTCGACATCTGTCGGGCCAGCTCCACCGCCTCGCTGATCGCCACCGCGTCGTCGATCTCGTCGACGTAGAGCAGTTCGTAGACGGCGATCCGGGCCAGGTTGCGGTCGACGACCGGCATCCGGTCCAGCGTCCAGCCCTCGGCGTAGCTGGCGATCACCTCGTCGATCCGGTCCAGGTGGGCGGCCACCCCCTCGACCAGGCCGATCGCGTAGCCCAGGTGCTCGGGGCGCGGCTTCTCGATCCGCTCGACGTAGCCGGCGAGCACCTCGACCGGAGGCCGGTCCCGCAGGTCGGCCTCGAAGAGCACGTCCAGCGCCCGCTTACGCGCCTTGCGGCGCGACGGCATCTGCTGCTTGGGACCCTCGGCCATCAGGCTCGGCCGAGGTATCGGCCGTCGCGGGTGTCGACCTTGATCTTCTCGCCGGTGGTGATGAAGAGCGGCACCGGCACGGTGGCGCCGGTCTCGACGGTGGCCGGCTTGTTGCCACCGGTCGACCGGTCGCCCTGCAGGCCGGGCTCGGTGTAGGTGACCTCCAGCACCACGGAGGTGGGCAGCTCGATGTAGAGCGGCACGCCCTCGTGGGTGGCGACGGTCGCCTCGGCCTCGGGGAGGAGGTAGTTGGCCGCCTCGCCGACGGTGCCGCCGGGGACGGTGATCTGGTCGAACGTCTCCAGATCCATGAAGACGAAGTCCTCGCCGTCGGCGTAGAGGTACTGCATGGTGCGCTTGTCGACGGTCGCGGTCTCGACCTTGGTGCCCGCGTTGAAGGTCTTGTCGACGACCTTGCCGGACAGCACGTTCTTCAGCGTCGTGCGGACGAACGCCCCACCCTTACCGGGCTTGACGTGCTGGAACTCGACGACGGCCCAGAGCTCCCCGTCGAGGTTGAGTACCAGGCCGTTCTTGAGGTCGTTGGTGGATGCCATTTCCTGCCTTGATCATCAATTGGCGGACAGACCTGGCAAGTCTACTAGCTGCGTCTAATCGGCGACTCCGCCGTCTTCCGCCGCCCCTCGGCCCCGGGCCACGCCGGCCCCGTAATCACCGACAGTGACCGATTGGCGGCGTTCCATCCCGCCCGCCCGCACCCGTCCGCTCCACCGCCCCGGAGCCGGCAGGCACCCGCCGGGACCGTGACGCCGAACACACGTAATCCAGCTCTCCTGCGCACATCCCGCGCCGGCGCGGCGGCAGCGGAGCCGAGCACCGGGACGTCGCGGACCCGGCGGCGCGGCGGATCAGCCGGCCGCGCCGAGCCGGGTGGCCAGGTGACGCAGGGCCAGCCGGTAGCCGTCGACGCCCAGGCCGCAGATCACCCCGGTGGCCACCGCCGACACCACCGAGTGGTGCCGGAACTCCTCCCGGGCGTGGATGTTGGAGATGTGCACCTCGACCAGCGGCCCACGCAGCATGGCGCAGGCGTCCCGCACCGCGATCGAGTAGTGCGACCAGGCCGCCGGGTTGAGCACCACGGCCGCGCCCTCGTCGGCCGCCCCGTGCAGCCAGCCGAGCAGCTCGTGCTCGGCGTCGGTCTGCCGGACCACCACGTCCAGGCCCAGCTCACGACCGGCCTCGACACAGAGTGTCACCAGATCGGCATAGCTGGTGACGCCGTACACGTCGACCTGGCGGGTGCCCAGCCGGCCCAGGTTCGGCCCGTTCAGCACGTACACCCGGCTGCCCGTGCTCACCGGCTGATCTCCCGGTACGCGGCGTGCAGCAGCTCGTCGTCCGGGCCCTCCAGGATCGCGGGCCGGGCCAGCCCGTCCAGGACCACGAACCGCAGCCGGCTGCCCCGGGCCTTCTTGTCCACCCGCATCGCCGCCAACAGGGCCGGCCAGGCGTCGGCCGGGTAGCTGGTGGGCAGGCCGAGGGCGGCCATCGCGGTACGGTGCCGGTCAGCGGTCGCCCCGTCGAGCCGGCCGGCCAGCCGGGCCAGGACGCCGGCGTAAACCGTGCCGACCGCCACCGCGTGCCCGTGCCGCCAGCGGTAGTCCTCGACCTTCTCGATCGCGTGCGCGAGGGTGTGCCCGTAGTTGAGCACCTCCCGGACGCCCGACTCGCGCAGGTCACCGGAGACCACCTCGGCCTTGACCCGGATCGCCCGCTCGATCAGCTCGCGGGCCACCGGACCGGCCGGGTCGGTGGCGGCGGCCGGATCCGCCTCCACCAGGTCCAGGATCACCGGGTCGGCGATGAAGCCACACTTGACCACCTCGGCCAGCCCGGCGGCCAGGTCGGCCGGCGGCAGGCTGTCCAGCGCGCCCAGGTCGGCCAGCACCCCCACCGGCGGGTGGAAGGCCCCCACCAGGTTCTTCCCCGCGGTCGTGTTGACGCCGGTCTTGCCCCCCACGGCGGCGTCGACCATGCCGAGCAGCGAGGTCGCCACCGGCACCCAGGGCACCCCGCGCAGCCAGCAGGCGGCGACGAAGCCGGCCAGGTCGGTCACCGCGCCGCCGCCCACCCCGACCACCGCGTCGGTACGGGTGAAGCCGGCCGCGCCGAGCCGCTCCCAGCAGTCGGCGGCCACCTCGATCCGCTTGCCCGCCTCGGCGTCGGGCACCTCGATCGCCAGCGGGGTCGTCCCCGCCGCGCCCAGCCGCTCGGCGATCGCCTCGGCCAGGCCCTTCAGCGGGGACGCGTGCAGCACCGCCACCCGGGTCGCCCCGGGCAGCAGCCCGGGCAGCTCGGCCAGCAGGTCGCGTCCGACCAGCACGTCGTACGGCCGCTCGCCGCCGACCGGAATCCGGGTCACCTCGTCCATCGCCCGGCAGCCTAGTCCAGCGGCGGCCCGGGTACCGCGAGTGTCCACCTGGTGGCGCGGCGCCGGGCGAGGCTGTGCCGCCGGCCGGCGGGTCAGGGCTTGAGCAGGCCGGCGATCTCCGCGGCGATCTCCGCCGGCGTCCGCCCGTCGGTGACCACCGTCGCCGTCGCGACCTCGGCGTAGAGCGGGCGGCGCTGGTCCATCAGGTGCTTGAGGGTGGCCCGCGGGTTCAGCGCCAGCAACGGCCGGCCGACGCCGAGCCCGACCCGTTTCACCGCGTCGGGAAGCTCCACCGACAGGTGTGCCACGGTGTGGCCGACCAGCGCGGCACGGTTCTCCTCGGCGAGGACCGCACCACCGCCGAGGGCGAGCACCCCCGGGTGGGAGGCCAGCGCCGCCGCCACGGCCGCCCGTTCGAGGGTACGGAAGTGCGCCTCCCCCTCGTCGATGAATATCTCCGGGATCGGCTTGCCGGCCATCGCCTCGATGTCGGCGTCGGTGTCCCGGAACGCCACCCCGAGCAGGGTGGCCAACTCCTCGCCGACGGTGCTCTTGCCGGAGCCCGGGGCACCGACCAGCACGCAGACCGGCCTGGTCACCGGACCCGTCCGTCGCTCGCGGCTGCGGGGCTCCGCCGGGCCGCACCGCTCGCGCCCACCCGGACCCGTCCGTCGCTCGCGGCTGCGCGCCGCGCCCCCGCGCTCACCGGATCACCAGCGCTTCGAGGTAGCCGGCGAGGTTGCGGCGGATCTCGGCCACCGAGTCGCCGCCGAACTTCTCGGTGGCGGCCTCGGCGAGCACCAGCGCCACCATCGCCTCGGCGACCACCGCCGCGGCGGGCACGGCGCAGACGTCGGAGCGCTGGTTGATCGCGGTGGCCGGCTCGCCGGTGGTGACGTCCACCGTGGCGAGGGCCCGGTTCAGCGAGGAGATCGGCTTCATCGCGGCCTTCACCCGCAGCGGCTCGCCGGTGGTGATGCCGCCCTCCAGGCCGCCGGCCCGGTCGGTGACCCGGCGGACCCCGGTGGCCGTCGGCATGATCTCGTCGTGGGCCTCGGAGCCCCGGGAGCGGGCCTGCTGCCAGCCGTCGCCGATCTCCACCCCCTTGATCGCCTGGATGGACATCAGGGCGGTGGCCAGCCGGGCGTCGAGCTTGCGGTCCCACTGCACGTGGCTGCCGAGGCCCGGCGGGACGTTGTAGGCGAGCACCTCGACCACGCCGCCGAGGGTGTCGGCGGCCTTCTTCGCGGCGTCGACCTCGGCGACCATCCGGGCGCTGGCCTCCGGGTCGAGGCAGCGCAGCGGGTCGGCGTCGATCCGCTCGGCGTCCTCCGGCCGGGGCCGCAGACCCGGCTTGACGGCGACCGGCCCGAGCTCCACCACGTGCGACACGATCTCGATGCCGAGAGCCTGCTTGACCAGGGCCTTCGCCACGGTGCCGACGGCGACCCGGGCGGCGGTCTCCCGGGCGCTGGCGCGCTCCAGGATCGGCCGGGCGTCGGTGTGGCCGTACTTCTGCATGCCGGCCAGGTCGGCGTGGCCCGGCCGGGGGCGGGTCAGCGGCGCGTTGCGGGCCTGCTGGGCCAGCTCGTCCGGGTCGACCGGGTCGGCGGCCATCACCGTCTGCCACTTCGGCCACTCGGAGTTGCCCACCCGGATGGCGACCGGGCTGCCCAGGGTGACGCCGTGCCGCAGGCCGCCGATGATGTCGACCTCGTCCTGTTCGAAGGCCATCCGGGCGCCCCGGCCGTAGCCGAGCCGCCGGCGGGCCAGCTCACCGGCGATGTCGGTGGTGGTCACCTCCACTCCGGCGGGAACGCCCTCCATCAACGCGACAAGGGCGGGACCGTGCGATTCACCTGCAGTCAGCCAGCGCAACACAGCCGTCAGTCTGTCACGCCCGGTACCCACCCCGACGTTCCGCCCGGCCCGTCCCGCCCTGCGGACGCCGAGTCCGCCGGGCGGTCACGACCAGTCGAAGCGCATTCCCAGCCGCTGCTCCAACGCCGCGTTGTGCGGGGCGAAGTGCGCGGCCAACTCGACCCGGACCTCCTCCGGCATGGCGCTGCTGCGCCGGTGGTTGTGCGCCTCGTACGCGGCCAGCCGGTGCGCGGGCAGACCGAGGAAGTCCAGTACCCGGGCGTACGTCGCGGCCGGCTCGGCGTACAGCGTCTCGCTGGGCAGGATCAGCAACTGGTCCCGGTCGAAGCGCTCCAGCCACGGCTCCAGGTGCTCCAGGTAGCGGCCCCGGGCCCGGTAGGTGTACCAGTCGTACGCCTCGCTGACGTACATCGGGTCGGCGACCAGCTTCTCCCGTTCCCCGGCGGTGCGCTCCTCCTCGCGGGCCAGCGCCGCGGCGAAGTCCAGCGGCTCCCGGCCCTCGGTACGCCGCTCCTTCCAGTGCGAGTACGCCCGCTCCACCGGGTCGCGGAGCAGGAAGATCAGCCGGACGTCCGGCAGCAGCTCGGCGACCCGGTGCGGGGCGAGGGGGTGGAACATGTACAGCGGCGCGGCCTCGCCGACCCGCACCGGCCCGCCGTGCCGGCGTTCCAGCGCCTGGCGGTGCCGCTCGGTGGGGAAGTGCGAGCGGTACCACGCCTCGCCCCGTCCCCAGTTCTCCTCGAAGTAGTGCGAGGTCTTGGTGTTCCACGCCGGGAAGAGCCGGGGCACGAGGGGATGCTCCAGCAGGTACCGCCACAGTGAGGTGGTGCCGCCGCGCTTGGTGCCGGTGATCAGGAAGTCCGGCAGCGGCCGCCGGTCGCTGGTCCGCTCGCCGTACCGGACCAGCGAATTGCGGACCTGGTGGGTGACCTGGTGCGGGACCACACCCTTGAGCCGGTCGCGGATCGTCATCGTTCTCCTCTCGTCACGCCGGTCTCGGCCTGAGCATCGTCACGCCGGTCCGGGCTTGAGCATCGTCACGGCGGCCCGGGCTTGAGCATCGTCACGGCGGCCCGGGCTTGAGCATCGTCACGGTGGCCCGGGCTTGAGCATCGTCACGGTGGCCCGGACCGTGCGGCGGACCCGCCGGTCCAGCAGCAGCCCGGCGGCGGCGACCGCCAGCACCGCCAGGGCCAGGGCCAGGCCGGCGATGCCGCGCCCGGCCAGCAACGCGCTGAGCACCGCCACCACGGCGGCACCGCCGCCGGCCCCGGCCGCCGCCCAGCCCACCGAACGGGTGAGCAGCGGTTGGCCGACGGCGACCCGGGCGGCCAGCGCGGCCAACACGTTCTCCGCGACCACGCCGGCCGTCCAGGCGTACGCGGCGCCGAGCGCCCCGTGCGCGGGGATGAGCAGGAAGCCGAGCCCGACGGTGAGGGCGAGCCCGACCACGGTGGCCTGGAGGTGCCGGCTGCTGTTGCCGCTCATCAGCAGCATCGTCTGCACGATGCCCACCCCCGAGTTGACCATCATGGCCCCGGCGAGCACCGCCAGCGGGGTGGCGCCGCCGGTGAACCCGTCGCCGAACAGGCTGAGGAACCCGGGCGCGAACACCGCCAGCAGCAGGTACGCCGGCCAGGACAGCATGATGATCACGACGGTGACCCGGCGGTAGACCAGCGCCGCGTCGGCGCTGCGTCCCTGCCCGAGCAGCCGGGACAACTGCGGCGCGACCGCCACCCGCAGCCCCTGCATGACGAGCAGCCCGGCCAGGGCGTACCGGCCGACCGCGGCGAAGACGCCGGACTCGGTCGCACCGGCCAGCGCCGAGGTGAGCAGCACCCCGACCCACATGCTGCTGGCGTCGATGGCCGCCGACACCGCCCGGGGCAGCGCGAAGCCCCAGAGGGTACGCCAGTCCGCGCCGTCCGGGCGCAGCCGCGCGCCGGTGAGCAGGCCCAGCGGCCGGACCAGCAGCGCGGCGGCGGCGACCACGGCCAGCGCCACCGGCAGCAGCCAGCCACCGAAGCCGACCGCCACGCCGGCACCGGCGGCGACCGTCGCCAGCAGCAGCGCGGGCCGGGCCAGCGGCACCAGCACGTACTGGATGCCGACCACGGCGGTCACCGGCCGGACCGCCCGGACGGCGGCGAGCAGCACGGTCATCGCCACGGTGACCGGCAACGCGAGGAAGGCCAGGCGGAGCAGCGTCGGCCCGTCCGGTCCGTCGAAGAGGACCGGGGCGAGCCGGTCGGCGCTGAGCGCTCCCGCCGCCGCCACGACCCCGGTGAGCAGCAGTACCGGGAGCAACGCGACCGGCAGCAGCCGGGCGGCGTCGCCGTCGGTTCCGGCCCGGCGTCGGGGCAGCGCCCAGACCAGGGCGGTGTCCGCGCCGGCGCAGCAGACCGCGCCGAGGATGGACACCACGCCGATGGCGGTGAAGAGCGCGCCGGAGCCGGCCGCGCCGAAGCCGCGCACGATGACCACGGTGAGCACGAAGCCCAGCGCGCCGTTGACCGCCGCGCCGGCCAGTCCGACCGCGCCGCTGCGCGCGCTGCGCCGCACCTCACCCCGGCTGTTCGCCGTCCCGGGGTCGCCGGCGTCCGGTCGCCCTGCCGCACCGGCCGGTCCGGTCGCCCGGTCCGGCCGGACCTCCGGATCCGGCCCGCCCGACTCGACGGCCGGAGCCGGACGGCGGTCGGCCTGCCGGGGCACCGCCGGGGTGGTTCCGGTACCCGGTTGACTCATGCCCGCTCCCCGTCCACGTCGGTACCCGCCTGCTCGCCGACCCGGGCGGCGGCCCGGACCGGCGGTACGGCCGCGCCGGGCGGCGCGTCCTGCGCCGCCGGCCGGGACCGCTCCGCCGCCGTCGCGTCCCGGGGCGAGGGTGGCCGGACGGGCGGCGCGGCCCCGGCCGGATCGCCGGTCGGGGTCGGGCCCGTCGTCGGCCCGGCGGGTCGGTGCGCCGGTCGGACCTCGGTCGGGGCGT
The DNA here is from genome assembly GCF_044755745.1 of Micromonospora sp. NPDC092111. Lineage (NCBI taxonomy): Bacteria > Bacillati > Actinomycetota > Actinomycetes > Micromonosporales > Micromonosporaceae > Micromonospora > Micromonospora sp. NPDC092111. The sequence continues at coordinate 72,927 of NZ_JBIVRQ010000007.1, forward strand.
CCACCGGGGCGGGCCGGGTGGGGGCGGCCGGCGGTTCCCCCGCGCTCGGCGCGGACGGGCCGGGCGGGGTCGCCGGCACGGCACGCGGTGGGCTGACGGGCGGCGCCGACCCGGGCGGCGGAGCAGCGCCGGACACCCGGGCCGAGCCGGCCACCACAGCGGAGCCGGCCGGCGGAACTGGGCCGGGCAGCGGGGCCCGACCCGGCACGGCCGCCGAGCCGGACGCCGGGGCCGGCACGGTGGCGGTGGCCCTGGTCGGTACGGGCGGCACCGCGGCCGACGCCCTCGCCGGCACCGTCGCCGTACCGGTGGCCCCGACCGTCGGCGCGGGGCCGGCCGGCGGTCCGACCGGCGCGGACGCCTCGGCCGCTCCCGGTGCGAGCGTCACCGCGCGGTTCACCGGCCCGCTCACCGCCGCCAGCCCGGCTCCGACCGCGAAGAAGATGACCGACATGTTCGGGTCGATGTAGGCGTACACCGGGATCACCACGAGGGCGATCACCGGGATGGTGCTCAGCCACTGCCCGGCCGGGGAGACCGCCCCGCCCAACCGCTTGGCGACCAGCACCAGCCAGGCCAGGAAGGCCACCAGGGCCGGAATGCCGTGGCTGTAGAGGACCTGCCAGACCATCCCCTGGGTGCCCAGCGGCTCCTCGGCGAGCGTCGTGTCGACGCTGTTCGGCGCGCCGTACCCGAGCAGCGGGGACCGCTCCACCGCCTGCCAGGTACGGACGTAGAGGTCCATCCGGTCGACGTTGGTGTCGGTGCTGCTGACCCGGTTGTTGATCAGCTCCTGCACCGGCACCACCAGGCTGACCACCCAGACCAGCAGCACCAGCCCGCCGATCGAGGCGATGAGCTTGGCGTTGCCCCGGACCAGCGCCCGCAGGCCGAGGTAGGTCAGCCCCGCGCCCAGACCGAGGAACATGCCCCGGTTGAGGGTCATGAACGCCGGCACCATCGACAGCGGCAGCGACACCATCAGCGCCACCCGGAACCGGCCGGTGCGCACCGACGTCAGGTACGCCAGCACGCACGGCACCAGCAGGGCGTACGCCGTACCCCAGTTGTTGGTGTACGGGTACGGCGCGGCCGTCCGGTAGATCGGGGCCCGGGACACCGGGTTGAACTCGTTGGCCCGTACGTGGGTCAACGCCTGGATGAACCGCTCCCCCGACATGCTCCCCGGCAGCAGCGTCTCCACCGGGGTGGTGAGCTGGAACCGGGGTGACAGCACGGCCAGCCAGCCCAGCGCGACCACGGCCAGCCAGTACCAGCCGAGCGGACGGAGCACCCGGTCCCAGGGAACGCCGTCCCGGACCAGGTTGTAGACGTAGACGCAGACGATCAGCGCGGTCAGCATGAAGCCGAAGCGCAGCCCGGAGGTCAGGTAGGCGGTGGCCCGGTCGAGCCGGGTGAAGCTGAGCAGCGCCAGGGCGAGGAACACCAGCCAGCAGGCCGTGCCGGCGGGCAGGGCCACCCGACCCCGGGTGACCATCAGCGCCAGCAGCACCACCCCGAAGACCGACCAGCCGAGGTAGAAGCCGCCGAGCGCCCACCAGAGCGGCACCAGGCCGAACATGGCCAGCAGCGGCCAGGTGGGCAGCGGCGCCGGCCCGGACGGCAAGCTGCCGGCCCGGGGCCGCCGGTCAGACACCCCGCCCCCGGCGCTGGGCCAGCCGGAGCACCCGCTCCCCCGACATCAGGCCGAGCACCACCGGGACGGTCACCAGCACCCGCTTCTCCCGGGGGTTGAGCCGGACCACCCGGCCCAACTCCCGCACCGCCTCGCGGCGGCGCCGGCCGGCGGCGAGCGCGAACGCGATCTGGCCGTGCAGCCGGGCCAGACCGGTCCGGCTGCCGGCCAGCTCGGGGTGCTTGTCCAGCAGGTAGCGGGTCGCCTCGACGATCATCGCCCAGCGGCCGAAGAAGAAGGACCCGCCGTGCCAGTCCACCACCACCAGGACCTCGGGCACGATCACCACCGGGCCGTGCGCGGCGATCCGCAGCAGCCACTCGTAGTCCTCGCCGTAGCCGCCGGGCAGCTCCTCGTCCACCGGGCCGATCGCGTCCCAGGTGGACCGCCGGATGAGGATGGTGCTGGAGTGCACCTCCATCACCCGGTCCTCGACGAAGTCGGGCAGGGTGACCTCGGCCCGGTCGAGCTGCCGCTCCTTGGCGATGCCCGGCCCCTCCAGCCGGATGCCGCAGCTCGCGGCGGCGGCGTCGGGACGCCGCGCCAGCAGCTCCACCTGGCGGCGCAGCTTCGCCGGCAGCCAGAAGTCGTCGTCGTCGCAGAACGCGATCAGGTCGGCGGACGCCTCGTCGGCGCCGGTGTTACGGCCGCCGGGCAGGCCCCGCCGGTGGGTGTTGTTGGCGTACCGGAGGGTGCGCCCGGCCGGGACGTCGAGGTCCAGCTCGCGGATGTCGGTGTGGTCGTACACCACGACGCACTCGACGGGGCCGGGGTAGTCCTGGTCGAGCACCGCGCGGACGGCCCGTTCCAGCAGCCCGGGCCGGTCCCGGGTGGCCAGCACCACGGTCACCGGCGGGTGTTCCGGGCTGCCGGTCCACTCAGTCACGCTTCTCTCCCGTCACCACGAATCCGACCGGTTCCACGCTCACCGCGCGCAGCCGTTCCACGAGCTGGCCCAGCCGGGCCGTCCGGGTCTTGTCCCGGGCGGCGACCAGCACGGCCCGGCCCTCCCGGGCGGCCCGTACGCCCCGCTCGTCGTGGAGGGCGGGCGGGGCGTCGACCACGGTGACGCCGTCGGCCGGCGGAGCGTCCAGCGGGACCAGGTGCACCGCACCGGAGCCGATCCGCAGCTCCTCACCGTCGACGGTGGGCTTCTCCGCCGGAGCCAGCCGGGGAATGATCTCGGTCTTGTCCGCCGTCGTGGTGGAGCGGTACACCGCGCCGTTCTTCGGGTCCTCGGTCGGGAACGGGCGCGGCTTGCGGACCGGCTGGATGACCATGGTGTCCTCCGGGTTGCCGGTGGCCACCGGGGCCGGGGCCGGGGTGCTGGTGGGCACCCGGGGCCGGGGCACCCGGGGCCGGGCCGGCTCGACGGCCGGATGCCGGCGCTGGGCGTCCTGGAGCAGTGGGCGGATCCGGTCCCGGCTCTCCGGGGCGACGGCGAGGCGCACCTCGTGCCCGGCCTGGGCCAGCGCCGCGGCGATCCCGGCGGTGACCTGTTCGCGGCGCTCGTCGGCGGCGGTGGAGAGCAGGACCAGCGGGACCGGCTTCGGCCCGTCCACCCAGCGGCCCAGGGCCAGCACCAGGTAGCGCAGGTCGGTCTCGGAGAGCCGGCCGGCGCGGTCCCGGCCCACGGTGCCCAGCAGCGGGGCGCCGACCAGCGCGGACGCCTCGGCGGCGGTACGCACCCGGCGGTCGAGGGACTCCCGCACGAAGGCGACCAGCCCGCCGACCAGCAGGCCGCCGAGCAGGCCGGCGACCAGGATCAGCGGGGCCGCGTCGCGGCTGGACGGGACCGGCGCCCGGGCGGCGCTGGTGACCGAGCCGGGGCTCAGGTCCGCCGAGGCGATCTTGGAGCGCTGCTCGGCGAGGGTGGCGAGCTGGTCGTTGAGGGCCCGCAACTGGTCCAGCAGGGCGCTGGTGCGCGGCGAGGGGTTGGACCCCTGGTTGGCCGGCAGCGACCGCTGGGTGGTGGTGCGCTGGCTGGTGACCAGGGCGATGGTGTCGTCGTACGACTTCAACACGGCCGCGCGCTGGTTCTCGTACATGCCCTTGCGCAGTTGCAGGTACGACTCGGCGGCACCGTTCGCACCGGCCACCGCCTCGGTCTCGCTGTGCCCGGCGTAGCTGAAGCGCATCACCTGGCCGCCCACCGGGGTCTCCACCGTGATCGCGTCGGCCACGTCGGTGGTGTCCCGGCCGGTGATCGACGCGACCTTGTCGATGACGTCGTTGCTGGTGGCGATGCCGCTCTCGGCGGTCATGTTCACCGCCCGGTCGGCCCCGCCGGACGGCACGGAGAACGGGTCGGTGACCACGGGCCGGACCACCACGGCCGTCGTCGCGGTGTATGTCGCGGGGAAGACCAGCACGTAGCCGGCCACCACGAGCAGCACCAGCCCGGTGGCGGCGAGCACCGTACGCCACCGCCGCAACGGGATACGGGCCAGTTCGGCCAGGCCAACCGGGCGCTGCCGGGCGGGAGTGACGTCGGTCACGTCCATGTCAGGTCCTCTTGCGATGCGGGGGTGGGCGGGTCGGCGCGGGCCGGACGGCGGCCCGAGGGGCGGGCCGCTGATGGTCCCATTGTCGCCGACTGTTCACCTGGGGTCGACAGCCGACCGGTCCCCTGCGCTACGGGCGGTCCGCCGGTGTCGCGGGGACACCGGCGGACCGCCCGTAACCAGGTGCGGATCAGGACGTGGCGAAGAAGAGCGTCTTGCTCGACCACGTCACGTCGGCGCTGGCCGCCGCGACCTGGACCGAGGCGGCGCCGTCGACGGCGGCCTGGTCGAACGGCACCGCGCGCAGCGAGCCGTCCGCGTTGCCGTAGACGATCTTGCCATTGACCCAGGCCATGCCGCGGACGTCACCCCAGGCCAGGTCCTGGCTCGGCAGCGTGAACTCGGTGCAGCCCACGATGTAGCCGTCCGGCTCCAGGTGGCGGTAGAACAACTTGTTCGTGCCGGTCTTGGTGTAGTACATCCGACCGTCGAGGTAGAACGCCCCGCTCATCGACGCGGCGTTGAACCAGTTGTTGTAGCCGCTGCTGATCCACGGCACGCCCACCGAGCCAGCCGAGAAGATCGACACGTCGAGGTAGCTGCCGCTCGGGGCGGTCGCGTCGGTCTTGGACCAGTAGACCTTGTTGCCGATCGAGAACGACGCGCCGGCCGAGGTGAGGTTCGGCTGGGCGCTGCTCACCGGCGTGCCCAGCGTGCTGCCGTTGAACGGCACCTTGGTGGTCTGGCCGTTGCCGGTGCCGACGTACAGGAAACCGGACGACGCGGACGGCGCGTTGGTCGCGGCGACGGTACGGCCACCGGCGAGCGGGAACAGACCCATCCGGCCGTGGTACTCGTTGCCGAGCCCGTCGGAGTCGAAGCCGGCGAGCAGGCCGTTGCTGCCCCGCCACAGCTCCCACATGATCGGGCCCCAGGTGGTGGTGCCCGCCGGGGCACCCGAACGGGTCGGGTTCCAGACCAGCGGCAGGCCGTTGATCGGGTCCAGCGCGCCCAGGCCGAACCGGTTGATCGCGCCGGCGCCGGCCGAGTCGTTGCCGTTGGCGTTGCTCAGCCAGCGGAAGTGCCCGCCGACGTAGACCACGTTGTCGGCGACCTCTACGGAGGTCACCGAGTCGGTGCCGGTGTAGTTGACCCAGGTCGCGTCCAGGGCGGCGCCCCGGTCGGCGGTCTCGAAGCGGGCGATCGCGTCGCAGTACGCCCCGTCGCCCCGGCCGCCGTCGGCGATGACGACGAAGTACGTGCCGTCGTCGGAGAAGTCGACGTCCCGGGCGTAGAACGGGAACGACCAGTCGTAGCAGGGAGCCACGTAGCGCTGGGTGCTCCAGTTGGCGACGGCCGGGGTGCCGTCCAGGTCGACGACCACCACCTGGTTGCGGGGCTGGCCGTTGACCTCGGTGAAGTTGCCGACCGCGACCAGGGTCTTGCCGTCGGGCGCGACGGCGAGGCCCCAGACCAGCTCGCTGCTGGCCCGGGCGACGCTGGCGTCGACCTGGAAGGTGGCGTCGATCGCGCCGGTGGTCGCGTCGAGCCGGGCGAGCAGCGAGTGCTGGGTGCCGTTGACCCAGTGGAACGCGCCCGCGATGTAGAGCTTGTTGCCGACCACCACGGTCCGCCGTACCAGGCCGCCGTCGCTGCGCCCGACCCAGCCGGTGACCGTCGCGCCGGTGGCCGGGTCCAGCTCGACCAGGTTCTTGCGGCTGACCCCGTTCACGTTCATGAAGGCGCCACCGACGATGAGCTTGCCGTCGGGGCTGGCCGCGAGGGCGTGCACCGCGCCGTCCAGCGTCGGGGTGAAGTCGGCCTTCAGCGCGCCGCTCGACCGGTCGTACGCGAAGAGGTAGCTGCGGGCGGTCCAGCCCGTCGCCCCGGCGGCCTTGACCGAGGTGAACGAGCCACCCACGTAGACGGTGTTCCCGATCTCGGCGAACGCCTTGGTGTCGCCGTTCTGCGCGTGCGGGATGTTGTCCGCCGGGTCGGCCGACGTGAGCGTGCTGGTCACCGGCGTGAGGTTCGCCGCGCGGGCCGGCGCGGCCAGGAGGCCGGCCGCGAGCACCGGGACGGCGAGGGCGGCGAACCACCGCCGCCACACCGGTCGAGACGTTCTGTGAAGCACTGGCGCCCCCAATGATGAAGTGAGATCACGCGTAGCTTGCTGCGCCCGGACATTTCGCACCATCAACCGACCGGTCCGCTCGGCCACCGGCTCGGCCTGGTGCCGCCGTACGGGTCGCGTCCGGACGACCCGCGGAGGATGAGGATTCCGCATCGACCGGCGGCGCCCGTCACCGGACCGCCCGGTCCCGGCCGGCCTCACGGCGGTCCCGCCCACTGGAACGGCGCGACCGTACCGGTCGTGGCGACCGTCCACGATGCCGACTCCACCAGGTCCAGAGCCGTGACGGCGTCGGCCTCCCGGGCCAGCACCAGGCCGCGGCGGTCGAGTTCGCGGGCCATCTCGACCTGGTGGTCGTCGACGTGCTCGCCGTGCCGGGCCCGCCGTGGCACGTAGACGGCCCGGTGGCCGGCCCGCATCGCGGCCAGCGCCGAGCCCACCCCGGCGTGCGTCACGATCACGTCGGCATCCCGCATCGCCTGCTGCATCTCCGCGTAGGGCACCTGCCGGCGGGCCCCGGCCGGCATCCGGGGAATCCGGGTCGAGCCGACCTGCCAGAGCACCTCCGCCTCCGGCGGCACCACCTCGACCAGGCGTCGCAGCAGGCGGGGAAAGCCGAACCGCTCGTGGGTGCCGAGGGCGACCACGATCCGGCGGACCGGCCGGGGGGCGGCCGGCGCGGCGACGTAGCCGTCGAAGATGGACCCCCCGTAGCGCCACCGGCCGTCGGCCCACCCCGGGTACTGGGTGTAGAGCCGGGTCCGGGGCATCCGGGCGACCAGCCGACCGGTCAGCGACGGGCCCTCGGTGCGGGTGGCGCTCTCGATGTAGTGGCAGTCCAGGCCCCGCCGGGCCGCCGGCAGGAAGAACGACATGGCCACACTGGCGCCGGTGCTGACCACCCGGCGGTACCGCCCACCGCGCAGCACCCGGCCGGCGGCCAGCAGGTCGCGCAGGGTGCCCACCGCGTCCCGGGTGGTGGCCGGCGGCACGTGGATGACCTCGTGGCCGTCGAGCAGCGAGCGACTCTGCGGCGAGTCGAAGGTCGCCCAGACGCAGTCGTCCTGGACGCCCAGCCGGGGCAGCAGGTCGTGCAGCTCGGCGAGGTGCCCACCGGTGGAGGCGACGAGAAGGGTGGTCACGACGGTGGCCCAACTTCCGTTCGAGGAGTGGTGGGGGCCGTGTCCGGCCGGCGCGCGGGACGGGCGCACCGGCCGGGCGCCGGGGTCAGGTGCCGGTCGTCACCCGATCGTCGACGGCCGGGTCCGGTACGGCGGGCCGCGTCGGCGGGCGGACCCGGCCGTCGGCGACCAGCACGGCGAGCACCATCACCCCGGTGAGCAGGGTGCCGAAGAACCACCCGCCGAAGACGTCGGTGAGCCAGTGCTTCTCGGCGTAGATGCGGGTGTAGCCCTCCACCGAGACCAGCACCGCCAGCGCGGTGACCAGGCCGATCAGCACCCGGCGCGGGATCCGCCAGGTCAGGGCGGCCAGCACCAGGATGGTGCCGAAGGTCATCAGCACCCGGGCGCAGCCCCCGGACGGGTAGGTGCCCAGGTCGGTCGGCGGGTGGCCGCGGTCGACGACCACCTTGAGGATCTCCTGGGTGTACTGCTCGACGACGAACTGCAACGGCATCGCCACCAGCGGGATCCACCAGCGGCGGCGACGCCAGGCGACGGCGAAGAGGAGCGCGGCCACCACGGTCACCCACTTCAGCGGGTAGCGGTCGCCGATCGGGGAGATGAACAGGTTGATGTCCGCCCAGGTGTCGACCCGGCGGGCGTGCACGTAGTCGAAGACCGGGTGGTCGACGTGGGGTTCGAGGCGGGAGAGGGCCTCACCGATCGGCCAGCAGACGGCGACGATCGCCGCCGAGCCGGCGAGGAGCACGACCAGGGCCGCGCCGACCCGGCCGAACGCGGCGGTCAGGCCGGCGAGGGCGACCCGGACCCGGTCGGCCGTCCGGCCGGTCTGGACGGCCGCCGCCCACCGGGCCGCCAGCACCGGAACGCACACCAGGGGCACCAGCACGGCCAGCACGGCCAGCACGTAGACGAGGGTCACCGCCGGTCACCGCCGTCCGGTCGGGTGGTGACCGAGGCGCAGCCCGCCCCGGGCCGCGTGACGCAAGCCGATCCCATCGTGCCCCCTGATTGTGCCGGCCACCGGCCGGGCCTCCCACCGCGCAGGACCCGGACGATGTCCCCACGCCGTCCCGGGCCGCATCGACCACGCCGTCTCCGGCCGGTGGTCGTCGAGTGGGGACACCCTAGAGGAACGCGAGCCCCGTTCGGTAGCGGCGATGACGGCAGTGTGGCATTTCCCCGCTTTGCCAGTCGGCTCTCCGACAGTCGTCCCAGCCGGCGGGAGAACCGCCGGTCAGCCGCGGGGCAGACCCAACCGGTCGGCGAGCACGTGCAGCAGGGCGGGATGCAGTTTCGGGCTCCAGCCACCGCCACCGGCGGCAAGTTCCGCCGTGCGCAACCACAGCTCGACGAGGTACGCGTCGGCGACCAGCCGGCGCCGCACCGGATCCAGCCCGAACGCCGCGCCGTGCCGGTCCAGCACCTCGACCAGTTCGCCGGTCGCCGCCGGCACGTCCCGCCCGCGCAGCGACAACGCGCTCTGGAACCCCTGGTGGGCGAGGTCGAACCCGACCGGCCGCTCGGCGCCGCTGTTCTCCCAGTCCCAGGCGACCAGCCGGCCCCGGTGGGTGCCGAGGTTCCACGGCACCCAGTCGCCGTGCCAGTGCCCGAACTCCACCGGGGTCGTACCGTCCCGGTCGGCGAGCGCGGCCAGCGCCGCGACCACCGGACCACCGGCCCGCGCGGCCCGCCCGGTCAGGTCGGCCAGGAACGGTGACCCGCGCAACGGTCGGGGGGTCCGCGCGGGCCCGCCGCGCCGGGCCACCGCCAGCATCGCGGCCACCTCCGGCCGGTGCGGGTGGCGCGGTCGGCGCACCCGGGCCGGCATCGGCTCCACCAGGGTCACCGCCAGGTCGGCCCAGCTCACCTCGCGCAGCAGCCGGGGCACGTCGGGAAAGTCACCGCCGTCGCGGGGCAGCTCCCGCAGCGCGTCGGCCTCCGCGCGGACCATCGCCCGGGTCGCGTCGTTCCAACCGATCTTCGCGTACGCCCGGGCGGCGCCCCGGTCGTCGAAGAGCTGCAACGTCGGCTTGTGGTGCGGGTCGGGCGGGCGGATGCCGATCGCGGCGTGCAGCCGTCGTCCCGCCAGCCGGCCGAGGTGCTCGGCGAGCAGCAGCGCGGCGGGGTCGGCGTCGGCGGGGACCGCCACCGTCAGCACCGGCATCCGGGCCAGCCCGGTGGCGCCGAGGCCGGCCAGCACGCCGACAGCGAACCGGTTGGCCCGCACCCGGTGCGGTCGCAGCGCGTTGTACGCCAGGGTCGACGCCGCGCCGACCCGCCGGGAGACCAGCGGGAGCAGGAACTTCGCCCGCTCCACCGAGGGCACCACGGCGTACCGGACGGCCGGGTGGTGGCCCCGGGGCACTGCCGCCGGGCCGGCCGAGACACCAAGCCACAGTCTCGGGTCGCCGAAGATCGCCCGGGTCACCCAGCCCAGGCCGTCCTGACGGGTCCGTGGGTCCTCCACCACCGTCGCGCCCTCCCCTGTCCCGCCCGACCGCCGTGCGTTGGCGGACACGATAGGGGCAGCCGGCAGGACGCCGCCCGGCGGGCCGGAGCCCGGCGGGCGGCGTACCGGCCCGGTCCGGTCAGCGTTGCCAGACGCGGACGTAGTCGACCCGGAAGTCGGCCGGGAAGCGGGTGGCCGCGTCGGGGTCGCCCAGCCAGCCGCCGACCTGGAAGTTCAGCCGCAGGTTGAACGGCTTGCTGAAGGCCTCGTCGAACCACGGCGTGGTGCTGCGGTCCCGCTGCCAGACCTGCCGGCCGTCGATGTACCAGCGGATCACGCCCGGCTCCCACTCGGTGGTGTACGTGTGGAAACCGTCACCCGGGTAGCCGACCGGGAAGTCCCAGCGCTGGTCCTGCTTGACCGGGGTGTAGTCGTAGAAGATGGCCTGCGTGGCGGCCTCGTGGTAGGACCCGCCGCCGGGCAGCTCCACCACGTCGATCTCGCCCTTGCCGCCGTCGTCCGGGCGCAGCCAGAACGCCGGCCAGAGGCCCTTCGAGTCGGCCGGCCCGTTGGGCGACTTGGCCCGCATCTCGAAGCGGCCGTAGGTGAACGACGCCTTGCCGATGGTGTCCAGGTAGCTCTGCGTGTACTGCCGGGTCTGCGAGCTGCACACCGCGGTCTCCCGCTGCGCCCGCAGGGTCAGCACGCCGCCGGAGACGAAGGTGTTGTCCGGGTCGTCGACGTTGCAGCCCCGGTCGATGTCGCGGCCCTCGTTGTCGCGCAGGTTCCACCGGTTCAGGTCGACGGTGGGGCCGGTGAACTCGTCGGACCAGACCAGCCGCCAGCCGGGCACGTCGGTGCCGGGGCTGCTGGTCGGCGGCGGCGGCGCGGTGGTGGTCGGCGGCGCGGTGGTGGCCGTCCGGGTCGGCGTCGGCGCCACCGTACGGGTCGGCGACGGCGTCGGGGCGACCGTGGTCGGCGCGGGGGCGGTGGTGACCGACGGGCGGACCGGCGGCCGGCCGCCGCGCTGGTAGGTGACCACCAGGTTCGGCCGGATCGCCACCCTGGTGTTCTCCCGGGAGGCCCAGTAGATCCGGGTGTTCCAGTTCTCCTGGGTGAGCGCGAAGGTGACCTGGCCGTTGCCCCTGACCGCGCTGGAGACGTCCCACTCGTTGTAGCCCTGGGTCACCTGGTCGACGGCGGCCAGCGCCGGCCCGAGGGCGGGTCGCTGGGCCCAGGCGCCGGTGCCGGCGGCGGTGCCCTGTGCGGCGTGCGCCCGGACCCGGGACGCGAAGGGCTGCCAGGCGTAGACCCGCAGCGACGCCCTGACCCCGACCGCGTCGGCGGGCAGGCCGCGCACGGAGAACTCCAGCACGGCGTCGCGCTGGCCGTTGCGGTTGCCGTCGCAGAGCTGCGGGCAGCTCGCCAGCGTGGTCTTGCTGCCGTTGTCACCGTCCTGCGGCACCTGGGTGGCGGTGGTGTCCGCGACGGCGGACAGCACGATCGGCGGCACCTCGGCGGCGACCAGCGGCATCATCGTGGCCACGATGCCGGTGACCGCGGTGACGCCGAGGACACTGAGGACGACGGCCTTGCGTCGGCCACTGATGGCCGGAAGGGCGCGGTGGAGTCCGTGCCTGCTCAAGGAACACTCCCCGGTTGGGCGACGATTACCGGCAGCAGCGTATCGACCCGATGCAGGTGTGGCCGAAAGGAAATCACCGCGACCACCCGACTTAACCGAAGCATAAGAGAGAGCGGGATGCTTTTGTTGGGGCCCGAAAACGAATGCCGGCTTCCCCCGGTTACGCCTGATTGACGGGAAAGCCGTATTCCTGCGTGACTGGTCAGTGGCGGGCCGCGACCAGCGCCGCCCGCATCGCGTCGACCGGGGCGGGCACTCCGGTGAACTGCGTGAACTGGCCGACGGCCTGGGCCAGCAGCAGGTCGAGCCCGGAGACCACCCGACGGCCGGCCGCCAGCGCCGAGGCGGCCAGCGGAGTGGGCCACGGGTCGTAGAGCGCGTCGAAGAGCACCGTGGAAGGTCCCCAGTGGACGTCGGCGGCGAGCGGGTCCGCGACCCCCTTCGGCACGGTCGAGACGACCACGTCGACACCGACGTGCCGGCCGGCGTCCGCCCAGGCCGCGGCGACCAGCTCCACCCCGACGGCCACCGCCACCGGACGCAGCTCCTCGACGGCGGCCGGGCGGCGGGCCACCACGGTCACCGTGGTCGCGCCGAGCCGGGCGGCGGCGGCGAGGGCCGCCCGGGCGGTGCCGCCGGCCCCGAGCACCGTGACGGTGCCGCCGGACGCCACCCCGGCCGAGGTCAGCACGGTCACCATGCCGGCGACGTCGGTGTTGTCGGCGTACCAGGAGCCGTCCGGACGACGTACCAGCGTGTTGGCGGCGCCGACGGCGGCGGCGACCGGCGACGCCTGGTCGGCCACCGCGAGCGCCGCCTCCTTGCCCGGCATGGTCACCGACAGCCCGGCCCACTCCGGGCCCAGGCCGGCGACCAGCGCCGGCAGCTCCGCCGCACCGCACTCGATCCGGCTGTACGACCAGCCGGCGAGCCCGGCGGCGGCGTAGCCGGCGTTGTGGATCACCGGGGAGAGGGAGTGCGCGATCGGCCGGCCGAGCACCGCTGCCCTCACCTGCAGTTCTCTCCGCTCAGCACCCCGTTGTCACACATCTGCTTCTGGAGATTGCGGAAGTCGGCGTCGTTGGAGCCGTAGCCCATCGTGCCCTTCTTGTCGACGGTCATGAAGTAGACCCAGTTGCCCGGGGGCGGGTTCATCGCGCCCTTGAGGGCGTCCTCGCCGGGGTTGCTGATCGGGGTGATGGTCAGCCCGTCCGCCCCGTGCGTCCGGTACGGGTTCTTCGGGTCACGCAGCTCACTGGCCTTGAGGATGTCGGAGTCCTTCGGGTCCTTGCCCTGCAGGCGGAGCCAGTAGTTGATCGCGCTGTCGATCTCCAGGCACTTGCAGTGGTAGTTGTCGGTGTAGACCCGGTTGTAGATGACCCGGGCGACCTTCGGCAGGTCCACGTGGTTGACCGACTCGGCCTGCGCGATCGAGGCCGTGATCAACGCCTCGTACGGCGAGATGCCACGCTCGGACTCCACCGTCTCGACGAACTTCATCTCGCCGGTGACGGCGAGGAACTTCTCCACCATCATCGACAGGATCTGCTCGGCAGTCGCCTTCGGCGGGATCTCGTAGGTGGCCGGGAAGAGGAAGCCCTCCAGGCTCCGCGGCCCCTTCTTGCCGTCCTTGCGATTGAACCAGAACTCCGGCACACCCAGTTTGGCCGGGTCCTTGGCGGCGGCCTTGAACTCGGCGACCGGGATCTTGGTCTCCTTGGCGAGCACGTCGTAGATCGCCAGAGTGATCATGCCCTCGGGGATCGTCACCCCGTTGACCACCCGGTTCTTCCCGTCCAGCAGCATGGTGAGCGCGTCCGCGGCGCGCATCTGCTTCCTGACCTTGTACCGGCCGACCTGGATGTTCTTGCTGCGGGCGTTGTCGTCCGCCGCCTCGACGAACGCCTTGGTGCTCTTGACCACACCGGCGTCGTAGAGGGTGTCACCGATGGCGGTGGCGGTGTCGCCGGTCTTGACGTCGACCAGCGCCTCGCCCGTACCGGGGCCGTCGTAGTCCGGGGTGATGAAGTGGTTGCGGATCCGGTCGAAGCCGACGAAGGCCCCGCCGCCGATGCCGCCCAGCAGGACGAGGGCCATCAACAGGGCGAAAATGGTCTTGCCAGGCCCGCCGCCCGACTTGCCGTTGCGTCGGTTGACGAAACCGCGCCGGTGCCGGCCCTTCTCACCCCGCTCCTGCTCGTCGAACCCGAGGTCCAGATCGTCGATCATTCCGTCCGCCTCCGCTGCGCTTCCAGCCAGCTCTGCAGGATCTCGACCGCGGCGGCCTGGTCGACCACCGCGCGTTGACGCTTTCCCCGTACGCCACGCTCGGCAAGCCTACGAGACGCGACGACCGTCGACATCCTCTCGTCGGTGAGCGTCACCGGAACCGGCGCTATCACATCGGCCAGTCGGCTCGCGTACGCGGACACGTGTTGGGCGGCGGGACCGTGCTTGCCGGCGAGATTGACCGGAAGGCCGACGACAACCTCGACGACCTCGTGCTCGGCGATGAGATGGACGATCTCGGTGAGATCGCTCGGCACCGCGTCCGGGCCGGTGGTCAGGTCGCGGGCCAGGGTGACCAGCGGGGTGGCCAGCACCCCGTGCGGGTCGGACCGGGCCACCCCCACCCGGACCTGCCCGACGTCCACGCCCAGCCGGACGCCCCGGGACAACTCACCCATGGCGGGCTGTTCCTCCACTGTGACAAGCCAGGGCGGACCGCGTCGGTCCGCCCTGGCTCCCTCGATGTGCCATCACGCCTCGGCGATCGCCTTCTCTACCGTCAGCAGCAGGTTCGGCGCCTCGGCGGCCGGCAGGCCACCGCCCTGCGCGACGTCCTGACTGCCGCCGCCCCGACCGGAGAAGGCCGCCTTCACCAGGTCGTTGGCGGCCAGCCCACGCCCCCGCGCCGCCGCGTTCACGGCCACCACCAGGGACGCCTTGCCGTTCGACCGGGCCGCCACCGCGACCACCGCCGGCCGCGCGGGGTCGATCTTGCCGCGGATCTCCTGGGCCAGGGTCCGCACGTCGTTGCCGGCCGCGCCCTCCGGCGCCTCGGTGCCGACGTACGCCACCCCACGGATGTCCTTCGCCTGGCCGGCCAGCGCCGCCGCCCCGCCCAGCACCAACTGGGCGCGGAGCTTCTCCAGCTCCTTCTCCGCGTCGCGGAGCTGGGTGACGGTCTGCTCCACCCGGTCGGCGACCTGGTCGCCGGGCACCCGGAACAGCTCCGCCAGCCGGGACACCAGCAGGTGCTCGCGGGCCAGGAAGCCGAACGCGTCCATCCCGACCAGCGCCTCGATCCGGCGTACCCCGGAGCCCACCGACGCCTCGGAGAGGATCTTCACCAGGCCGAGCTGGGCCGAGCGGGCCACGTGGGTGCCGCCGCACAGCTCCCGGGCGTAGTCGCCGACCTCGACGACCCGGACCCGCTCGCCGTACTTCTCGCCGAACAGCGCCATCGCGCCGATCCGACGCGCCTCCTCCTGGGTGGTGATGAAGGCGTTGACCTCCAGGTCAGCCAGGAGCACCTCGTTGACCTGCTGCTCCACGTCGTGCAACACGCTCGGCGACACCCCGGTCGGGGTGTTGAAGTCGAACCGCAGCCGGCCCGGCGCGTTCAGCGAACCCGCCTGGGTGGCCGACTCGCCGAGGAAGTTGCGCATGGTCTGGTGCACCAGGTGGGTCGCGGTGTGCGACCGGGAGATGGCCCGCCGCCGGGTCACGTCGATCTCGGCGTAGCCGGTCTCGCCGGCCCGCACCTCGCCCCGGACCACCTTCGCCCGGTGCACGATCAGGCCCGGCACCGGCTGCTGCACGTCGAAGACCTCGACCTGGCCGCCGCCCACGGTGATCAGACCCTGGTCGGGCTGCTGACCGCCGCCCTCGGCATAGAACGGGGTGGTGTCGAGCACCAGCTCGACGGTGTCACCCTCGACCGCCGCGCCGACCGCCGCGCCGCCGGCCAGCAGCGCGCGGACCCGGGACTCCCGGTGCAGCTCGGTGTAGCCGGTGAACTCCACCGCCCCGCCGTCGTCGCGCACCGACCGGTACGCCGACACGTCGGTGTGCCCCGTCTTGCGGGCCTGCGCGTCGGCCTTGGCCCGGTTGCGCTGGTCGGCCATCAGCCGGCGGAAGCCCTCCGCGTCGACCTGGAGGCCCTGCTCGGCGGCGATCTCCAGGGTCAGGTCGATCGGGAAGCCGTAGGTGTCGTGGAGCTGGAACGCCTTGTCGCCGGAGAGCGCCGGCTTCCCCGCCGACCGGGTCTCCGCGATCGCCGTGTCCAGGATCGTGGTGCCGGCGCGCAGCGTGGAGAGGAACGCGTCCTCCTCGGCGTACGCGTACTGGGAGATCCGGTCGAACTCCTCGGCCAGCTCCGGGTACGACGGGGACATGCAGTCCCGGGCCACCGGCAGCAGCTCGGGCAGCGCCCGGTCGCCGTAGCCCAGCAACCGGACCGCGCGGATCGCCCGCCGCATGATCCGGCGCAGCACGTAGCCACGCCCCTCGTTGGACGGGGTGACCCCGTCGCCGATCAGCATCAGCGCGGTGCGTACGTGGTCGGCGACCACCCGCAGCCGCACGTCGTCCGGGTGCGACTCGCTGGCCACCTGGCCGGAGTGCGCGCCGTACCGCTTGCCGGTCAGCTCGGCGGCCCGGTCGAGGATCGGCCGTACCTCGTCGATCTCGTAGAGGTTGTCGACGCCCTGCAGGACGGAGGCCATCCGCTCCAGGCCCATGCCGGTGTCGATGTTCTTCGCCGGCAGGTCGCCCAGGATCGGGAAGTTCTCCTTGCCGGTGCCCGGACCCCGCTCGAACTGCATGAAGACGAGGTTCCAGAACTCCATGTAGCGGTCCTCGTCGACCGCCGGGCCGCCCTCGCGGCCGTACTCCGGGCCCCGGTCGTAGAACAGCTCGGAGCAGGGGCCGCACGGGCCGGGAATGCCCATCGACCAGAAGTTGTCCGCCTTGCCCCGGCGGACGATCCGCTCGGCCGGCACCCCGACCGACCGCCAGATCCCGAACGCCTCGTCGTCGTCGAGGTAGACCGTCGGCCAGATCCGCTCCGGGTCCAGCCCGTAACCGCCGTCGGCGACCGGCTTGGTGACCAGGTCCCAGGCGAGCGGGATCGCCCCGTCCTTGAAGTAGTCACCGAAGGAGAAGTTGCCGTTCATCTGGAAGAACGTGCCGTGCCGGCTGGTCTTGCCGACCTCGTCGATGTCCGGGGTGCGCAGGCACTTCTGCACGCTGACCGCCCGCTGGTACGGCGGGGTCTGCTGCCCCAGGAAGTAGGGGACGAACTGCACCATGCCGGCGTTGACGAACAGCAGGTTCGGGTCGCTGATGGCGGGCAGCGGAGCGGACGGCACCACGGCATGGCCGTTCGCCTCGAAGTGGGCGAGGTACCGCCGCTTGATCTCCGCCGTCTTCATCGCTGGGGTTCCTCCGGAAAGATCTCTCGGTCACCGATGCGCGGGTCCTCCCGCAGCTCGGCGAACTGGTCGTCGAACGCCTCACCGCGGGCGAACGCCTCGTGGATCTCCTGCTCGCGCTCGGCCATCCCGATCCGTACGTCCGCCACGAAGCTACGCAGCGACTCGACCAGACCGCCAGCGGATTCGGACAGCCCGCTGGCGATCCCGGCCGGGGTGTACGCCTGCGCGGTGCGGGTGGCCTTGCGGACCACCACCACGCCCACGGCCAGCCCGATGCCGAGCCAGAACAGTCGCCTCATGCTCTCATTCCTCCTGTGCGCCGCCGGCCGGTCAGCGGTTGCCGCGCTTGGCGGCGCGGCGCTGCTGCTTGATGGTGTCGCGCACCTCACGTTCGGTCTCGGCGGTCCGGCGGGCCGAGGCGGCCCGGCGGACGCCGTAGCCGAAGGCCGCGACCTTCACCAGCGGGTTCGCCGCGGCGGCGGAGACGACGGTGGCCAGGTTCGCCACGTTGGCGGTGACGTTCTGCGCGTGGGTGGTCATCGTGTCGACCTTGGCGAGTTGCAGGTTCACCCCGTCGAGGGAGGTCTGCACCTGCTCCAGCGCGGTGTTCACGTTCCTCACCGTGATGTTGACCTCGCCCAGCAACGGGGTGGTCTGCTCGTTGAGGTCGTTGATCATCCGGGTGGTGGCGTCCACGGTGTGCCGCAACCGCAGGATCGGCACCGCCAGGACGAGCACCAGCATCAGGAAACCACCGGCCGCGACCAGCGCAGCGATCTGTCCACCATCCACGCATGTCCTCCTCAAGCAGGGTTCCGGGACCCTCGCCCCGGAACGTGCGACCGTCATACCCACACCGTCGCGGCGGTGACCCGGGCAGGGTCACCGGGAGCAGGCGGGCCTGCCAGCCCCAGACCCTACCGTCCGTGATGGAAACCGGCTCACGACGGTGAGCGTGTCAGGTCGCCGAGCGGATCATCGGTGAACGTCGGGAACGGATCCTCACCGGTCAGGGAAGGATCGGTGCTCGGCTGTGGTCGGGTCCGCTCGTCGTCGATCGCGTTGCGGACCTTCACCGACACCAACGATCCGGCACACTCGCCCGCTGCGGGCGAGGCCGGCGGAGACGGCGGCACGGCCGGTCCCCCGTCGACCGGTGGCGGCACGCAGGTCGGTGCCCGGACCCAGAGGTCCAGGGTGAGTTCGTCCCGCCGCCAGCAGGTGTAGCTGCCCTTGGCTTGCTGCTCCGGGCACCGGGTCACCTGCCACGGCCGCCAGCCCTCCGACCGCAGCGCCTGCTCGTAGACCGTCGCGGTCTCCTCCGGCGCGCGGTCGGACTCCACGGTGCGCTCGCGCAGCCGGCAGTCCTGCAGGCACCAACGGCTGCCGCTGACGTTGTCCACCGTCTCCACCGCCGCCCAGCCGGGCACGCCCAGCTCGTCGAGGGTGTCGAAGACCGGGTCCCGGCTGAGCGTCCGGAGGCCGAAGTAGAGCGGAACCGCGCCGAGCAGCACCACGCTGACCAGCACCAGGAGCGCCAGCCGCAGCCGTCGCCGCTCGCGGACCTGGCGACGCAACTCGGACCGGGCACCGTCGGGGGCGGCCTCGGACGGGTCGTCTTCCGTCCCCGGGCGCAGCGGCGGGCCGCTGACCGGGTCGTCCGGCCCCGGGCGTGCGCCGTCCGGCGGGACCACCGCCACCCGGGCCACGCCCGGCCCGTCGACCCGACCGGAGGGCGGGACGGCGGCGACGCCGGCCGGCTCGGCCCGGGCCGGCGGGACGGCCCGGCCGGTGGCCTCGTCGGGTCCGGCACCGGGTCGGACGGTCGGCGCGGTGGCCCGGGCCACCGCCGCCCCGGCGACCACTCCACCGGCGGCGGCGGGCCGGGGACCAGCGTCGGGACGCGCGCCGGCGTCCGGATGCGCACCGGGACGAGGGCCGGCGTCGGGATGAACGGCGGGCCGGGGACCGGCGTCGGGATGAACGGCGGGACCGGGGGCACCGGCGGGACGCCGGGGTTCGTCTCCGGGCGCGGGCGGGCGGGCGGTGCCGGTGGCCGGCCCGGCCGGGCGGGCCGCGCCACGGGCCGGGGTGCCGGGCCGGGGTGCCGCCCCCGGGTCCGGCCCGCCGCCACGGGGGCCCGCCGGGGCGACGCCGTCCGGACGCGGGCCGAGCGCGGCGACACCGTCCCGACGGGGTCCGGGACCACCGGCCGGGGCCGGGGCGCCGGGGCGGGGCGCACCGGACGGGGACGCCGAGGCAGGACCATGCGGGCCCGTGCCACCGGAGGTCGGTGCCGCCGGCCCGGGGCCACCGGACATCGGCCCGGCGCCACCGGGACGCGGACCACCGGACCCCGACCCGCCAGCCGGACCGGCCGGACGCGGACCACCGGAGGCGGGCCCCGGGTCGGCGCGGGGGCCCGGGACGCGGTCCGGGCCCGTGCCGGTACGCGGGCCGGGGGCCGCCGCGCGGGCACCCCGGACCGGATGCTGGTCGTCCCCCGCCGGCCCCGTGGTGGGCCCGGCCGGACGACCGTGGCCCTGGTCGGGCGGGGTCGGTCGGGCCGCGCCCCGGGCCGGCCCGGACTGGCCCGGCCGGGGGGCCCGGGGCTCGACGTCGGGCCGATCCGGCACCCCGGACTCACCCCGACGACCCGGGGCGGCCGGGCCGGGTGGCACCGCACCCGGCCCACCGGCCGGGGTCGACCGGTTGAGCACCCGCAGTGCGGGATCGGTGTGCGGGGTACGCCCGGCCTGCCGCAGCCAGTCGGCCGGCCGCTCGGGTCGGTCAGCACGCGGCTTGTCCCCCGGGGCGGGCACGGCCCGGTGACCGGCCGTCTCGTCGCCGTCCGGTCTGGCCCGGTGGCCGGCCGGTGGCTCGCCGTCCGGCCTGGCCCCGAGGGTCGGCGGCGCGGCGGCGTCCGGACCGGGGCGGTGCCCGGCGGGCCCATCGGCGTCCGGCCTCGCCCGGCGGCTCGGCGGTTCCGCGACGTCCGAGCCGGGGCGGCGTCGACCGTTGTCGTCACGAGCAGCCGCACCGGGGCGGCTGGCACCGGGAACGGGCGGGGCCGCACCGGGAACCGGCGGCGCGTTGCCACTCTGCGGCACCACCGGCTCGTCCGGCTCGGCGGCGCGACGCCGGCCGCCCCGCTCGGGGGCCGCCGGGACGCCGGCCCGGCGTCCGGCGGTGGGCGGCGCCGCGCCGTCGGCGGCGTCGCGGCGCAGCCGCGCGGTACGGGGATCGGCGGCGGGGGCGTCGGGTCGAACTCCGCCGACCGGTGCCGCCGGCTCCGGGCGGGGACCGCCGACGGCCGGGGACGCCGGAGCGGGTCGGGGTGCGCCACTGACCGGTGCCGCGCCCGCGTGCGGTCCGCCCGCCGGGACCGGGTAGGCCGGGTCGGCCGGGGGCTCGCCGGGGCGGGCCGCATGGACCGGCCCACCCCGACCCGCCGGTTCGGCCGGGTTCGGCCGCCGGCCGCCCTGCCGGCCGTCGGGCACGGTCCGCCGACCCGCCGGGCCGGCGGGCGCCGGAGTGCCGGGAGCGGGCCAGCCGGCGGGCGGCGCCTGGCCGGCGACCGTCGCCCGGCCGGGGCCGGAGCCGGGAACATCGGGGGCGTCCGGGCGGGACGCCTCCCCGGGCGGACCTGGTGGACCGGGACGTCCGGCGGCGGCCGGGCCGGGCCACGGGCCCTCGCCGGGGCGGGGACGCTGTTCGGGGGCGGCGGGCCAGCCACCGCGTACCGGCGGGGTGGCCTGACCAGCGACGGGCGGGCGGCCCGGCGGCGGCCCGGCGGGGCGGGCGGCCGGGTGGCCGGGCGGCGGGGTGTCGGGTCCGGCGGCCACCGGGCCGGGACGCCGTGGACCAGCAGCCGGCGGCAGGTCGGGGCGCGGACCGGGCTGCGCCACCCGGGGACCACCCGGAACCGACGCCTCGGGGCGCGGAACCGGCTGGCCGACCGGCGGCGGGCCCTCGGGGCGGGAACCCGGCTGCGGCGCCCGGGGGGCGCCGGGAGCCGATGCCTCGGGACGCGGGCCCGGCTGGCCGGCGCGGGGACCGGGCGGTGCCGCCTCGGGACCGGCCGGGCCGGGTCGCGGGCCACCGGGCGGCCCCGCCGGCCCCCCGCCGACGGTGGGCGGGACGGGACCCCGGACCGGCGGGACCGGACCGCCGTCCGGGCCGAGCTCGGCCCGCTGCTGCTTCGCCGTACGCAGGTCGTCGATCCAGCCGAACTCCTCGCCGACCGGCTCCGGGGGCGCCTCGTCACCGCCGCGCCCCCGACCCCACCGACGCCCCTTGGCGCGAGGGTCACGCCGCTCGTCGGGACCGTCCTGCGGTCGCTCCCCACCACGCGATGTCACTGCTGAACCTCCCCGGCGGCGTCGCCGCCGTCCTCATCCGCCCCACCGGCGTGTCCCGTGCCCGACGGGAGACGGCCGTTCACCACCGGCGCCGGCCCGTCGGGGCGCGCCGCCGGGGCGGACAGCCCCCGGACGATCCGGCGCAGCAGGGGCAGCCGGGCGGCCACCGACCGCTCGGCGCCGTGCCCGCTGGGCCGGTAGTAGTCGGTCCCGACGAGATCGTCGGGAGCGTACTGCTGGGTGACCACCCCGCGCTGGTCGTCGTGCGGGTAGCGGTAGCCCGTGCCGTGCCCGAGGCCCCGGGCGCCGGCGTAGTGGGCGTCGCGCAGCCCACGCGGCACCGCGCCGCCCCGACCGGCCCGGACGTCCGCCATCGCCGCCCCTATCGCCATCGTGGCCGAGTTGGACTTCGGCGCGGTGGCCAGGTGGATCGCCGCCTGGGCGAGATTGAGCTGGACCTCGGGCAGGCCGACGTACTCCACCGCGTGCGCGGCGGCGGTGGCCATGGTCAGCGCGGTCGGATCGGCCATTCCGACGTCCTCGCTGGCGAAGATCACCATTCGCCGGGCGATGAACCGGGCGTCCTCACCGGCCACCAGCATCCGGGCCAGCCAGTGCAGCGCGGCGTCCACGTCCGAACCCCGCATGCTCTTGATGAACGCGCTGGTCACGTCGTAGTGGGCGTCGCCGTCGCGGTCGTAGCGCACCGCTGCCACGTCCACCGCCTGCTCGGTGGTGGCCAGGTCGATCCGGCCGGTGCCGAGCGCGGTCGCCGAGGCCGCGGCGGCCTCCAGCGCGGTGAGCGCCTTGCGCACGTCGCCGCCGGCGAGGCGTACCAGGTGGTCCTCGGCGTCGGTGGCCAGGGTGAGCGCGCCGCCCAGGCCACGCCGGTCGGCGACCGCGCGGCGGAGCAGGCCGCGTACGGCGGCGTCGTCCAGCGGCTGGAGGGTGAGCAGCACGCACCGGGACAGCAGCGGTGAGATGACCGAGAAGTACGGGTTCTCGGTGGTCGCCGCGAGCAGCGTGACCGTCCGGTCCTCCACCGCGGCCAGCAGCGAGTCCTGCTGGGTCTTGCTGAACCGGTGCACCTCGTCGATGAACAGCACGGTCTGCGGGCCACCGGAGCGGCGCTCGCGGCGGGCGGTCTCGATGACGGCCCGGACGTCCTTGACCCCGGCGGAGAGCGCCGACATGGCGACGAAACGGCGGTCGGTGGCCCGGGCCACCAGGTGGGCGATGGTGGTCTTGCCGCTGCCCGGCGGCCCCCAGAGGATCACCGACAGGGCAGCGCCGCCGCCGACGAGCTGGCGCAGCGGCGCGCCCGGCGCGAGCAGGTGCTCCTGGCCGACCAGTTCGTCGATGCTCGCGGGCCGCATCCGCACCGGCAGCGGGGAGTCCTCGCCGACCGTGGCGAAGCCGTCGACGCCGACGGCACCCGCGGGGGCGCTGGGCGCCGCGGCGGGTTCACCGAGGGAGAAGAGGGCGTCGGAATCCATCAGGAAGACAGTACCGGGCGCGGCCCACGACGCCGGAATCGCGCCGTGGACCGCGCCCGTCCTGATCCGTTGCGGTCAGCCGCGACCCGGCCGCCGGCCCCGGTACCACCGGCCGCCGCCACCGCCGCGCGGGCCGCTGCCGACGCCGGCCAGGTAGAGCGAGAGCAGCAGCAGGCCGATGAGTACGAGGGTGTTCCAGTTGAACAGGTCAGGTGCGCCGAAGTTGGTGTTCAGCAGATCGATCAGGAGCGCGAAGCCGAACACGATGGCCGCGAGGATGGCGAGCATGTGAGTGTCCTCCGGTAGGGGGTCCCAGTAGGTCGGCGCGAGATGTACCCAATCGGTCGGGTCGTCAATCTCCCGGGTGGACCGGTCCCGCCCGGTCGGTCGCCAGGACGGCGTACCGCACGGAGTCCCACCAGCGACCACGGACGTGGAGGTGGTCGCGGCTGATCCCCTCCCGCCGCATCCCGGCCTTCTCCAGCACCCGGCAGGAGGCGGTGTGGTCGGGTCGGGTGGTCGCCTCGATCCGGTGCAGCCCGAGTTGCTCGAACCCGAGGCGCACCAGCAGACGGGCGACCTGTGTCCCGAGGCCCCGGCCCCAGTGGTCGGGGTGGATCACGTAGCCGATCTCGCCCCGCCGGTGGGTGGAGCTCTCCACGGCCAGGTTCCCCAGGCCCACCGGCCGGTCGGCGACGACGACGGCCAGCCGGTACTCCCGCCGGGGCGACTGTTCCGCCGCCTGCCGCCAGGCCCGCACGGCCGCGCGGACGTCGTCCGGCGACGGCGGTGCCTCGTCCAGCACCCGGTCGGCGACCCGGGCGTCGTCGAGCAGGGCCCACAGGGCGGGGACGTCGCCGTCGTCCCACTCGCGGAGCAGGCAGCCCGGACCGGTCATCCGGACCGGACGCACCGAACGCAGCTCGGTCACCACTGCTCCTCTCGTGTGCCGGCGGCGCGATCGCCGCCGATCAGGTTCCGGCAGGTCGGGACACCGTCCCGGCCGCCACCGTCCCGGCCGCCACCGTCGCGGGCCGCCACCGGGCGGGTCACCGGGACTCGGTGACCGGGGTGTCGACGGTCGGTCGGGCCGTCGGCAGGGCGGGACCGGGGGCCGGCGGGTGGGGGTGCCCGGTGCCGGTCCGCGTCGCCCGCCAGGCGGGCAGGTACAGCGGGGCGGCCACGGCCAGCACCACCGCGCCGACCAGCATCGCGGTGCTGACGCCGGCCACGCCGGCGACCGCGCCGAGCACCACCGCGCCGAGCGCCCCGGCCGGCTGGGCCACCATCGAGTTCAGCGACAGGACGCTGGTCCGGTACGGCCCGTCGACCTGGCGGTGCAGCAGGCCCATGTGCAGCGGGTTGGACGCGCCGTGCACGGTGTAGCAGGCCAGGTAGGCGATCAGCACCCCGACCGGGCCGGCGAAGAGCCCCATCCCGACCACGGTGCCGCCCTGGAGGATCCGCAGCAGCGCGGCGCTGGGCGCGGCCCCCAGCCACCGCAGCAGCAGCGGAGTGGCCGCCGCGCCGGCGGCGTTGGCCAGCCAGGCCGCCGAGCTGGCCGGGCCGAGCAGGGCTGCCGCCCGGTCGGCGTCCCCGACCACCTCGGCGAGGCGGACCGGCAGCAGCGACTCGAAGGTGAACATCCCGAAGCCCCAGAACAGCTCCACCGCGACCAGGGCGAGCAGTACCCGGGAGCGGCGCAGCAGCCCGATCGCCTGGCCGACCATCCGGGGCGCCTCCACGATCGAGGCGCGCAGCGCGCCGGAGCCCCGGGCCGGGCGGACCTCCGCCAGCAGCGCCAGCAACGCGACCAGGGCGGCCACCTGGAGGACGAGCGCGACCAGCACCGGCCCGGTGAGGGCGCTGATCGGGCCGAACGGACCGAGCGCGATCAGGCCGCCGCTGAGCAGCGCGCCGGCCGCGATGGCGACGCCGATGACGGTGCCGCCGTAGCCCAGGCCGCGCTCGTAGTCGGCGGCCGGATCGGCGGCCAGGGTGGCGTCGACGTACCAGGACTCCAGCGGGCCGCTGTCCAGCGCCCGGTAGACCCCCTGCAACGCGCCGGCCAGGAAGAACAGGGCGAACGTGTCGGCCGCCGCGAAGAGCGCCAGCGAGCCGAGGTTGACCGTCCAGGCCACGGCGAGCAACGGGCGACGGCCGAGCGCGTCGGCGAGCCCGCCGGTGGGCAGCTCCAGCACCAGCACGACCAGCCCCTGCGCGGTGGCCACCAGGCCGATCTGCGGCAGGGAGAGGCCGCGTTCCTGCATCAGCAGGATCATGACCGGGATCAGCAGGCCGCTGGGCAGCCAGCGCAGGCCGTAGAGGGCGAGGTAGCGGAACCGGACCTGGCATACGGTCAGCGCGCTCATCGGGGCTCCTCGGTCATCGGGGCTCCTCGGTCATCGGGTAGGCGGCGAGGAAGACCTGCACCTGCTCGGCGCCCGGTTCGTCGGGGTCCGCCTCCGCCCGGTAGCGCTCCGCCACCTGCCACAGCTCCGCCTCCAGGGCCTGCAGGCGCGACGGCGGGACGGTCAGGAAGATGTCTCCCATGCCGAACGCGTCCCGCCAGGCCGGTGACCACCGGTGCTGGACGGCGAGCCACCGCTCCGCGTGTTCCACCAGCAGCCGCACCTGATCGCCCTGGATCCACTCGATCGCGGCCCGGGCGTCGGGGTCGTCGTCGAAGTCGGTCGGTTCCCAGTTGGTGACGTCGTGCGCGGCCCGCCACCAGCGTTGCCGCCCGGTGTTCCGGTCCGGGTCCTCGACGACCAACCCCACGTCGGCGAGCTGACGCAGGTGGTAGCTGGTGGCGCCGGTGTTGGTGTCGAGCAGCCCGGCGAGGGTGGTGGCCGTGGCCGGACCCCTCACCCGCAACGCGCCGAGCAGCCGCACCCGCAGCGGATGGGCGAGGACCCGTACCTGCCGGTGGTCGATCCGCACGACGCGTGGCGCGGGCCCCGCGCCACGGTCTTCGTTCTCCATGGGATGCACAATAACTGTGCATAGAACTTGTGCACAATAGTTGTGCATCTTCCGGCCGCAGTCGGCCTGTTCCCGTGCACAGCAGGGTCCCGCCCGGCGCCGAACCCGGGCACGGAGGGACACCCCACGGGTACGGGTGCGTTTCTGGTCGCGGGGACCGCAACAGACGCACCCGAAGGGCGTGGGTGCGGCGCCGCAGAGCGCGGGTGGTGGCCGCCCGCGACGCGGGTGCGGGAGACCGGGCGGTGGCCTCAGCCGGCGAGCAGTTCGGTGACGCCGCGCAGTCGGGTCCGCAGCAGGCCGGCGGCGCGCGACGAGTCCAGCCGCACCTCGGTGGGGCGGACCAGGCCGGCTCCGGCGATCGTGCTGGTCCGCAGCCCGACCGGGGCCAACCCGTACCGGCGGGCCACCAGCAGCCCCAGCCCGGCCCGGCTCACCGCGTCCGGCCCGGCCACGTTCAGCGGGCCCGCGTACCCAGGAATCCGCCGGCCCCCACCACCAGCACCGTCATCGGGGTTCCACCTCCCCCGGAAACGACCAGGAGGTCCGCATCATGCTGATACGGACCTCCCGACCGGTGACCTCGCCGGTGTGTCCGGCGGCCGGGCGCGAACGGCGTCAGACCGGGTCGGCCACCGGGGCGGCCGGGCCGGCGGTGCCGGCGTGCGCACCGGCCGGCGCCTTCGGCTTGGCGTCGATGCCGGCCTCGGCGCGCTGTTGCCCGGTGATCGGGGTGGGCGCCCCGGTCAGCGGGTCGAAGCCGCCCCGGGTCTTCGGGAAGGCGATCACCTCGCGGATCGAGTCCGCCCCGGCGAGCAGCATGCAGACCCGGTCCCAGCCGAACGCGATGCCGCCGTGCGGCGGCGCGCCGTACTTGAACGCCTCCAGCAGGAAGCCGAACTTGTCCTGCGCTTCCTCGGGGCTGATGCCGAGCAGGTCGAACACCCGCTTCTGCACGTCGCCCCGGTGGATACGGATCGAACCGCCGCCGATCTCGTTGCCGTTGCAGACGATGTCGTACGCGTAGGCGAGCGCCCGGTCCGGCGCCTCCTCGAACCTGCCCACCCACTCGGCGTTCGGCGAGGTGAACGGGTGGTGCACCGCCGTCCAGCCGCCCTCGTCCGTCTTCTCGAACATCGGCGCGTCGACCACCCAGCAGAACGCCCAGGCGCTGGGGTCGACCAGGCCGGCCCGCCTGGCGATCTCGATCCGGGCCGCGCCGAGCAACTCCTGCGCCTCCCGGGTGGTGGCGCTGGCCGCGAAGAAGACGGCGTCGCCCGGCTTCGCGCCGACCGCGTCGGCCAGGCCGCTCAGGTGCGCCTCGGAGAGGTTCTTCGCCACCGGGCCGCGCGCCGCCCCGGTCTCCGCGTCGAGCACCACGTACGCCAGGCCCTTGGCCCCGCGCGCCTTGGCCCAGTCCTGCCAGCCGTCCAGCTCCTTGCGGGTCTGCGCGGCGCCGCCCGGCATGACCACCGCGCCGACGTAGCCGCCCGCGTCGATCGCCCCGGCGAAGACCCGGAACTCGGTGCCGCGCAGGTAGTCGGTCAGCTCGGTCAGCTCGACGCCGTAGCGCAGGTCCGGCTTGTCGGAGCCGTACCGGGCCATCGCGTCGTGCCAGGTGATCCGCGGGATCGGCCCGGTGATCTCGTGACCGGCCAGGTCCTTCCAGAGCGCGCCGACGATCGCCTCGCCGAGGTCGATGACGTCGTCCTCGGTGACGAAGGACATCTCGATGTCGAGCTGGGTGAACTCCGGCTGCCGGTCGGCGCGGAAGTCCTCGTCCCGGTAGCAGCGGGCGATCTGGTAGTACCGCTCCATGCCGCCGACCATCAACAGTTGCTTGAACAACTGCGGCGACTGCGGCAGGGCGTACCAGCTTCCCGGCTGGAGCCGGACCGGGACCAGGAAGTCGCGGGCGCCCTCGGGGGTGGACCGGGTCAGCGTCGGGGTCTCGATCTCCAGGAAGTCGCGCTCGTGCAGGACGCCCCGGGCAAGCTGGTTGGCCCGCGAGCGCAGCCGCATCGCCTGGGCCGGGCCGCTGCGGCGCAGGTCCAGGTAGCGGTACCTGAGCCGGATGTCGTCACCGGCCTCGACCTGGTCGTCGACCGGCAGGGGCAGCGGGGCCGCCTCGGAGAGCACCTCCAGCGCGGCGGCGGTCACCTCGATCTCGCCGGTGGGCAGCTCCGGGTTCTCGTTGCCCTCGGGGCGGCGGGTCACCTCGCCGGTGACCTTGACGCAGAACTCGTTGCGCAGCGCGTGCGCGTCCTCCTCGCGGAAGACCACCTGGACCACGCCGGAACCGTCGCGCAGGTCGACGAAGATGACACCGCCGTGGTCGCGCCGGCGGGCCACCCACCCGGCGAGCGTCACCGTGGTGCCGGCGTCCGTCGCGCGCAGGCTGCCGGCGTCATGGGTACGGATCACGACTTGCGTCTCCTCATCTGCGGTACGTCTCTGCCCTCGCATTCTGTCAGGCAGCCCGGTCACCCGGTGCCACCGGGCGTGGTTGCCCCACCGGGCGGGACCTCGCGGCCGACGGGGCGCCGGGTGCCCACCGGCGCCTCGGTGCGCGCGCCCGGCGTCGCTCGCCGGCCCGGGTGCCGGTCACGCGGAACGGGCCGCCGGGAACACCGGCGGCCCGTTCACGAGGGGTGGATCAGATGATGCTGACGCCGTAGACGCTCAGCGCCTCGGTGACCGGCTGGAAGTACGTGGTGCCACCGGAGCTGCAGTTGCCGCTGCCGCCGGAGGTCAGGCCGATGGCGCTGCTGCCGCTGAACAGCGAGCCGCCGCTGTCGCCCGGCTCGGCGCAGACGGTGGTGCGGATCAGACCGGAGACGCTGCCCTCGGCGTAGTTGACCGTGGCGTTGAGGGCGGTCACCGAGCCGCCGCGCAGGCCGGTGGTGCTGCCGGAGCGCTGCACGGACTGGCCGACGTACGCGTTGGCGGCGCCGGTGACGTCCTGGTAGCCGCCGTTGTAGAGGTAGACGTTGCCCGTCGCGTTCGCGGCGTTGCTGTGCCGGACGATGCCGTAGTCGTTGCCCGGGAAGCTGGTGCCGGCGCGGGTGCCGAGCACGCTGGTCTGGCCGGAGTTCGAGTACCAGGTCGAGGCGATGTTGGTGCAGTGACCGGCGGTCAGGAAGTAGTTCACCCCGGAGCTGCTGCGGACGTTGAAGCCGAGCGAGCACCGGCCACCGCCGGCGGCGTAGATCGCCTGGCCGCCGGAGATGCGGGTGCTCAGCACGCCGGCCTCGGCCTCGACGCGGACGGTGCCACCGGTACGGGCGGCGGCGGCCTTGACCCGCTCCAGCTTGGCGCCGGTGACGGTGCTGTCGACCGAGACGACGACCTGGTTGGTGAGCGCGTCGGTCCACCAGGCGGTGCCCGGGATCTTCGCCGAACGCTCCAGCTCGGCGGTCGCCGAACGGAGCTGGGCGGCACCCCGGGTGACGAACTTCGGGGTGGCGCCGGCGGCGCGGACCTGACGCGCGGCGGCGGCGTCGGTGACCGCGACGACCATCTTGCCGCTGGCGTCGGCCCACGCACCGGCGGCCCGGTCACCGAGGCGGTCGGCCAGGGTGGCGGCGGCATCGGGAGATGCGGGCGAGGCAGGAGCCGCCTGGGCGGGTGCGCCGAGCAGCGCGCCGGTGACCAGGGTGCCGGCCATGGCGACGGCGGCGACGTGGCGGAGCGATGACCTCGTGGGTCGCATGTAACAACCTCCGGAAGGGGGTGACGGACAGTGTCATGGCGACACGTCCGGGGACAACCCGGCCGACCTGGGGAAACCGGCCGAGTGACTGAAGTATTCACACATTTAAGATCGTAAGCAAGACATGACTTTGCCCGGGTTCGCCCCGCCGCTGCGTATAACCGCCAGGCAACACCACGGACACACTGATGTCAGACCTGCCGAGGGCTGCTCGGACCCGTTCCACACCGGCGGACGGGGTCGGGACCGACCCACGGCGGCACCGGCCGGTTTCCTCGCCTCGCCCCGACGGCCGACCCGCCGCCGCCCGGCGGGCCCGGCGGCGGACTCACCTCGGCCCGGCGGCGGACCCACCTCGGCCTGGCGGCAGACCGGACGAGGCGGCGGAACCATCGCCGACCGGGGCGGTGGTGCCGGGATGGCGGGGCGCAGCGGTGGGTCAGGACGCCGCCGGGGCGGTACGGCGACGGGCACCCGGGCCGGGCCGGGGCACCACCTCGCGGGGCTCGACGACCTCGTGCCCGTCGGCGCAGCGCAGCGCGACGTGGATCTCGGCACCACAGTCGCGGTGGGCCACGCTGAGCGGTGATCCGGCCGGGTCGGCGAGGTGGCGGTCACCCCAGCCGAGCACCGCCACCAGCACCGGCCAGAGATCGAGGCCCTTGTCGGTGAGCCGGTACTCGTGGCGGACCCGGCTGCCCGGCTCGCGGTACGGCTCCCGGCGCAGCACCCCCTGCCCGACCAGGGTGGCGAGCCGGTTGGTGAGCACCTGACGGGGGATGCCGGTACGCACCCGCATGTCGTCGAAGCGACGGACGCCGTTGAAGACCTCACGGAGCACCACCAGGGTCCACCGCTCGCCGAGGACGGCCATCGCGCGGGCGATGGTGCAGTTCTCCACCGACCAGTCCAGTGCCGCGGGTCTCATGCCGACCAGGCTAGGTCTGATTGACAGACTCAGCAACGCGCTGCCACGCTGAGTCCATGACACAGACGCAGGATCCGGCGCGCAGCCGTACCTTCTCCTGGTCCGACCCGGCGGCCGGCGCGGCGCACATCGGCCGGCGCGGGGGCCTGGAGCTGCTCCGGGCGATGATCGCCGGCGAGCTGGCCGCACCGCCGATCATGCACCTGATCGACATGGCCCGGATGGAGGCCGACGAGGGCCGGGTCGCGGTCGAGCTGGTGCCGCAGGAGTTCCACTACAACCCGCTCGGCACCGTGCACGGCGGGGTCATCTCCACCCTGCTGGACACCGCCGCCGCCTGCGCGGTGCACACCACCCTGCCGGCCGGCGTCGGCTACACCTCGCTGGACCTGAACGTGAAGTTCCTCCGACCGGTGACGGTCGCCAGCGGCACCCTGCGCGGCGAGGGCACCGTGCTGCAACGTGGTCGCCGCACCGCCCTGGCCGAGGCCCGACTCACCGACGCCGGGCACCGGCTGGTCGCCCACGCCACCTCGACCTGCCTCCTCTTCCCCCTCGACGCCTCCGCCTGACCCCGACCCCGACCCCGACCCCGACCAGGCTCGGCCAGGCGCCCGACCCCGACCGGAGCCACCCGAAGGTCGGCCGGACCGGGGGTCGGGCGGGCAGGCGGGCAGGCCGGGTCGGGCGGGCAGGCCGGGCAGGGCAGGGCAGGCGGGTCAGGCGCGGGCGGCGAGGCGGGCGGCGCGAGCGTCCCGCTTCTCCTCGAACCGGGACGCGGCCCGCTCCAGGTCGTCCAGGTGGGCGGCGATCTGGTCGCGGGCGGCCTCGCCGTCGGCGTCCAGGCCGGCGACGTTGAACACGTCCCACTGGCGCAGCACCGGCGCGACCACCTCGTCGCGGTGCTGACGCAGGTCGTAGATGCCGGCCAGGGCGATCGCCACCGACTTGCGCCCGAAGCCCTCGATGCCCACCCCGGGCATCTGGAAGTCCAGCAGCACCTCGGCGACCGCCCGCATCGCCTGGTTCGGGGCCAGTTCGAGGGCGGCGGCGAGCAGGTTGCGGTAGAAGACCATGTGCAGGTTCTCGTCGGCGGCCACCCGGGCCAGCAGCGCCTCGCAGGTGGGGTCGCCGGTGGCCCGACCGGTGTTGCGGTGCGAGATCCGGGTGGCCAGCTCCTGGAACGACACGTACGCCAGCGAGCGCAGCATCGACTCGTCGTGGGAGTTGCTGTAGCCGGCGGTCATGTGCACCATCCGGGCCCGCTCCAGCGCCACCGGGTCGACCGCCCGGGTCACCGTCAGGTAGTCCCGGATCGCGGTGCCGTGCCGCCCCTCCTCGGCGGTCCACCGGCCCACCCAGGTCCCCCACGCCCCGTCCGGCCCGAACAGGGTGGCGATCTGATGGTGGTACGAGGGCAGGTTGTCCTCGGTGAGCAGGTTGACGATCAGCGCGGTCCGGGCCACGTCGGACAGCGTGGAGTCCGCCTCCGACCAGGCGTCACCGCCGAGCGGGCCGTCGAAGGTGCGCCCCTCGCTCCACGGCACGTACTCGTGCGGGAACCACTCCTTCGCCATCGACAGGTGGCGGTCGAGGTTCTTGGCGACCACGGGTTCGAGTTCGAGGAGCAGCGCGGTCTGGCTCAGTTCGGTCACGGGGGCCTCCCTACGGTGGCGTAACTTACGCCACCGTAGGTCCCCTGCGGCGTACGCGCCAGTAACCGGGCTCAGCCGACCAACGGCTTCAGATCCTGGCCGGGCGGCATCCACTCGCCCGCCGAGGCGGCCACCTGCTCGCCGGAACGGATGTCCTTGACCTGGTCGCCCTCGGCCCCCGGGAACCACACGTACGGGATGCCGCGCCGCTCGGCGTACCGGATCTGCTTGCCGAACTTCGCCGCGCTCGGCGACACCTCGGTGGGGATCCCCCGGGAACGCAACGCCTCGGCGACGGCGTTGCTGGCCGCCCGCTCCTCCTCGGTGCCGACCGCGACCAGCACGCAGGTCGGCACGCTGCGGGACACCGACAGGGCGTCGGCGCCGAAGAGCAGGCCGAGCAGCCGGGTCACCCCGATCGAGATGCCCACCCCCGGGAAGCGGACGGCCCCGGAGCTGGCCAGGTTGTCGTACCGGCCGCCGGAGCAGATCGAGCCGTACCGCTCGTAGCCGACGAGCTGCGTCTCGTAGACGGTGCCCGTGTAGTAGTCGAGCCCCCGGGCGATGCGCAGGTCGGCCACGCAGAGGCCGGGCGAGTGCGCGGCGGCGGTCTCCACCACCGCGACCAACTCCGCGACGCCCTCGTCGAGCAGCGGGTCGGTCACCCCGAGGGCGCGCACGGCGTCGGCGAAGGAGGCGTCCGGGGCCGAGACCTCGGCCAGGGCCAGACACGCCTTCGCCTGCGCCTCGCTCGCCCCGGCGGTCTCGCCCAGCAGCTCGGCCACCCGCACCGGGCCGATCTTGTCGAGCTTGTCGACCGCGCGCAGCGCCGCCTCCGGGTCGGTCAGCCCGATGCCCCGGTAGAAGCCCTCGCAGATCTTGCGGTTGTTGACCTGGATCCGCACCGGGGGGATCGGCAGCGCGCGCAGCGCGTCGCCGATGACCAGCGGCATCTCCGCCTCGTAGTGGGCCGGCAGGGTGTCCCGGTCGACGATGTCGATGTCGGCCTGGAGGAACTCGCGGTAGCGCCCCTCCTGCGGACGCTCACCCCGCCACACCTTCTGGATCTGGTAGCGACGGAACGGGAACTGGAGCTTGCCGGCGTTCTCCAGCACGTACCGGGCGAACGGCACGGTCAGGTCGAAGTGCAGGCCGAGGGAGTCGTCACCGGCCGGCCCGTCGGTGTCGGCCTGCAACCGGCGCAGCAGGTACACCTCCTTGGAGGTCTCCCCCTTGCGCAGGAGCTGGTCCAGCGGCTCCACCGAGCGGGTCTCCAGCGGCGCGAAGCCGTACAGCTCGAAGGTGCCCCGGATCCGGTCGAGGACGTACTGCTCGATCATCCGCTGGGCGGGCGTCCACTCCGGGAAGCCGGAGATGGGCGTGGGCTTGCTCATGGCGTACTCCTTGGGTCCCGCGCGGGCCGCGCGGGGAGGTCACGGTCGCGGCTACAGGCCGCGGGTGGGCGCGGCCTGGCGCGCGCCGCCGGAACCCGCCACCTCGACGAGGTACGGGTTGGTCGCGCGCTCGCGGCCGATGGTGGTCGCGGGGCCGTGGCCGGGCAGGACGACGGTGTCGTCGGCCAGCGGGAGGACCTTCTCCCGCAGGCTGGCCAGCATCCGGGGCATGCTGCCGCCCGGCAGGTCGGTGCGGCCGATGGCGCCGGCGAAGAGCACGTCACCGGAGAGGCAGACCTGCTCCGCCTCCCAGGGCGAGCCCGCGCCGGGCAGCCGGAACAGCACCGACCCGCCGGTATGGCCCGGGGCGTGGTCGACGGTGATCTCCAACCCGGCGAGGGACAGCGTCGCCCCGTCGGTCAGCTCCGCGACGTCCTCCGGCTCGGCGTACGGCAGCCGGCCACCGAAGAGCTGGGTGAGGTCCATGGACAGCGCCTTGGCCGGGTCGGCGAGCAGTTCCCGGTCGTCGGGGTGCACGTACGCCGGGATGCCCCGGGCGCCGCAGACCGGCGCGACGGAGAAGGTGTGGTCGAGGTGGCCGTGGGTGAGCAGCACGGCCGCCGGGTGCAGGCGGTGCTCGGCGAGCAGGGCGTCGAGCCGGTCGAGCACCCCGATCCCGGGGTCCACCACCACGCACTGCTCCCCCGGCGCGGTCGCCACCACGTAGCAGTTGGTGCCGAAGGCGTCCGCGGGAAAGCCGGCCACGAGC
This sequence comes from Micromonospora sp. NPDC092111, assembly GCF_044755745.1. Taxonomy (NCBI): domain Bacteria; kingdom Bacillati; phylum Actinomycetota; class Actinomycetes; order Micromonosporales; family Micromonosporaceae; genus Micromonospora; species Micromonospora sp. NPDC092111. Next base: position 107,244 of record NZ_JBIVRQ010000007.1, read on the forward strand.
ACGTCCGCTCCCCTTCCGTTCGAGTCGTCGTCCCTCTGCGCAGCCTAGTCGGCGGGCCGGCCCGATATCCGGGCCCACCCGCCCCGGGAGCACCGGCCCGCGCTCCGACGAACCTGGGCCGGACCTCGTACACCACATTCACAGCAGGTACCCGTACACTCTGGCGGGCGTGTGGCGTGGCACACTCCGCGACGCGACGGGTGCGGGCCACCCGGCCGCCGGTGACGACCAGGGTAGAGGAAGGGGAGCACGGGTGGCTTCCAGCAAAGACCGGCAGCGCAAGCTCGCGCGGGAGAAGCTCGACCGGCAGTTGGCCCGGCGGGCCGCCTCGGCCCGGCGCCGCCGGCAGATCCAGGCCGGCGTCGGCGCGGCCGTGGTGCTGGTGCTGATCGTGGCCGGCGCGGCCTGGGGGCTGGGCGCCTTCGACCGCGACCCCGAGCACAAGGCCGCCGAGGACGTCTGCCTCTGGACGCCGCAGGACGCCGCCGCCAACACCAACCTGAAGGACGTCGGCACCCCGGCCACCACCGGCCTGCCCACCTCCGGCGTGCGCACCATGACCATCGACACCGACCAGGGTGGCCCGGTCACCGCCGAGCTGGACCTCGCCGGCGCGCCGTGCGGCGGGGCGAGCCTCGCCCACCTGGCGGGGGCGTCGTTCTACGACAACACCAAGTGCCACGAGATCACCGCCGAGGGCGCGCTGCGCTGCGGCGACCCGAGCGGCACCGGCCTGGGCGGCCCGACCTACACGTTCTACAACGAGAACGTCCCGGCCGCGCCGGAGGCGAGCCCGTCGGCCAGCCCGGCCCCGGGGCAGGCTCCCGCCTACCCGAAGGGCACGGTCGCCATGGTCGGTAACCCGCCGGGCGCCAACGGCAGCCAGTTCCTCGTCTTCTTCAAGGACTTCAACCCGGCCCAGCCGGCGTACCCGATCGTCGGCCGGGTCACCGGCGGGCTGGACGTGATCGAGAAGATCGGCGCCCTGCCGACCGTGGACAATGGGTCGGGGGCCACGGTCAAGCCGAAGACCGACGTGGTGATCCGCAAGCTCACCGTCGGTGAGGCGCAGGCCGCGCCGGCTCCGACGAGCCCGGCCACGGGCACCCCGGCGGCCAGCCCGAGCGCTGGCTGAACCGGACACCAGCACCCGTACCTGCGGCCACGCCGCGCCCGAGAAGTCCAGGAGGAGTGACCGTGACGTCCACGAGAGAGCGGCAGCGCGCGGCGGCGCGGGCCCGACTCGAGCGGGAGATGGCCGAGCGCTCGACCAAGGCCCGCAAGCGCCGGCAGACGCAGGCGATCGTCGGGGCCGCCGCGGTCCTGGTGCTCGTGGTCGCCGGCACCGTCTGGCTGGCGAGCAGCCTCGGCGGCGACGACGACACCGCGCAGAACGACGCCAGCACCGCGGGGTTCACCCAGTGCGTGTACACCGAGTCGCCGAAGGACGGCCGGCCCGCCCAGATCAAGGACGTCGGGCTGCCCGCCAACCAGCAGGCCAACAAGGGCACCCAGACGATGACGATCGACACCAACCTGGGCCCGATCACCGCCAAGATCAACCGTGACGCGGTGCCCTGCACCGCGGGCAGCTTCACCCACCTGGCCAGCAAGGGCTTCTTCGACAACACCAAGTGCCACCGGCTGGTCACCGAGGGCATCAAGGTGCTCCAGTGCGGTGACCCGAGCGCGACCGGCAAGGGCTGGCGGCAGACCGACGGCACCGGTGGGCCGAGCTACGGCCTGACCGAGGAGAACCTGCCGACCGACAAGCGTCCCCCCTACCCGGAGGGCGTCATCGCGATGGCCAACTCCGGTCAGCCGGGCAGCACCGGCAGCCAGTTCTTCATCGTCTACGGCGACTCGCAGCTCGACCCGAACTACACCGTGCTGGGCACCGTCACCGCCGGGATGGACCTGGTCAAGCAGGTCGGGGCCGCCGGTGACGACAAGGCGTTCGCGCAGCAGGCCGGGGGTGGCCACCCCAAGAAGGAGGTCACCATCACCAAGCTGACGATGAGCGACATCCAGGGCTGACCGCCCATCCGTACGACGAAGCGCCCGCCGGCTCTCCAGCCGGCGGGCGCTTCTCCCTTCGGTCCCGTCGGTCCCGGGGGCGGCAGAGTGCAGGGTCGCGTCGGGCGGTCAGCCGGTACGACGCGACAGCGCCCGCCGGCGGCACCGGCGGGCGCTGTCCAGGGCGTCTCAGGCGCCCGAGGTGACCCGGTACGCGTCGAAGACCCCGTCGACCTTGCGCACGGCGGCCAGCAGGTGGCCCAGGTGCTTCGGGTCGGCCATCTCGAAGCTGAACCGGCTGACCGCCACCCGGTCCCGGGTGGTGGTGACCGTCGCCGACAGGATGTTGACCCGCTCGTCGGAGAGCACCCGGGTGACGTCGGCGAGCAGCTTGTGCCGGTCGAGGGCCTCCACCTGGATGGCGACCAGGAAGGTGGAGGCGGAGGTGAGCTTCCAGCTCACCTCGACCACCCGCTCGACCTGGGCCCGCAGGTCCTCGGCGTTGGCGCAGTCGTCCCGGTGCACGCTGACCCCGCCGGAGCGGGTGACGAACCCGAACACGGCGTCCGGCGGCACCGGGGTGCAGCAGCGGGCCAGCTTGATCCAGACGTCGCTGACGCCCCGGACCACCACGCCGGGATCGCTGCTGCTCTGCCGGCTGCGCGGCGGACGGGTGGCGACGGCGGTCTCGGCGATGTCCTCCGCCGCGCCCTCCTCGCCGCCGTACGCGGCCATCAGCTTCTGCACCACCGACTGCGCGGAGACCTGGCTGTCGCCGACCGCCGCGTAGAGCGAGGCCACGTCGGCCAGGTGCAGGTCCCGGGCGATCGCCATCAGCGCGTCCGAGGTGAGCATCCGCTGCAACGGCATGCCCTGCTTGCGCATCGCCTTGACGATCGCGTCCTTGCCGGCCTCGATCGCCTCCTCGCGCCGCTCCTTGTTGAAGTACTGGCGGATCTTCGTCCGGGCCCGGGGGCTCTTGACGAAGCCCAGCCAGTCCTGCGTCGGACCGGCGGTGTCGGACTTCGAGGTGAAGATCTCGATCACGTCGCCGTTGGACAGCGTCGACTCCAGCGGCACCAGCTTGCCGTTGACCCGCGCCCCGATGCACTTGTGCCCCACCTCGGTGTGCACCGCGTACGCGAAGTCCACCGGCGTCGACCCGGTCGGCAGCGGGATGACGTCACCCTTCGGGGTGAAGACGTACACCTCCTGGCTGGACAGGTCGAAGCGCAGCGCGTCGAGGAACTCCGACGGGTCGGCCGCCTCCCGCTGCCAGTCCAGCAACTGCCGCAGCCAGGTCATCTCGTCGATGTGCGCGGGCGGGCCGACGATCTGGGTGCCCTTGTGCTCCTTGTACTTCCAGTGCGCCGCGATGCCGAACTCGGCCGTCCGGTGCATGGCGTAGGTGCGGATCTGCATCTCCACCGGCTTGCCGGTGGGTCCGATGACCGTCGTGTGCAACGACTGGTACATGTTGAACTTGGGCATCGCGATGTAGTCCTTGAACCGACCCGGCACCGGCTGCCAGTTGGCGTGGATGACCCCCAGCGCCGCGTAGCAGTCCCGCACCGTGTCGACCAGGATCCGCACACCCACCAGGTCGTAGATGTCGTTGAAGTCGCGGCCCCGCACGATCATCTTCTGGTAGATCGAGTAGAGGTGCTTCGGCCGGCCGGTGGTCTCCGCCTTGATCTTGGCGGCCTTCAGGTCGGTGGACACCTTCTGGGTCACCTGCCGCAGCAACGCCTCCCGCTGCGGCTGGTGCTCCCCGATCAGCCGGTTGATCTCCTCGTACCGCTTCGGGAACAGGGTGCCGAAGGCCAGATCCTCCAGCTCCCACTTGATCGTGTTCATCCCGAGGCGGTGCGCCAGCGGAGCCAGGATCTCCAGCGTCTCCTTCGCCTTCTGCTCCTGCTTGGGGCGGGGCAGGAAGGTGAGGGTACGCATGTTGTGCAGCCGGTCGGCCAGCTTGATCACCAGGACCCGGGGGTCCTTCGCCATCGCCACGACCATCTTGCGGATCGTCTCCGCCTTGGCCGCGTCGCCGAGCTTGACCTTGTCCAGCTTGGTGACGCCGTCGACGAGGAGGGTCACCTCCGGGCCGAAGTCCGCCCGCATCTGGTCGAGGGTGTACTCGGTGTCCTCGATCGTGTCGTGCAGCAGCGCCGCCACCAGCGTGGTGGTGTCCATCCCGAGGTTGCCCAGGATGGTCGCCACCGCGAGAGGGTGGGTGATGTACGGGTCACCGGACTTGCGGTACTGACCGGAGTGCCAGCGGGCGGCGGTGTCGAAGGCCCGCTGGAGCAGCCGGGCGTCGGCCTTGGGGTGGTTCTCCCGATGGGAGGCGATCAGCGGTTCGAGCACCTCGCTGACCTGCGAACTCTGCCACGGGGCGTTGAACCGGGCCAGACGGGCCCGAACCCGACGGCCGGTCGGCGCGTTGGAGAGCGCGAACCCGCCGCTCGGCGACGGATCGCCGTCGGCCGGGAACGGCACCACGACCGCGCCGTCGGGCGTGGCATCGGGGGCGGTGCCGTCGGGCACGCCCACCGCCCTGGCCGGTGGATCACTCTTCCGGTCGGTCACCGAGCCGTCAGCGTCGCCTGTCGGGTGCACCGTGCCCTCCACCGGAGGGACGACATCGTGGGACACCGGCCTCCTCACCGATCGCCGGGACTACGCCGGCCGCGCGGCCGACGCCTGGATCAACCGGCCGTCGGGCCGGTGTTGTTCCCGCCGGCCCCCGACCGGCGTCCTGCCCACCGCCCGGACGGGCGACCGCCCGGTCAGCAAAGGGCAATGCTACCCGCACGGTGGGTGCGGTGCCGCTCCGCCGGACGGTCCGAGCCGGGCCCCCGGCACGGCATTCGGATCAAACGGTCAGCAGGGCATGCACCGGACGCCCGGCGAGTCGACTGCGCCCCGCCAGGAAGCCCAACTCCAGCAGGACGGTGAAGCCGGCCACCGTGCCACCGGCCCGCTCGACCAGGTCGAGGGTCGCCTCGGCAGTGCCCCCGGTGGCCAGCACGTCGTCGACCACCAGCACCCGGTGCCCGGCGGTGAAGGCGTCCTGGTGCACCTCCAGCGTCGCCTCGCCGTACTCCAGGGCGTAGGAGGCCGAGTACGCCGGCCGGGGCAGCTTGCCCGCCTTGCGCACCGGCACCACCCCCATGCCGGTCGCGTACGCGATCGCGGCGGCGATCACGAAGCCCCGGGCCTCGATGCCGACCACGATGTCGAACGTGTCCCGCCCGTGGTACTCGATGATCCCGTCGATCACCTCGCGGAAGACCTCGCCGTCGGCGAAGAGCGGCATCAGGTCCTTGAACATCACCCCGGGCTTGGGGAAGTCCGGCACGTCCAGCACCCGGCTGGCCACCAGCCGGGCCACCTCCGGACCGCTGTCTCCCCGTACGCCGGTGCTGTGGGTCTCCGTCACGGTGATCCGCTCTCCTTCGCTACGACGACGGCGTCCGTCACGCTGCTCGGACAGCATGGCGGACGCCGTCGGATCGGCTCCTACCGGGTCGTCGCCCCGGCCTTCCCGGGTCAGCGCCGCTTAGCGCCGCCCGGACGGTTGCCCCCGCCGCCGCTGGGACGGCCGCCCCGGGCTCCGGTCGGCCGCTTGCCGGTCGGCCGGGCGCCGACCTTCGGCGCGCTGCCGGCCAGGGCCGCGGCCTCCGGGTCGATCGGCTCGTCGCCGTCCTCGTCCGTGGCCGGGCGGGTCGCGCCGCGCGGGGTGATCTCGCCGCGGGCGATCGCGCCCCGGCGGGCCAGCACCCGCTTGTGGTGCGCGTTGATCCGCGGGTCCTGGTTCTTCAGCAGCACCAGCAGCGGGGTGGAGAGCAGGATGGAGGTCAGGAACGCCACCGCCATACCGACGAAGAGCACCAGACCCAGGTCCTTCAGGGTGCCCGCGCCCAGCAGGCCGGCACCGATGAAGAGCAGACCGCCGACCGGGAGCAGGGCGACCACCGAGGTGTTCAGCGAGCGCATCAGGCTCTGGTTCAGCGCCAGGTTGGCCGCCTCGCCGTAGGTCTGGTTGTTGTTGGCGGTGATGCCCCGGGTGTTCTCCTGGACCTTGTCGAAGACCACCACCACGTCGTAGAGCGCGAAGCCCAGGATGGTGAGGAACCCGATGATCGTCGACGGGGTCACCTCGAAACCGACCAGCGAGTAGATGCCGGCGGTGAGGATCAGGTTCATGAACAGCGAGACGATCGCGGCGACCGCCATCCGCCACTCGAAGCGCAGGACCAGGTAGACCGCCACCACCAGGACGAAGATGATCAGACCGAGCAGCGCCCGGGAGGTCACCTGACTGCCCCACGCCTCACTGACCTGGCTGCCGCTGATCTGGTCGACGTCGATGCCGAACTCCTGCGCCATGTCGGCCTTGACCGCGTTGGCCTGCTCGGCGCTGAGCTGCGACGTGCGCAGCTCGTAGTACTCGCCGCTGGTGCTGCCGACCTTCTGCGCGGTCACCACCTTGGCACCGCCGCCCTCGGCCGCCAACGCCTCGTCGACCTTCGCCTCGGCCTGGTCCAGGGTGCCGACGCTGGCCGGCACCTGGAACGAGTTGCCACCTGCGAACTCGATGCCCAGGCTGAAGCCGCGCACCGCGAAGCTGAGCACGGCGATCAGCACCAGCGCCCCGGCGACGGCGAACCACAGCTTGCGCCGGCCGACGATGTTGAGATCGGCCTCGCCCCGGTAGAGCCGGGACGCCAGACCACTCTTCGCCATCTCAGGCCTCCTTGACGCGCGGGTTGCGGGCGGTGCCCTGCTCGGCGGACCGGGCGGGCAGCGCCCGGCCGAGACCGCTGACCCGGGGGGACAGGAACGCCCGGGTCCGGGCGAACATCGTCATGATCGGGTGGCGGAAGAGGAAGACCACCACCAGGTCGAGCACGGTCGCCAGGCCGAGGGCGAAGGCGAAGCCCTTCACCGTGCCGACCGAGACGATGTAGAGCACCACGGCGGACATCAGGGTGATCGCGTTCGCCGAGATGATCGTCCGGCGGGCCCGGATCCAGGCGCGGGGCACCGCGCTGCGGGGGCTGCGCCCCTCCCGGATCTCGTCCTTGAGCCGCTCGAAGTAGATGACGAACGAGTCCGCCGCCACACCGAGCGAGACGATCATGCCGGCGATGCCGGCGAGGGTGAGGGTGAAGCCGATCGACCGGCCGAGCACCACCAGCGCGCCGAAGACCAGCAGCGCGGAGAGCACCAGGCTCAGGAAGATCACCGAGCCGAGCAGCCGGTAGTAGAAGAACGAGTAGATGATGACCAGCAGCAGGCCGATGCCGGCGGCCAGCAGGCCGGCCCGCAGGTGGCTGTCACCCAGCGTCGCGGTGACGTTCTGCTGCTCCTGCGGCACGAAGGTGACCGGCAGGGCGCCGTAACGGAGCTGGCTGGCCAGCGCGTTGGCCGTCTGGCTGTCGAAGTTGCCGGTGATCTGCGAGTCGCCGGTCAGCACACCCTGGATCTCGGGCGAGGAGACGATCTCGTTGTCCAGCACGACCGCCACCCGGCACTTGCCGTCCTGGCCGAGGGCGGTCTGGTCACAGCCGCTGCCGGCGTTGGTGAACGCCTCGCGGGTCAGCTCGGTCCACTTGGACTGGCCGCCGCCGGTGAACTTCAGGCTGACCACCCAGGTGCTGGCCTGGTCGAGGACCGCGTTGGCGTCCTTGACGTCGGTGCCGACCACCTTGGCCTGGTCGAGCAGGTACTTGGCCGCGCCACCCTCACAGGCGACCGCCTGCTGCTTCTCGTCCTTGATCGAGGCGGCGGGCCGCTTGTCGAGCTGGGCGCAGGTGATGGTCGGCACGTTGAACTGCATCTGCGGGGTCAGTACCGCGATCTCCTGCGGGGAGAGGTCGCCGAACGGCTTGAGCTTCTCCGCCAGGGACGGGTCGGTGGCGAGGTCGGCCGGGGCCTGCAGGCCGCTGGCGGCGGCCCAGGCGGGCGCGCCCACCTTCTGCTCGACGGCCTTGCGCTGCTGCTCGATGTCCTGGGGCACCGGGGCGGCGCTGGCGCTGGGCGAGGCGGCCGGGGCGCTCGGCGAGGCCGACGCGGACGGCGAGGCGCTGGCGCTGGCGCTCGGCGCGGGGGCGCCGCCGCCCTGGCCACCGGCGCTCGGCGAGCTGGTCGCCTTCGGGGCGGTGCTGCCCGTGGCCTTCGGCGACGCGCTGCCCGTGGGCTGCGCCGACGCGCTGCCCGACGGGGTCGGCGTCGGGGTCGCCGACGGGGGCGCGGTGACCGCGCCGCTGCCGTCGGCGGCCTTGAGAACCTTGCGGAAGCGCAGCTCCGCCGCGCTGCCGACGTCGGTCAGCTCGCGGTTCTCACCCGGCAGGGAGATGACGATGTTCCGGTTGCCCTCGGTGACCACCTCGGCCTCGGCCACACCGTAGGCGTTGACCCGGCTCTCGATGATCTGCCGGGCCTCCTCCAGGTTGGCCGCCGTCGGGGGCTTGCCGTCGAGGCTGTTGGTCGCCTCCAGCGTCAGCCGGGTACCGCCGATCAGGTCCAGGCCGAGCCGCGGCTCCAACCGGTCCTTCCAGCCGCCGCTGGCGCCGCCCGAGAAGAACACCAAGAGATAGAGGACGACGAAGATGAACCCGAGCACGGCGAGCTGCCGCCCGGGGCGCATCTGTCCCTGAGGTGGTGCCACGGCTGTCTGTCTCCCTGTAACGGTCGCGCCGCCGGTGCAGTGGCGACGAAGTCGGACCGGGGTCTCCCGTCCGACATGCTCTCCGCGGACCCGCCCCCGACGGCCGGCACGGCGTCCCACCGCCGACGTGGGGGCGTCGGGCGGACGGGGCGCGTGCCGGTCACGGGAACCGGCCCACCTATCCAGTTGTCACGTCGCGCCCGCCCCGGAAGCGACGGGCGGGACAATCACTCCTTGACGGCTTCCGCGTCCTCGGTGACGGGCTCCTCGACCACCGGCTGCTCGGCCCGGGTGACCACCCGCGCGATGGCCGGACGGGCGTAGCGGGTCTGCACGCCGGGGGCCACCTCCAGCAGCACGGTGTCGTCCTCCACGCCCACGACCGCGCCGTAGAGCCCTCCGATGGTGACGACCTCGTCACCCGGGCCCAGCCCGGACTGCATGGCCTCGGCCTCGCGGCGGCGCTTCTGCTGCGGTCGGATCATCATGAAGTACATGACCCCGAAGAGCAGGGCGATCATGATGATCGGCGTCAGACTGCCGGCGCCTCCGCCGGACTGTGCTGCGTAAAGCACGGTGTGCGACCTTCCCATTGGCCTCCGTCGCGGCGCGGGAGGCGCCGGAGCGGAGGCGGATATTCACATCCTGTACAGACCGCGGCGAGTCTAATCCCTGCACCTGAGAACGCCGAATGCGGCACAGATCACGTTCGGATCACGGCTGATCGGGCGCAGTCGAGAACAGATCGGGCACAGCGGGAGCTTCGGTGCCGAATGTACCATTTGGCGGGGTCCGGCCCAGGTGCCGCCAGGCGGCCTCGGTGGCCACCCGCCCCCGGGGCGTCCGGGCCAGCAGGCCGGCCCGGACCAGGAACGGCTCGCAGACCTCCTCCACCGTGTCCGGCTGCTCCCCCACCGCCACCGCCAGCGTGGACAGCCCCACCGGCCCACCCCGGAACGAGTCGACCAGCGCGGTCAGCACCGCCCGGTCCAGCCGGTCCAGGCCGAGCGCGTCGACGTCGTACACGGTCAGGGCGGCCCGGGCGGTCTCCAGGGTGACCACCCCCTCTGCCCGGACCTCGGCGTAGTCGCGGACCCGGCGCAGCAGCCGGTTGGCGATCCGGGGGGTGCCCCGGGACCGGCCGGCGATCTCCACCGCCCCCTCCGGGGTGATCGGCACGCCCAGGATCCGCGCCGACCGGTGCAGTAGCGCCTCCAGGTCGGCCGGGGAGTAGAAGTCGAGGTGCGCGACGAAGCCGAACCGGTCCCGCATCGGGCCGGTCAGCAGGCCGGACCGGGTGGTCGCGCCGACCAGGGTGAACGGTTCCACGTCCAGCGGGATGGCGGTGGCCCCCGGTCCCTTGCCGACGATCACGTCGACCCGGAAGTCCTCCATCGCGCTGTAGAGCAGCTCCTCCGCCGGCTTGGCGATCCGGTGGATCTCGTCGATGAACAGCACGTCGCCCTCGGCGAGGCTGGTCAGGATGGCGGCCAGGTCGCCGGAACGCTCGATCACCGGGCCGCTGGTCACCCGGATGCCCGAGCCCAGCTCGGCGGCCACGATGTTGGCCAACGTGGTGTTGTGGACCACGAAGTCGTTCACGGTGAAGGTGTGGTCGCCGTCGACGGTCAGACAGCGGCAGCGGTGCAGGCCGACGGGTTCCACCGAGGTCACTCGGTCGGCGGCGAGACGCTCCTCGAAGCGGTTCCGGCGCGGCGCCCACTCGGCCAGTCGGGTCCCGCGATCACCGATGACGGTGATCCGCTCCGCGAACCGGGCCACGTCGTCCTGACTGGTGATGCTGAGCCGCCAAGACTCGTGCGGCCTGCCCTGGTAACGACCCCGCTTGAGTTTAAGCCGCGACTGGATGCCCAGGCGCAGCAGGAGATGCTGGACGTCGGCGAGCAGCCCATGGGAGACGCTGTAGTACTCCACCACGAGGTCGTAGCGGTCGCGGCCACGCCGACTGACGGTGCCGTCACAGGCGAAGTACGCACCGAGGAACGCACCGACCTGCCAACTGTCCCCTCGGAGGACGAACTCCGGCACCCGTTTCTGCCAGGCATTCTTGTCGAGTAGCCCGTGCTCGGCCAGCCAGGGCCGCAGTCCGGAGATCCGGATCAGGGAACTCCGCGCGCTGTTGGGCCGGGTGGTATGGGGGTGACCGAGCCGGTCACAGGTCGACCGGAAGTCGGCGAGTACTTCCGGGTCAACCCCGGTGAAGGTCACCTGGTTGGTGGTGCAGCCGTCCCCGACCAGGTACCCGGCGAGCTTGTACTCGGCCAGGTCCTCCGTGCCGTCGGCGACGAGTTCCGGACGCAGCACGTTCGCGACGAAATCCTGCTCGGTCAGGTCGCCCGCCTTGGTCCAACCGTCGGGTGTCCAGAACGGATGGTCCGGCGCGGCGACCACCTCCCGGCCGCTGGTGGTCCGAATCCGCACCGATGGCAGCTCACCCTGCTCGTGGACGGCGGTGACCAGGGCACCGGCACCGGTACGGGTAATGACGCGATCACCCACGACGATGTCACCCAGGCGCCGCCGGGTGCCGTCCTCCAGCAACACCAGGGCATCGACGGATACCGGCTTCCCCAAGCCAGGCGGCCCCGACAGGAGGATGTGGTCCGGCGGGGCGCCACGCCGCATCGCGCCCTGCAACAGCAGGTCGAGCTGGTCCCGCACCCGGTGCTGGGCGATGAACTCGTCCAGCCGCTTCGGCCGGACGCTGGCCTCCGCGTCGCGCTCCGCGTCGTCGGCGTACGCCGAGACGAGGCCGTCGCCGGTCACCGGGTCCGGCCCAGCAGCCGGATGGCCTGCTTGAGCAGCACCGGCACCGGCGGGGTCGGGCCGTCGACGGTCTCCGCCACCGCGGCCACCGCCTGGTCGGCCTGCCCGGCCGTCCAGCCGAGCCCGACCAGCGCCTGGCGGACCTGGTCGGGCCAGGCCCCACCGGTCACCCCGGCCGCCCCGTCGGCGCCCACCGGCACCGGGCCGATCCGGTCCCGCAGCTCCAGGACCAGCCGCTCGGCGCCCTTCTTGCCGATCCCCGGCACCCGGGTCAGGGCGGCGGTGTCGGCGTTGGCGATGGCCTTGCGGACCGCGTCCGGGGAGTGCACGGCGAGCACCGCCTGGGCCAGCCGAGGGCCCACCCCGCTGGCCGTCTGGAGCAGCTCGAACAGGTGCTTGGCGTCGTCGTCGGCGAAGCCGTAGAGGGTGAGCGAGTCCTCCCGGACCACCAGGCTGGTGGCGAGCCGGGCCGGCTGGCCGACCCGCAGGTCGGCCAGGGTGCCGGGGGCGCACTGCACGGCCAGGCCGATCCCGCCGACCTCCACCACCGCGTGGTCCGGACCGGTCGCGGTCACCGTGCCGCGCACGCTGGCGATCATCGTGCCCCTCCTCGTCGTACCCGGTCGGCGGCGGCGGCCAGCTTGGACCGGGTGCCGCCCCGCCACACGTGGCAGATGGCCAGCGCCAGGGCGTCGGCCGCGTCGGCCGGCTTCGGCGGCTCGGCCAGCCGCAGCAGCCGGGTGACCATGGCGGTCATCTGCTTCTTGTCGGCCTGGCCGGAACCGGTCACCGCCGCCTTCACCTCGCTCGGCGTGTACGTCTGCACCGGCAGCCCGGCGCGCGCCCCGGCCAGCACGGCGATCCCGCTGGCCTGGGCGGTGCCCATCACCGTGCGGACGTTGTGCTGGCTGAACACCCGCTCGACGGCGACCGCGTCGGGCCGGTGCTCGGCCACCAGGTCGGTCAGTGCCCGGTCCAGGTGCAGCAGGCGCAGCGGCAGGTCGTCGGCCGGATCGGTGTAGACGACGTAGTACGCGACCAGCGTGCAGGGCCGCCCCGGCACGCCCTCGACCACGCCGACCCCGCACCGGGTCAGCCCCGGGTCGACGCCCAACACCCGCACGCCGCCTCCTCCCCGACCGCCGGCAGTACGTGTGTTCGACACCCTACTGGTCCGCCCCGACGACCGGCGGGGCGGACACGCCGACCACCGGCGGACGCGGCGCCCGCCACACAGTTCCGGGTCGGAGTATGTGTCGCCGCCCCATGTGCCGCCGGCCACCCAGCTCGTAACTTCTTGCGCCATGACGGCAGAACCCGTGGCGGTCCCCCACGTCGTACACGTCGACCTCTCCGGTCGTAGCGCCCTGGTGACCGGTGGTGGCAGCGGCATCGGCCGGGCCTGCGCCCTGCGGCTGGCCGCGGCGGGCGCGGCGGTGCTGGTGGTGGACCGCAACGTCGAGGCGGCCACGGCGGTGGCCGCCGAGGCGGGCGGCCGGGCGGAGGGCGTCGACCTCGCCGAGCCCGGGGCGCTGGAGCGGATCGACGCCGCCGTCGACATCGTGGTCAACAACGCCGGTCTCCAGCACGTCGCGCCGGTCCAGGACTTCCCCACCGAACGCTTCGCCCACCTGCACCGGGTGATGGTCGAGGCGCCCTTCCAGATCATCCGGCGGGCGCTGCCGCACATGTACGCCCAGGGCTGGGGCCGGATCGTCAACATCTCCTCCGTGCACGGGCTGCGCGCCTCGCCCTACAAGGCGGCGTACGTGTCGGCCAAGCACGCGCTGGAGGGGCTGTCGAAGGTGGTCGCCCTGGAGGGCGCGGCGCACGGCGTCACCGCCAACTGCATCAACCCGGCGTACGTGCGCACCGCGCTGGTGGAGAGCCAGATCGCCGACCAGGCGGCCAGTCACGGCATCGGCGAGGACGAGGTGGTCGAGAAGATCATGCTGGCCCGGGCGGCGATCAAGCGGCTGATCGAGCCGGAGGAGGTCGCCGAGCTGATGGCGTACCTGTGCTCGGCGCCGGCGGCGTTCATCACCGGCGCGTCGATCGCCCTCGACGGGGGCTGGACGGCGAACTAGTGGCAACCCGCACAATGGGCGTCATGTCGTCGCCGGTCGAGTTCCTGGAGCTGCTCGCCCGGGAGGCGGCGCCCGTCGAGTTCGAGGGCCCGCTGGTGGCGGCCCGGGCCGCCGGGCTGCCCCCCGAGCGGCTGGCCGAACTCGAACAGGCCAAGCTGGTCGCGCTGCGGGTACGCGGCCTGCTGGAACGTCGGCGCCGCCGGGAGACCGAGCTGTCCGGCCTGTACGACACCGCCGGCGACCTGGCCGGGCTGCGCGACCTGGACGACGTGCTGCGGGCCATCGTGCACCGGGCCCGGCACCTGCTCGGCGCGGACGTGGCGTACATGACGCTCAACGACGACGAGCGCGGCGACACGTACATGCGGGTCACCGACGGGTCGATCTCGGCGCGGTTCCAACGGCTGCGGCTGGAGATGGGCGACGGCCTGGGCGGCCTGGTGGCGCAGACCGGCACCCCGTACGTGACCGCGAACTACGCCGAGGACGAGCGGTTCCACCACACCGGGGAGATCGACGGCGGGGTGGGCGAGGAGGGGCTGGTGGCGATCCTCGGGGTGCCGCTGCGCCTCGGGTCGAGCGTCATCGGGGTGCTGTACGCGGCGAACCGGTCGGCCCGGCCGTTCGCCCGCGAGGAGGTGTCGCTGCTGGTCTCCCTGGCCGCGCACGCGGCGGTGGCGATCGACACCGCCCGGCTGCTGGCCGAGACCCGCTCGGCGCTGGCCGAGCTGTCGGCGGCGAACACCACCATCCGGGCGCACAGCAGCTCGGTGGAGCGGGCGGCGGCGGCGCACGACCGGATGACCGCGCTGGTGCTGCGCGGCGGCGGGATGGAGGACGTCGCCGCGGCGGTCACCGAGGTGCTGGGCGGCGCGCTGCTGGCGCTGGACGCGGAGGGACGGCTGCTGGCCCGGGTGGGCGAGATCGGCGAGCCGGACCGGGCCGACCTGGTGGAGGCAGTGGCGGCCTCCCGTACCGAGGGGCGCAGCGTGCGGCGGGGCCGACTCTGGTACGCCGCGGTGGTGGCCGGGGCCGAGAACCTGGGCGCGCTGGTGCTGCGCCCGGACGGCGAGTTGGTCGACGCCGACCAGCGGATCCTGGAGCGGGCGTCGCTGGTCACCGCGCTGCTGCTGCTGTTCCGGCGGACCGTCGCCGAGGCGGAGGGGCGGGTCCGGGGCGAGCTGCTCGACGACCTGATCGCCCGGCCGTTGCGGGATCTCGACGCGCTGCGCAGCCGGGCCCGCCGGCTCGGGGTGGACCTGGACGCGCCGCACGTGCTGGTGGCGGTCGGCGACGACGCGTTCGCCGCCACCGGCTCGGCCCGGCTGCGGGTGCTCTCCTGGGCCACCACGTACGCCTCGACCCGGGGTGGCCTGGCCGCGGCGCGCGACGGTCGGGTGGTGCTGATGCTGCCCGGCCGGGACGCCGGGGGCAGCGCCCGCGCGGTGGCCCGGGACCTGTCCCGGGTGACCGGTCGGCCGGTGACCGCCGGGGCGAGCGGCCCGGCGGCGGGGGCGGCGGGGCTGGCGACGACCTTCACCGAGGCGGACCGCTGCCTCACCGCGCTGGGCGCGCTGGGCCGCACCGGCGAGGGGGCGAGCACCGCCGAGCTGGGCTTCGTCGGCCTGCTCCTCGGCACGGTCGGCGACCAGGGGGAACGGGACGTGGCCCGGTTCCTCACCGGCACCGTCGGGCCGGTGGTCGACTACGACGCGCGGCGGGGCACCGCGCTGGTGCGCACGCTGGAGGCGTACTTCGGGGTGGGTGGCAGCCTGGCCCGGGCCGCCGAGCAGCTACACGTGCACGTCAACACGGTGACCCAGCGGCTGGAGCGGGTCGGGCAGTTGCTCGGCGCGGACTGGCAGCGGCCGGAGCGGGCACTGGAGGTGCAGCTCGCGCTGCGCCTGCACCGGCTGCGGACCCCGGCGGGTTGAGTCTCAGCGGGTCCGCAGGCCGTCCAGCACCCCGTCGACGATCTTCTCCGGCAGCAGCCGGTCGTCCAGCTCCGGGTGCCAGCGCAGCATCCGCTGGATCAGCATCGGCCCGGTGAACAGCGCCATCGCCACCTCGACGTCGAGGTCGGCCCGGAGTTCGCCGCTGGCGACGCCCCGGCGCAGCACCTCGCGCATCAGCTTCCGGCGCGGCTCGATGATGTTCTGGTAGAGCTGGAAGTGGTCCGGGCTGCGGTTCACCTCGGGCACCAGGCAGGGCATGATCTTGGCGGCCCGGGGGTCGATGTTGTGCCCGACGGCCCCGACGAGCAGCACCAGGTCGTCCCGGACGGAGTTCCCGGCGGGCTGCGACACGACGCCCTTGAGCCGGCGCAGCGCGTCCAGCAGCAGCGCGTCCTTGCCGGGCCAGCGGCGGTAGATGGTGGCCTTGCCCACCCCGGCGCGGGCGGCGATCGCCTCGATGGACAGCGTCTCGATGGTGCTGCCCTCGGCGAGCAGGTCGAGGGTGGCCTCGATGATGGCCTCGTCCGCGCGGATGCTCCGCGGTCGCCCGGGCGACCGCGGAGCATCGGCGGTGTGACTCATGTCAGACATTGAATCCGAACCTACGCGGTTCCGGCCAACTCCCGCTCCTCCACCACCGCCGGTGCGGTGGTGGCGGCGGACCGGCCGGGCATCCAGCGCAGCACCACGAGGATGCCGAGGGCGGCCACCAACGCGGAGATCGCCGCCGCCCAGTGCATGGCCGAGACGAAGGCGTCGTTGGCCGCCGCGATCAGCTTCGGCGCCGCCGGGCCGAGCTGGGCCGCCGCCGCGTACGCGCCGGAGACGGACTCGGTGGCCGCCTCCCGGGCCGGGGCGGGCAGGGTGTCGACCGTCGAGGCGATGTCCTGCCGGTAGACGGCGGAGAGCACCGAGCCGAGCACGGCGACGCCCAGCGCGCCGGCGACCTGGCGGACGGTGTTGCTCACCGCGGACCCGACGCCGGCCTTCTCCCGGGGCAGCGCCGACATGATCGACTCGGTGGCCGGCGGCATGATGTTCGCCATCCCGGTGCCCTGGAGGAAGAAGACCACCAGCACCACCCAGATCGGCGTGTCGGCGTCGACGAAGGCGAACGCGGCCAGCGCCACGGCGGTCAGCGCGAGGCCCACCGTGGCGACCGTCCGGCCGCCGTACCGGCGCACCATCGCGGCGCTGCGCGGCGCGAAGACCAGTTGCGCGCCGGCGAAGGGCAGGAAGAGCAGGCCGGTCTCCAGCGGGCTGTAGCCCCGGACCAACTGCATGTAGAAGGAGCTGAAGAACATCACCCCCATCGCGGCGAAGAAGACCAGGCCGACGATCGCCACCGGCGCGGCGAACCGGGGCACCCGGAACAGCCGGACGTCCAGCGACGGGTGGTCACTGCGCCGCTCGTGCGCCACGAACCAGGCCAGCACCGCCAGCCCACCGACGATGGCGGCCCAGACCAGCGGACGGTCGAAGCCGTGCTCGCCGCCGTCGATGATGCCGTAGGTCAGCGCGACCAGACCGACGACCGAGAGCAGCACGCCGAGCACGTCGACCCGGCCCGGGTTCGGGTCGCGGGACTCGGGCACCAGCAGGGCCACCAGCAGCACGCCGAGCGCCACCACCGGCACGTTGATCAGGAAGACCGAACCCCACCAGTAGTGCTCCAGCAGCGCGCCGCCGAGGATCGGGCCGATCGCCACCGCCAGGCCGACCGCGCCGGCCCAGATGCCGATGGCGCGGCCCCGCTCCCGGGGGTCGAAGACGTTGGAGATGATCGACAGGGTCACCGGCATGATGGCCGCGCCGCCGATGCCCATCAGGGCGCGGGCCGCGATGAGCTGGCCGGGGCTCTGCGCGTACGCCGACAGCAGCGACGACAGGCCGAACAGGACCAGACCGATCAGCAGGAACCGGCGGCGGCCGGCCCGGTCGCCGAGCACCCCGAAGGTGAACAGCAGGCCGGCGAAGACCAGGGTGTAGGAGTTGATCGACCACTCCAGCTCGCCCTGGCTGGCGCCGAGGCCGTGCACCGGGTCGGCCAGCGTGCGCAGGGCGACGTTGAGGATGGTGTTGTCGAGGACGACGACCAGCAGGCTGATCACCAGCACGCCGAGGATCGCCCACCGCCTCGGATGTCCGGTGTTCTCGTGCGGTTCCATCGGTTCCGGTTCTCCCCCCGGCTCACCCGCGTCGCGCAATACGATACGGGGCAGACTCGTAACGTCGTTCACCTTACGGGTCAGGTTTTCGATACGGCGACGTTTCGTATCGGATGTGTCGGGAGTCACGCCACCCGTGCGGCGGGTGACGGCCGGCCCCGGGTCCGGCCGGTCAGGACGGCGCGCCGCAGGCCGCGAGCGCGGCGGAGAAGCTGGTCAGGCGGGCCGACGACGGCCCCGGCCGGCAGCGGATCTGTCAGCACCAGACGTACCCCCGGGTAGGTGACCACTACCAGGGGTTCGCTGGGACGGCGCGGTTCGGATCCGCCGCCGGCGCGGCTATCTGCGCCGGGCCGCCGTCCACCGCAGCGCCAGGGCGGCCACGGTGCCCCACAAGCCGCGCCGGAACACCAGCACGACGAGGACGAAGATGCCGCCGGTGACCAGGCCGACGGACTCGAACCCGGAGAACGACAGCCAGTCCTCCAGCCGGACCACCACCGCCGCGCCGAGCACTCCACCCCAGAGCGTGCCGATGCCGCCGAGGACCACCACGATCACGGCCTTGCCGGAGGTGGTCCAGTGCAGCACGTCGAGGGAGACGAACCGGTGGCCGACGGCGAACAGGCCGCCGCCGAGTCCGGCGATGAATCCGGAGAGGACGAACGCGGTCAGCTTGTAGCGGTGCACCGGGTAGCCGAGCGCGCGGGCCCGGGCCGGGTTGTCCCGGATGCCGACCAGTACCCGCCCGAACGGGGAGTGCGTGATCCGCCAGGCGGCGGCCAGCCCGAGCAGCACGATCGGCAGGATCGCGTAGTAGAAGTAGTAGTCGTCGGACAGGTCGAGGCCGAACAGCGCGCGGGGCACCCCCTGGAGGCCGTTCTCGCCCTGGGTGACCGACCGCCACTCGTTCGCCACGTAGTAGATCATCTGCGCGAAGGCCAGGGTGACCATGGCGAAGTAGATGCCGGTCCGCTTCACCGCCAGGTACCCGATCGGCAGGGCCAGCGCCGCCGCGCCGAGCGCACCGGCCAGCACGGCCAGCGGGAACGGCAGGCCGGCGTGGATGGCGACCAGTCCGGTGAGGTAGGCGGAGGTGCCCCAGAACGCGGCGTGCCCGAAGGACATCAGGCCGGTGAAGCCGAGCAGCAGGTCCACCGAGACGGCGAAGAGCGCCCAGCACAGGATGTCGACCGCGACCGCCGGGTAGAGCCCGTTGGGCAGCCAGAGCGCGGCACCCAGACCGGCGGCGAGCAGCGCGTACCGGACCCAGCCGGGGGCGCGGGCCACCGCGACCAGGCCGGAGCGGGCCGGCCCCGGGGCCGCCTCGGTGTCCACCACAGTGGTCATGCCGGTGCCTCCTCACGGCCGAACAGACCGGCCGGCCGCCAGAGCAGCACGGCAGCCATCACGACGAAGACGATCGTCTGGGACACGATCGGGAAGTCGGACAGGTACGCCTCACCCCACGCCTGGACCAGGCCGATGCCGAAGCCGGCGGCCACCGACCCGAAGATCGAGCCGAGCCCACCGATCACCACCACCGCGAAGACCACGATGATCAGGTCGGCGCCCATCAGCGGGTTCACCGCGCGCATCGGGGCGGCGAGCACCCCGGCGAGCCCGGCCAGCCCGATGCCGAAGCCGAAGACCGGCGTCACCCAGCGTCCGACGTCGATACCGAGGGCCCGGGTCAGCTCCGGCCGCTCGGTGGCCGCCCGGACCACCATGCCGATCCGGGTACGGCTGAGCACCCACCACACGGCGCCGCAGAGCAGCACCGTGAAGGCGAGGATGAAGACCCGGTACGTCGGGAAGTCGAACAGCCCGAAGTCCACCGAGCCGGACAGCTCCGCCGGGGTGGCGTACGGGCTGGACTGCACGCCGTACCGGGTCTTCACCAGGTCCTGGAGGATCAGGGTGAGGCCGAAGGTGAGCAGGAAGTTGTAGAGCGGGTCGAGCCGGGTGAGCCGGTGGATGACGGCCCGTTCCAGCACCATGCCGAGCACGGCGAGGGCCAGCGGCATCACGACCAGGGCCGCCCAGAACGGCACCCCGGCCTCGGCGAGCAGCACGTACGCGCCGAAGGCACCGAGCATGTAGAACGCGCCGTGGGCGAAGTTGACCACCCGGAGCATGCCGAAGATCACCGCCAGCCCGAGGGCGAGCAGGGCGTAGAACGCCCCGCTCACCAACCCGTTGAAGGTGTTCTGGAGAAAGCCGGTCACCGCGCCACCTTCGTTCGCGACTGCGGGGCTCGCAGAACCGGCTCGCTCCTCGCGCTCACAGCTTGCAGTCCGCCGACGGGGCGCGGAACGCCTCCGCGGCCGGGATGGTCTTGAGCACCTTGACGTAGTCCCACGGCTCGGTGACCTCGGCCTGCGGCTTCACCTGGGCCAGGTACGCGTCGTGCACGACCCGGTGATCCTCGGCGCGGATCCGGCCGTTGCGCAGGAAGACGTCGTTGACGGTCTTGCCCTCCAGTCCCTTGACGACGGTGTCGGCGTCGTCGGTCCCGGCGGCCTGCACCGCCTCCAGGTACTGGGTCGCCGCCGAGTAGTTGGCCGCGTGGGCGAAGGACGGCCGGGTCCCGGTCTCGGCCTGGAACCGGTCGGCGAACTCCCGGTTCTGCTGGTCGAAGTTCCAGTACCAGGCGTCGGTGTAGGTGGTGCCCGCCAACGCCGCCGGGGTGAGCGAGTGGATGTCGGTGATGAACATCAGGCCCACCGCCAGCCCGATCCCCTTGTCCCGCAGCTTGAACTCGTTGTACTGCTTGACCACGTTGACCAGCTCCGCGCCGGCCTGCATGGTGCCGAGCACCTGCGGCTTCGGGTGCAGCGTCGGGGCCTTGAGCAGGAAGGTCGAGTAGTCGCCGGTGGTGTTGGGGAACGGCGCCCCGTCCTTGCCGACGACCGTGCCGCCGGCCTGGCCGATCGCGGCGGAGAAGCTCTTCTCCATGTCCTGACCGAACGCGTAGTTCGGGTAGAGGATGTACCAGTTCTTGCCGACCTGCTCGGTGGTGGTCTTACCGGTGCCGTTGGCCAGCATGTACGTGTCGTACGCGTAGTGGAAGGTGTACTTGTTGCAGCTCTTGCCGGTCAGGTCGGTGGTGGCCGCGCCGATGTTGAAGTAGAGCTTCTTCTTCTCCTTCGCCACGTCGGCGACCTTGAGGGCGGCCGACGAGGTGGGCACGTCGAGGATCAGGTCGACGCCCTTGCGGTCGTACATCTCCTGGGCCTTGGCGTTGGCCACGTCCGGCTTGTTCTGGTGGTCGGCGGTCTCCACGCTGATGTCCTTCGTCACCGCCTTGTCGCCGTACTTCGCCTTGAAGTCGGCGATGGCCAGCTCCACGGCCTTCACCGAGTTCTTCCCGGACAGCTCCGAGTAGGCCCCGGACTGGTCGTTGAGCACGCCCAGCACGATCTTGTCGCCGGTCAGCTTCTGGTCGCCGCCACCGGCCGGGCCACCACCGCCGCAGCCGGCGGCCAGCAGCACCGCCGCCGACGCGGCGGCCACACCCACGCTCCTACGCATGTCCATCCCTTCCGCCGCGCGGCCTCCGCGCGGGTCAGCCGTCGTCAGATGCCGAGGTACGCCAGCAGCTCGCGTTCCCGCGAGCGCACCTCGGAGTTGGCCATCGCCTCCACGACGCGCCCCTCGGCCAGCAGGTAGTGCCGGTCGGCGACGCCGGTGGCGAAGTGCAGGTTCTGCTCGACCAGCAGCACGGTCACGCCGTGCTGCTTGGCGTTCCGCAGCAGGTCGCCGACCTGCTGCACGAGCAGCGGGGAGAGCCCCTCGGTGGGCTCGTCGCAGAGCAGCAGCCGGGCGCCCATCCGCAGCACCCGGGCCAGGGCGAGCATCTGCTGCTCGCCGCCGGAGAGCATGGTCGCGGCCGAGTCGCGGCGCTGCCACAACGCGGGAAACGCCTCGTAGACCCGTTCGAGGGGCCACGGGTCGGGGCCGACCCGGGGCGGCAGGGTCAGGTTCTCGGTGACGGTCAGGGTGGCGTACGCGCCCCGGTCGTCGGGGACCCAGCCGAGCCCGGCCCGCGCCCGCCGGTACGCCGGCAGCCGCCCGACGTCCCGGCCGTCCAGCTCGACCGTGCCGCGCTGGTCCGGGTGCAGCCCCATCACGCAGCGCAGCAGGGTGGACTTGCCGGCCCCGTTGCGGCCGACGAGGGTGACCACCTCGCCGGCGGCGACGTCCAGGCTCACCTCCCGCAGCACCTGCGCCTCGCCGTAGAACGCGGAGAGTTTGTCAATGCGCAGCATCAGCGGCTCCCAGGTAGGCGGTGATGACCCGCTCGTCGGCCCGGACCTGGTCGTAGGAGCCCTCCACCAGGATCTTCCCGGCCTGCAGGACGGTGACGGTGTCGGCGAGCCGGCCGACGACGCTCATGTTGTGCTCGACCATCACCACGGTCCGACCGGACCGGACCAGGCCGATCAGGGCGACGGTGCGGTCGACGTCCTCCAGCCCCATCCCGGCGGTCGGCTCGTCGAGCAGCAGCACCTTCGGGTCGAGGGCGAGGGCGAGGGCCAACTCCAGGGCCCGCTTGCGGCCGTAGGCGAGGGCCTCGGCGGGCGCCTCGGCCAGCGCGCCGAGGCCGACCATGTCGAGCAGTTCGTCGGCCCGCTGCCGGTAGCGGTCCAGCAGCTTCGCCGAGCGCCAGAACCGCCAGCCCAGCCCGCTGGGGCTCTGCAACGCCAACTCGACGTGCTCCCGGGCGGAGAGCTGCGGGAAGAGGCTGGTGATCTGGAAGGAGCGGGCCACGCCCAGCCGGGCGACCCGCTCCGGCGGCAGCCCGGTGACGTCCCGGCCGGCCAGCTCGATCCGCCCGGCGGTGGCCGGCAGGAATCCGGTGAGCAGGTTGAACAGGGTGGTCTTCCCGGCGCCGTTCGGCCCGACCAGGGCATGCACGCTGTCCGGCGCGACGTCCAGGTCGACGTGGTCGACGGCCCGGAAGCCCCGGAAGTCGCGGGTCAGCCCCCGGGCCGACAGGAGCGCGTGCCCGGCCATCGCCTCATCCTCCGCAGGTCCACCGCGGCAGCCAGGTCGGTGACCGGGGTCACAGGACCGTCGCGTGCTGGAAACCTACGGGGACCCGGTGGAGTCGAGCCATGTCGATGTCACACACATTCCCGGCGGGCCAGGCGGGGACCACGGCCATGCGCGCCCCCGCACCGGGCGGCCGGTGCGGACCGACGGTGCCGCCGGTGGGCGCGCCCATGTGGCCCGGCCACCGCTCGGCCCACCCGGGGGTACCCGGGCCGGCTGTTCCCGTCGGCCCGGCCGGGGAACAGCCGCCCGGTGAGCCGTCGCAGCCGGGACCGGCCGGCACGGGCGGGCCGCCGGTTCAGCCGGCCAGCGCGTCCAGTGCCAGGTCGACGTCCTCCTCGGTGGTGTACACGTGGAAGGAGGCGCGCACCAGGCCGGCACGCACCGCCGCCCGGATCCCGGCCCGCGCCAGCTTCTCCTGCGCGCCGGGCACCTGCACGGTGACGATCGCGCTCTCCCCCGGTGGCCGACCCAGGCCGGCGAGGAAACGGTTGGCCAGCGCCACGTCGTGCGCCCGGATCGCCGGCAGGCCGATCTCGGCGATCAGTTCCAGGGCGGGTGCGGTGCCGACCCAGCTGAACCAGGCCGGGGAGATGTCGAACCGGCGGGCGTCGTCGGCCAACCGCAGCGGCGGGCCGTAGTAGGAGGAGTGCGGGTCCTGGCCCGCGTACCAGCCGGCGGCGTCCGGGCGCATCCGCTCCCGCAGCGCCGGGGCCAGGTAACCCAGCGCCGAGCCGCGCGGGGCCATCAACCACTTGTACGCCCCGACCACGACCGCGTCGGCCAGCGACGCGTCGAACGGCAGCCAGCCGCACGCCTGGGTGGCGTCCACCACCACCAGCGCGCCGTGCGCCCGGGCCGCGGCCACCACCTCGGCGTACGGGGCGACGGCCCCGTCGGCGGACTGCACCAGGCTGAACGCGACCAGGTCGGTGTCGGCGTCGATCGCGTCGAGTAGACCGGCCAGCGGCACGGTACGCACCCGCACCCCCCGCTCCTGCTGCACCAGCCAGGGGAACAGGTTGGAGGTGAACTCGACCTCCGGGACGACCACGGTGGCCCCGGCCGGCAGGGCGGCGGCGACCGGCGCGAGGAGTTGCGACACGGCGCTGCCGACCGCGACGTCCGCCCTCGGCACGCCGACCAGACCGGCGAAGGCGGCCCGGGACCGCTCGGTCGCCTCCCCCCACGTCTCCCAGGGGGTACGCCCCACCCGCCAGCCGGCCATGGCGTCCTGCACCGCCGTCCACGCCGGCTCGGGCGGTAGCCCGTAGCTGGCGGTGTTCAACCAGCCCGGGTCCGGCTGCCACAGTTTGCTCGCCTGTTCCAACTCCATGCGTCGAGGCTATTGACCGCCGAGCCCGGTCGTCAGCGCCAATCGTGCGGTGGTGGCCCGGCGGGCCGGGCGGTGCCCGGCCCGGCTTGACAGCCTGCCCTAGGTTGATGATCCACATCGTGACGAACCCTGAAAGGGTGATGCCCCGTGCCGGTCGGCTTCACATTCGCCGTCATCCTCGGAATCGGGCTGGCGATCTCCGGCGCGGTGGCGATCATCGCCCGGAACCGGGGCATCACGCAGATGGCCGCGCTGGTCGCGCTCGGCTGCCTGGCCGGGACGCTGGTCTTCACCGTGGGGTCGAGCGCACACTCCGTCCCGATCCGCTCGGTCGGGATCGTCACCAGCTTCAACAAGCCGACCGGCAGGGTCACCGGCTCCGGGCTGAAGTGGGTCGCTCCCTGGCAGAAGGTCGGCGAGTGGGACGCCGGCCGGCAGAAGTACGACCACATCGGCGGCGACCGGTGCGTCCGGGTCCGTACCGGCACCCTCGCCGACGCCTGCGTGGAAGTGTTGATCGAGTGGCAGGTCAAGCCCGAGAACGCGCCGAAGCAGTTCATGGACTACAAGGGCGACTTCCAGAGCTTCCGGGGCCAGCGGGTGGGGGTGCAGCTCGACAGCGCCGTCAACGACGCCTTCGCCGCCTACAACCCGCTGGAGAAGATCGACGCCCGGACCGGCAACCTGAACGTCGACCTCAAGCCCTTCGCCCAGGGAATCCGGGGCAACGCCGAGGCGCGGCTCTCCGGCGACGTCGACATCCTCTCCGTCACCATCACCCGGGTCAACCACGACGACAAGACCGAGGGCAACATCAAGGCCTTCCAGGACAAGCTCGCGCAGACCCGCAACCTCGAACAGGACCGGAAGAACGCCGACATCCAGAAGCAGATCACCGAGACCAACGCCAAGGTCGACAAGGTGTCCCGCTGCCTGGAGATCGCGGAGAAGAACGGCAGCACGCCCGGGCTGTGCATCAACCCGGGGATCGTCACCGGGGGCAAGTGACGACCGACCGCAGCGGTCAGCCGTCGCGCCCCACCCACGGCGGCCAGCAGATCCTGCTGGCCGCCGACCGACGGCCTCGGGGCGAGCACCGGCTGTCGCGGGGGCGGCCGGCCTCCTGCCCCGGCCCGGGGGATCAGCGGCCCGGAACGGTCCGGCCCAGCGCCGGCAGGACCGCCCCGCGACGGGTCAGCTCACGTTGGCCGGGCCGAGGACGCTCTTCAGGTCGCCCATCAACGCGGTGGTGGCGGCCACCCGGAACGGCCCGAGCCGCAGCGTGGTCACCTTGCCGCCGTTGAGCAGCTTGACGTGCACCTCGGTGTCGCCCGGGTGCAGCACCAGGGTCTCCTTGAGCCGTTCGACCAGCGGCGGCGTGCAGCGGTGCACCGGGATGGTGAGGGTGACCGGCTTGTTGGCCGGGTTGCTGCTGACGTCCGGCATGGACATGTCCATCGCCATGATCCGTGGGGTGTCGTCGCGGCGGTCCACCCGGCCCTTCACCACCACGATCGCGTCCTCGGCGATGTACTGGCCGATCACCTCGTAGGTGTTGGGGAAGAACAGCGTCTCCACCCCGCCGGCCAGGTCCTCCAGGGTGGCCGAGGCCCAGGCCCGGCCCTGCTTGGTGACCCGGCGCTGGACGCCGGAGAGGATGCCGGCCAGGGTGACCACCGCCCCGTCGGGCACGGTGCCCTCCTCGGACAGCGCGGCGATCGTGGTGTCGGCCGCCGCGCCGAGGACGTGTTCCAGGCCGAACAGCGGGTGGTCGGAGACGTAGAGGCCGAGCATCTCGCGTTCGAAGGCGAGCTTGTCCCGCTTGTCCCACTCGCTGTCGCCGATGACGGGCATCACCGTGGTGCTGCCGCCGGTGTCGGCGTCGCCGAAGCCGGCGCCGAAGAGGTCGTACTGGCCGACCGCCTCCTTGCGCTTGACGTCGGCGAAGGCGTCGATGGCGTCGGCGTGCACGGCGAGCAGGCCCTTGCGGGTGTGCTTCAGCGAGTCGAAGGCGCCCGCCTTGATCAGGGATTCGATGGTCTTCTTGTTGCAGACCACCGCGTCGACCTTCGACAGGAAGTCGTAGAAGTCGGCGTACTCGCCCTTCTCGTCGCGGCACCGCATGATCGCCGCGACCACGTTCGCGCCGACGTTGCGGACCGCCGCCAGGCCGAACCGGATGTCCTGGCCGACCGGGGTGAACGGGCCGGCCGAGGTGTTGACGTCGGGTGGCAGCACCTGGATGCGCATCCGTCGGCACTCGGACAGGTAGAGCGCCATCTTGTCCTTGTCGTCGCCGACGGAGGTGAGCAGCGCCGCCATGTACTCGGCCGGGTAGTGCGCCTTGAGGTACGCCGTCCAGTACGACACCAGGCCGTACGCGGCGGAGTGCGCCTTGTTGAAGGCGTACCCGGCGAACGGCACCAGGACGTCCCACACCGCCTGGATCGCGGCGTCGGAGTAGCCGCGCTCGCGGCAGCCGTCCCGGAACGGGATGAACTCCTTGTCGAGGATCTCCTTCTTCTTCTTGCCCATCGCCCGGCGGAGCAGGTCGGCCTGGCCGAGGGTGTAGCCGGCGAGGATCTGCGCGGCGCGCTGCACCTGCTCCTGGTAGACGATCAGGCCGTGGGTCGGGGCGAGGATCTCCCGCAGCGGCTCCTCCAGCTCCGGGTGGATCGGGGTGATCTCCTGGAGGCCGTTCTTGCGCAGCGCGTAGTTGGTGTGCGAGTCGACGCCCATCGGGCCGGGCCGGTAGAGCGCCAGGACGGCGGAGATGTCCTCGAAGTTGTCCGGCTTCATCAGCCGCAGCAGCGAGCGCATCGGCCCGCCGTCGAGCTGGAACACGCCGAGGGTGTCGCCCCGGGCCAGCAGGTCGTAGGCGGCCTTGTCGGCCAGCTCCAGGCCCAGCAGGTCGAGCTGCTTGCCGTGGTTGAGCTGGATGTTCTTGACCGCGTCGTCGATGATCGTCAGGTTGCGCAGGCCGAGGAAGTCCATCTTCAACAGCCCGAGCGACTCGCAGGTCGGGTAGTCGAACTGGGTGATGATCGCCCCGTCGGCGTCGCGGCGCATCAGCGGGATGTGCTCGATGATCGGCTCGGCGGACATGATCACGCCGGCGGCGTGCACCCCGGTCTGCCGGATCAGCCCCTCGATGCCCTTGGCGGTGTCGATCACCTTGCGGACGTCCGGGTCCGACTCGTAGAGGCCCCGGATCTCGCCGGCCTCGGCATAGCGGGGGTGCTTCGGGTCGAAGATGCCGGTGAGCGGGATGTCCTTGCCCATCACCGCCGGGGGCATCGCCTTGGTGATCCGGTCGCCCACCGCGTACGGGAAGCCGAGGACCCGGGCCGAGTCCTTGATCGCGGCCTTCGCCTTGATCGTACCGAAGGTGGCGATCTGGGCGACCTTGTCCTCACCCCACTTGTCGGTGACGTACTTGATCACCTCGCCGCGCCGACGCTCGTCGAAGTCGATGTCGACGTCCGGCATCGAGACCCGTTCGGGGTTGAGGAACCGCTCGAAGATCAGCCCGTGCGGGATCGGGTCCAGGTCGGTGATGCCCAGCGCGTACGCGACCAGCGAGCCGGCCGCCGAGCCACGGCCCGGTCCGACCGCGATGCCCTGGTTCTTCGCCCACTGGATGAAGTCGGCGACCACGAGGAAGTACGACGGGAAGCCCATCTGGATGATGACGCCCAGCTCGTACTCGGCCTGGACCACGTGCCCCTCGGGGATCCCCCCCGGGTAGCGGCGGGCCAGCCCGGCGAAGGTCTCCTTGCGGAACCAGGACTCCTCGGTCTCCCCCTCCGGCACCGGGAAGCGCGGCATCAGGTTGTGGAACTCGAACATCCCGGTCGGGTCGACCTTCTCGGCGACCAGCAGGGTGTTGCGGCAGCCCTGCTGCCACAGCTCGGACGAGTCGACCGCGCGCATCTGGTCGGCGGACTTGACGAAGTAGCCGCCGCCCTCGAAGCGGAACCGGTTCGGGTCGGCGACGTTGCTGCCGGTCTGCACGCAGAGCAGCACGTCGTGCGCCTCGGCCTGCGCCTCGTGGGTGTAGTGCGAGTCGTTGGTGACCACCGGCGGGATGTCCAGCTTGCGGGCGATCTCGGTCAGCCCGTCCCGGACCCGACGCTCGATCTCCAGGCCGTGGTCCATGATCTCCAGGAAGTAGTTCTCCTTACCGAAGATGTCCTGGTAGCTGCCCGCGACCTTGAGCGCCTCGTCGAACTGCCCCAGCCGCAGCCGGGTCTGCACCGCGCCGGACGGGCAGCCGGTGGTGGCCATGATGCCCTCGGCGTGCTCGGCGATCAGCTCCATGTCCATCCGGGGCCACTTGACGTAGTGCCCCTCCATGGAGGCGCGCGAGTTGAGGGTGAACAGGTTCTTCAGGCCCTGCGCGTTGCGCGCCCACATCGTCTTGTGGGTGATCGCGCCGTTACCGGAGATGTCGTCGCTCTTCTGCTCCGGCCGGCCCCACTTGACCCGCGCCTTGTGGTAGCGCGACTCCGGCGCCACGTACGCCTCGACCCCCAGGATCGGGGTGATGCCGGCGGCCATCGCCTGCTTGTAGAAGTCGTTCGCGCCGTGCATGTTGCCGTGGTCGGTGATCGCCACCGCCGGCATGCCGAGCCGGTTGGCCTCGGCGAAGAGGTCCTTCAGCCGGGCCGCGCCATCGAGCATCGAGTACTCGGTGTGGACATGCAGATGCGCGAACGAATCACCCATGCGTGGCGCCCCCCGGCGGTGTGGATCAAGGCTGGTGTCGGCTTCGACCGGCCCACCCTACCGACGTCGTCCGGGCGGCTCCACCGCCGCGCCGGGGGTGGTCCGCGTCGGCAATCCGCCACCCCGACGGCGATCGACGTGCACCGACACGACGTTATATCCCTCGACATTAGTGTGTGCCACACACTATGGT
This sequence comes from Micromonospora sp. NPDC092111, assembly GCF_044755745.1. Lineage (NCBI taxonomy): Bacteria > Bacillati > Actinomycetota > Actinomycetes > Micromonosporales > Micromonosporaceae > Micromonospora > Micromonospora sp. NPDC092111. The sequence goes on from NZ_JBIVRQ010000007.1 coordinate 136,248, forward strand.
GTGAGACATGGTTAGCGAGGATGTCCTGCGGACCCATCTCCAGGAGCTGCGCCGGGGCACGGTGGTGGTGGCCAGCCTGGTGGCCCTGCGCCGGGCCGACTACGGCTACGCCCTGCTCCAGCGGCTGGCCGGGCACGGCTTCCCGGTCGACGCCAACACGCTCTACCCCCTGCTGCGCCGGCTGGAGGAGCAGGGGCTGCTGACCAGCGAGTGGAACACCGAGGAGAGCCGGCCGCGCAAGTTCTACCGGACCAGCGCCGACGGGGAGTCGGTGCTGGTGCGCCTGCTGGCCGACCTCGCCGCCGTACAGACCTCCGTGACCGGGCTGATCGAAGGAGCCGACCGATGAGTTCCCTGACCGACCGCTACCTCGCCGCCACCCTACGGGCGGTGCCGGCGCCCCGCCGCGAGGAGATCGCCACCGAGCTGCGCGCCTCGATCGAGGACATGATCGACGACCGCACCGGCGGCGGTCAGGACGCCGCCACCGCCGAACGCGAGGTGCTCACCGAACTGGGCCACCCGGAGCGGCTCGCCGCCCGCTACGCCGACCGCCGACTCCAGCTCATCGGCCCCACCTACTACCTGGTCTGGCAGCGGTTGCTACGGCGGCTGCTCAGCACGATCCCCGGCGCGGTCGGCGTCCTCGTCGGGGTGGTCCAGGCGACCGTCGGCGACCACCCGGGCGGGGCCATCGGGTCGGGCATCAGCGCCGCCATCCAGACGGCCGTGCAGATCGCCTTCTGGGTGACGCTGTGCTTCGCCATCCTGGAACGCACCGACGCCTCGCTGAAGCTCCCCGAGTGGGGCGTCGACCAACTCCCCGAGGCCCCGGTGGAACGCGACGTACGGCTCACCGACACCTGCGCCTCGGTGGCGACGATCCTGCTCACCCTGGCCTTCCTGCCCTGGCAGCACTTCCGGTCCTGGGTCTCCGGCACCGGGGGCGAGCGGATCCCGCTGCTCGACCCGACGCTGTGGAGGTCCTGGCTGCCGGTGCTGGCGGCCGTCCTGGTGGCCAGCCTGGTGCTGGAGGTCGTGAAGTACCGCACTGGGCGGTGGACCTGGTCGCTCGTCGCGGTCAACGCGCTGCTCGACCTGGCCTTCGCCGTCCCGGTGGTCTGGCTGCTGCTCACCGAACGGCTGCTCAACCCGGATCTGGTCGCCCGGTTCTCCTGGCTGCGCGACGGCGACGGCCTGGGCATCGCCACCCGGGTCAGCGTCGTGGTCGTCGCGGCGATCACCCTCTGGGACGTCGTCGAGAGCGTCGTCAAGGCCCGCCGGCACAACGCGCCCCGGCACGACGGGTGACCCCGGATCCCGGCCCGGCGCACACGGGGACGCCGGGCCGGGATCCGGTCACCCGGCTGCCGCCCCGGCCCGCCACCCGCGCCAGCGCGGGCCAGCGCGGGCCAGCGCGGGCCAGCAGGGCGTGCACCGCCTCGCCGGACCACTCCCGCCTGACCGGCCCTCCGGGGTGGGCGACGACGCCCTCCGCCGGCGGATGGCATGGTCAGTGGGTGAGCAGCACACCTCCCACCCCCTGGCGCCGCCCCCCACCGACCACCCGGCAACGCCGGAACGACCTGTCCGTCGCGCTGGCCGTCGCCGTCCTGGCCCTGTTCGACCTGGCGCTCGCCCGCAGCACCGGCGCGTTCGGGCTGGGCCCGCCACCGCCGCTGCCCGAACAGGTCTGGTGGGTGCTGGCGGTCACCGTACCGCTGGCCTGGCGACGCCGGACGCCGACCGCCGTGGCCGTCGTCGTCGCGGTCGCGTTCGTCGCGGGGCAGGTACGGGCCGTCCCCCTCACCCAACTCCCCTCGGCCGCGCTGTTCACCGCGCTCTACACGCTCGGCGCCTGGGGCACCGACCGGCGGCTCGCCGGCCGGGTACGGATCGGCATCATCGCGGCCATGTTCGGCTGGCTGGGGTTGTCCCTGCTGCTGCGGATGGACGGCCTCTCGTCGGCGTCGTTCACCGACGCGGCCGGGCCGGTGCCCCCGGTGCTCGCCGCGATCATCAACGGGGTCCTGTTCAACGTGCTGTTCTTCGCCTTCGCCCACTACTTCGGCGAGACCGCCTGGCTGGCCGCCCGGCGGCAGCACGAACTCCGCGAGCAGGCCGAGGAGCTGCGCCGCTCGCAGGCCCAGGCGGGCGAGCGGGCGGTCATCGGTGAACGGGTCCGGATCGCCCGTGAGCTGCACGACTCGGTGGCCCACCACGTCTCGGTGATGGGGGTGCAGGCGGCGGCCTGCCGACGGGTCCTCGACCGGGACCGGGACAAGGCCCGGACCGCCCTGACCGCCATCGAGACCACCGCCCGGACCGCCGTCGACGAGCTGCGCCGGATGCTCGGTGTGCTGCGCGACCCGAGGGGGGTCGCCGGGGCCGACGACGCGGGCCGGCCGGACGCCGCCGGCATCGACCGGCTCGGCGACCTGGTCACCCGCGCCACCGGGACGGGCCTGCGGGCCGACCTCGGGGTGTACGGCGAGCCGGTGCCGCTGCCGCAGTCGGTGTCGCAGGCGGCGTACCGGATCGTGCAGGAGGCGGTGACGAACACCGTCAAGCACGCCGGGGCTACCGTGCTGGACGTGCGGATCCGCTACCTGGCCCGGGAACTGGAGATCGACGTGAGCGACGACGGACGGGCCGGCGGGCCGACCGGGACCGGCGGCCTCGGGCTGATCGGCATGCGGGAACGGGTCGCCGCGCACGACGGGGTGCTGGAGGTCGGACCCCGCCAGGGCGGTGGCTTCCGGGTGCGGGCCCGCATCCCGCTGGCCGCCGGGGAGCAGTCGACGTGACCGCCGCCACCACCGGCCCGGACCCGTCCCGGCCCGTCCGGGTGCTGCTCGTCGACGACCAGCACCTGGTGCGGACCGGCTTCCGGGTCATCCTCGAGGTGGAGGACGACATCGAGGTGGTGGGCGAGGCGGCCGACGGCGAGCGGGCCGTCACGATGGCCCGCGCCACCCGACCGGACGTCGTGCTGATGGACGTGGAGATGCCCGTCCTCGACGGGCTGGCGGCGACCCGCCGGATCACCGCCGACGCCGGACCGGACGGCCCCGCGGTGCTGATCCTCACCACGTTCGACCGCGACGACTACCTGTTCGCCGCGCTGCGGGCCGGGGCCAGCGGCTTCCTGCTCAAGAACGGCACCCCGGAGGAGCTGATCGACGCGGTACGGGTCGTCGCCCGCGGCGACGGGCTGATCGCACCGGCGCTGACCCGGCGGGTCATCGCCAGCTTCGCCCGGCCCGGCGGGGCGGCGGGCACCCCCCACCGGCCGGCGGCCGGCCCCCCGCCGGCCGAGCTGACGCCACGGGAACACGAGGTGCTGGAGTTGCTGGCCCGGGGCGACAGCAACGCGGAGATCGCCGCCGCGCTGCACCTCGGCGAGGCGACGGTGAAGACCCACGTCAGCCGGGTGCTGGCCAAGCTCGGCCTGCGGGACCGGGTGCAGGCGGTCGTCTTCGCCTACGAGCACGGCGTGGTCCGGCCGGGCGGCTGACGGGTCCGTCGCGCGACGGACCCGGATGCTCATTCCCGGGAGGGACGGCGGGCGGCCCCCGGCGATCTAGCGTTCGGAACCATGACCAGCGTGCTCCGCCTGGACGGCGTCGATCGCAGCTTCGGCGACCGCCAGGTGCTCAGGAACGTCTCCTTCGAGGTGGCGGCCGGCCGGATGACCGGCTTCGTCGGCGGCAACGGCGCCGGCAAGACCACCACCATGCGGATCGTCCTCGGCGTGCTCGCCGCCGACGCCGGCCGGGTGACCTGGCGGGGCGAACGGCTGACCCGGGAGACCCGCCGCCGGTTCGGCTACATGCCCGAGGAACGCGGGCTGTACCCGAAGATGACCGCCCGGGAGCAGGTGGTCTACCTCGGCCGGCTGCACGGCCTCGACCCGGCGGCGGCCCGGCGGCACACCGACGCGCTGCTGGACCGGGTCGGCCTCGCCGAACGCGGCGACGACCTGCTGGAGACGCTGTCCCTGGGCAACCAGCAGCGGGCCCAGATCGCCGCCGCGCTGGTGCACGATCCCGAGGTCCTGGTGCTGGACGAGCCGTTCTCCGGGCTCGACCCGCTGGCCGTCGACACGGTGGTCGACGTGCTGCGGGAGCGGGCCGCCACCGGCGTCCCGGTGCTCTTCTCCAGCCACCAGCTCGACGTGGTGGAACGGCTCTGCGACGACCTCGTGATCATCGCCGACGGGCGGATCCGGGCCGCCGGACGACGCGACGAGCTGCGCGCGGCGTACACCCTGCCCCGCTTCGAGCTGGTCGTCGACGGCGACGCGGGATGGGTACGGGACCAGCCCGGGGTGACCCTGGTCGACCTCGACGGCGCCCGCGCCGTGGTCGACCTCACCGCCGACACCGACGACCAGGCCGTCCTGCGCGCGGCGCTGGCCCGTGGCCCGGTCCGCGCCTTCCGTCCGGTCACCCCGTCCCTCGCCGAGATCTTCCGAGAGGTCAACCAGTGAACACCTACCAGGCCACCAGGCTGGTCGCCGGCCGCGAGCTGAAGGTCCGGCTACGGGACAAGACGTTCCTCTACGGCACCCTGTTCTTCCTGCTCGTCGCGGTGGCCGCGACGGTGCTCCCGGCGTTGCTGGGCGGCGGACCGTCGACGGTGGCGACGACCGGGGCCGGCGCCGGCACGCTGCGCGCGGCCGGCCTGGAGGTCCGGGTCGTGGCCGACGACGCCGCCGCCGAACGGGCGGTCCGGGACGGCGAGGTGGACGCGGCGGTGGTCGCCGGCCCGACGGTCCTCGCCGTGGACGACGCCCCCGACGACGTGGTGCGGGCCCTGAGCGCCGCCCCGGCGGTCCGGCTGCTGAACCCCGACGCCGTCGACCCGCTCGTCGCGTACCTGGTGCCGTTCGCCTTCGCGTTCGTCTTCTTCGCCACCTCGCAGATGTTCGGCCTACAGATCGCGCAGAGCGTCACCGAGGAGAAGCAGACCAGGATCGTCGAGATCCTGGTGGCCGCGGTACCGGTCCGGGCGCTGCTGGCCGGGAAGATGGTCGCCGCCGGTCTGCTGGCGCTGGGCCAGATCACCCTGATCGCGGTGGCCGCGGTGGCCGGCACCCGGATCGCCGGCAGCGGGGACCTGCTCACCCTGCTGGGGCCGGCGATCGGCTGGTTCGTGCCGTTCTTCCTGCTCGGCTTCCTGCTGCTGGCGGCGATGTGGGCGGTGGCCGGCGCGCTGGTCAACCGGCAGGAGGACATCGCCGGGGTGTCCACGCCGGTGCAGTTCGCCGTCATGCTGCCGTTCTTCGGGGTGGTCTTCCTCAACGACAACACGGTCGCCATGCGGGTCCTGTCCTACCTGCCGTTCTCCGCTCCGACGGCGATGCCGCTGCGGCTGTTCACCGGGGACGCGGCGGCCTGGGAGCCGGTGGTGTCGCTGGCGCTGCTGCTCGTCACCGCCGGTGCCTTCGTCGCCGCGGGCGCCCGGGTCTACCAGGGGTCGCTGCTGCGGACCAACGGGAAGACCTCGGTACGGGCCGCCTGGCGGGAACGGGAGACGGTCGGCTGACCGGCGCGGGCCGGGGTCAGCCGGGGACGGTGTCCCAGCCGGCGGGCAGCCGGGGCACCGGCCAGGACGGGTCCGGACGCCAGTGCGCCCACCCGTCGTCCCACCAGCGCCGGCCCGCGTCGAGCAGGGCGGCGATCCGGTCGCCCTCGGCGCGGATCGTGTCGGCCATCCCCGGGTAGCGCCCCTCCACGAGGCGCTGGGCGAACATCTCCACGTCCTTCCAGACGTACCGGTCGGCGTCGGCCGCCCACCAGAGGTCCAGCTCGTGGTCGAGGGTGTCCACCCCGATCGGGGTACGCCGGAACGGGTCCTGGAGGTTGAAGTACCAGCCGGCGAAGGCGCGGTCCGGTCCGGTCCAGAAGACGTCGACCGAGTGCCCCTCGCCGGGGCGTTGCAGCATCAGCTTGCCGTGCCCGGACCACGCGGTGTGCCCGGCGGTCTGCCAGGGGTGCCGCCCGCACGGGAAGGTGCCCCGCTCGGGAAAGCCGAACTCGGCGCCGGGTGGCAGGTAGAGCGCGAGCAGGTCGGCGGAGTCCACCACGCAGATGGTGGGGCAGCCGAACCAGACCTCACCGCGCAGGATCTCCCGCCGGACGACCACGTCGCCCGGCGGGAATCCGTGTCGCGTCACCGGGATCAGGCGTCGACCGCGGCCAGCACGTCGTCGGAGACGTCGAAGTTCGCGTAGACGTTCTGCACGTCGTCGCAGTCCTCCAGGACGTCGATCAGCTTGAACACCTTGCGCGCGCCGTCCTCGTCCAGCGGCACGTTCATGCTGGGGATCAGGGACGACTCGGCCGACTCGTACTCGATGCCGGCGTCCTGCAGGGCGGTGCGGACACCGATCAGGTCGGTCGGCTCGGAGACCACCTCGTACGCCTCGCCGAGGTCGTTGACCTCCTCCGCGCCGGCGTCGAGGACCGCCATCATCACGTCGTCCTCGGTGGTCCCGGCCTTGGGGACGATCACCACGCCCTTGCGGGAGAACATGTACGACACCGAGCCGGCGTCGGCGAGCGAGCCGCCGTTGCGGGTCAGCGCGGTGCGGACCTCGGTGGCGGCCCGGTTGCGGTTGTCGGTGAGGCACTCGATCAGCATCGCCACGCCGTTCGGGCCGTAGCCCTCGTACATGATCGTCTGCCAGTCGGCGCCGCCGGCCTCCAGGCCGGAGCCGCGCTTGACCGCACGGTCGATGTTGTCGTTCGGGACCGAGTTCTTCTTGGCCTTCTGGATGGCGTCGTAGAGCGTCGGGTTACCGGCCGGGTCGCCGCCGCCGGTGCGGGCCGCGACCTCGACGTTCTTGATCAGCTTGGCGAACATCTTGCCGCGCTTGGCGTCGATGACGGCCTTCTTGTGCTTGGTGGTCGCCCACTTTGAGTGGCCGGACATCTCATACCTCCGTCTGTTGACTCACGCCTTGCGTCGACAGTCCGCGCCGACTCCAGACCAGGACCGCCGCCGGTCGCATCGAGGGCTGCGGCGGGCGGTGCCCGAGCCGAACCGCGGCAATCCTACCGAGACACCCCCACCCGCCGTCACACCCGGCGCGCCACACCGCGATCCTGCACCCGGGGCCCGCCCCACGACGGTGCGATCCCGGCCGGTCGGGGCCGACGGCGCCCGATCGCCGGGGTCAGCGGGCGGTGCGGGTCAGGTCGACGAAGTAGCGGTGCAGGCGGGAGTCGGCGGTCAGCTCGGGGTGGAACGAGGTGGCCAGCAGGTTGCCCTGGCGGACGGCGACGATCCGGTCGGCGGCGGGGCCGCCGGTGACCCGACCGAGGACCTCGACGTCGGCGCCGACCCGCTCGACCCAGGGGGCGCGGATGAAGACCGCGTGGAACGGACCGCCGTCGACCCCGGTGATCTCCACCGGGGCCTCGAACGAGTCGACCTGGCGGCCGAACGCGTTACGCCGCACCGTCATCTCGATCCCGGCGAACCCGCGCTGGTCGGGACGGCCGTCCAGGACCTCGGTGGCCAGCATGATCATGCCGGCGCAGGACCCGTAGACCGGCATGCCGCCGGCGATCCGCTTGTCGATCGGCTCGCGCATCTCGAAGATGTCCGCGAGCTTGCTCATGGTGGTGGACTCCCCGCCGGGGACGACCAGCCCGTCGACCGCGTCCAGCTCGGCCGGACGGCGTACCGGGCGGGCGTCCGCGCCGGCGTCGGCCAGGGCGGCGACGTGCTCACGCACGTCGCCCTGGAGGGCGAGCACCCCGATGACCGGTGCGTCACTCATCGCGTCGTCGCTCCTTCGTCTGGACGGGTCGGCCGCACCTCGGCGGGGCGCCTCCGCGCCCCGCCGGGGATCACCAGCCGCGCTCGGCCAGCCGGTGCGGCTGGGGGATCTCGTCGACGTTGATGCCGACCATCGCCTCGCCCAGGCCCCGGGAGACCTTGGCCAGGACGTCCGGGTCGTCGTGGAAGGTGGTGGCCTTGACGATCGCGGCGGCCCGCTGGGCGGGGTTGCCGGACTTGAAGATGCCGGAGCCGACGAAGACGCCCTCCGCGCCGAGCTGCATCATCATCGCGGCGTCGGCCGGGGTGGCGATGCCGCCCGCGGTGAACAGCACCACCGGCAGCTTGCCGGTCTCGGCGATCTCCTTGACCAGCTCGTACGGGGCCTGGAGCTCCTTGGCGGCGACGAACAGCTCGTCGGCGGGCAGCGACTGGAGCCGGCGGATCTCCTGACGGATCTTCCGCATGTGGGTGGTGGCGTTGGAGACGTCCCCGGTGCCGGCCTCGCCCTTGGAGCGGATCATGGCGGCGCCCTCGGTGATCCGGCGCAGCGCCTCGCCCAGGTTGGTCGCCCCGCAGACGAAGGGGACGGTGTAGGCCCACTTGTCGATGTGGTTGGCGTAGTCGGCCGGGGTCAGCACCTCGGACTCGTCGATGTAGTCGACGCCGAGCGACTGGAGGATCCGCGCCTCGACGAAGTGCCCGATCCGGACCTTGGCCATCACCGGGATGGAGACGGCGGCGATGATGCCGTCGATCATGTCGGGGTCGCTCATCCGGGACACCCCGCCCTGGGCGCGGATGTCGGCGGGCACCCGCTCCAGCGCCATCACGGCGACGGCACCGGCGTCCTCAGCGATCTTGGCCTGCTCGGCGGTGACCACATCCATGATCACGCCGCCCTTGAGCATCTCGGCCATGCCGCGCTTGACTCGGGCGGTGCCGACGACGGGGGTGGCGTTGGCGTTCGGGGAGGTGTTCTCGGGCACGGGTCATCGCTCCTCGGACGTGCTCGGGGGGTGGCTACGGACGATGCTACGACGGGCCCAACGCCGGTCCGACAGCCAATCAGACCCACGGTGGCCTGCGGTGTGGCAGTCATCACCCGGGATCGGACCCGCACCGCACCCGCCCCAGGACGGGACGGACCGGACAGCCGGCACGACGGTCGGACGCCCCGGACGTCAGCCCGCCGGAACGTCCGCCGGCAGCGCCAGGGTCGGGTCGTCGACGTCGAAGTAGCGCGGCCAGGGGTGCCGGCGACCCATCCGGAACAGCCGCACCAGCGGCCGGCCGCGCGCCGCGCGGGCGTCCCGGACCAGGTCGGTGTGCACCTGCCGGGCCAGGGCCAGCCGCCGGCTCGCCGCGATGACCGCCTCGCAGGCGGGGTCGGCCGGGTCGAGGCGGACCGCCCGCAACTGCCGGGTGAGGTCGTTCTCGGCGGCCTCGCGCTCCTCCGGGGGCGCGTCCAGGGCGATCCGCGCCGCCGCGTACAGCTCGACGCCGAAACTCTTCTCGGCCAGCACCGCGGCGGCGGCGGCCCGGCGCAGCAGGTGGGCGTCGAGCGCGCGGGCCGCCGACTCCGCCCGGGTCTGCAACCGCTCCACCCGGCCGACCGTCCAGACCAGGTAGACCACGACCAGGCCGACGAGGACCGCCGCGCCCAGCACCCACCACATGTGCGGCATCGTAGTGGTCACACCGGACCGCCCAGTCCCACCCACTCCTGGTCGATGACCCGGCCGTCGGTGGCCTCGATGGCCGCCGCGTAGACCTCCAGCACCCGGCGGGCCACCACCGGCCAGTCGTAGTGGGCCACCACCTGGTCGCCGCAGGCGCTCAGCGCGGCCCGTTGCCCGGGATCGTCGAGCAGTTCCGCCAGGGCGGCCCGCAGCGCGGCCGAGTCCCCGGTCGGGAAGAGCCGGCCGGCCCGGCCGCCGTCGAGGACCCGGCGGAACGCGTCCAGGTCGCTGGCGACCACCGTGGCGCCGGCCGCCAGGGCCTCGGTGAGGATCATGCCGAACGACTCCCCACCGGTATTCGGGGCGACGTACAGGTCGACGCTGCGCAGCATCCGGGCCTTGTCGACCTCGGAGACCAGGCCCAGGAAGGTCACCCGGTCCCGCAGCTCGGCCGGGAACCGCCCGAACAGGTCGTCCGGGTCGCCCGGCCCGGCCACCAGCAGGCGCAGCCCGGGTCGGTGCGGGGCGAGCGCGACGAAGGCGTCCCGCAGGATCGGGAAGCCCTTGCGGGCCTCGGTGAACCGGCCCAGGAAGCCCAGCGTCCCGCCGTGGCCCGGTCCGCACTCCCCCGGCCAGCCGGGCAGCGGCTCGACGCCGGCGAACTTCGCCACCGCCACCCCGTTGGGGACCTCCACCGCCCCGCCGTCCATGTGCTCGACCTGCACCTTGCGGGCCAGCGCGCTGACCGCGATCCGGGCGGTGATCCGCTCCAGCAGGATCTGCAGCACGCCCTGCGCGGCGGCGAGCACCCGGGACCGGGTCATCGCGGTGTGGAAGGTGGCCACCACCGGGCCCCGGGCGGAGAGCGCCGCCAACATCGACAGGCTCGGGGTCAGCGGTTCGTGCACGTGCAGCACGTCGAAGTCGCCCCGGGTGATCCACCGGCGCACCCGGGCGGTGGAGACCGGGCCGAACGCGATCCGGGCCACCGACCCGTTGTACGGCAGTGGCACCGCCCGGCCGGCGGAGACCACGTACGGCGGCAGCGCCGACTCCTCGTCGGCCGGGGCCAGCACGCTCACCTCGTGTCCCAGCCCGATCAGCGCCTCGGCCAGGTCCATCACGTGGTTCTGCACGCCACCCGGGACGTCGAAGGAGTACGGGCACACGATGCCGATCCGCACTGGCGCCCCCTCCCTCAGACCGAACCCGTGCTGGCCGGGGGCGGCGACGCGGCGGACCCGCCGTCGACGGAGCCCCGCTGGTCCAGCCACATCCGCTGCAACATGTGCCAGTCTTCCGGATGGCGGGCGATGCCCGCCGCCAGACGGTCGGCAATCCGCTGGGTGAGGATCCGGACCCGCTCGTCCAGCGGCGCGCTGTCCGGATCCGGCACCGGCAGCGGGCCCTCCAACTGCGCGTACGCCATGTCCGGTTCGTACCACAGGGAGGCCACGTAGAGCGGGGCGCCGGTGCGGATGGCCAGCAGGGCCGGCCCCGCCGGCATCCGGGTCCGGCCGCCGAAGAAGTCGACCTCGATGCCCCGGGCGGACAGGTCACGGTCGGCCAGCAACGGCACCACCGTGCCGGCCCGCAGCCGCTCCAGCAGCACGTCGAAGGCGGGACGCGGGCCGCCGTGGGAGGGCAGGATCTCCATGCCCAGGCCCTGCCGGAAGGCGAGGAAACGCTCGTACACGCCCTCCGGCTTGAGCCGCTCGGCGACCGTGGTGATCGGCAGACCGGCGGCGGCCACCCAGGCCCCGGCGGCGTCCCAGTTGCCGGCGTGCGGGCAGGCCACCACCGCGCCCCGGCCGGCCGCCACGTCGGCGGCGAGCAGGTCCGCCCCGCCGAGGTGGAAACCGGCGAGGATCTGCCGGCGGCTCAGCGTGGGCAGCCGGAACGCCTCCATCCAGTACCGGGCGTACGACCGCAGGCCGCGCCTGACCAGCGCGTCCAGCTCCGCCTCGGGCAGCTCGGGGCCGACCACCCGGCGCAGGTTGGCGCGCAGTCGGGTGGTACCGGCGCCGTTGTTGCGGGCGGCGCGGTCGGCGCCCGCCCGGAAGGTTGCGGCCACCACGGACCGGGGCAGCGCACGGACCAGACGCCAGCCGGCGACGTAGCCGAGTTCGGTGAGGTTCACTCCCGGCCGACCAGCTGCGCCTGCCGGTACACGTGGGCCACCCGCTGCCCGACCGTGAAGATCGACACGGCGGCGAGCAGCCAGAGCGCGATCTCCAGGGCGGGCCGGACGCCGAGGCCGGTGAGCAGGCCACCCACCCCGACGATCAACAGCCGCTCGGTGCGCTCGGCGATGCCCACGTTGCAGGTCATCCCCAGCCCCTCCGCGCGGGCCTTGACGTAGGAGACCAGCCCGCCGGCGGCCAGGCAGATCAGCGCGGCGGCCACCCCCGAGTGGTTGCCCTCGGTGGCCAACCAGTACGCCACCGCGCCGAAGACCGCGCTGTCGGCGACCCGGTCCATCGACGAGTCGAGGAACGCGCCGAACCGGGTCGAGCCGCCACTCATCCGGGCCATCGTCCCGTCGAGCATGTCGGTGAGCGCGAACACCGTCACGATCAGCGCTCCGGCGACCAGGTGGCCACGGGCGCCGAAGCCGAGGGCGCCGGCGAGCACGCCGACGGTGCCGGTCACGGTGACCGCGTTGGGGGACACACCCGCGCGGAGCAGACCGCGCGCGACCGGCTCCACGACGCGGGTCATCGCCGCGCGGGCCGTCACTTGGAAGATCTTCGCCATGGGGGTCCCACGATAACGGCCGGCAGCGGACGGCGATACGCCCGGTCGTCCGACCCGCCCGACGAAGGCTTGTGCCGGGTCGATGACGGGTGCTGAGATCGGGTACGGAAGGTGAGCCAACTCACCGACCCGCCCGTTGACCGCTCGTCGTCCGGCGGACCACCGGAGGATATCGCCGCGGCACCCGCCCGGGCCCGCTCCCCGTCGCGCGCGGCGGTCGCCACCCACCACCGGCTGAGGGAGGTGCGCCGCGATGGCGCAGAAGAACCAGGAGAAGGGGGCCGCCGGCAACGTGCCGGTGGTGACCGAGCCCGGCAGGATCCGCAACGTGGTGCTCGTCGGGCACTCCGGAGCCGGCAAGACCACCCTGGTCGAGGCGCTGCTGGCGGCCAGCGGCACGATCGGCCGGGCCGGCACGATCGCCGACGGCGGCACCGTCTGCGACCACGACCCGGCGGCGGTACGCCAGCAGCGCTCGGTGAGCCTGGCCTGCGCCCCGCTGACGCACGCCGACGTCAAGGTCAACCTCCTGGACACGCCCGGCTACGGGGACTTCGTCGGCGAGCTGCGGGCCGGCCTGCGGGCCGCCGACGCCGCCCTGTTCGTGGTCTCCGCCGTCGACGGGATGGACGCGGCCACCGCCGCCCTCTGGGAGGAGTGCGCCGCGGTGGACCTGCCGCGCGCCGTCGCGGTCTCCCGGCTGGACCACCCGCGCGCCGACTTCGACGAGGCGGTGGCGCTCTGCCAGCGGGTCTTCGGGGACAACGTGCTCCCGCTCTACCTGCCGATGCTCGGTGACGACGGCGAGTCGGTCGCCGGGCTGATGGGGCTGATCAGCCGGCGGGTCTTCGACTACTCGGCCGGGCTGCCCGCCGCCGTACGCGAACCGGACCCGCAGCACCTGCCGGCCATCACCGAGGCCCGCGACGAGCTGATCGAGGGGATCATCGCCGAGAGCGAGGACGAGACCCTGATGGACCGCTACCTCGACGGCGCGGAGATCGACACCGAGGTGCTGGTCACCGACCTGGAGAAGGCGGTCGCCCGGGGGCACTTCTACCCGGTGGTGCCGGTCTGCGCGACCACCGGCGTCGGCCTGGACGTCCTGCTGGACGGCCTGGTGTCGGCGTTCCCGTCGCCGCTGGAGCACGAACTGCCGGCGGTCACCGGGGTGGACGGCTCCCCCCGGCCGCCACTGAGCTGCGACCCGGACGGCCCGCTGGTCGCCGAGGTGGTCAAGACCACCGTCGACCGGCACGTCGGTCGGGTGTCGCTGGTCCGGGTCTTCTCCGGCACGCTGCGCCCCGACCAGACCGTGCACATCTGCGGGCACGGCATGGCCGAACGCGGGCACCCGGACCACGACGCCGACGAGCGGGTCGGGCACGTCTACACCCCGCTCGGCGCGACCCTGCGCGAGGTCACCTCGTGCGTGGCCGGCGACCTGTGCGCGATCACCAAGTCGGGCAGCGCGGAGACCGGCGACACCATCTCCGCCAAGGACGAGCCGCTGCTGATCGCGCCCTGGGCGATGCCCGAGCCGTTGCTGCCGGTGGCGATCGTGGCCCGCAGCCGGGCCGACGAGGACGCCCTGGCCCGCAACCTGGGCCGGCTGGTGGCCGGCGACCCGACGCTGCGGCTGGAGCGCAACCCGGAGACCCACCAGCTCGTGCTCTGGTGCATGGGCGAGGCGCACGCCGACGTGCTGCTCGACCGGCTGCGCAGCGGCGGCGTGGAGCTGGACACCGAGCCGGTGCGGGTGGCGCTGCGGGAGACGCTGACCGTCCCCGCGAACGGGCACGGCCGGCACGTCAAGCAGTCCGGCGGGCACGGCCAGTACGCCGTCTGCGACATCGAGGTGGAGCCGCTGCCCCGGGGTGCCGGCTTCGAGTTCGTCGACCGGGTGGTCGGTGGGGCGGTGCCGCACCACTACATCCCGTCGGTGGAGAAGGGCGTCCGGGCGCAGCTCGAACGGGGCCTGGTCGCCGGGCAGCCGGCGGTGGACCTGCGGGTCACCCTGGTCGACGGCAAGGCGCACAGCGTCGACTCCTCCGACGCCGCGTTCCAGACCGCCGGCGCGCTCGCGCTGCGCGACGCGGCCGAGAAGGGCGAGCCGGCGCTGCTGGAGCCGGTGGACGAGGTGGTGATCCGGGTGGCCGACTCCGCCGTCGGCGCGGTGCTGGGTGACCTGTCGGGCCGGCGCGGCCGGGTGCTCGGCACCGAACCCGACCCGGACGCCGAGGGCCGCAGCCTGGTCCGCGCCGAGGTGCCGGCGACCGAGCTGCTGCGCTACGCGGTCGAGCTTCGGGCGCTGACCGCCGGCACCGGCACCTTCCGCCGCGAGTTCGCCCGCTACGACCCGATGCCCGCCCACCTGGCCGACCAGGTCCGCAAGACCCACCCCTAGCCGCTCCCTCCCGCCCTGTCGAGCACGGAGTCGTGGCGGGCGTGGTGCCCCGGTGAGCGCCTGTTGCGGAGGCACCACGACCCCATCGATCGACGCGGTGGGCGGGTGAGGTCGGGCCGGGTCAGGGGCGGGCGGTGGGGGTGGGCGGCAGCGGCCAGTAGGGGCGGTCGGCGTCGCGGAGGGCGGCCGAGCGGAGGGCGGCGAGTTGGCGTTCCACCTCGGCGAAGTGGTCCGGGGTGAGCGGGCCGAGCCGCAGGGCGGCGGCGTTCTCCTCGACCTGGGCGACGGTGCGGCAGCCGGGGATCGGCACCGTCCGGCCGCTGCGCGCCCAGATCCAGCCCAACGCGCCCTGGGCCAACGTCCGGCCGTCGGCGGTGAGCGCGCCCCGGACGGCGGCCACCCGGCGCAGCCACTCCGGCGCCGGCCGGCCGCCGCGGAACCACTCCAGCCAGCCCGGGGCCGTCCCCCGCACGTCGTCGCGGGGCAGCGTCGAGCCGGTGGTGTACTTGCCGGTGAGCAGCCCCATCCCGAGCGGGCCACGGTTGACGCTGGCCAGGTCGTGCTTGTCGCAGGCGGCCAGCATCGCCGGGGCGTCCCGCAGCACCGACAGGCTGTGCTGCACCGCGGTGGCGTGCCGCGCGACCTGGGCGAAGGCGGCGGCCCGGTCGGCCCGGTCGGTGCTCCAGCCGTACGTCCGGACCAGGCCGTCGGCGACCAGCTCCTCGCAGGTGCCGACCAACGCCTCCACCCGGGGCAGCGGCAGGTCACCCAGGTGTAGCTGGTAGAGGTCGATCCGGTCGGTGTCCAGCCGGCGCAGCGAGTCGGTCACCGCCCGGCGCAGGTACGCCGGGGAGGCGTCCGCACCGGTGGCCTGCCGGGACCGCTCGTCGAAGGTGTACCCCCACTTGGTGGCGATCACCGCCTCGTCCCGGCGGCCGGCCAGCGCCCGCCCGAGGACCCGCTCACCGTGCCCCGCCCCGTACGTGTCGGCGGTGTCGAACAGGGTCACCCCGAGGTCGAGCGCCCGGCGTACGGCCCGGACCGACTCCTCGTCGTCGACCGCACCCCAGCCCAACGGCTGGGCCCCCTCGGCCCACGGGCCACCGATCGCCCAGCACCCCATGCCGAGGGCGCTGACCTCGATGCCGCTGCGGCCCAACGTCCGTGTCGTCACTGCCATCGACGCATCGTGTCACCTCCAGCGCGCTGGAGGGCAGGAAGTCGACGCATCGTGCATGCTCGACCACATGGGACGGCTGGGCGTGGACGTCGGCGGCGTGGTGATCGAGCCGACCAGCAGGGACGACGACACCTCGTTCTTCGGGCCGAACTACCTGCGTACGCCGCCGGTGCCGGGGGTCTTCGAGGGGCTGGCCGCGCTGGTGCCGCTCTTCGACGAGACGCACGTGGTGTCGACGTGCGGGGAGCGGACCGAACGGCACACCCGGGCCTGGCTGGACCACCACGACTTTTACACCCGCACCGGGATCGCGCCGGAACGGCTGCACTTCTGCCGTACCCGGCCGGCGAAGGCGCCGGTCGCGGCCCGGCTCGGGCTGACCCACTTCGTCGACGACCGGCTGGAGGTGCTCGGCTATCTCGACACGGTCGGGCACCGCTACCTGTTCCGGCCGTACCCGCCGGAGCTGGCCGCGCACGCGGCGCACCTGCCCGGCGTACACCGGGTGGAGAGCTGGTCGGAGCTGGTGGCCGCGCTGACTCCCCCGCCTCCGCCGGGCCGGGGCGGGCCGGCCGGCGACGCCGGGTAGCCGGCCGACGGCGGCGCGACGACCCGGCGGTGGTGGGTGACCTCGGCCCCGCGGCACCCCCGGGCCGGGCCGGGACTCAGGCCGGCCAGGCCCGGGCGAGCAGTTCGCGGGTGTCGGCGAGGAGCTGCGGCAGCACCTTCGTCCGGCCGATCACCGGCATGAAGTTGGCGTCCCCGCCCCAGCGCGGCACCACGTGCTGGTGCAGGTGGGCGGCGATGCCGGCGCCGGCCACCCCGCCCTGGTTCATGCCGAGGTTGAACCCGTGGGCGCTGCTGACCCGCCGGACCACCCGCATCGCGGTCTGGGTGAAGGTGGCCAGTTCGACCGTCTCGGCCTCGTCGAGGTCGGTGTAGTCGGCCACGTGCCGGTACGGGCAGACCAGCAGGTGCCCCGGGTTGTACGGGTAGAGGTTGAGCACCACGAAGACGTGCCCGCCCCGGGCCACGACCAGGCTCTCCGCCGCCGGCCGCCCCGGGGCCAGGCAGAACGGGCAGCCGGTGGGCTTCTCGTAGCCGCCCTCGGGCCGGTCCTCGCCGGAGATGTAGGTCATCCGGTGCGGCGTCCAGAGCCGGTCCAGCCCGTCCGCCAGGCCGTTGTCGGTGCCGCCGTCGTGCCGCTCCACCCCAGTCACACCGCCGATCCTACGGTCACCGCGGCGGGTCCCACCCGGCCGCACCGGGCGGCCGGGTGCGCGGGGACAGCCGGCCGGCCGCCCCGACGGTCAGCCGGGGCGGTCGACGATCCCACCGCCCGGCTCAGCCCTCGGCCGACGGGCCCGAGTTGGTCCGGGAGGAGACCACGTCGAGCACGTGGGTGACCGCCTCGGCCATCGGCACCCCGTTGCGCTGCGAGCCGTCCCGGTAGCGGAAGGAGACCGTGCCGGCGGCCACGTCGTCGTCGCCGGCGATCACCATGAACGGGATCTTCTGCTGCTGGGCGGTACGGATCTTCTTCTGCATCCGGTCGTCACCGGTGTCGACCTGGGCCCGGATCCCCTCGGCGCGCAGCGCCGCGACGAAGCCGTGCAGGTAGTCGGTGTGGTCCTCGCGGATCGGGATGCCAATCACCTGCACCGGGGCCAGCCAGGCCGGGAACGCGCCCGCGTAGTGCTCGGTGAGCACCCCGAAGAACCGCTCGATCGAGCCGAAGAGCGCCCGGTGGATCATCACCGGCTGCTTGCGGCTGCCGTCGGCGGCCTGGTACTCCAGCCCGAACCGGGCGGGCTGGTTGAAGTCGACCTGGATCGTCGACATCTGCCAGGTCCGGCCGATCGCGTCCCGGGCCTGCACGGAGATCTTCGGGCCGTAGAAGGCCGCGCCGCCCGGGTCGGGCACCAGGTCCAGCCCGGACGCCTCGGCGGCGGTACGCAGCGCCTCGGTCGCCTCCGCCCAGTCCTCGTCCGCGCCGATGAACTTCGGTGAGTCGTCCCGGGTGGACAGCTCCAGGTAGAAGTCGTCCAGGCCGTAGTCGCGCAGCAGGTCGAGCACGAAGGTGAGCAGGGTGGACAGCTCGCCGGGCATCTGCTCCCGGGTGCAGTAGATGTGCGAGTCGTCCTGGGTCAGGCCGCGCACCCGGGTCAGGCCGTGCACCACGCCGGACTTCTCGTACCGGTAGACCGTGCCGAACTCGAACAGCCGCAGCGGCAGCTCCCGGTAGGACCGCCCGCGCGCCCTGAAGATCAGGTTGTGCATCGGGCAGTTCATCGCCTTGAGGTAGTAGTCCGCGCCCTCCAACTGCATCGGCGGGAACATGGTGTCCGCGTAGTAGGGCAGGTGCCCGGAGGTCTCGAAGAGGTGCGCCTTGGTGATGTGCGGGGTGTTGACGAACTCGTAACCGGCGGCCTCGTGCCGACGACGCGAGTAGTTTTCCAGCTCCCGGCGGATGATGCC
This sequence comes from Micromonospora sp. NPDC092111, assembly GCF_044755745.1. Classification (NCBI taxonomy): domain Bacteria; kingdom Bacillati; phylum Actinomycetota; class Actinomycetes; order Micromonosporales; family Micromonosporaceae; genus Micromonospora; species Micromonospora sp. NPDC092111. Next base: position 154,543 of record NZ_JBIVRQ010000007.1, read on the forward strand.
GCCCTTGGGGTGGAAGACCGCCAGGCCGGAGCCGACCTCGTCGGGGAAGCTGAACAGGTCGAGGTCCGCGCCGAGCTTGCGGTGGTCGCGCCGGGCCGCCTCCTCCAGCAGCTTCAGGTACGCCTTGAGCTCGTCCCGGGTCGGCCACGCGGTGCCGTACACCCGCTGGAGCTGCGGGTTCTTCTCACTGCCCCGCCAGTAGGCGGCGGCCGAGCGCATCAGCTTGAACGCGCCGATCAGCCGGGTGTTCGGCAGGTGCGGGCCACGGCACAGGTCCGACCAGCAGACCTTGTCCTCGGTGGCGGCGAGGTTGTCGTAGATGGTCAGCTCGCCGCCGCCCACCTCCATCACCTCGGTCGTGTCCAGCCCCTCGCCCTTGACGTCGACCAGCTCCAGCTTGAACGGCTCGGCGGCCAGCTCGGCCTTCGCCTCGTCCAGGCTGCCGAAGCGGCGGCGGCGGAACCGCTGGCCGGACTTGACGATCTCCTGCATCCGCTTCTCCAGCTTGGCCAGGTCGTCCGGCTGGAACGGCTTGTCGACGGCGAAGTCGTAGTAGAAGCCGTTCTCGATCGGCGGGCCGATGCCGAGCTTCGCCTCGGGGAAGACGTCCTGCACGGCCTGGGCGAGCACGTGCGCGGTCGAGTGCCGCAGCACGTTCAGCCCGTCCGGCGAGTCGAGGCCGACCGGCTCGACGACGGTCTCCTCGGCCGGCGTCCAGTCCAGGTCGCGCAGTTGGCCCTGCGGGTCGCGGACCACCACGATCGCCTTCGGGCCGGCGGCGGGCAGCCCGGCCGCGGCCACCGCGTCGGCCGCCGTCGTCCCGGCGGCGACGACGACGGGGTCGGCCACGACGGGGGTACGGGGTGCGGACACGGTGACTCCTCAGCGGCAGGCGGTACGGATGGGCCGGCGGGCCGGCCCCTGCGATGCTATCGGTCGCCCCGTTCCGTCCGGTCGTCGGGAAAGCAGGCACCGGCCGTGTCGCCGGGTTCGGACCGGCCCGCCGACGGATTGAACCTTTCCGGCCCGCCGTCCGAACTACCGGGTGTGGCCGGAGCCGGTACCGGCCCACGGCGAGACGGATGGGGGCGAGGATGGCGACGACCCGCGGCGGTGCCCGGCGGAGCCGGACGGGACTGGTGCTGGCCGCAGCGGTGGCCGGTGTGCTCGGGTGGCCGGGGGCGGCATCGGCGGCCGGCGTGACCGCCAGCCCGACCGAGGCGACCCAGGGCGACGCGGTGGAGCTGACGTTCGTGGTGCCGGAGGAGCGCCCCGGCGCGCGCACCGAGAAGATCGAGGTCAAGCTCCCGCCGGACGCCCCGATCGGGGAGGTCTACCCGCTGTCGGTGGACGGCTGGGCGCCGCTGATGACCTCCCGTGAGCTGGCCGACCCGGTGGCCGGCATCCACGCCCCCTCGGTCAGCACGGTGACCGCCTCGGTGCTCTGGAGCCGGGCCGCCGGGCCGGCCGTACCGGGCCCGGCCCGGCTCGCCCTGGCCATGGGCCCACTGCCGCAGACCGACCGGGTGGCCTTCGAGGTGGTGCAGACGTACTCGGACGGGACGGTGGTGCGCTGGGCCGACCCGGTCGGCGGCGGGCACCCCGCCCCGACGCTGGCCCTGCTCTCCCCGGCGTCGGGGGCGGCCACCGGCCACGGCCACGGCGGGGCCGGCCCGGCGGACGGGACGGCGGCCGGGGCCGCCGGGAACGACGGCGACGGCGACGGCGACCCGACGGGCGACGGCGGGCCCAGCGCGGACCTGCTGCTCGGCGGGGGCCTGCTGGTCGGGCTGGGCGGCGGCGCGGTGATCGGCTGGGCGGCCAGCCGGTCCCGCCGCCGGGCCGCCGCCGACCCGACGACCGGACCGGACGCCGACCCGACGACCGGACCGGACGCCGACCCGACGACCGGACCGGACGCCGACCCGAAGCCGGACGACGGCGCGCCGGAACGGGCGGTCGACGTCGACCGGACGGGCGTGCGGGCGGCGTCGGGCTGAGGTCAGCCGAGCCACTGCGGCAGCGGTTCCCGGGCGGCGAGCCAGCCGTCCGGCACCCCGCCGGGCGTGCCGACCCCCGCGTACGCGGCGACGATGCCGCCGACGATCGCGGCGGTGGTGTCGACGTCCCCACCCGCCTCGACGCAGGCGCGGATCGCGGCCGGGTAGTCGGACAGGTGGGTGGCGGCCACCCACAGGGTGAAGGCCACGGTGTCCTGGGCGGTCACCCGGGAGCCGTTGCCGAGGGCGGCGACGGCCTCGTCGGGCGGGCGGCCGAGCAGCCCGGCCGCGCGGCGTATCCCGAGGTGCACCTCGCCGGCCGGGTCGAGGGCCCCGGCGACGGCGGCGAGCAGCCGGGCCGCGTCCGGGCGGTCGCCGTCCAGCCGGGCCCGGGCCGCCAGCGAGGCGGCGACGGCCACCGCGACCGCCCCCGCGATCCCCTCCGGGTGGGCATGGGTCACCTCGGCGCTGCGGCGGGCCCGGGCCGCCGCGCGGGCGGTCGAGTCGGCGTGCCAGGCGCCGAGCGGGGCGACCCGCATCGCCGCGCCGTTGCCGCAGGAGCCCTGGCCGTCGAAGGCCGACGCGGCGGCCACCGGCCACGGGGTGCCGGTCCGGATCAGCCGCAGGATCGTCACCGCACCCGGGCCGTAGCCCCGGTAGGGCTCGCAGCGGTCGGCGAAGGCGAGCGCCAGCCGGTCCCGGTCGACGTCGCCGTGCCCGGCGAGTTCGGCCAGCACCGAGCAGGCCATCTCGGTGTCGTCGGTCCACTGCCAGGGCGGCGGTGGCAGCCACCCGGCCGCGAGGTCGGCGGGCCGGTGGCCCGGTACGAAGAACTGGGAACCCAGGGCGTCGCCGACGGACAGCCCGGTGAGGCTGTCCCGGGCCAGCGCCAGCCGGGTGTCGGGGAAGAGCGTGAACGGCATCGTCGTCCCAGCTTGCCCGGTTCACCGGTCCGTCGCAACGCGATCAACTTGCCACGGGCAGTACGGTGCTGACGTGGCCACCGTGCTCCTGGTCGAAGACGACCACGTCGTCCGTGGCGCGATGCTGCGTTCCCTCACCGAACGGGGGCACGCCGTGCACGCGGTCGGCACGGCGCTGGACGCGCTGCGCCGGGTCGCCGCCGAGACCCCCGACCTGGTCGTGCTGGACCTGGGCCTGCCCGACCTGGACGGCTCGGACGCGCTGCGGATGCTGCGCGGCATCACCGACGTCCCGATCATCATCGCCACCGCGCGGGACGACGAGCAGTCGGTGGTCCGGCTGCTCCGGGCCGGCGCGGACGACTACATGGTCAAGCCGTTCACCGGCGCCCACCTGGACGCCCGGATCACCACCGTGCTGCGCCGGGCCGGCCGGGCCAGCCGCACCGTGGCCCCGGCCGTGCACACCGTCGGCGGGCTGCGGGTGGACGTGGGCGAGCGCAGCGCGGTGCTCGACGGGGAACTGCTGGCGCTGACCCGCAAGGAATTCGACCTGCTGGCGTATCTCGCCGCACGACCTGGCCGGGTGGTGTCCCGGCGCGAACTCTTGGAGGAGGTATGGCGGCAGCCGTCGGTCGGCGAGGACCAGACCATCGACGTTCACCTGTACTGGCTGCGCCGAAAGATGGGCGAGTCCGCGGCGAAGCCGCGCTACCTGCGCACCGTGCGGGGGGTGGGGTTCCGGCTGGTGGCCCCGGACTGAGGCCGGCGCTGGCCGCCCTGACGGCCGGCATGTGCGCGCTGGTCGCGCTGGCGTTCCTCGTCCCGCTCGGGTTGAGCCTGCGCGACGAGGTGCGGGAGGAGGCGCTGGCCGACGCGGCCCGGCGCGGGGCGATGGTCACCGGCGCGCTCGCCGTCAGCACCGAACCGGCGGCGGTACGCCGGGCGATCGAGGCCAGCGGTGACGATCCGGCGATCCGTCCGGTGGTGCACGGCCTGGGCGGGGACGAGCCCGCCGGCCGGGCCGCCGCCGCCGACCTGGACCGGGCCCGGAGCGCGGAACGATCGCTGGTCGTCGACGTCGACGGCGGGTTGCTGCGGCTCGACCCGGTGGTGCTCGACGGCACGGTGGCCGTGGTCGAGGTCTTCGTGCCCGCCGCCGCCCTGGAGAAGGGGGCCGGCGGCACCTGGCTGCTGCTGACCGGGGTGGCCGTGGCACTGGTCGGCGCGGCGGTGATCGTGGTGGACCGGGTGGCGGCCCGGGCGGTCGACTCCACCCGGGGGCTGGTCCGGGCGGCGCTCGCGGTCGGCGACGGCGACCTGGGGGTACGGGTCGAGCCGACCGGGCCGCGCGAGCTGGCCGAGGCCGGGTACGCCTTCAACCGGATGGCCGACCGGCTGGTCGCCGCCCGCACGGACGAGCGGGAACTGGTGGCGGATCTGTCGCACCGGTTGCGTACCCCGCTGACCGTGCTGCGGCTCGACGCCGAGGGGCTGGACTCCGACGACACCAGCGTCGGCTCGTTCACCCCGGCGGAGCTGGACCGACGGCGGACGATCCGGCGGATCCGGCAGGCGATCGTCACCCTGGAGGGCGAGATCGACGTCCTGATCAAGACCACCCGCAAGGCGGTCGCCCACGAGGCGGGGCCGGCGGAGTGCGACGTCAGCGAGGTGGTCCGGGACCGGATGGTGTTCTGGGCGGCCCTGGCCGGCGACCAGAACCGCCCGCACCGGGTGATCGGCGCCCAGCTACGCATCCCGGCCCCGGTGCCCCGGGCCGAGCTGGCCGCCGCGCTCGACGCGGTGATCGGCAACGTCTTCCGCTACACCCCGCAGGGGACGGCGTTCGAGGTGGCGGTCTCCCGCCGGGACGGGTACGTGGCGATCCGGATCGACGACGCCGGGCCGGGCATCGCGAATCCGGACCGGGCGCTGCGCCGGGGGGCCAGCGACCAGGGGTCGACCGGGCTGGGGCTGGACATCGCCAAGCGGGTCTCGTTGCAGGCCAACGGCTCGGTGAGCATCGACCGGGCCCGGCTCGGCGGGGCCAGCGTGGTGATGCTGCTGGCCGACCCGGAGGCGACGCCCCGGCAGGTGAACCGGTTCGGCCTGGTGGGCCGGATGGCGCGGGAGGCCCGGGAGCAGAAGAGCGGCCGGCGGTGGCCCCGGCAGCGCCCCACCGACGGCTGACCGGGGCCCTGACTGTGGGGCGGTGCAAGGTTTCCTTAGATCCGGCTTAACGGCGGCGACGGACGGCGCGCGTGCTGACATGATCAGGCCCGAACCCATCAGTTCCGCCGGCCTGTCGCCCCTGACAACTGCCGGCCGGTGGAGCCAGTACGCGCGGCGGGGGCATGGTCCCCCCACACCCCGCTCCCGCCGCGCGTGCCCCCTCACCGGGTCGTGAGGTGGCCCCGGGTCCGCCCGGCACGGGTCTAGTGTCCCTCGGGTTGTCCGTCCTGTTCGGTCTGGCGCCGGTCGTCGCCGGGTGCTGGCCGGCGGGCCGGGCCGTGTGCTGACGTCGCCCGACCGGGGGGCCCGGTCGGGCGACGTCCGGCCGGTCAGTGCGACCTGGCCGCCACGAACGCGTCGATCTCGGCGGTGATCCGGACCTGGCCGGCCGGGTCGAGGAACGACGCGGCCACCGCCTCCCGGGCGAGCGCCGCGAGCTGGTCCGGGCCGGCGTCGAGCAGCCGGGCGGCGACCGCGTACTCGTCGTTGAGGGTGGTGCCGAACATCGGCGGGTCGTCGGAGTTGATGGTGACCCGGACGCCCGCGTCGACCAGCCGGCGCAGCGGGTGCTCCTCGATCCGGGCGACGGCCCGGGTGCGGACGTTGGAGGTCGGGCAGACCTCCAGGGGGATGCGCTGCTCGGCCAGGTAGCTGAGCAGCTCCGGGTCCTGGGCGGCGGAGATGCCGTGGCCGATCCGCTCGGCGCCCAGCTCGCGCAAAGCGTCCCAGACGGTCTGCGGGCCGGTGGTCTCCCCGGCGTGCGGGACGGACCGCAGCCCGGCGGCCCGGGCCTGGTCGAAGTAGGGCTTGAACTGCGGTCGGGGCACCCCGATCTCGGGGCCGCCGAGACCGAAGCTGACCAGCCCGTCGGGTCGCTCCTCCAGGCAGATCCGCAGGGTCTCCTCGGCGGCCGGCAGGCCGGCCTCGCCGGGAATGTCGAAGCACCAGCGCAGGGCGACGCCGAAGTCGGCCTCGGCCCGCTTGCGGGCGTCCTCGATCGCCTCGCAGAACGCCGGGGCGGGGATGCCCCGGCGCACGTGCGAGTACGGGGTGACGGTCAGCTCGGCGTACCGGACCTGCTGGCGGGCCAGCTCGCGGGCCACCTCGTGGGTGAGGATCCAGACGTCCTCCGGGTCGCGGATCAGGTCGACGACGCTGAGGTAGACCTCGATGAAGTGGGCGAAGTCGCGGAACGCGAAGTAGTCGGCGAGCGCGTCCGGGTCCGCCGGCACGGGGCTGCGTCCCTCGTGCCGGGCGGCCAACTCGGCGACGATCCGGGGGGACGCGGAGCCCACGTGGTGCACGTGCAGCTCCACCTTGGGCAGTTCGGCGATGAAGGTGGACAGGTCGGTCACTGCTTCTCCTCTGCACGGGCGCCGGTACGGGCGACCACGAAGATCCGGCGGAACGGGAAGTACACCTGACCCTGCCGTACCGGGTACGCCTCGGCCAGCAGGATTCCCAGCGCGGCGCGGAAGTCGGCCCAGTCGGTGTCGTCCAGCGCGGCCCGGACCGGGCGCAGCGCCGTCCCCTCCATCCAGGTCAGCACCGGGTGGTCGGCGGCACCGGCGGCCGGCAGCCGGTGCAGGTAGGTGGTCTCCCAGGCGTCGACCGCGCAACCGGCGGCGGTCAGCAGCGTGGTGTAGCCGACCGGGTCGTCGACCGGCGTCTCGCGCAGCAGCGGCGTCAGGGTGGCGGCCCAGCGGTTGCCGGCGGCCACCTCGCGCAGCGCGCGGTGGGAGGGTGCGGCGAAGTTGCCGGGCACCTGGAACGCCAGCCAGGCGCCGGACGGCAGCTCGCCGGCCCAGCGGCGGAGCAGGTCCCGGTGGCCGGGCACCCACTGGAGCACCGCGTTGGCGAGCACCACGTCCACGTCGGGGGCCGGGTGCCAGTCGGTGACGTCGCCGACCGCGAAGTCGACCGGGGCGTCGAGCGCCCGCGCCCGGTCGACCATCTCCGGGGACGAGTCGACGCCGCTGACCCGGGCACCGGGCCAGCGCTCGGCGAGGGTGACGGTCAGCGTGCCGGGGCCGCAGCCGAGGTCGACCGCCGCCCGGGGCCGGTCGGCCGCGACCCGGGCGACCAGGTCGTGGAAGGGCCGGGACCGCTCGTCGCCGTAGCGCAGGTAGCTGGTCGGGTCCCACATCACAGCCTCCAAACCGTACGTACGTCTTGTTGCGACCATACGGCCCGCGACGCGGCCCGGCAAGCCGGTCACTAGGCTCGGCGGAATGGAACAGCGCAGCTTCGACCGGCTCGGCCGGCAGGTGGGTGTGGTCGGCCTCGGCGCCTGGCAGCTCGGCGCGGACTGGGGCCAGGTCAGCGAGAGCGACGCCCTGGCGGTGCTGGCCGCCGCCGTGGACTCCGGCGTCACCTTCCTCGACACCGCCGACGTGTACGGCGACGGGCGCAGCGAGCGGCTGATCGGCCAATTCCTGCGGGAGCACCCCGGGCACGGGCTCACCGTCGCCACCAAGATGGGCCGCCGGGTGGCGCAGACACCGCAGGCGTACACCCTGGACAACTTCCGGGCCTGGACCGACCGGTCCCGGGCCAACCTCGGCGTGCACACCCTGGACCTGGTCCAGCTCCACTGCCCGCCGACCGAGGTCTTCGCCGACGACCGGGTCTTCGACGCCCTCGACACCCTGGTCGGCGAGCAGCGCATCGCCGGTTACGGGGTCAGCGTCGAGACCTGCGACCAGGCGCTCACCGCGATCGCCCGGCCCGGGGTGGCCAGCGTCCAGATCATCCTCAACGCCGTCCGGCTCAAGCCCCTCGACCGGGTGCTGCCGGCCGCCGCGGCGGCCGGCGTGGGCATCATCGCCCGGGTCCCGCTGGCCAGTGGCCTGCTCTCCGGCCGGTACGACGAGCACACCACCTTCGCCGCCGACGACCACCGCAACTACAACCGCAACGGGGAGAGCTTCGACGTCGGCGAGACCTTCTCCGGCGTCGACTACGACCTCGGCCTGACGGTGGTCCGCCGGCTCGCCCCGCTGGCCGGCGACGGGCGCACGACGGCCCAGTTCGCGCTCCGCTGGATCATCGACCAGCCGGGGGTCACCGTGGTCATCCCCGGTGCCCGCGACCCCGGGCAGGCCCGGGCCAACGCCGCCGCGGCCGGGTCCCCGGCGTTGACGGCGGCGGAACGGGACACCGTGCGGTCGGTCTACGACGAGTTGGTCCGGCCCCGGGTGCACGACCGGTGGTGAGGCACGCCGGCCGGGTCCTCGCGCCCCGACCGGCCGACCCGCATGCTGGTGACCGGGCCGGACCCACCGGCCCACGGAGGGGGGACCGGTGAGGGGCTGGCTCACGCTCGCGCTGGGCCTGCTGGCGGTGGTGGTCGGTGCCGTCTGGACGGTCCAGGGCCTCGGCTACGTCAGCGGCAGCGTGATGACCGACCAACGGGTCTGGGCCGTCGTCGGGCCGCTGCTGGTGCTGGCCGGTCTGGTGCTGCTCTGGCGCGGACTGCGCGCCCGCCGACGGACCTGAGCCCGGGCGCGACGGGTGGCCGGCGGGCCGGGGCCACCGATGCGGAAAGCCCCGCGTCCCTTGGGGACACGGGGCTCCTCATCGATCCGGCTGGCCGGATCACCCGGGCCGGCGGCTGCCGACCGGCATCGCTCAGAGGGGGCGGACCTGCTCGGCCTGCGGACCCTTCTGACCCTGGGCGATCTCGAACTCCACCCGCTGGTTCTCCTCCAGCGTGCGGTAGCCGCTGGACTGGATGGCCGAGAAGTGGACGAACACGTCAGCACCCCCGCCGTCGACGGTGATGAAGCCGAAGCCCTTGTCAGCGTTGAACCACTTCACGGTTCCCTGCGCCATGTGTATCTCCTTCTAAAACTGGCGGCCGAGCACGCCGTGCGGCCGATTGGCCGTTTTCGAGCAGCGGCGCCTGAGGCGGCCCCCGGTGAAGGAGACTTCTCTCAACCCACGCCATCTCGCAACAGCGGGGATCAGCAAACCACGTACGCAAAAACTCTGCACAGCCTACCCGACGAAATTCTCCGACATGTGACCTGACGGATGCCTGCCCTCCCCTCGCCGGGTCGTCGGGACGGTGCGAAAGGCCCCCCGTCCGTCGATACGTCGGGGGGCCCACACGCTGTTCCGCGGCCGGTCGGTCAGTCGGGCCAGCGGCCGGTCAACCGTCGGACGCCGACCGCTCCACCGCGGTCCACCGCCGCCCGGACGACCGCGAAGATGGCCCCCTGCAACGCCGCCGCGGCGAGGATCTCGCCCCATCGGCGGTCCTCGTCGGTCGCGCTGGGCGCCTCGCCGTCGCCGGCGCTCACCTTCCAGACCTGCCGGAAGATCGCCCCGGCGACCGTACCGGCGGCCAACCCGAGCAGCACCCCGACGGGCTTGTACGCGACCTTGCCGATGCCCCTGCTCACCTGCGCCTCCCCCGGACGATCAACAACACCACCACCACCGCCACGGCGCCGGCCGCGACCGTCGCCCACGGCACCGGATGACGCCGGACCGCCTCGCCCCCCTGGTACGCCTGCGCCCGCGCGACACCGGCCCCCTGCGCCGCCTGGCCGCGTACCCGGGCCACGGTCAGCGCGGCCTGCTCGCGCATCCGGTCCCTCGCCTGCTCCGCGGAGTCCTTCAACCGGGCCTTGACGTCGGCCTTGGCGGCCAGCAACTCCATGGTCTCGCCCAACTCCACCCGGGTCCGCCGGATCTCCGCGCGGAGCGCCTCGGTGTCGCCGGTGCCGTTGCCCGTCGCGCCCGTCATGCCCGTCCCCTGTCCTTCACCGCGGCGGTGACGGTGTCCACGTCCGCGCGGACGCTACGGACCGTCGTCGTCGGCACCGGCGGGACCGCGTGGCTGACCTGCTTCTTGCCGACCAGGGCGAGCACCCCGGCGATCAGGAAGAGCACCACCGCGACGATCAGCGCCGCCGCCCACCCGGGCAGCACCAGGGCCAGCAGCAGGATCGCGGCGGTGACCAGCGCGCCCAGCCCGTAGAGGGCCAGCGCCCCGCCCCCGCCGAAGAGCCCGATCCCGATCCCCGCGTGCTTGCCCTTCTGGGTCAACTCCGCCCGGGCCAGCGCCAACTCGTCCCTGACCAGGCGGGAGACCTGCTCGGTCGCCCGCTGCACCAGTTCGGCGGTGGACGGCTCGCTCCCGGTCCGGGACGTACGGTGGTTCGCGACGTCAGCCATGCTGTCCTCCTTTCGTCATCACCGCGCTGTATGCCCGGAGCCGCCGTCCGTCAATCCTGCACACGGTGACCAACCACATCTGACCCCAGGTCGGCCCGTACCGTCCGGCGAAACGCGGAAGCGGGTACGACGGAGCCCCCGCGACCGTGGGTCGCGGGGGCTCCGGTGTCCCGCTCAGCGGCGGGCGTCGACCGGTCCGTCTGCGCCGACGGGCGCCTCGGCCCGGGGGTCGGCGTCGGGGCCGACGAATGCCTCGCTGCGGGCGTCCCCGTCGTCGCTGCCGCCGAAGACCCGGGCGTCGTCGGGCACCTCGCCCTCCGGCCGGCGGCGGGCCGGCCGGCGGGGCTGCACCCACTGCCAGGGCAGGTTGCCCGAGGAGTCGCCCAGCTCGGTGCGGGTCCGGGGCAGCGCGGTGGGCCGGTGGTCCCGCACCCAGCCGACCAGGTGCTCACGCACCAGGCAGCGCAGGTCCCACAGGCTGCCGGCGTCGGCGGCGCTGACCAGCGCCCGGACCTTGATCGTGCCGCCGGTGGCGTCGGTGACCTGGAGGACGCAGACCCGGCCGTCCCACAGCTCGGTGCCCTCCACCAGCCGGCGCAGCTCCGCACGCATCGCCTGCACCGGGATCGACCAGTCGAGGTCGAACTCGGCCGTGCCGAGCACCGCCGCCTCGGTCCGGGTCCAGTTCTGGAACGGGGTGCTGGTGAAGTACGAGGTGGGCAGGATCAGGCGCCGGTCGTCCCAGATCTGCACCACCACGTAACTGAGCGTCAGCTCCTCGATCCGGCCCCACTCCCCCTCGACGACGACCACGTCGTCGAGGCGTACCGCGTCGCTGAAGGCGAGCTGGAGGCCGGCGATGACGTTGCCGAGCAGGCTCTGCGCGGCCAGCGCGGCGACCACACCGACCACACCGGCGCTGGTGAGCACGCCCGCGCCGATGCCCCGGACGGCCGGGAAGGTCATCAGCATCACGCCGACGGCGAGCACCACGATCACCGCGATGGTCAGCCGGCGCAGCAGCACCACCTGGGTACGCACCCGCCGGGCGTGCCGGTTGTTCGGCACGTCCACCCGCAGGAACCGGGCCAGCGCGGTGTCCTCGACCACCACCAGCAGCGAGGCGACCAGCCAGGCCATCGTGGCCACCACCCCCAGCACCAGGGTGTGCAGCGCCACCTGCCGCCAGGGTGTGCCGACGGCGTAGCCGGTGGTCAGGCGGACCGCGAACTGCACGGCGAGGACGGTGCCGGCGACCTGGAACGGCCGGTGGACGTGCTCGGTGAGCTCGGTCATCACCTGCGACCGCCGGCCGAGCCGGCGTACCACCCGGTGCACCACCTCGACGGACAGCAGGGCGATCGCCGCCGCGGTGGCCGCGGCGGCGATCGTCTCGAGGTAGTCCTGCACGTGGTTGTCTCCCTCCGCCGGGCTGATCAGTTCGCGGCAAAAGCCCTATGGTGCCCGGCGTTCCCGGAATCGGCCAACGCTCAGACCCTCCGGTAGCGGGACTGGAGGAAGCAGTAGACCCCGAAGGCGGCGATGCCGAGGGCCATCAGCGCCAGGATGAACGGGCCGTACGGCTGGTCCCGCAGGGTACGCAGCGCGGCGTCCAGGCCACGCGCCTTCTCCGGGTCGTAGTTGATCGCGGCGACCACGACCAGCAGGCCGGCGACGGCGAACACCGCGCCCCGGGCGAGGTAGCCGGCCAGGCCGAGCCGACGGGCCAGCGTCCGGGTCCTCGGGCTCATCTCACCGGTCTTCAGGTTCCGCTCGAACTTCTTCTTGTACCCGTAGATCATCATGCCGATGCCGACGGCGGCGAGCACCAGCCCGGCGAGCGCGACCAGCCAGCGCCCGCCGCTGGAGGCCATCAGCTTCTCGCTGAACTGCTCCTGCTGGTCGGCGCTGTTGGCGCTGGCGTCCTGGACGACCTGGACGGCGGTCCAGGCCAGCCAGAGGAAGACGACGGTACGGACCACCGAGGCGATCCGCTCGAAGAGGCGTTCCCTGCCCTGCTGGGCGTGGTGCCCGACGGCCGCCTCCAGGGCCTGCCAGACGGCCATGGCGACCAGGCCGACGGCGATCGCGATCAGCAGGAACTTGCCCATCGGCTGGGCCCCCAGCGCGCGCAGCGCACCGTTCTGGTTGCCCTCCTCGCCGGAGTCGGCGAAGGCGATCTGCAGGATCACCCAGGCGAATAGCAGGTGCACGATCCCGTAGCCGACGAAACCGGCCCGGGCGAGAAGTTCCAGCCAGCGGCTGTCCGCGGTGCGGGCGGCGGTGGCTTCGGCGTTCCGGGTGAGTGACATGGCGGCACAATCTCCGATTGGGAAGATCCCCAAACGTGGCGTACCGCCGCCCGGCGGCAGGTCAGCCTCCGGAACTCCGGGCCACCCGGATCTTGACCTGCTGGTCGGTGACGCTGTCCAGGGTGACCGCGAAGCCGCCCACCTCGCTGGCCTGCTGGCCGGTGGTCAGCGAGAGCTGCTCCCCGGCGACCTCGACGGTCACCTGGTCGCCCTGCGCGCCGACCAGCTTGGCCTCGACCCCGAGGATGGAGGCGCTGGCCTCGACGCCCCGCTCGAAGGTGATCGTGCAGGCGTCCAGGCCGCAGTCGGTGTCGGCGCCGTCCGAGCTGCAGCCGGCGAGCACGGCCACGCCGAGCGCCAGGCCGGCCAGCAGGCCGGCGGTCCGACGGATGGGGGTCTGCGGGGCAGCGCTTCGGTTCGTCACCCGACCAAGGGTACGAGAGCCGACCCACACCGCCACCATCAAGATCGTCGGAACCGGGCGACGGGCGGGCCGGCGGGCCGGGTTAGGGTCCGGATCATGCCGTTCGACATCGCCCGGACCAGGGCCGCGTACCCCGCGCTCGCGGAGGGCTTCGCCCACTTCGACGGTGCCGGCGGCACCCAGACCCCCCGGTCGGTGATCGACGCGGTCGCCGACACGATGCGCGCCGCGCTGGGCAACCGCAGCCCCGCCTCCGCCCCGGGCCGGCGGGCGCTCGACCTGGTGACCGGGGCCCGTACGGCGGTGGCCGACCTGCTCGGCGCCGTCCCGGACGGGGTGGTGCTCGGGCCGAGCGCGACGGCGCTGACGTACACCCTGGCCCGGACGCTCGGCGACACCTGGCGTCCGGGCGACGAGGTGGTGGTCTCCCGGCTGGACCACGACGCCAACGTCCGACCCTGGGTGCAGGCGGCCGAGGCCGCCGGGGCGACGGTGCGCTGGGCCGAGTTCGACCCGGCCACCGGCGAGTTACCCGCCGGCCAGTACGCCGACCTGGTCGGCGCGCGGACCCGACTGGTCGCGGTGACCGCCGGCAGCAACGCGATCGGCACGGTGCCGGACGTGGCCGCCATCGCCCGGACGGCGCACGCGGCCGGCGCGCTGGTCTGCGTCGACGGGGTGCACTCGGTGCCGCACGGCCCGACCGACCTCGCCTCGTCGGGCGCCGACTTCCTGGTCACCAGCGCCTACAAGTGGTCCGGTCCGCACCTGGCGGCGATGGTGGCCGACCCGGACCGCTGGGCGTCGCTGCGCCCGGCGAAGCTGATTCCCTCCTCCGACGCGGTGCCGGACCGGTTCGAGGCCGGCACTCCGAGCTTCCCGCTGCTGGCCGGGGTGACCGCCGCCGTGGACCACCTGGCCGGGCTGGACCCGGCGGCGACCGGGGACCGGCGGGCCCGGGTCCGCGCCGGGCTGGCCGCCGCGCAGGCGTACGAGGAGTCGGTCTTCGCCCGGCTGCTCGACGGGCTCACCGCCCGCCCCGCGGTGACCGTGTACGGCGCCGCCGTGCGCCGCTGCCCCACCGTGTCGTTCCGGCTGGCCGGCTGGACGCCGGCCGGGCTGGCGGCCGGGCTGGGCGCCGCCGGCCTCTGCCTCTCCGCCGGCGACTACTACGCCTACGAGTACTTCCAGGCGATGGGGCTGCGCGCGGGCGGCGGGGCCGTCCGGGCCAGCGTCTACCACTACAACACCACCGACGAGGTGGACCGGTTGCTGGCCGAACTGGACCGGTTGGCCGCCCGGGGAGAGAGGATGTCCCGGTGAGCTACCTGGTCGAGGAGAACCCCGCCGAGCACCGCTTCGAGATCCTGGTCGACGACGCGCTGGCCGGTTTCGCCGCGTATCTGCCCCGCGGCGAGACACGCGTCTTCACCCACACCGAGGTGCGCCCCGAGTTCGCGGGCAGGGGGGTCGGCAGCGCGCTGATCCGGTCCACCCTGGACCAGGTCCGTGAGCAGGGCGGCCGGGTGGTGCCCCGGTGCCCGTTCATGCGGGCCTTCATCGAGCGGCACCCCGAGTACGCCGACCTGGTGGTCGCGCCGGCCTGACCCGCCGCCCGTCAGTGCACCCCGGCGAGGAGTTCGGCGGCGGCCCGGGCGGCGGCCCGGGTGGCCCCGTGGGTGGCCAGGTGCACCCGGCCGGTGACCAGCTCGGGCACGCCCAGCTCGACCACGACCGCGTCCGGCCGGGTGGCGAGCGCCCGACCGACCGCAGCCCGCATCCAGCCGTGCCGGTGCAGGTCGCGGACGACGAGCACCAGCGGCCGACCGGTGGCGCCGGCGGTCGGGTCGGCGGGCAGGTCGGCCTCGGCCAGCCGCACGGTGGTGGTGCCGGGCAGCAGGGCGGCGAGCGGGTCGCCGATCCCCCACGGGGTCTCCGAGCCGATCGCGATGTTGCGGGGCGGCGCGAACTCGACCACGTGCGCGGCGGCGGCCAGCGGCAGCCGGCCGGCCGGGTCGCCGCTGACCCGCACCGCCCGCCGGGCGGCGGCCAGGCCGACCGGTGAGCCGTCGGCGGGCCGGGGGCCGGGGGCGGGCCGGCCGGACCGGGCGGCGGCGGTCCACTCGGCGAGCTGGCCGACCCGCTTCGCGGCCTCGGCGAGCCGCTCCTCGGGCAGTTCACCGGCGAGCACCGCGGCGACGATGGCGTCGCGCAGGTGCCGGGCGGCCTCCTCGTCGGCCCGTTCCCCGCCGACGCAGATCGCGTCCGCCCCGGCGGCGAGGGCCCGGACGGCCGCGCCGGCGAAGCCGTACCGGTCGGCGACGGCACGCATCTCCACCGCGTCGGTGACCACCACACCGCAGAAGCCGAGGTCGTCACGGAGCAGGTCGCCGAGGATGCGCGGGCTGAGGGTGGCGGGCAGCTCGGGGTCGAGGGCGGGGACCAGCAGGTGCCCGGTCATCACCGCCTGCACCCCGGCGGCGACGGCGGCCCGGAAGGGGACCAGTTCCCCGGTGTCGAGGCGGTCCCGGCTGGCGGCGATGCGGGGCAGGTCGTGGTGCGAGTCGACCCGGGTGTCGCCGTGCCCGGGGAAGTGTTTGGCGCAGGCGGCCACCCCGGCGGACTGGAGGCCGCGTACCCAGGCGGCGGTGTGCCGGGCGACGAGCTGCGGGTCGGCCCCGAAGGACCGGACGCCGATCACCGGGTTGGCCGGGTTGAGGTTGACGTCGGCGTCCGGGGCGTAGTTGAGGGTGACGCCGAGCGCGGCGAGTTCGGTGCCGAGGTCGCGGGCGACCTCCTCGGTGAGCCCGGGGTCGTCGACCGCGCCGAGGGCCAGGTTGCCGGGGCGGGAGCTGCCCCGGGCCGACTCGATCCGGGTGACGTCGCCGGCCTCCTCGTCGATCGCCACCAGCACGTCGGGACGCTCGGCGCGCAGCGTCGCGGTGAGCGCGGCGACCTGCTCCGGGTCGACGACGTTGCGGGCGAAGAGCACCACCGCGCCGAGCCCTTCGGCGAGCCACCGGCAGACCCACTCGGGCGGCGTGGTGCCGACGAAGCCGGGTTGCAGGACGGTGGCGGCCAGGCCCGCCAGGTTGCGCTCGTTCATCCGGCCCCGGTACCCCCGTGTCGCGTGCCGACGGCCCTGTGCCGTCGCGGTGCTGCCATGGTCACACCGCGCGACGTAATAGTCAATAAACCTTACTGTTACGGTCTGGCGGCCGACGGGCCGGCGTGCGACAGTGCGGGGATGGACCCGCTGCCGCTCGCCGACGCCACCTCGCCGGCCGACGTGCCGGGCGTACGCCTGCTCGGCCTGGTCGTCGGCGGGCTGCTGCTGCTCGCCGCCATCCGCGCCATGTTCCGCCGCTGACCCGCACGGACGCGCTGGCACCCGTGATCACACCGCGCCGGCCCTGGTCCCGGCCGGCCCGTCGGACGACCGTGGAGCGGAGGGGTGCCCGGTTTCGGCGCTGATCCAGCCGGGTACCTCCGGCCCTCGATGAAGCTGTCCACGCATTCGACGACGTTGCGCCGCGCGGCGCGCAGCCTTTTCGGCTGGACCGCGCTGCGGCCCAACCAGCTCGCCGCCATGCGCGCGGTGATGAAGCGACGCGACGCCCTGGTGGTCCTGCCCACCGGGGCGGGCAAGTCGGCGATCTACCAGATCCCGGCGAGCCTGATCCCCGGGCCGACGGTGGTGATCTCCCCGCTGCTGGCCCTGCAACAGGACCAGATCGCCGCGCTCAACGAACGGCGACGCCCCGAGCTGCGCGCGGTCCGGATCAGCTCCGACGAGAGCCCGACCCAACAGGCCGAGGCGATCACCGAGGTCCGCGAGGGCCGGGCGGAGTTCCTCTTCATCACCCCGGAGGCGCTCAGCAACCCCGACCGGATGGCCGAGGTGAGGTCGCTGGGGCCGGCCCTGGTGGCGATCGACGAGGCGCACTGCATCTCCGCCTGGGGGCACGACTTCCGCCCCGACTACCTGGCGCTGGGCCACCTCATCGACGGCCTCGGCCGCCCGCCGGTGGTCGCGCTGACCGCCACCGCCTCCCCGCCGGTACGCGACGACATCATCGACCGGCTACGGCTGCGCGACCCCGAGGTGGTGGTCTCCGGGCTGGACCGGCCGAACCTCTTCGTCGAGGTCGCCCACTGCCCGACCGACGACTACCGCTGGCGGCGGCTGGTCGCGCTGCTGCGCGACGACGGGCGGCCGGGGATCATCTACGTGCCCACCCGGCGGGCCGCGGAGGAGCTGGCCGAGCGGCTGACCACCGCCGGCCACCCGGCGCGGCACTACCACGGCGGGATGCCCACCGGCGCCCGCCACGAGCTGCACGAGGCGTTCCTCGCCGACCGGGTACCGATCATGGTGGCGACCTCGGCGTTCGGGATGGGCATCGACAAGCCGAACATCGCCTGGGTGGTGCACATGGCGCTGCCCGACTCGCCGGACAGCTACTTCCAGGAGATCGGCCGCGCCGGCCGGGACGGAGCGCCGGCCCGGGTGCTGCTGCTCTGGCGGGCCGAGGACGTCGGCCTGCAACGCTTCTTCTCCGGCGGGCTGCCCGACGAGACCGAGCTGCGTGACCTGGCCGCGCTGCTGCGCCGTGGCCCGGTGACCAAGGCGGAGCTGCGCGAACTCACCGGGCTCGGCCCGCGCAAGCTCGGCCAGTACCTGGCGCTGCTGGAGCAGATCGGGGCGGCCGTACCGCGGGCCCGGCAGCGGGTCGGTGCGCCGCGCTACTCCCCCACGCCGGCCGACGCCGCCGCGGCGGCCCTGGCCGAGGCGGAGCGGCAGCAGACCGTCACCCGGTCCCGCACCGACATGATGCGCGCCTTCGCCGAGACCACCGGCTGTCGGGGTCAGGTGCTGCTGGCGTACTTCGGTGAGCAGATGTCGAAGGTCTGCGGGCACTGCGACAACTGCCACGCCGGCACCAGCGTCGCCGACAACGGCGCGGTCGGCCCGTTCCCGGTGCACAGCCAGGTCCGGCACCCGGAGTGGGGCCCCGGCCTGGTGCTCAACTACGAGGACGACCGGATGACGGTGCTCTTCGACGAGGTGGGCTACAAGACGCTCTCCGTACGCGTGGTGTCCGAACAGGGCCTGCTGACGCTGGACTAGCCTGATCCGGGCGCCCGCGCCCGCACCGGACCGGACGCGTGCGGCGCCCGCACCGAAACAAACCGAGAGGGGCTCAGTCGTGATCGAACAGCCGGCGTACACCGGGTTCGGGTTCTCCGACGAGGAGTGGGGGCTGCTGGTCGGCCTGCCGCAGTCGGTGCTGACCGCGGCGAGCGCCGCCGAGTCGGACGGGAGCCGGCGCACCCGCGCCGAGAACGCCGCCGGGCTGGAGACCATCTCCACCGGCCGGGAGTCGGCCAGCCCGCTGGTCGCCGCGGTCGCCGGGGAGATCGTGTCCCGGGTCGGCGACCCGGAGGCCGGCGAGGAGTTGCCGGTGATCTCGCCGACCGACCCGCAGTCGCTCATCGACGACGTGCTGGTCCGGGCCGGGCAGGCGTCCGCCCTGCTGGGCACGAAGGTGGACGAGGGGGAGGCCGGGGCGTACCGGCACTGGCTGGTGGAGATCGCCGAGCAGGTCGTCGGGGCGGCGTCCAGCGGCGGCCTGCTCGGCCTCGGCGGCGACCAGGTGAGCGACTCGGAGCGGCGGTTCCGGGACCGGCTCTCCCACGTGCTCAACGACTGATCCCCCGGTCCTTCCGATCCGCGCGGCCCCCTCCGGGCCGCGCGGATCGTCGTGCTGGCCCGCCCTGCCCCGGCACCGCCTCGCGCTCCGTCCAGAATGGAACGGCACGTACCCACCGACGGGGAGGGCCGGACATGGTGCACCGCACGGTGATCGACACTGAGCAGCTACCACCCGCGGACCGGTTCGGCATGTGGCTCGACCTGGTCGCCCGGACCTCCGCGCCGCTGCGGATCCGCTCCGACCACGAGAACGACTTCGTCGCCCGGGCGGAGTTCGTCGACCTCGGCCCGCTCCAGCTCGTCCGGTACCGGTACCCGTCGCTGGAGGCGGTCCGCACCGCGAAGCTGGTCCGCCGCACCGAGGTGGACTACCACCTGCTCGCCCTGACCACCCATGGCACCGGCGTCGCCGGGCAGGCCGGCCGGCAGAGCCGGCTCGACACCGACGAGTTCACCTTCTACGACGGCTCACGACCGCACGAGGTCAGCCACCTCGGCGACGACCGGGGCCGACGGCCCGCCGGCTCGATCGTGGCCCTGATCCCGTACGGCACGCTGCCGCTGTCGGCGGACCGGCTCGCTCCGCTGCTCGCCGGCCGGATGTCCGCCGACGAGGGGGTGGGCGCGCTGGTCGCCCAGTACCTGACCCAGATCACCACGTACCCGGAGCAGTACCAGGCGGCCGATGCCGAGCGGCTGGGCACCGTCGCCCTGGACCTGATCGCCACCATGCTCGGCCGGCACCTGGTCGCCGAGGACGAACTGCCCCGGGAGGTGCGCCGACGCGCCCTGCTCACCCAGGTCCGGGGTTACATCCGGCGGCACCTCGGCGACGCCGGCCTGACCCCGCGCGCCATCGCCGAGGCACACCACGTCTCGGTGCGGACCCTGCACCGGCTCTTCGAGGAGGAGGCGACCACGGTGGCGTCGTACATCCGCGACCTGCGGTTGGAGCGGTGCCGGCGGGACCTGGCCGACCCGGCGCTGGAGCACCGCCCGATCCAGACCGTCGCGGCGCGCTGGGGTTTCCGGGACAAGGCGCACTTCAGCCGGGCCTTCCGGGCCACCCACCGGCTGACCCCCCAGGAGTACCGGACGGTCCACGTCGAACAGGCACGGATCGTCAACAGCGCGGCGTCCGAAGTCAACTCCGGGCCGACATACTGACTGTGGGCCGACGGTCGACCGACCGCCCGGCCCGACGGTAACGGGGGACCGCGGCGTGGCGCCCGTGGCCCTGGGTCACGGGCGGCCGCCCGGTGCCGCAGCCGCCGGGTGCGGTCGACGCCGCGCCCAGCGTCCCCCGGCCGCACCCACGCCGGCCCCGTCGCACTCCCCCAGGGCTGACGACGGGGCTGGTCAGGCATCCTCCAGCAACTCCAGCACCGACCGCTCGGCCTCCTCCCGGGCCGAACCGGTGCCGACCGGGGTCACCACCCCGTCGTGGTAGAGGTCGACCACCCGGGGGTCCACGTAGGACGTCCGGGCCACCGTGGGGGTGTTGCCGAGCAGCTCGGCCACCTCCCGCATCACCCCGGCGACGGCCCGCCGGCGGGCGGTCACCGACCGCTGCACCCCGACCGTCGCCAGCTCAGTGGCGGCCCGCACGGTGGCGTGCCAGGTACGGAAGTCCTTCGCGGTCATCTCGCCGCCGCTGGCGTCCCGCAGGTATCCGTTGACCTCGTCGCTGCGCACGTCCCGCCAGGTCCGGCCGTCCCAGTAGCCGAAGAGCCGTTCCTCGGTCCGCCGCCGGCGGCGTAGATGGGTCAGCACCCGGCACAGCTCCGGGTCCTCGATCCGGCGGACCTGGTCGACGCCGCCCTTGGCGGGAAACTCGAAGACCACACAGCCGCCCCGGGACCGGGCGTGCTCGGGACGCAGGGTGGAGACGCCGAAGGTGGCGTCCTCGCCGACCGCGTACTGGTCGTTGCCGACCCGGAACGTCCCCATGTCGAGCAGCCGGGCGACGGTGGCCAGCACCCGGTCCCGGTTCAGGCCGCGCCCGTCGAGGTCGTGGGCGATCCGGTCGCGCAGCGTCGGCAGCCGGTGCGCCACCTCCAGCACGTGGTCGAACTTCGCCTCGTCCCGCCGACGCCGCCACTCGGGGTGGTAGAGGTACTGCTTGCGCCCGGCCGCGTCGATCCCGGTGGCCTGGATGTGCCCGTTGGGGTACGGCGCGATCCAGACGTCCTGCCAGGCGGGCGGGATGACCAGCTCGCCGAGCCGGGCCAGTTCGCCGGGGTCCCGGACCGGCTCGCCGTACCGGTCCAGGAAGGCCCAGCCCTTGCCGCGCCGGCGACGCCGGTACCCCGGCCGACCCGGATCGCTCCGCCGTAGTCGCACGGTCAGACCCGGACCGTTTCCTCGGCCTCGTCCACCGCGGCCAGCACCCGGTCGACCGGGAGGGCCGCCAAGGTCAGGCCCGGTCCCGCCCCCGACGGATGCGACCGTCCCGTACCGGGGGCCCAGAGCACCCGGTGCCGGGGCCGGTCCGCCGGCGGCCCCCACCGGGCGGGTGGCACCGGGCCGAAGAGCAGCACCGACGGGGTGCCGTAGGCGGTGGCGAGGTGACCCACGCCGGTGTCCCCGCTGACCACCAGCCGGGCCCCGGCCACCAGCGCGGCCAGCTCGGCCAGGTCGGTCTCCCCGGCCCGCACCGCCGCGCCCGGCAGTCCCGCGCCGGCCGCCACCCGGGCGGCCAGGTCCCGCTCGTCGGCCGAGCCGGTCACCACCACCCGGTGCCCCCGGTCGGCGAGGTGCCGGGCCAGGGCGGCGAAGCGGTCCGCCGGCCAACGCTTCGCCGCGATCTTGCTGCCGGGGTGCACCACGGTCACCCCGGCCGGGGTCCGGCCCGGCGGCGGGCGCCGCAGCGCCAGGTCGGCGCGGTCGGCCGGGATGCCGTACCAGTCGAGCAGCCGGCACCAGCGATCGACCTCGTGCTCGTCGGCGCGCCAGGGCGGGCCGGTCCGGTGCCCGGCCGCCGGGCAGCGGAAGGCGAGCAGCCGGCCCGCGCCGGCCAGCATCCGGTGCGACTGCGGGCCGCGCCCGTGCAGGTTGACCGCGACCTGCGGGGGCGGTCCCGGCCACGGCGGCGGGCCGAGACCACCGGTCGGCACCAGCCGGTCGACGCCACCGACCAGGTCCACCAGCGGGCCGAGCCAGGCCGGCGCCGCCAGCGCCAGCTCCTCCCCGGGGTACGCCGACCGCAGCGCGCGCAGCGCGGGCACGGCCGTGGCCAGGTCCCCCACGCCGAGCGCGCGCAGCACCAGGATCACGGGTACGAGGTCTCCTGCTCGGCGCAGACCACCAGCTCCTTGACGGCGGAACCGGGCGGCTGGGAGAGCGCGAACATCACCGCGGCGGCGGTGTCGGCGGGGTCGTTGAGCTTGGCGTCCGGGCCGGGCCGGTACTGCGGGTCGCGGTCGTCGAAGAAGCCCGTCCGCATCCCGCCCGGAATGAGCAGGGTCACCCCGACCGCGCCGGCCAGCTCGGCGGCGAGCGCCCGGGTGAAGCCGACCACCCCGAACTTCGCCGCGCAGTACGCGGTGGCGTCGCTGACCGCCTTGACCCCCAGGGTGGAGGCGACGGTGACGATGTTGCCCCGGGACGCCTCCAGGTAGGGCAGCGCCGCCCGGACCACCGCCACCGTGGCGAGCAGGTCCACCACGACGATCCGCTCCCAGGTGTCGCGCGGGACGTCGACCAGCTTCCCCGGCACGTCCATCCCGGCGGCGGTCACCACGGCGTCCAGCCCGCCGGAGCGTTCGGCCAGGGCCCGGGTGGCGTCCTCGGCGGCCCGGGTGTCGGCCAGGTCGCACTCGATCCAGGGCACCCCGTCGCCGGGGCGGTGCCGGTCCAGCACGAGGGGCCGTCCGCCGGCCCGGGCCACGGCGGTGACCACCGCCGCGCCGAGTCCGCTCGACCCGCCGGTGACCAGGACGGTCGGGCCGGCACCGGGTGGGCTGGTGGTCATCGCGCTCCCTCCGCCGTCGGACGTGCCGGACCCGTCTCCCGGGTCCCGGCGGGCGCGGTGGCGCCGCGTTCACCGCGGGCCGCCGCGATCATGCCGCTGGTGGAGCGCCCGTCCAGGTACGGCACCACCACGGTGTGCCCGCCCCACCGGCGCAGCACCTCGGCCTCGGGCAGGGTCGGCTCGTCGCCGGCACCGGTGGCGTAGTCGCCGCCCTTGACCCAGACGTCGGGCCGCAGCCAGCTCAGCGCCGCGTGCGGGGTGGACTCGTCGAAGACCACCACCGCGTCGACGCAGCTCAACGCGGCGAGCAGCCGGCTGCGGTCGCCCTGCGACGTCACCGGCCGGTCCGGGCCCTTCAGCCCGGTGACACTGGCGTCGGAGTTGAGGCAGACGACCAGGCAGTCCCCGAGCTGCCGGGCGGCCTGGAGGGTCGCCACATGCCCGGCGTGCAGCAGGTCGAAGCAGCCACCGGTGGCCACCACGGTGCCACCGGCGGCCCGCACCTCGGCGACCACCGCGCCGGCCGCGGCGGCCCCGATCCGGTCCCCGCCACCGCCGACCAGCACCGCCGGCGGGGTACGCACCGGCGGCGGCAGCGCGGCGGCCACTCCCCCGCCGGCCACGTACGCCGACGCCTCGGCCACCGCCTCCTGGACCGCCTCGGAGACCAGCGCCCCCCGGGCCAGCGCGAGGCTGGCCGCCGAGGCGAACCGGTCACCGGCCCCGCAGGTGTCCCCCTCGGCGTTGGCCGGCGCGGAGACCACCAGCGGCGTCGCACCGGCGTGGCAGAGCAGCGCGCCGTCGCCGCCGAGGGTGACCGCCACGGCACCGGCCCGCCAGCGGTCGCGCAGCCCCTGCGCGCCCTTCGCGGCGACGGCCAGCCGGGACCCGCCCGGCGGCACCTTGGCCAGTTCCCGGGCCTCGGACTCGTTCGGGGTGGCGAGTTGCACGCCGGGCACGGCGGCCGGGCCGCGCGGGTGCGGGTCCCACACCACCGGGGCCCGGGTCGCGGCCAGCGCCGCACGCAGCGCCGGCTGCCGGGCCACGCCCCGGCCGTAGTCGCTGACCAGCACGGCGGACGCCCGGGCGATCAGCCGGAGCACCGCCTCGGCGGGCGGCCCCGGCTCGGCCGCCGTGCCGCCCCGGTCGTGTCGCAGCAACACCCGGCCCCGGGCCCGCAGCCGGATCTTCTCCGGGGTGGTCCCGGCCAGCGGCAACCCGTACACCTGCACCCCGGCGGCGGTGAGCAGGGAGCTGAGCCGGGCACCCCCGGCGTCGTCGGCGAGCGCGGTCACCAGCGCCACCTCGGCGCCCTGCGCGGCGGCGAAGACGGCGGCCAGGCCGGCCCCGCCGGGCCGGTCGGCGTGCGCCGTCTCGTCCAGCACCGGGACCGGCGAGTCGGGGCAGAGCCGGTTCACCACGCCCTCGACGTCCCGGTCCAGCAGGGTGTCGCCGATCACCACCAGAGGTCCCCTCACGCCGTGCCTCCCCGTCCCGCCTCGATCGGCTGGTCGGCGCCGTCGACGACGACCTCGACCCCGGACCGCACCGGCCCGGCGGCGGTCGCCGGCGCAGCAGCGGTCGCCGGCGCAGCAGCGGTCGCCGACCCAGCGGCGGTCGCCGACCCAGCGGCGGTCGCCGACCCGGCGGCGGCGAGCGCCGCGGGCAACGCCCGGTCGACGTACTCGCAGAGCACGTGGGTGGAGACCAGGTGCAGCTCCTGCACCACCTGCCCGTCGGGGGAGGCGATGGCGAGCGCCTCGTGGCAGGCCCCGGCGAGCGGGTTCGGGGCGGGACCGGTGAACGCCCAGCAGCGCAGCCCGGTCTCCCGTCCGGCGCGGGCGGCGGCGAGCAGGTTGCCGCTGGCCCCGCTGGTGGACATCAGCAGCAGGACGTCACCGGGCCGGCCGTGGGCACGTACCTGACGGGCGAAGACCTCGTCGTAGCCGTAGTCGTTGCCGATCGCGGTCAGCGCCGAGGTCTCCGCGTGCAGGGCGATCGCCGACAGCGGCTGACGGTCCCCGCGGAGCTTGCCGACCAGCTCGGCGGTGAGGTGCTGGGCCTCGGCGGCGCTGCCGCCGTTGCCGGCGACCAGCAGCCGGCCACCGCCGGCCAGGATCCCGGCCAACTCGGTGCCCCAGCGGCCCAGCAGCGACTCCGCCGACCGGTACGGCAACAGCGCCTCGGCGAGCAGGGTCAGGTGCACGTCCAGCAGGCCGGCCTCCCCGGCCCGGGTCGACGCCGTCATCAGGCGACCACCCGGCTCGGCCGGCGCACGGCGGCCACCTCGGCGTACACCTCGGCCAGCCGGTCGGCGGTCGCGGCCCAGGAGTAGCTGCGGCGGGCCCGCTGCAACGCGGCGGTGGCGTACCCGAAGCGGCGGATCCGGTCGCCGAGCAGCCGGCCGATCGCGGTGCCGAGGGCCTGCGGGTCGCGGGCCGGCACCAGGTCGCCGGTCACCCCGTCGACCACGGTGTCCCGGATCCCGCCGACGGCGGTGCCCACCACGGGCACCCCGCAGGCCATCGCCTCCAGCGGGGTGAGCCCGAACGGCTCGTACCAGGGGGCGGCGACCAGCAGGTCGGCCGAGCGGTACCAGCGGCCCATCTCCTCCCGGGGCACCGCGCCGACCAGCCGGACCCGGTCGGCGACCCCGCAGGTGCTGGCGAGCGCCCGCAACCGGCGGGCGTACGGGTCGGTCTCCAGCAGCCCGGCCGGCGGCCCACCGACCACCACGCACTCGGCGTCCGGCACCAGCGCCATCGCCCGGATCACCGTCTGGAAGCCCTTGCGTTCCACCAGCCGGCCGACGGTGAGGATGCGCGGCCGGTCGGGTTCCCGGTCGGCGGCCGGGCCGAGCGGGGCGAAGGTGTCCAGGTTGACCCCGGACGGGAGGACGGTCATCCGGGACCGGGGTACGCCCAGGCGGACCAGCTCCCCCACCTCGTCCCGGCACTGGGCGACCACCCGGTCGACGGACCGGCCCAGTTCCCGCTCGTACGCGATCCGCCGGGCCGGGCTGGTGTCCTGCACGCCCTGGTAGCGCTTCTTGACCGTGCCGAGCGCGTGGTACGTCTGCACCACCGGCACCCCGGTCTGCCGGCCGGCGGTGAGCGCGGCGAGCCCGCTCATCCAGAAGTGCGCGTGGATCACCTCGGGGGTCCAGTCCCCGCCCCGCCACCGGGCCAGCAGCCAGTGGCTGAACTCCTTCATGTGCGGCAGCAGGGCGTCCTTGGCGACCGGCTCGGCGGGCCCGGCGGGCACGTGCACCACGTCGTACCCGTCGGGAGCGCGGACGGTGACCGGCAGGTCGACGGCGTCACGCCGGGTGTAGACCCGGACGTCGTGGCCGGCGGCCACCAGCGCGGCGGAGAGCTCCGCGACGTGGGTGTTCTGCCCGCCGGCGTCCTCACCGCCCAGCACGGCGAGGGGGCTGGCGTGCTCGGAGATCATCGCGATGCGCATACTTCCTCCTCCAGCAGGCGGTCCCAGTCGGCGAGGAAACGGTCCAGGCCATAGCGCCCCCGGGCGGCGGCGCGCGCCTCGGCGCCCGCCCGGCGGGCCTCGGCGGGCTCCGCGACGAACCGCGCGGCGGCCTCCAGCAGGGTGTCGACCCGGGTGGAGAGCGCCCCGGCGCCCGGCGGCACGGCGATCACGGCCTCGGTGGTGGCCAGGGCGACGACCGGCATGCCGATCGTCATGGCCTCGACCAGGCTGAGCCCGAGCGAGGTCCAGCGACACAGGTGCAGGTACGCCCGCCGCCGCGCCAGCTCGGCGTGCATCCGGTGCTGCGGGACGTCGTCGTAGCTGGTCAACCGGTCGGCCGGCAGGCCGAGGTGGTCGGCCAGCCCGGCCACCCGCATGCCGAACACGTCCAGCGGGGCGATCTCGGCGAACCGGGCCAGCAGGTCGGTGCCGGTGACCCGCCAGCGGCGGACCGGCTCGTTGACGACCACGGCGAGCCGGCCCAGCTCGCCGGTCCACTCGACGGTGGGCGGCACGACGCCGTGTTCGACGACGGCGGTGCGGGTGGCGCCGTTGTCCCAGAAGAGTTCGTTGAAGTGGGTGACGTGGGTGAGCAGCAGGTCGTCCCGGTCGGCCATCGGGTGCCGGGTGTGCGGCACGTCGCCCTTCGGGGTGTTGTGCTCGACGTAGATCGCCGGCACCTCCCGGCCGACGAGGCGGCCCAGCCAGTCGCAGGCCAGGTCGAACTCCTCCGGGCGTTGCAGCAGCACCAGGTCGACGGCTTCCCGGCGGAGCTGCTGCGGGGTGACCTCGACGGCGTTGTCCGGCCACGGGTAGGTGCGCGCCCGACCCAGCCCGTACGGGCCCCGGTCGGGGGTGACCGGCACCAGGTAGCGGTGCTTGCCGTGCACGAAGGAGGTGGTCCAGGACCCGTGCACGTGCCAGACCAGGATGTTCATCGGGCACTTCCCCGGCCGGCGGCCACCGGCGCCGCCACGTCCGGCCCACCGGCGGTCGGGGTCAGACCGGCGCGCGGCGGGTCGGCCGGGACGCCCAGCAGCCGTACCGCGTCGAGGACCCGGCCCGGCTCGACCGCCGCCAGGCAGGGATGCCCGGGCACCGGGCAGACGGTGGCCCGGGTGTCCCGGCAGGGCGCGGCGGCGTCGCCGAGGCGGACCGCCGGCACCCGGTAGGGCCCCCACTGTCCGTACGGGACGGTGGGGGCGAAGAGGCTGACCACCGGTACGCCCAACGCGGCGGCCAGGTGCGCCGGTCCGGTGTTGCCGACCACCAGCGCGCCCGCCCCGGCGAGGACGGCGGCGAGGTCGGCCAGCCCGGTCCGCCCGCCCAGGTCGACGCCGGTGTCGCCGGCCACGTGGGCGGTCAACGCGGTCTCGTCGGGTCCGCCGGTGACCGCGACCCGGTGGCCGGCGGCGGTGAGCACCCGGACGATCCGGGCGGCCAGCTCGGGCGGCACGGCCCGGGTCGGCACCGCCGAGCCGGGGTGCAGCACCACGTACCCGGGGCCGCCGAGCCCGGCCGGGGCCGGCGGCAGCCGGTCGGTGCGGATCCGCAGGCGCGGGTCGTCGTCGGCGGGCAGCGCGAACCCGGCGGCGGCGGCCAGCGACAGCGCCCGCTCCGGTTCGGGCAGCCCGTCGGGGACCCGGTGCCGGACGTCGAGCAGCGAGCCGGGGTACTCGTCGCTGACGGCGCTGACCCGCGGTATCCCGGCCATCCGCAGCAGCAGCGCCAGCGGCAGGGCCGACTGGTGGAAGGAGGTGAAGACGACGGCTTCGTCGGCGTGCACGGCCCGGAGCCGTTCGGTGAGCCGGTCGATGTCCCGCGGGTCGACGGGTGCCGGGTCGCCGTCGATCCAGGGCAGCGGCCATTCGATCAGCTCGGCCACGCCGGGCAGCAGGCTGCCGGCGTCCCGGCCGCGCGGGCCGCAGAGCAGGACGACGCGGGCGGCGTGGGCGGCGACGGCGCGCACGGCGGGGCCGGTGACCAGGACGTCCCCGGCGGAGTCGCTGCGGACCACCAGCACGGTGCCCGCCCGGCGGGGTGCCGGGCCGGCGACCAGGGCGGCCCGGCTCAGGATCAGGTCCACCGCGGCGGGCAGGTCGGCGACGACGTGCGGGGCGGCGGCCACCTCGGCGGGCCGGGTGGTCGAGGTGGGCACCAGGACGCCGGCCGCCCCGGCCGCGCCGGCGGCGGTCATGTCGGCGCCGATGTCCCCGACCAGCACGCAACGCTGCGGGGTGGTGCCGAGCGACCGGGCGGCGGCGTGCACCATGCCGGGGGCCGGTTTGCGGCAGGCGCAGCCGGCCCGCTCGTCGTGCGGGCAGAACTGCCAGGTGTCGAAGGGCCCGAGCAGCTCCTCCACCCGGGCGTTGACGGCCCGTAGCTGCGCGGCGGTGAACAGTCCCCGGGCCAGCCCCGACTGGTTGGTGACCACCCCCAGCCGCAGTCCCGCCGCGCGCAGCCGGTCCAGCGCCGCCCGCGCTCCCGGCACCGGCCGGACCTTGCCCGGGTCACCGTTGTACGGCACGTCCTCCACCAGGGTGCCGTCGCGGTCCAGCAGCACCGCGTCGTACAGGACGGGACCGTCCGCGCCGGGGCCAGCGACCGGGTCGACCCGGCCTGGCCTGCGCTGATACGGCTCCGCGTCCCGTCGCACGGGCGGCGGGTTCCCGGCGCCCCGGGGTGTAAACATCAGCTACCCGGCGGTACGGCGGCTCGCCGTCCGGTCCGGGCACTGCTGACCGGTCGAGCGTTACCCGTCGCCCCGGAGAAGCTAACGCGACCGGCCGGGCCGGCAAGCGGGAGACCGCCCGCCGGCTCGCCGACCTCGCCGTCCGGCTGCCGGCGGGCGACCGTGCCGAGGGGTGACCGGCCGGTCGCGGGGAGCCTCGGCGGGGCCCGGCCGGGCCACTGGCTACCCTGTGGGGGACCGCCGTCCGCCGACTGAGGATGTCCGAGATGATCGAACCCGTGGAGCTGCCGTCACCGTGGCGGGACGCGCGCCTGACCGTCGTGGTCCCCACCTACAACGAGGCGGGCAACCTCCCGGTGCTGGTCGACCGGCTCCTCGCCCTCCCGTTGCCGGGCCTGAAGGTGCTGGTCGCCGACGACAACTCGCCGGACGGCACCGGTGAGGTGGCGGACAAGCTGGCCATCGAGCACCCGGACCGGATCCAGGTGGTGCACCGGGCCGGCAAGGAGGGCCTGGGCCGGGCGTACGTGGACGGCATCGGCCGTGCCCTGGACGGCGGGGCGGACTTCGTCGCGCAGATGGACGCCGACCTGTCGCACCCGCCGGAGGCGCTGCCCGGCATGCTCGGCGCGCTGCTCTCCACCCAGGCCGGTGTGGTCATCGGCTCCCGGTACGTGCCCGGCGGCCAGCTCGACGAGGCGTGGCCGCTCTACCGGCGGGCCCTCAGCGGCTGGGCCAACCTCTACGTGCACACCCTGCTGCGGGTGCGGATCCGCGACCTGACCGCCGGCTTCAAGATCTGGCAGGCGGACGCGCTGCGCGACATCGGCCTGCACCGGGTGCAGTCGAACGGTTACAGCTTCCAGGTGGAGATGCACTACCTGGCCACCAAGCTGGGGCACACCATCCTGGAGGTGCCGATCCGCTTCGAGGAGCGGCGCGACGGCGATTCGAAGATGACCACCGCCACCAAGGTGGAGAGCGCGCTGATGCCGTTCAAGCTGCGTACCCGGCACCGCAACCTGGACTCCTGAGCACGCTCGGCCCGGCGCGCGCCGCGTCGGGCCGACCGTGGCTCAGCGGTAGAGCGTCCGGTGGGCGGCGCCGATCAGCCCGGCGTACAGGTCGCCGGTGACGGTGCGGTCCCGGGCCAACGCGGCCCGGGCGGCGTTCGCGCCGGGCGCGCCGTGCACCCCGCCGCCGGGGTGCGCCGACGCACTGGCCAGGAAGAGCCGGTCCACCGGGGTGTCCGCCCGGCCCAGCCCGGGGATCGGGCGCAGGAACAACTGCTGGTACGCGGCGGCGGTGCCACCGCCCAACGCCCCGCCGACCAGGCTCGGGTCGCCCCGCTCCAGTTCGGCCGGTCCGGCGACGTGCCGGCCGACGATCAGCGCGCGGAAGCCGGGGGCGGCGGCCTCCAGCACCTGCTCCATCCGCTCCACCTGCCGGTCGACGTCCTCGCCCCGCCAGTGCCGCCGGAACGGCAGGTGGGTGTACGACCAGAGCGACTCGGTGCCGGCCGGTGAGTGGCTGGGGTCGGCGGTGGTCATCTGCCCGACCAGCAGGAACGGGTCGGTGGGAAGCTGCCCCCGGGCCAGTGCGGCGGCGTACCCGGTGAGGCCGTCGAGGTCCGCGCCGAGGTGCACGGTGCCGGCGCCGGCCACCTGCCGGTTGGTCCACGGCAGCGGGCCGGAGAGCGCCCAGTCGACCTTCAGGGTGGAGCCGTCCCACCGGAAGTGGGCCAGGTCCGCCACCAGCCGGGGCGGTAGCTGCGCCGCCCCGACCAGGTCCAGGTAGAGCGCGGGCGCGGGCACGTCGGCCAGCACCGCCCGGCGGGCCCGCCAGGTGGCCCCGCCGACGGTGCGTACCCCCATCGCCCGGCCCCGGGCGGTGAGCACCCGGTCCACCGGGGCCTGGTAGGTGATCCGCCCGCCGCGTTCGACCAGCCGGGCGACCAGCGCGTCGGTGATCCGCTGGGCCCCGCCGACCGGTACCGGCCAGCCGATCTGCTGGCCGAGCATCGCCAGCAGCCAGCCGTACCCGCCGGAGCCGGCCTCCTCGGGCGACAGGTCGGTGTGCAGGGCGCAGCCGGCCAGCAGCGCCGGACCGCCCGCCCCGGCGAAGAGTTCGTCGCCGAGCCTGCGGACCGGGACGACCAGCCGGCGGGCCAGCCGCAGCGCGCCGCCGACCCGCAGCCGGCGCAGCAGGCCCAGCCCGCCGCGTACCGGTGGGAAGGGGGTGGTGATGGCGTCGAGCAGCGGCCCGGCCACCTGCTCCCACTCGGCGTACGCGTGCCGCCAGCGGTCCCCGTCGCCGGGGGCGAACTGCTCCAGCGAGGCGGCGGTGGCGTCCAGGTCCCGGTTGATCACGGCGGCCCGGCCGTCGGGCAGCAGGTGGGCCAGCACGTCGGGGGCGTGGGTCCAGGTCAGGCCGTACCGGTCGAGGTCGAGGCCGCGCAGCACCGGGGAGGCGTACCCGAGGGGGTAGAAGGAGCTGTACAGGTCGCTGAGGTAGCCGGGGGCGGTGACCTCGGCGGAGCGCACCGCGCCGCCGGGGGCGGCGGTCGCCTCCAGCACCAGCACGTCCCAGCCGGCGTCGGCGAGCAGGTTGGCGGCGACCAGGCCGTTGTGCCCGGCCCCGACGACGACGGCGTCCGCGGTGCCCGTGTCGGCCGAGATCATCGGGTCAGGCTACCCGTTCGGCAACCGGGCGAAGCGCGTTTGCCAGGCCGCGAGCCGGGCATCCCCGCCGCATGTACCGGGGTGAGCAGCTCATCGGTGGGGTGTGGGGCGCGGGCGGCGCGGGCGGTGAGTTGACGGTCCGTGACCCGGCCGACGGCTCCCCCGTCAGCACCGTGCCGGTGGCGACGCCGGACGAGGTGGCGAAGGCGGTCGAGGCGGCCCGGGGGTTGGCCGCCGAGTGGGCGGCGACGCCCGCCGCGGCGCGGGCGGCGGCCCTGCACCGGGCCGCGGACGCGCTGGCGGCGGCGGCCGACGAGCTGGCCGCCGCCACGACGGCGGAGATGGGCAAGCCGCTCGGCGACGCCCGGGGTGGTGTCGAGGCCGGCGTCGGCACGCTGCGCCAGTACGCCGAACTCGGTCCGCTGCGGGGCGGCCGGACGCTGCACGGCGGGGCCGACGCGATCGACTTCATGGCGCCGGAGCCGCGCGGGTTGGTCGCCGTGATCACCCCGTGGAACGACCCGGTGGCGGTCTCCTGCGGGCTGCTCGGCGCGGCCCTGGTCACCGGCAACGTGGTGCTGTACAAGCCCAGCGAGCGCGCCCCGGCCACCGGCTGGCTGCTGACCCGGATCCTCGACGGGGTGCTGCCGGCCGGGGTGCTGTCGCTGCTGACCGGCGGTGGCGAGGTGGGCGCGGCGCTGGCCGCGCAGCAGGTGGACGTGGTGGCCCAGGTCGGTTCGACGGCGACCGGCCGGGCCATCGCCGCGGCCTGCGCCCGGACCGGCGCGAAGGCGCTGCTGGAGAACGGCGGCAGCGACCCGCTGATCGTGGACGCCGGGGTGGACCCGGTCTGGGCGGCCGGTCAGGCGGCCCTCGGCGCGTTCGCCAACGCGGGCCAGATCTGCGTGGCCGTGGAACGGATCTACGCGCACCGGGACGTGGTGGAGGACTTCCTCGACGCGCTGGTCGCGCGGGCCGGGGCGCTGACGGTCGGGCCGGGCCGGGACCCGGCGACGGAGCTGGGCCCGCTGGTGGACCGGCGACACCGCGACCACGTGCACGGGCAGGTCACCGCGGCGGTGGCGGACGGGGCGACGCTGCGGGCCGGCGGGGTGCTGCCGGACGGGCCGGGCGCGTTCTACCCGGCCACCGTGGTGGCCGACTGCCGGCAGGAGATGACGCTGGTCCGCCAGGAGACGTTCGGCCCGGTCGCGGCGGTGGTCACGGTGGACTCGTTCAGCGAGGCGCTGCGGTGCGCCGCCGACTCGCCGTACGGGCTGGCCGGGACGGTGTTGACCGCCTCGATGAGCCACGCGCAGCGGGCCTGGCGGGAACTGCCGGTCGGCACCGTGAAGATCAACGCGGTCTTCGGCGGGGCGCCGGGCAGTGCCGCGCAGCCGCGCCGGGGCAGCGGTCAGGGCTTCGGGTACGGCCCGGAGTTGCTGGACGAGTTCAGCACGGTCAAGACGGTGCACCTGGAGGCACCCGGCGGCGGCCACTGGTGAGACCCGGACGGGGGCCGTCCCGGTCAGGACAGCCCCCGTCGTGGCGGATACCCCCGGTCAGTCGCCGCGGGCCCTGCGGGTCTGCCGGTCGTTGGCCTTCTCGATCGCGGTGACCAGTTCCGGCTTGGTCATCCGGGACCGGCCCGGGACGTCCAGCTTGCGGGCCACCGCCATCAGGTGGTCCTTGGTGGCGTTGGCGTCCACCCCGCCGGCCGTGGGGGCCCGCCGGGCGGGACCGCCACCGGCCGCCTGCCGGTCGCTGGGACCCTTGCGTCCCTTCGGCTCCCAGTGGTCGCCGACCTTCTCGAACTGGTGCTTGACCGCGGCGAACGCGGTACGGTGCGCCCGCTCCCCCTCGCCGTAGGTCTCCACCGCCGAGTCGTGTGTCTTCTCCCAGGTGCGCTGCGCCTTGTCCGGAGAGCGCCGCAGCGTGCTGGGCAGTACCTCGCGCCCGGGCATCTGGTCCTCCTCCGCGTCGACTGTCTCGGTGTCGACGTTCCCTGCGCCGGCACCGGCAAACCCGTCGTCGGGTTTGCCGGTGCCGGCCGCCGGGTACCGCCCCGCCCAGGTGCGGGCCGGACGTCGGACCGCCCGGCCACCGGGCGACGAGGAGCGGGACATGGCAGCGACGACGGAGCCGACCGCGGTCGCCGAGGGCCGGCCGGGGCTGCGGGTGCCCCGGCGGGTACGCCAGTTGAGCTGGGCCACCTGGCGCGGGGTGCTGGTCCGCAGCGCCAGCAGCTTCGTCCGGGACAACTGCGCCGACTGGGCCGCCGCGCTGACCTACTACGGGGTGCTGGCGCTCTTCCCGTCCACGGTGGTGGTGGTCGCCCTGGTCGGCCTGGTCTCCGACGGGGAGCGGACCGTGGACACGGTGCTGGAGCTGGCCCGGGACATCGGGGCCGGTGCGGTGGTGGGCAACGAGGGTTTCGTCTCGGTGGTCCGGACGGTGGTCGACCAGCAGAGCGGGGCGAAGGTGCTGCTCAGCTTCGGTCTGCTGGGCGCGCTCTGGTCGGCGTCGGGGTTCATCGGCGCGTTCACCCGGGCGTCGAACGCGATCTACGGGGTGGCGGAGGGCCGGCCGTTCTACCGGCTGCGCCCGTTGCAGATCGGCCTGGCCGCGCTGTCGCTGCTGCTGCTCGCCGTGGTGGCCGTCGCCCTGATCGTCAGCGGCCCGGTGACCGACGCGGTGGGCGACCTGGTGGGCGCGGGCGGGCTGGCCCGCACGGTGTGGAGCGTCGCGAAGTGGCCGGTGTTGGCGCTGGTGATGATGACGCTGCTGTCGCTGCTGTTCTGGATCGCCCCGAACGTCCGCCAGCCCCGGTTCCGCTGGCTCACCCCGGGCGGCGCGGTCGCGTTGGTCTGCTGGGTCGTCGCCTCGTTCGGTTTCGGCCTCTACGTGGCCAACTTCGGCTCGTACGACGTCACCTACGGCAGCCTCGGCGCGGTGATCGCCTTCCTGGTCTGGCTCTACCTGTCCAACTCGGCGCTGATGTTCGGCGTGCAGATCAACGCCGAGTTGCAGCGGGGACGGATGTTGCAGGCGGGCGCGGCGGACCCGGGCCAGCCGGTGCTCCCGCCGAAGGCCGCCGCCGGTTCGTGACCGGGTGCCGGGTGCGGCGTTTCCGGGGGGCCGGCGCGGGTAGCACACAGGGCATGGAACGTGGCAGCAGCAAGCACGGACCGAGGATCGACGACCAGATGAGCCAGGAGGTGAGCGGCCTCGTGCAGGGGCCGGGCATCGGTGGCTCGCGCGCCGAGGAGTTCCGCGACCCCGAACCCTCCGGCGAGGACCAGCCGGGCACCACCACGGCGCCGGCGGGCGACCTGCGTACCGGCACCCCGCAGGGGATGAGTTCGGAGGACGTGGAGGCGCGCAGCCGGTTGGGCCGGTTCATCACGATGACGGCCCTGCCCGGGGACCGGACGGCGCTGGTCGCCAACGCCCGGGAGAACGAGGCGCCCGACGACCTCGTGGCCGCGCTGGAACGGCTGCCCGACGGTACGCGGTACCGCACGGTGTCCGAGGTGTGGGCCGCACTCGGACACCGCAACGAGACGACGCGCTGGTGACCGGATCGACCACGATCCGGCGAGCCACCAGCGGGTAGAGGAGGATCCCTGATGAGCGGAGTTATCGAGCACGTGGACGTGTCCGTCCCGGTGCGGACGGCCTACGACCAGTGGACCCAGTTCGAGGAGTTCCCCCACTTCATGGAGGGGGTCCAGGAGGTCCGGCAACTGTCGGAGCGGATGACCCACTGGACCGTGGAGATCGCCGGGGTCACGCGCGAGTTCGACGCCGAGATCACCGAGCAGCTCCCCGACGAGCGGGTGGCCTGGAAGTCGACCGGCGGCACCCAGCAGGCCGGCGTGGTGACCTTCCACCGGCTCGACGAGGACAACACCCGGGTCACCCTCCAGATGGACTTCGCGCCGCACGGCGTGGTCGAGCAGGCCGGCGACAAGCTGGGCGTGGTCGACCGCCGGGCCAGGGGCGACCTGGAGCGGTTCAAGCAGTTCATCGAGCGGCGTGGTCAGGAGACCGGCGCCTGGCGCGGGTCGGTCGACCGTCCGCAGCCCTGATCGCTCCCCCGGACACCAGGTCCACCGACGGCCGCCGGATCGCCCCGGCGGCCGTCCTCGATCGAGCCGGAGACGCCCGGTCCGCCCGGCCAGGGGCGGTTGGCGATGCGCTGGGCGGGGGATCCGGTGTGGCCGTTAGGACGCTGTCGAGCTGATGGCGTCAACGAGTCACTCCGTACAGCCGGTGGCCGTTTGCGATCATCCGCCGGGGGTACCGCGATGGGATGACGGACAACGACGACAGGGTCTGGCGGGACGAGCAGAAGACGCCGCTGGAGGAGCTGGACCGGGCCATCGCCCGGTCCACCATCGACGGGCAGGGCGACGATCCGACCGCCAACGACGCCGGCGAGGAGGCCGCCTTCGGGCACGGTGCCGAGCCGGTGGACCGGGGTGCCGGCCCGGCAGCCGAGCGGCGGGAGATGACCGACACCGAGCGCGCCTACCGCCCCTCCACGACGGGACGCACCGGCCCCGACACCATGTGACCACCCCGCCGGCCCCGCCGGCCGCCGCCCGCCGCCGCCCGCCGCCGCCCGCCGCCGCCGGCCGGCCGGTTAGGTCCCGGACTCCGTTTCGGCTATATGGCGGTATCCCGGTCCGCAGATGCCGCCATATCGGCGATCTGGAGTCGATCAACGCGGGTCAGGGCAGCGCCCGACGTCAGGCGGCCGCGTCGCTCACGGGACGGGCGGGGCCAGGCGGAGTGTCAGGCCACCGGCCGGGACCAGGCGGAGTGTCAGGCCACCGGCCGGGACCAGGCGGAGTGTCAGGCCACCGGCCGGGACCAGGCGGAGTCGTCAGGCCACCGGCCGGGACCAGGCGGAGTGTCAGGCCACCGGCCGGGACCAGGCGGAGTGTC
Organism: Micromonospora sp. NPDC092111; assembly: GCF_044755745.1. Classification (NCBI taxonomy): domain Bacteria; kingdom Bacillati; phylum Actinomycetota; class Actinomycetes; order Micromonosporales; family Micromonosporaceae; genus Micromonospora; species Micromonospora sp. NPDC092111. The sequence continues at coordinate 191,122 of NZ_JBIVRQ010000007.1, forward strand.
AGGCCACCGGGCGTGGCCAGACGGAGTGTCAGGCCACCGGCGGGGTCGGGCGGAGTGTCAGGCGACCGGCGGGGTCGGGCGGCGGGTCGCGGCGGCGTGCGCCAGCAGCAGCGCCACCGCCAGCACGGTCAGCACCGGGCCGAGCAGTCGGACCGAGATGTCGCCGAGCAGTACTCCCAACCCGGCCGGGATCAGTGCCGCACCGATCCCGGCGGCCCCGATCTGGACGCCGATGGCCCGGTCGGCGTGCGCCGCCCCGACGCGTTCGGCGGTGGTGAGCGTGAGCAGCGGGAAGACCGGCGCGGCGGCGAAACCGATGACGAAGAGACCGGCAACCGTCACCCAGGCCGGCGCGGGAAGCGCGACCAGCACCGCCCCGGCCGCCATCCCCAGCAGGCTCCCCCGCAGCACCCGCCCGGTCCCGAGCCGCTCGGCGACCAGCCCCTGCACCACCCGGCCGACGAACAGGCTGCCCCAGTACCCGGAGACACAGATCCCGGCGGTCGCCCCGGCCAGCCCCCGCCCCTCGGTGAGCAGCAGGTACGCGTAGAGCCCGGCGGATACCTCGATCGCCACGTAGACGGCGAAGGCGAGCGCGCCGAGCCAGACGGCGGGCAGCCGGAGCGTTTCCCGCACCCGCACGGCGACCGACTCCCCCTGCCCCGCGGAGCCCGCCGTGGGGCCATCCGGCGTCGAAGCGGCCGGTACCGGAACATGCGATGCCGGATCGTGCGGTGTCGGATCGTGCGGTGTCGGATCGTCGAGGGCCGCACCGCCCAGTGCCGAAGCGTCCACGGCCGCACCGCCCACGGCCGCACCAGCCACGGCCGCACGGTCCACAGCCGCACCGCCCAGGGCCGGACCGCCCAGGGCCGAAGCGTCCACGGCCGGACCGGACGGCGGCCGGGCGTCCACGGCCGGACCGGCCGGTGCGGGGATCGGGCTGTCCTGAGGCCCGTCCGGCATCGCCGGGTCGTCGGCGTGCAGCGGCCCGGCGTCGGCCGGGGCGGGTCGGGGGGTCGTACCCGCCGGCCGCTCCCGCCAGGCCCGGACGGTGAACGCGAACGCGGTGGCCAGGGCGAGCTGGGCGGCGGCGGTCACCGCGTACCCCCAGCGCCAGCCCGCGCCGGTGCTGAGCATCGCGGTCATGACTAGCGGGCCGATCGCCACGCCGAGGCCGAAGAAGGCGTGCAGCCAGTTCATGTGGCGCGGGCCGAACGCCCCGGCCGCGTACGCGTTGAGGCCGGAGTCGATGGCGCCGGAGCCGAGGCCGAGCACCAGCGCGCAGCAGATCATCACGGTCAGCGCCGGGGCCGAGGCGTACCCGGTCAGCGCCAGGCTGGCCAGCAGGGTGCTGCCGGCGAGCAGCCGGCCCACGCCGAGCCGGGCGAGGGTGAACCCGGCGAGGACGCTGGAGGTGAGGTAGCCGACGGTGCCGGCGGTGAGCACCAGGCCGACCGCCCCGGTCGGTACGTCGAAGTCGGCGCTGATCGACGGCCAGCCGACGCCGATCAACCCGTCGGGCAGGCCGAGGCTGACGAAGGCGAGGTAGGCGAGGAGGAGCAGGGAGGCACGGGGCGGGGCAGCGGACACGAAGCCCCATCCTGCCGCATCAACGAGAACGGGTCGATGTGACCGTCGCCTCCACCGAATCGGCAAAATGCCACGCCCGGACGGGCAGGAATCCGGACAGGACATCCAGAATCCACCGTTCGGGGGACGGCAAGCCGGGGTGATCGCGCAAGACTTTCGGGATGCAACAGGGCTCCGGTTTCCTCACCCCACGTCAGCGCCGCCTGGCTTGGCTCGGCTTCCTGCTCGCCGCCGTCCAGGCCCCGGTCGCCGCCAGGTTCGCCACCGACGACTCGTGGCTGTTCAGCCTCTGCGTCGCCCTCATGGTGGCCACCGTGATCATCGCCGACGACGCCGGCCGTCGCCGCCCGGCCGACGCCACCTCCGCCGACTGACGGACGGCATCGGTCCCACCGACGGAACGTCACCGTTCCCGTCCCTCCCGCGCCCACCGCTGACGACCCCGACGAAGCCGCGCAGGCAGGGCTGCGCGGAGGCAGGGATGCGCGCAGGCAGGGATGCGCGGAGGCAGGGATGCGCGCAGGCAGGGATGCGCGCCGGCAGGGCTGAAGGTCCTGCCCTGCGCCGGCACCGTCCTGCTCGGGTCACCCGTCACCTGAGTCGGTCCCGCCGGGGCGGGCCTCGTGCCCGGGCCGGCCAGGGGTGCGCCGCCGCTCCTTCATCTCCGCCTCGTACAGGTGCCGCCGGCCGCCGACCAGCTCGTCGCGGGCCTCGCGGTCCAGCGTCCGGAAGAGGTCGTAGTAGCTGTCGTCGAAGTCCTCGACGATCTGGAAGGTCCAGCGCCCGGCGATCACGTTGCGGCCGAGTAGCTCGGTGACGACCCGGTCGGCGATCCCGTGGTGGCCGGCCGCGCGCAACTGCGCCACCGCGTCGTCGAGCATCAGGTCGGCGTGGCCGATGAGCTGGTGCATCGAGTAGAGGTGCCCGCGGGCCCGCTCCACCGTCTCCAGCGCCTCGCTGAGCCGGCCCAGCGCGGCCACCGTCTGGTCGCTGACGCCGTCGGGCCGGCGGTGCCGGCGGTCCGGGCCGTCCTCGTGCTGTCCCATCCGTACCTCCGTGGTGCCGAACGCGCCCGGTGCGCGCGGTTCTCCTTCTGCCCGCCGTGGGCCGGGTCAATCCCGGTGGCGGAGGCCGACCGGCCGGAGGGGGACCCGGGACCGGCCGAGCGGCCGAGGGCACCCCGGTTACCCGGTGGTTAGCCTCGGTCTTCATGCGAGCGCCGTACCCCCAGGGCCCGACCGGCACCGCCGTGAGCGCGGCGCGGTCCAGCCTTGCCCTGCTCACCGCGTCGGTCGGTGCCCCCGGCCTCGCCGTGGCCGCCGCCCGCCCGGGTCTGCTCGCGCTGGTCGACCAGCACGCCGCGGCGGTCCGGGACAGCCTCGACGGCGACCGCCGGCCGCTGACCCCGGCGACGCTGGCCGGGTACGCCGAGGGGGTCCGGGCGACGGCCGTCGAGCACGGCCTGCTCCCCGGCGGGGCGTTCGACTGGGCCGAGCCGGACTGGGTGCAGACCCGGCTGCTCGCGGTCTGCGCGCTGGCCCGCACGCTCGACCCGCGGCACCTCGACCGCGCCTGAGCCACCGGGCACGACGGGAGGGCGTCCGCACCACGCGCGGACACCCTCCCCCGTGACGCCCACTCAGCTTCCCGGACGACCGAACTGCTGGGTCTGGTCGCCGGCGTTGCCGGACTGGTAGGTGCCCTGGCCACCGGCCATCGACCGGGCCTCGTCGACGCGCGGCATGTGCTGTGTCCGCTCGCCGGCCCGGTCGGCCATCTGCCGGTTCATGTCGCCCTGCCCGGCCGAACGGGCCCGACGGTGCTCCTGGACCGCCCGCGACTCCTCGGCCGCGCGGTCCAGCCAGCCGTCCCAGCGGGCCTGCATCGGCTTCACCAGACCACCGCCGACCCCGACGATCAGGATGCCGGCCACGGTGGCGAGCACCGCGATCAGGACCGGCGTGGTGACCGTGGTGGCGATGCCGACCTGGTTCAACGCGGCGATCACGCCGAGCGCCAGGATGAAGACCGCGATCAGGTCCGCCAGCACCTTGCCGTAGGACAGGCCGCCGAGCGCACCGGAGACCAGATCCCGCACGGCGTTGGCGATCGCCGCGGCGACGACCACGATGACGATCGCGACGAAGGCGCGTGGCAGCCAGGCCACCACCCCCCGGATCAGGTCGCTGATCGCGTTGGGGCCCCAGACCCCGAAGGCGAACTGCAGCGTGAACAGCAGCACCGCGTAGTACGCCAGTCTCGCCAGGATGTCACTGGCGTCGTACTTCGTGCGTTCGAGCGCCCGCTTGACGCCACCCCGTTCGACCGCTCGGTCGAAACCCACCCGTTCCAGCGCCGCGTCCACGATCTTCAGCACCGCGCGGGCGATGAGCCAGCCCACCACGAGGATGACGATGAACGCGACGGCCCTCGGGATGAAGAGCAGCACCGACCGCCACATGTCGGTCAGGGCGGTGCCGATGTCGACCTGCCTGACCGCAAGGGTTTCCGGCATGATGTCCCTCCTGTCCAATGGACTGCGCCGCCCGGTTACCCGGTGACCGCAGGGGCACGCCGTGCAGACCATCAGCAATTTCCCGACATGTCTCCTGAAATACCCCCTGACCTGCACGAACAGCGCCGGCCGGCGGGGCCGCCGGAGCGTCGCGGGGCATGATCGGAACGCCTCGGGACAGCTCCGGCTAGGCTGCGGACATGCCAGGCACGGTCGGACGGACCCCGACGTCACCAGCCGCCGCCCCGGGACCGGCAGCGGTCTCGCAGGTGGCCGCCGCCGTGCTCGCCCACCCGTGGACCGACACCCCGCTGGGCGCCCGGCAGGACTGGGACGGGGCGGTCCGCGCCCTGGTGGACGCGATCCTGTCCTGCCCCGTGCCGATGGGGCTCTACTACGGCGACGACTTCGTCATGGTCTACAACCAGGCGTACTCGGAGCTGCTCGGCGACCGGCACCCCGGCGCCCTCGGCCGGCCCGCCCCCGAGGTCTTCGCCGACCTCTGGCACGTCCCGGGCGTGGGTGAGGTGATCGAACGCGCCTACCGGCACGGCGAGTCCTTCCTCCAGAAGGAGTCGGTGCTGCCGGTCGACCGGCACCTCGCGGCCACCGGTGACCACGCCGTCTTCACCCGGGGGCACTCCCCGGTACGGGACAGCACCGGCCGGGTGGTCGCCGTGCTCACCGTCGCCGCCCAGACCACCCAGCTCACCCAGCAGTTGCAGAGCCTGTCCGACTTCGCCGCCGCGCTCTCCGGCACGCTCACCCTCGACGACGTGGCCCGGGTGACCCTGCGCTACGCGCTGCACTCCTTCGACGCCGACCGGGTGTCGTTCGCGGTCGACGACGGCGCGGCCTGGCGGACGGTCCGGCGGATCCGGGGCGAGTTGCTGGACGAGGCCGACGAGCGGCTACCGCCGCTGTGGCGGCCTATCCCGGCCGACACCTCCGAACCGGTCGTGGTGACCGCCCGCAGCGGGGTGCCGTTCTTCGCCGGGGACGGCCAGCCGCTGCGGGACAGCGCGGTGGACCGGCACGACCAGAAGATCCGCTCGCTGGCCGCCCTGCCGCTGCGCTCGTCGGTGATCCGTGGCGGCATCTCCGTCGGCCACCAGGCCCCGCACGGCTGGTCGGCGGCGGAGCGGGCGCTGCTGGCCGCCTCGGCGGAGTTGGTCGGCCAGGCGGCGGAGCGGGCCCGCCGGTTCGAGACCCAGCACGGCACCGCGCAGCTCCTGCAACGCAGCATGCTGCCGGAACAGCTTCCGGCGCTGCCCCGGCTGCGGATCGCCGCCCGGTACGCCCCGGGTGTCGACGGCAACGCCGCCGGCGGCGACTTCTACGACGCGTTCCTGCTGCCCTCCGGCGGCCTCGGCGTGGTGCTCGGCGACGTCGCCGGGCACGACGTGCAGGCCGCCGCCCGGATGGGGCAGGTCCGGGCGGCGCTGCGCGCGCTGGCGCTGACCGACCCGCACCCGGACGCCGTGCTGGCCGGGCTGGATCGGCTGGTGGCCAGCCTCGGCACCGAGACCGGCAGCCAGGAACTCTTCGTGACCGTGGTCTTCGGGGTGATCGACGCCGACCGGAGCCAGCTCACCCTGGCCAGCGCCGGGCACCCGCCACCCCTGATCCGGCGGTACGCGGCCGACGGCACGGCGACCACCACCTTCGTCGAGGTGCCGGCCGGCGCGCCGCTGGGGCTGGGCTGCCGGCCGGGCACCGCCACCGTGCCGTTCCGCCCCGGGGACACCCTGCTGCTCTACAGCGACGGGGTGGTCGAGCGGCGGCGGCAGAGCCTGACCACCGGGCTGGCGGCACTGGCCACGGCGGTGGCCGGCGCGGCCGGCGGCGACCCTCGGGCGCTCTGCGCGGTGGCCACCGGGGCGGTGGCCGGCACCACCGAGGACGACGTCGCGGTGCTCGCGGTGGAGCACGCGCTCAAGCCCAGCCGCTCGGCCGGGATGGAGATGCCGGCCGAGCCGACCGCGCCGAGCCGGGTACGGCACTGGATGACGGCACAGCTCACCGAGTGGCAGGTCCCCGAGGCGGTGATCGGCGCGGCGGTGCTCTGCACCAGCGAGCTGACCACCAACGCGTTGCTGCACGCCGGCACCGCCGCCCGGGTGGAGATCGACCTCAGCCCGGAACGGCTGCTGGTGTCGGTCGCCGACTCGGGAACCCGGGGCACGGTGACCCGGGCGCAGACCGACACGCTGAGCAGCCGGGGCCGGGGGCTCGGGTTGATCGAGCAGCTCAGCGACGCCTGGGGCACCGACCCGACGGTACGCGGCTCGACGGTCTGGTTCGAGATCCTGCTCCCCGCCTGACCGACCGGCAGGACGGGACCGCCGACCAGGCTTAGCTCCCCGGGCCACGGGGCACAGTCCCCACCTCCGCCCGGGCGTCCCGGGCTGGGCGAGAGGTGGTCGGGGTGGAGCTGGTCGACGTCGAGTTCGCGCTGGTAGGCGTGGGTGCCCTGCTGGCCGGGATCCTTCCCCGGGTGCTGGAACGCCGCCCGCTGTCCATGCCGATAGCGTTCCTCGGCCTTGGGATGCTGGTCTTCGCGCTCCCGCTCGGGCTGCCCGCGCCCGACCCGCTGAGGTACCCGCAGGTCGCCACACACCTGACCGAGATCGGGGTGATCGTCGCGTTGATGGGTGCCGGCCTGAAGCTCGACCGGCCGTTGGGCGGGAAGCGGTGGTCGTCCACCTGGCGGCTGCTGGCGATCGCGATGCCGCTGTGCATCGCGGCGGTGGCCCTGCTCGGCTGGTGGTGGGCCGGCCTGGTGCCGGCCGCCGCGCTGCTGCTCGGCGCGGCGCTCGCCCCGACCGACCCGGTGCTCGCCTCGGACGTCCAGGTCGGCGAGCCCACCGACGTCGAGGACTCCGAGGACGAGGTGCGGTTCGCGCTGACCTCCGAGGCCGGCCTGAACGACGGGCTGGCCTTCCCGTTCGTCTACGCCGCCATCGCCGTCGCCGGCAGCGGGCTGGCCCCGGCCGGGTGGTTCGCGCAGTGGTTCACCGTCGACGTGCTCTACAAGCTGGCCGTGGGCGTCGGCGGCGGGCTGCTGATCGGCTGGCTGCTCGGCCGGCTCTTCTTCCGTGCCCCGAGCGAGTTGCGACTGGCCCGGCACGCCGAGGGCTTCCTCGCGCTGGCCGCAACCTTCCTGGCGTACGGGCTGGTGGAGGTGGCCGGCGGGTACGGCTTCCTGGCCGTCTTCGTCGCCGCCCGGGCGATCCGGGCCGCCGAGCGGACCCACGAGTTCCACACCGTGCTGCACGACTTCGCCGAGCAGACCGAGCGGCTGCTGACCGTCCTGCTGCTGCTGCTCTTCGGCGGTGCGGTGATCACCGGTCTGCTGGCCCCGCTCACCTGGACGGCGGCGGCCGTCGGCCTGGCCCTGGTGTTCGTCATCCGGCCGTTGTTCGGGTGGCTGTCGCTGCGCGGTGCGCCGGGCCGACCGGCCGAGCACTGGGTGATCTCGCTGTTCGGCATCCGGGGCGTCGGCTCGTTCTACTACCTGGCGTACGCCACCACGAAGGCGGACTTCGCGCAGGCCGACCTGGTCTGGGCCACGGTCGGCCTGGTGGTGGTGGTCTCGGTGGTGGTGCACGGGGTCGCGGCCACCCCGGTGATGCAGCTACTGGACCGGGCCGGAGAGCGGACCAGCGACCCGTCGGAGCGGAGCCGGCGGGACGAGCCGGCGCTCGGTGGCGTCCGAGGTTGACCGGTCCCCCACGCTCCGCCGGGTTGCTTGGGGGACCGGGACCACCGGCACCCGCACCACGAGCGGTCAGCCACCGGCCAGTCGCCGTGCCAGGGCCCGGCCGAGGTCCCGCCCGGAGCGCCAGGCGGTCTGCACCCGGGGTACGCCGAAGACGTCCCCGGCCAGCCCGACGCCGTCGTCGTCGAGGTGGAACCCGGCGTCCGGGCCGGGCCCGACGGGCCGGGCGTACGTCCACCGGTGCACGTGGGTCAGCTCGGCCGGCTCGGGCAGGCCCAGCAGGTCGCGGACGGCCTCCTCGATCGCCGGGCCGGCGGCGGTGGGCTGCGCCAGGTGGCCGGCGGCGAACTCCGGCGTGGTGTGCGCGACCAGCACCGGTGCGCCGTCGCCGCGCCGGTCGCCGTCGTCGCAGACCAGGGCGAGCACCGGGTGCTCGTTGACGAAGGCGCCCCGGAAGTCGGCCCACCGCCGGTTCGGGAAACCCAGCACCCCGGCCAGCGCCGGCGACCAGCGCTGCCCCTGCGCGGCCCGGGTGGCCCCGGCCAGCGCCGGGTCGAGCAGCAGCGCGGCCTGCGGGCCGGGCATGCACAGCGCCACGGCGGCGCAGCTCCGGCCGTCCACCACCGGGCCGGGCGCGACGGTCATCACCAGCCGGTCGACCGTCACCGGCAGGTCCCGGGCCAGCTCCTCGACGAGCGAGCGCAGCCCACCCGGGGCGGCCCAGCGCACCGGCCCGGGCACCTCGCGCCGGCCGTCCGGGCCGTACGCGACGAAGGTGTCGGTCCACTCGCGGACCAGCCCGGCGGCCTGCCACCGCCCGACGACCTCGGCGAAGTCCGGATCGTCGACGGTGAGGTACGCCGCGCCGAGGTCGGCGGGGCGGCCGTCGAAGCGCCTGCTGGCCATCCGGCCGCCGGGCACCCGGCCGCGTTCCCGGATCTCCACCGGGATCCCCGCCCGCGCCAGCTCACCGGCGCAGGCCACCCCGGCGATGCCGGCGCCCACCACGATCACACCCGAATCCACCAGGTGATCGTAGGTGGCCGGCGGGGTGGTCGGCCGGGAGCGACGCGGGCCGGTCCCGGCCGTCGCTGCGGGTCGGTGGGTGTCAGCGCGGGTCGCCGCGCGCATCGGGGCCGTTCTCCCCCCGGGTGGGACCCGCTGCTCGGTACGGGCCGCCGGTCAGGCGCCCTGGCCCTGGTTCTGCATCAGGCCGCCGTCCATGAAGTACGTCGACCCGGTGACGTAGTCGGCGTCGTCGCTGGCCAGGAAGACGGCCAGCTTGGCGATCTCGGCCGGTTCGGCGGCCCGCTTCCACGGGATGCTCTGCACCTGTTCGTGCAGGTAGTCGGGGTTGTCGATGGCCTCCTGGTTGAACGGGGTCAGCACCATCCCGGGTCCGATGTTGTTGACGTTCATCCGCATCGGCGCGACCTCCAGGGCGAGGCTCTTGGCCAGTTCGAGCATGCCGCCCTTGCTGGCGTCGTAGTCCGCGCCGCCGGCCCGGGCCACCTCCTGGTGGACCGAGGTGATGTTGATGATCTTCCCGTGGCCGCCCTGGTCGCGGCGGTGCCGGACGAAGCGGCGGGCGCAGAAGAACATGCCGTAGAGGTTGGTACGGATGCACCGGTCCCAGGTCTCGGTGTCCAGGTCGGCGACAGGGATGCCGGAGGCGTCCACCCCCGCGTCGTTCATCAGCACGTCCAGTGCGCCGAACTCCGCCAGGGCCTCGTCGAAGATCGCCTCCACCTGGTGTTCGACGCTGATGTCGCCCTGCACCACCACCGCGCGCCGGCCGGCCTTCTCGACCTCGGCCCGGGTGTGGTTCGCCCCGGCGTGGTCGTGCAGGTAGTGCACCACCACGTCGGCGCCCTCCCGGCCGAACTCGATCGCGGTGGCCTGCCCGATGCCCGAGTCCGAGCCGGTGATCAGGGCGGTCTTGCCGGTCAGTCGTCCGGTCATCAGCGTGCTCCCTCCGTCGGTCCCGTGCCGGTCGGCACGGGTTGCCGCGACCGTGCCGCGACGTCGCGGTGCCGCTCGTCGACCTCGGTGAGCCGGCCGGCGGCGTTGATCAGACCGATGTGCGAGAACGCCTGCGGGAAGTTGCCCAGGTGTTCCCCGGTGGCCTGGTCGATCTGCTCGGCGTACAGCCCGAGGTCGTTGACCCGGTCGGCGAGCTGCCCGAAGAGCCGGTCCGCCCGGTCCCGCTGACCGGCCAGCGCCAGGCAGCTCGCCAGCCAGAACGAGCAGATCACGAAGCCCGCCGGGTCGCCGTCCCAACGGCGCAGCAGGCCGCCGCGGGACAACCGGCGCTCCACCACGTCGATCGTGGCGCGCATCCGCGGGTCGTCGGCCGGCAGGAAGCCGACCAGCGGCATGAGCAGCACCGAGGCGTCCAGCCGGTCGGAGTCGAAGGCCCCGGTGTACGCGCCGAGCCGGTCGTTCCAGCCCCGTTCCAGCACCGCCGCCCGGACCTCGTCGCGGGCCCGCGCCCAGCGGGCCAGGTCGGCCGGGTCGCCGATCCGGGGCCCGAAACGCACCGCCCGGTCCAGCGCGGTCCAGCACTGCACCTTCGACGAGGTGTAGTGCCGTTCGGCGTCGCGCGCCTCCCACATGCCGGCGTCCGGCCGGTGCCAGTCCCGCACCGCCTGGTCGGCCAGCGCGTGCAGCAGGTGCCGTACGTCGGGCGACATCGGGTCCAGGTAGTGCCGCATCAGCCAGGCGGCGTCCAGGATCTCGCCGAGCACGTCGGTCTGCCGCTGCTTCCACGCGTCGTTGCCGACCACCACCGGCCGGCTGTCGGCGTACCCGCGCAGGTGGTCGAGGGCGTGTTCGGTGAGGTCCCGTTCGCCCTCCACGCCGTACATGATCGGCACCCGGCCGTCGTCGATCCGGCCCATCGCCCGGGCCACCCAGGAGAACTGCCGGTTCGCCTCGTCGGGGCAGGCCGCCCGCCACAACGCCTGGAGGGTGAGGCTGAAGTCGCGGACCCAGACGAAGCGGTAGTCGTAGTTGCGGTCGCCGCCCAACTCCTCCGGCAGCGAGGTGGTCGCCGCCGCCACCACCGCCCCGCTGGGCTGGTACGTCATGCCCTGCACCACCATCGCGCTGCGCCGCACCTGGTCCCGGTAGCGGCCCTGGTAGTCGTGCAGACCGGCCCAGGAACGCCAACCGGCCACCGCGTCGGCCACCACCCGGTCCGCGTCGGGCAGCGCCGGACCGGCAGCGTCGTAGGTCGGGGCGTACCCGAGGGTGAACCGGAGGGTGTCCCCGGCCCGGACGGTGACCCGCCCGGTGGCGTTGCCGTCCCGGCAGGTCAGCGGCGGGTCCGACCGCAGGCTCAGCCGGCAGGCGCCGGCCGCCGCGTCGATCGACCCGGACGACTCCATCAGGTACGCGGTGACCTGCCCGTACTCGAACCGGGGCCGGTAGTCGATCCGCACCGGCACCTCGCCGGAGAGCCCCTCGACCACCCGGGCCAGCACCCGGGGCGAGCGCAGGCCGATGTCGTGCCCACGGGCCCCCGGCTCCAACGCCAGCGCGTCGGTCAACGCGACCACCCCACTGTCGGTGGTGAAGACGGTCCGCAGCACCAGGGTGTCGTCCAGATAGGAACGCTCCACCCGGGCGTCGCTCTCGGGGGCGATCGACCAGTGCCCGGCCCGGTCGTCGAGGATCCGGCCGAAGACCGATGGGCCGTCGAAGCGGGAGGGGCACCACCAGTTGACCGAGCCGTCCCGGTCCACCAGCACGGCGCTGCGCCCGTCGGCGAGGAATCCGTGGTCGCTGATCCGTCCGCTGTCCACGGCCCGGCTTACCCGGGCGTGCCGGGCAGCATTCCTCTCGGCCGGCGCCGCGTTACCCAGGCCGGGCAGGATCCCTCGACCAGGGCCGCATTACCACACCCGGCGTGATTCCTCGACCGGGCCGCGGCTACCCGGGCCGGGCGTGATTCCTCGACCAGGGCCGCATTACCCGGGCCAGGCGGGACTCCTCGACCAGGGCCGCATTACCCGGGCCAGGCGGGACTCCTCGACCAGGGCCGCATTACCCGGGCCAGGCGGGACTCCTCGACCAGGGCCGCATTACCCGGGCCAGGCGGGACTCCTCGACCAGGG